>JBDHJU010000027.1:0-38640 GCA_039586755.1 Gemmatimonadota bacterium | reverse complement strand
CTTCATGTCGTTTTTGCCGTTCAAGAACCTGTGAATCGGTAGTCGGTAGTCAGTGGTCGGTGGGTGGCCGTGGCAAGATCCACCGACCACCGACCACCGATCACCGACCACTGAAATAGGAGCTCGACATGTCCGACACGATCACTGCAACCATGTCCCGCTGGGCGGCCGACCTCGAGTTCGGCCAGATCGGCGAGCGCGCCGTCCACGAGGCCAAACGGTACCTGCTCGACTCGCTGGGCTGCGCCTTCGGCGGCTATCGCCAGGAGGATGCCCTGCACGCGCTGGAGGTGCTGGACGAGACCGGAGGCGCAGGAGCGGCGACGATTCTGGGGAGCGGCAGGAAGACCGACGTGGTCTCGGCATCGCTGGCGAACGCGTTGATGGTCCGGGTGATGGACTACAACGACATCTACTGGCAGCAGGACCCCTCGCATCCTTCGGACATCATTCCCGCCGCGCTGGCCTGTTGTGAGCGGCAGGGAACCGGAGGAGAGGAGCTGATCGTCGGGATTGTCTTGGGTCACGAATTCGAGATGCGGCTGTGCGAGGCGGCCTTCCCCGGCATCAGGGAAAGGGGTTGGCATCATGCGACGCTTACCGCCTTCGTCTCTCCCATCGTGGCCGGGCGCGCCTTGCACCTGCCCTGGGAGAAGATCCAGCACGCCATCGGCATCTCCGCGTCACATCACTGCACACTGGGTGCGGTGACGGCCGGCAAGCTGACGATGATGAAGAACACCGTCGACCCCATGGCGACCCAAGCGGGCGTCATGGCCGCCCTACTGGCGGAGAAGGGTTACAGCGGCCCCGAGCACGTCATCGACGGCAAAGAGGGTCTCGTGCACTGCATGGGTCCCGAGTGGAAGCTCGAGCTCTTGACCGAGGGCCTCGGCGAGTCCTGGCGCATCGAGCGCTGCGGGATGAAGGCCTTCCCTACAGAGGCCCTCACCCACGCCCCGATCTCCGCCGTGCTCAAGCTGGTCCAAGAGAACGACCTACAACCCGACGATATCGAGAAGGTCGAAATCCGCTCGCTGGCCCGCGCTGCGGACATCCTTGCCGATCCCTCGAAATACGATCCCCGCAGTAAGGAGACCGCGGACCACAGTCTGCCCTACGTGATAGCGGCGGCGATTGTCGACCGGCAGGTCACGCCGGCCCAGTTCGAGCCGGACAGAATCATGGACCCGAGAATCCGAGCCCAGCTCGAGAAGGTGGAAGTGACCGCCGATCCGGACATCGAGGCAGTGTTCCCCGAGCTGCAGCGGGTGATGGTGACCATAACCACGACGGGCGGTGATGAACTGACCGAACAGCTCGACTACCCGAAGGGCGATCCACGCAACCCGCTCACCGACCAAGAGATAGAAGAGAAGTTCGATGCGCTCGCTTCGCCGGTCCTCTCCGACGGTGCCCGGGGGCGATTAAAGGACGCGGTCTGGAAGCTCGACAAGCTGGACTCGGTGTCGGCGCTGATGGAGATGTGCAAGGCGGACATCCGGTAGCCGGTGGCCAGTAGCCGGTAGCCGGTGGGTGACCGCCGCAAGATCGCACCGGCCACCGACCACCGGTCACCTTCCGCAACGGAACGGGACAGGTAAACGCAGCATGGCTCAGACTATCGTAGAGAAGATTGCTCAAAGGCACCTAACAGAGGGCCCCAACCGCCCGCTTCGCGCCGGCGACGTGGTCTCGCTGCGGCCGCGGCACGTGATGACTCACGACAATACGGCGGCCGTAATGACGAAGTTCAAGGCGATCGGCGCGTCGCGAATCCACGACCCGGGCCAGCCGGTCTTCGCTCTGGATCACGACATTCAGAACAGGTCGGAGGCCAACCTGGCCAAGTACCGGGATATCGAGGCGTTCGCGCGCGACCAGGGAGTTGATTTCTACCCTGCCGGGACCGGGATCGGCCATCAGATAATGGTCGCTCAAGGTTACGTGACCCCCGGCTCCCTGGTGGTGGCGTCCGACTCGCATTCCAACATGTACGGGGCGCTGGGCGCGTTGGGCACTCCTGTCGTTCGCACCGATGCCGCGGCGATCTGGTGCTCCGGGGAGTTCTGGTGGCAGATTCCGCGTTCCGTCCACGTGCTTCTGACAGGCGAGCTCCGCGACGGCGCCACCGGCAAAGACGTGATCGTTACGCTCTGTGGCCTCTACAACCAGGGCGAGGTCCTCAACGCCGCCGTCGAGTTCGGCGGGCCCGGTGTAGCGGCGCTGAGCATGGATGAGCGGATGGCCATCGCCAATATGACCACCGAGTGGGGAGCACTAGTCGGTTGGTTCCCAGTGGACGAGGTAACGGTCGAGTACCTGCGCACGCGCAAGGCGATCCTGGCGGCGGCCGGCCTCGAACGCTTCAGCGACGCCGAGCTCGCCTCGTGGTCCAGCGAGCCGCCGGCCCCCGACGCAGACGCTGCCTACGCCGCCCGCATCGAGCTCGACCTCGGCGACGTGAGTCCTCACGTCTCAGGCCCCGACAGTGTTCAGGTCATGCGTTCCGTCGCCGACATCGAGAGAGATCGGGTCGCCATTCATAAGGCCTATCTGGTCTCGTGCGTGAACAGCCGCCTCGAGGACATCGAAGCGGCGGCCGGGGTTCTGCGCGGCAAGAAAGTCGCGCAGGGCGTCGACCTCTACGTCGCCGCCGCCAGCGCCGAGGTCCAAAAAGATGCTGAGGCCTGCGGCGCCTGGGGCGCACTGCTCGAAGCGGGGGCCAATCCCCTGCCCCCCGGCTGTGGACCGTGCATCGGTTTGGGCGTCGGGCTCCTCGAGCCCGGCGAGGTCGGGATCTCGGCCACCAACCGCAACTTCAAGGGCCGCATGGGATCGCGGGATGCGCAAGCCTATCTGGCCAGCCCCGAGGTCGTCGCCGCATCGGCCGTTGCCGGCTACATCGCGGGCCCAAGACCGTCGGACGGCCGTACTCCCGCCCGGAGCTTCACCGAGCTCGAAGACGCCGCGCAGCCACAAGGCGAGACCGTGGCCATCCTGTCGGGTTTCCCGGAGAAGATCGAGGGCCGCCTCGTCCTCCTCCCCCAGGACAACCTGAACACCGACGGCATCTACGGTAAGGACTACACCTACAAGGACCTGAGCCACGAGGAGATGGCCCAGGTCGTGATGGAGAACTACGATCCCAGCTTCCGCAGCATGGTCCAACCGGGAGACGTACTGGTCGGCGGTTACAACTTCGGAACCGGCTCGAGCCGCGAGCAGGCAGCCACGGCGCTCCAGGCAGCTGGAATCCCTCTCGTCATCGCCGGCAGTTTCTCGCAGACCTATTTGCGTAACGCGTTCAACAACGGCTTCATCTGCATCGAGTGCCCGGGCCTCGTTGAGCGTTTGAGGAGCCACCACGCTGACACCATCGCAGCCGGTGATCTCACTATCGTTCCCGGCGATTTGCTGGAGATAGACTTCTCGAACGGTACCGCGAGGGTACGTGGCGAAGATTTCCGCTTTCCGCCCTTGGGCAAGGTTCCGCAGTCGCTGGTCGTGGCGGGAGGAATCGAGAATCTGGTGAGGGAGAGGCTTGGTTTGCCTTGAGAGTAATCGGTAATCAGTAATCAGTGATGGGTGGGCTGAAACGAGACTGATAACTGATCAGCGATCACTGATCACTTTTTCATCGAGCGGAATGACAAGAACGGATCTTACAACCACAAACGAACATGGCTAAACACACAGTAGTGAGCATGCCCGGCGACGGGATTGGCAAAACGGTGTTACCCGAAGCGATCCGCGTGTTGGACGCTGTCGGCTTCGAAGCCGACTACGTACACGCAGACATCGGATGGGACTGCTGGATCAATGATGGCAACCCGCTGCCCCAGGAAACGCTGGACCTGTTGAAGCAGCACAAGCTGGGGCTCTTCGGCGCGATCACGTCGAAACCGAAGAAGGAGGCGGCCAAGGAGCTACGCCCCGAGCTTCAAGACAAGGGATTCGTCTATTACAGCCCGATCGTCGGGCTGCGGCAGAAGTTCAACCTGGATGTCTGCATCAGGCCCTGCCGCTCGTTTCCCGGCAACCCGCTCAACTTCGTCCGGCAGAAGGCAGGCGGCGGATTCGAGGAGCCCAAGGTCGATGCGGTCATTTTCCGACAGAATACCGAGGGGCTCTATGCGGGTCTCGAGTGGACGAACCCACCGGAGCAGGTGAGGGCGGCGCTGTCGACGCACACGAAGTTCAAGGCGTTCGAGAGCGTTCCCAGCGAGGAGATCGCCATCTCGACGCGCGTGTTCACGCGCAACGCCTGTCGCCGTATCGTCGAAGCCGCTTTCAAGTATGCGAAGAAGCACGGCTACCCGTCGGTGACGATCTGCGAGAAGCCGAACGTGTTGCGTGAGACATCCGGCATGATGGAGGAAGTGGCGAAGGAGGTACACGCCGACTACCCCAACATCCAGCTCTGGTCCACCAACATCGACGCGCAGATGATGTGGCTGACCAAGAACCCGGAGGACTACTCGGTGATCGTGGCCGGAAACATGTTCGGCGACATAGTGTCGGACGCTTTCGCCGGCCTGGTTGGCGGCCTCGGCTTCGCCTGCTCGGCCAACATCGGCGATGAGGTCGCGGTCTTCGAGCCGACCCACGGCTCGGCGCCGAAGTACGAAAAGCTAGACCCCCCGATCGTGAATCCGATCGCCATGATCCTGAGTGCGGCCATGATGCTGGACCACATCGGCGATACCGACAGAGCGGTCGCGATTCGCAACGCCATAGCGGCGGTCGTCGAAGAGGGGAAGGTGCGCAGCTACGATATGATGCGGATCTCGGGTGGACCCGAGTCGATCTCGAAGGGCGCAGCATCGACCACGCAGATCACCGACGCGATCATAGCTCGCCTGGGCTGAGGAGGACCCGATGATGTCAGGGGGCGCCGGACGCGGCGCGGCAGGCCC
The DNA here is from genome assembly GCA_039586755.1 of Gemmatimonadota bacterium. Lineage (GTDB taxonomy): Bacteria > Gemmatimonadota > Gemmatimonadetes > Palauibacterales > KS3-K002. The sequence continues at coordinate 33,721 of JBDHJU010000027.1, read as the reverse complement.
GCAGGGAGACGACGTTCGTTCTGACCTGCACGTCGAGATCGAGCTGGCCGAAAAGGGCGGACTGCAGATAGAGCTCGATTCCAGGGTCGCTGCGCTCTACGGCGATTCAATTCGCGAGACGGCTGAGCGTGTGCTGGGCGCCCTCAGCGTCAAGCACGGCCGCGTCGCGATCGATGACAAGGGAGGCCTCCCTTTCACAATCGCCGCCCGCGTGGAGGCCGCTGCGCGCCGGGCCGGGGCCAGGGGCAAGGGCGACCCACGACCCGAGCGCATCGTTGCTCGCGAAGGGCCGACCGAGCGTGACCGACTGCGACGCTCGCGGCTGTACCTGCCGGGCAACCAGCCGAAGCTGATGATCAACGCCGGGCTTCACGCCCCGGACGGGATCATCCTCGATCTGGAGGACTCGGTCCATCCCGACGAGAAGGACGCCGCGCGCCTGATCGTGCGCAACGCACTCCGGACGGTCGATTTTGCGGGGGCCGAGCGCATGGTTCGCATCAATCAACTGCCGCTGGGCTTTGACGACTTGAAGGCGATCGTCCCCGAGGGGCCAGACCTGATCCTCATACCGAAGGTCGAGGAGGCCGGACAGGTCGAGGAGGTGGCCGAACGAATCCGCGGGGTACGCTCGAAGGACGGTGACAGCCACCCGATCTGGATCATGCCGATCCTCGAGTCGGCATTGGGGATCGAGAACGCGTTCGCCATCGCCAGGGCAGCCGATACGGTGGTGGCACTGACAATCGGGCTGGAGGACTACACCGCCGACCTGGGAGTCGTGAAGACGACGCAGGGCGATGAGTCACTCTACGCGCGCGCGCGCCTCGTCAACGCGGCGCGCGCCGCAGGCGTCCAGGCCATCGATTCGGTCTACGGCGATGTAGGAGACACGGAAGGCCTCGTGCGCTGGTCCCACCGCTCCAGGGCATTGGGGTTCGAGGGCATGGGCTGCATCCACCCACGTCAGATCCAGCCGATCCATGATGCTTTCGCGCCGTCGACCGCGGAAATCGAAAAGGCGCTCAAGATCGTGTCCGCCTTTGACGAAGCCCAGGCCGCGGGACTCGGTGTCGTCAGGCTGGGCACCAAGATGATCGATCCACCCGTGGTACTGCGGGCGCAGCGTCTCGTTGAGGACGCTCGGCGAATGGGCCTGATCCCGGAGGATGAATCGTGAGCCGGCGCCCGGTTAGCACAGACTTCGTGGTCAACGCGGTGGGGCGGCGCGTGCCCACCGTGGTGAACCAAAAAGAACAAGCGGCGTTCGCCGGCGTGGGCGCCTACGAACCGCAGGGAAATAAGCAGGCGCCGCCGATCCGGTCGTGCCGAGACTACCCCGCGGACGGCGATAAACGAGTCTCCGACCTCAAGACAGCGCTCAAGAAATGCGGCCTCCGCGACGCGATGACGATCTCCACTCACCATCACCTGCGGAACGGAGACGCGGTGGCCTTGATGGCGCTCAACGCCGCAGCCGATCTCGGAACCCGGGACCTCATGTGGTTCCCCAGCGCCTCGTTCCCCTGCCACGCACCGGTTATCGACCTGATGGACCGGGGCGTCGTCCACCACATCGAGGGGAGCATGAACGGACCACTGGGTGAGTACTGCTCGCAGGGCAAGATGCGGGGTATGGGCGTGCTGCGGTCCCACGGCGGGCGCTGGCAGGCGATTCAGGACGGCGAGGTTCCCATCGACATAGCGGTGATCGCAGCGCCCACGGCGGACCCGTTCGGCAACGCCGACGGCTCACACGGCCCCTCCGCCTGCGGTTCTCTCGGGTTCGCGCTCGCCGATTCGATCTACGCGGATCACGTGATCGTCGTCACCGACAACCTGGTCCCCTTCCCCTGCATCCCCTGGCAGATCCAGGGGAACAATGTCGACTACGTCGTGGAGGTCGACTCGATCGGCGACCCGGCGAAGATAGTCTCGGGCACGACTCAGATCACCAAGAGTCCCGACCGTTTGATGATCGCCGAGTACGTCGCCCGCTTTCTCCGCGACACGGGTATCATGCAGGACGGCTTCTCGTTCCAGGCGGGTGCCGGCGGCATCGCGCTCGCCTTCGTCGGATTCCTCAAGCGGCTCATGAAGCAGGCCGGAGTGAAGGCACGTTTCGTCCGTGGTGGCTCGACGCAGTACCTGGTCGACTTGATGAACGAAGGCCTGACCGACTTCATCCTCGACGGCCAGACGTTCGATCTGGCGGCGGTCGAGTCGATCGCCTCGAACCCCCGGCACATCCCCACGTCGCCCTTCACTTCCTACAACTATCACGGGAAAGGCAACTTCGCATCGATGGTCGATGCTGTCGTGCTGGGTGCGACCGAAGTCGATGTTAACTTCAACGCCAACGTGAACACCCACTCGGACGGTGTGCTCCTGCACGGGATCGGTGGCTGGCAGAACTGTCTGTTCTCCCGCTGCACCATCCTCGCGCTGCCTTCCTTCCGCGACCGGATCCCGGTCCTCGTGGACGAGGTCACCACCATAACGGGCCCCGGCGAGCTCATCGACGTCGTCGTGACCGAGCGCGGCATCGCCATCAACCCACGCCGCACAGATCTCCTGGACGCCGTGAAGGGCTCCGATCTTCCCATCAGGCCCATCCAGGAGCTCAAGGACGAAGTGGAGCGTATCGTGGGCGGGCCGCCAGCGGAACCGCAGATCACCGACCGGCCGGTCGCCGTGATCAAGTGGGTCGACGGCACCGTGCTCGACACCGTCTGGCAGGTCGAGACCGGTCGCCCGTAGTCAGCCGGCCGCTCGCATGGACACCGACAGGATAGCAGCGATCGTCGAAGCCGCACGGACGGACGGACGGGACGTGCTGCTCGAGAGCGAGGGACTGCAGGTACTCGCTGCGACGGGCATCGCCACACCCGAGCACGCCATCCTCGGCCATGCCGATGCCCTACCCTCCCTGGACCTCGACAGGTTCGCCGGTGACAGAGTCGTCCTCAAGGTGCTCTCCCCCGAGATCCTGCACAAAAGCGATGTAGGCGGCGTCCGTATCGTGCCCCGCGATCGAGAGGCACTCGGCGCAGCCATCCGAGACATGGGCGAGCGCTTTCAGCGGAACGACGTCCGCGGGTTCCTGGTCGTGGAACACATCGCCTACGACGCGGCGCTAGGGAGCGAATTGTTGTTGGGGATTCGCTGGACCGACGACTTTGGGCCCGTGGTAGCTTGTGGGGCCGGCGGGACTCAGGCAGAGTTTTTGGCCGACGCCTTGGAACCGGGAAGCGAGATCGCCATCGCCACACCACATGGACTCGATGAAGGGTCGGTCCAACACATCCTGAAGAACCTGGCAGTCGCGAGGCTCATCACCGGCGAGTTTCATGGCCGAACAGGCCGTCTCGAGAAAGGTCGTCTCGTCGCTCTGTTCATCAAGTTCGCCCAGCTCGCCCGCGAACTGTCGCCCCGCTACATACGTGAGCTCGAGGTCAACCCGCTGGTAGTCGCTGGCGATCGCTTGTTGCCCCTCGATGTTCTGGCAAGGGTTGGTGGCGACACGGAGGTCTCCGCCGATGCCCGCCCGCTGCACAAGATCAAGAACCTGCTGGAGCCGAGCTCGATAGGCATCATCGGTGTCTCCGAGCGGATGAACCCGGGGCGCCTCATACTCGACAACCTAATCCGCGGGGGATTCGAACGCGGGCTCATCCATCTGGTGAAGCCGGGCTCGGAGACGATAGACGGCTGCCCCTGCTATCCCGATCTCGAGTCTCTGCCGGGGCGCGTCGATCTTCTCATACTGGCGGTCGCCGCCCCACAGCTCCCGGATCTCCTGGCTGCAATCGTCGAGCACGAGAAGGCGGAGAGCATCATCCTGATACCGGGAGGGCTGGAGGAGAAGAAAGGGGGCGAGGAGGTCGTCGCACGCGCACGGGCGGTCTTAGAACGTGCCCGGGATAGCGAGTGGGGCGGTCCGGTGATCAACGGTGGCAACTCCATGGGGATTCGCTCGCGGCCGGGCGGCTACGACGCGACGTTCATCCCCGACTATAAGTATCGCAGTACCTCGACCGGCACTTACCCAATCGCATTCATCTCTCAGAGCGGGGCGTTCTACGTCGCGAAGGGCGGCAAACTGGGCCTCGACCCCAAGTACGCCATCTCGATCGGAAACCAGATGGACCTGACGATCGGCGACTACCTCACCTACCTGAAGGACGACGACGAGCTAGAGATTTTCGCCGTCTACGCCGAAGGGTTCAAAGCTCTGGACGGACTGAAGTTCATCGAGGCTGCCCGGCAGATCACCGCACAGGGTAAGACGGTTGTACTGTATCGCGCCGGCCGCACGTCGGCCGGCGCGGCGGCATCGGCCAGCCATACGGCGGCAATCGCCGGTGACTATGCCGTGAATCGGGAGCTCGCCGGGCAGGCGGGTGTGCTGGTCTGCGAGACGACCGAGGATTTCGAGGACATGGTCAAGCTTTCCGCTCTGCTGGGCGACGCGCGCATCACAGGAAGACGACTGGGCGCGGTCTCCAACGCCGGTTTCGAGTGTGTGTCCATCTCCGATCATCTCGGCGATTTCGAGCTTGCCGATCTCACGCAGCAGACCCGCGCGGGATTGCGCTCGCTCCTCGAGGGTTGCCGCGTGGACGAGGTCGTCGACATCCGCAACCCTGTGGACCTCACGCCGATAATGCCCGACGCCCCGTTCGTCGACGGCTGTCGCCTCGTGCTTGACGACGAGAATGTCGACGTGGGCCTGGTAGGGTGCGTGCCGCTCACCGCGGCTCTGCAGACTCTGGAGCCCGCTGAGACACACGCAGAGGATGTCTACGCGGAGGAGTCCGTGGCGCGTCGGCTCGCGAGGCTCAAAGACCACGTGCGGGTGCCCTGGGTGGCGGTCGTGGACGGCGGCCCGCTCTTCGACCCCATGGCCCGGATCCTCGAGGGGGCCGGGATTCCGACCTTCAGAACCGCGGACCGCGCCCTGCGTTTGTTTAGTAGGTTCTGGAGTGCTAAACTAGGGCAGTAACCTGCCCCAACCCTGACGACGCAGCCACTGCGCCCCGCAGTCAAGGAAAAACCCCATGACGAAGGCACGCCAAATGTTCCCTAACGCGAGAATACCCTACGGCACCTGGGGAAGTAGCTACTTCCCCGCCTGGCAGACCTCCGCGCTGGCGGAAGTCAATATCGGCCAGTTCGCCGGCGAGTCGATGGGCCGCATCCTGGGCCTGCGGAACGTGCCCAAGAGCGAGCTCGAGTACCTGATCATCGGCTCGACGATCCCCTGGCATTGGAAGTTCTGGAACGCTCCGCTCGTGGCCAGCTGCATGGGGCATCGCATCCCCGGCTACCACATGGAGCAGGCCTGCGCCACCGGGCTGCAGGCGGCCCTGCTGGCCGGGGCCGAGGTGGATTCCGGCTCCAACGACGTGGTCGGTGTCCTGACGTTCGACCGGACGAGCGACTCGCCGGTGGGGGTCTTCCCGGAGCGTCGCGCACACGAGCGCACGCAGGCGATCGCCGACGTCTGGGACAACTTCGGTTTCGACCCCGCCACCGGTAACGCCATGATCACCGCCGCCGGCATCACTGCGCGTAAGTACAAGTGCGACCGAGCGGAGACCGACGAGGTAGCCTTCCTGCGCTACGAGCAGTACTTCGACGCCAAGAAGTCGGGGTTCCTGGACCGCGTCATGGTCCCCCTCGACGTGCTGAACGTCCAGGGCCGTCCGCTGGGTCGTATCGACGGTGATTACGGCGTTCGCATGGTGACGATGGGTGGCCTGCGGGCGATGCGCGAGCTCGACACCTGCGTTACCGGGGGCGGCCAGACTCACGCCTCCGACGGCATGTCGACCCTGCTGGTCACGAGCAAAGAGAAGGCCAAGCAGCTCAGCCCGCGACCGGAGATCGACATCCAGTTCGTCGCCAAGACGGAGGCCCGGACCCATCCCAGCCTGATGCCCGAGGCCCCCGCATTTGCCGTCCAGAAGCTCCTGGACAGAACCGGGCTGACCATGGCCGACATGGCGGTGGTCAAGAACCACAACCCGTTTGCCGTTAACGACGTGATCTTCTCGAAGCTACTCGATTACGATTGGCGCAAGTTAAACAACACCGGCTGCCCGATGGTCTGGGGGCACCCACAAGGACCGACGCTCACCAGAGTGCTGATCGAAGCGCTGGAGGAAGCGGTCGATCTGGGTGGTGGCCACGTTCTGGTGTTCGGTTGCGCCGCCGGCGACGTCGGTATCGCCTCTGTGTTCAAGGTCTCTTAAGGAGATAGGTAAATGTCCAAGGTCATGAGGGAATCGACACTCCAGACACTCGGACTGGGGAACGTCATCGACATATTCCAGAACGGAAGGACACCCGCCGATACCGCCGGCCTCGTCGATCAGGTGTTCGGGAACTCCGGTGACCGGGGCTCGCTAGTCATCTCGGGTGCCAATGGGATCGTTGGAGCGGGAAAGACCATGCAGCTCGGCTCGCGGCTCGAGCCCTACGGAGTTCGCGTCGTCGGACTCGACTTTCCCAGCGCACCCGACGGGATCGGCAGGCAGTACCCTGGCCTGGTGCAGGCCTTCGGCCGTGAGGGCGCCGACCGGATCATGGGGAACATCACCCGGCTGTCCTACGACGGCACCAACCTGCCGGCCGAGCTCGGGAATCTAAAACCGCGCTTCCTCTTGGAGGCGATCCCCGAGATCCTCGAGATCAAGCGCGCCCACTACGAGCTGTTCAGGGACGCCTTCCCGGGGATCGAGATCCGATCGGTCACCTCGGGTTTCCCCAGCTCCGAGCTGGGGGTCGGCATCGCACACCCCGCCTTCCCCCACGAGATCAATAAGGTTTGGGAGATAGTGGAGGCCGAACCCAGCGCCGTCACCCAGCTGCTCTGGTCGATGGGTCTCATCCCGCTCCCGGTAAGCGATAACTGGTCGTTCATCCTCGACGTCCTGTTCTGTGGCGTGACGCTGGCCGGCCTGCGCTACCACGATGCGAGCAACATGCCGTTCTGGAAGATCGACAAGTTCACCCGCAAGCTTCTCGGGCCCAACCCCTTTAGGGCTCACGACGCCATCGGGGCGAAAGGAGCCGACTTCCTGACCTGGTCCTGCCTCCACCACCTGAGTGAGACATACGGTGAGCTGTTCCGCCCGACCGCGGTGCTGGAGGAGCGCAAGGAAACCGGTCAGACCTGGTATCCGCCCAACCACTTCCGTCCGCTGGTCGACTGGTCGCTGGACAGCGAAGCGAATCAGGAGTTCCAAACCTGGATCCTCGGCCCGATGTTCCAGATGACCAGCCTGATGCTTCAGGAGAAGCGCGGCCACCTGTCGCACCTCAACGCGATCGGCGAATTGTGCGCCCAGTTCCGCCGCGGCATCCTCGCCGTGATCCGCGACCTCGGCCCGGACTCGGTGATCGCCACGGTGGAGGATTATCACCGACTATACCCCGATGCGAAGACCGGGAAGAGCTGGTTCCCCGCCGCTTTCGAGGCTGTTGAGACACCGGAGTGGCAGCAGCTCTACGTCAACGCCGAGCACGACGGCAAGGTCGGTGTGATCACCATCAACCGCGAGACCTATAACTGGGACGTCGATCACGAAATGAACCGAGCCATCGATTGGCTCAAGGCCGAAAAGATCGACCGAGTGATCGTCACGGGCGACTTCCACATCTCCACCCAGATGATCGGCGCCGACACGAGTGACTTCTACTCGGCGCTCGAGAACTTCGAGGACGGATACCGCATTACCAGCGGCTGGCCCGCAACCGCCCGCCGCCTCAACGACGAGTTCGCCGTCTCCGTCGGTTTCGTCAATGGCAAGCGCTGTCTGGGCGGCATGCTCGAGTTGCTCATCCACTGCCACTACCTTGTGGCCGTCGATGACGCCCAGCTCGGTTGGCCGGAGGTCACCCTACCGGTCGTTCCGGGAATGGAGGCCTGTCACTGGCCGTTCAGGAAAGCCGACCCGGATCACTGGCCCAAGCTGCTCCAACTTCTCCTCACCGGCAGGCCGGCCAGAGCCAGCGATGCGGTGGGCTGGCTCCTCGACTACGCCGGGCCGCTGGACCAGGCGATTCAGACGGTCTGGAAAGTGGCAGCTGACGGCGATCACGGCCTGCAGCAGAGGGCGGTCGCCGGCGGCGCGCTCAGTGACCTGCCCACAGACATCCGCGACCTCCCCCCCGCCGACTCTCCGCAAATGGAGACGGCTCGCGGTGCGATTATCGAGTGCATGCAGCAGACGTGCGCTTTGCCTATCGCCGAGGCCCTCGAGGCCCAGGCCAAACGTTCAGCCGACTTCCTCGCCTCCGCCACATGCCGCGAGGGCCAGGTCGGAGCCGAGTACACCAGGACCATGGCGGTCTGAGACGCCCGTCCCAACCACGATCGAGGGGTTGCCGCGCTAAAGGCGCGGCAACCCCTCGGTCGTTATGTGTCCCTCAGACCTACAGCTCGTTCACTGAGACTGGGCTTCGCGCCCCCTCAGCCATTCGTCGATCTCGGCAGTCTGTTCGGCGTAATTTTCCTGCACGATGCTCATGTTTTCTTCCGCTTCAGGCATCGGAGGAAAGTTGTCCGGGTACACGGGCAATCCCGACAGATCTTCGCCGGCCAGAGCTAGCTCAGCGATTCTAAAGCTGCGCTCGACGAAATCTTCGATCAGGTCCTTGCCCAACTCCTTGGTCGCCTTCGACGGGTCACTCCAATACCCTAGCCAGCCCGTCCTTTCGTGGATAGTAAACAACCCGGCAAGATCAGTGATCACGAACGGCTCGAGCTCCTTATACTCCGGCTTTACCAGCTCGTGTAGGTACAGGTTCGCCGATGTCTCCGCCGTTCCGGAATGCCCGGTAAGGCCGACCTCTTCCTGCCAGCCTTCCCCAAGATGCTCGCCAACCACGGCATCGCTGTAAAAACCTTCCCCGAACACCAGGCTCGTGATATTCACCATCCGAACCCCGTACCGCTCACTTACAAACGCGGCCGCTTCGTTGAATGCCACGTTGTGGAGCGTAGTCCCGTGGCTGTGAATCACGAAGATGTTCTCGAATCCCTTGCGGGCGATCGCCGCGCCCATATCTATCGCCACATCGCGCAACGTCGTGTAACGGACGGCGAACGTCCCCACGTGCTCCAACTGCCGCGCCAGGTCATTCGCTCCACCCTCGCCCAAAGGAATAACAGGCACGATCACGAAACTGTAATCGGGGTGTACCTCACCCAGGCGCTCGATCAGTCCGTCTCTCACGCCCACCGCCTGGAAGTAGTCCGACCCCACCGGGAGGTGAGGCCCGTGCTCCTCCAGGTTGCCGAAAGTCAGGAAGAATATCGAACGCTCGCGATCCAGCTCGTCGATGTCCGTGTAGCTCAGCTCCTTCAGCTTGAGCACGTTCTCCGGGAGTGGGCTCTCCTCGGTAGCCGGCGCCTGACAGCCGACGATCATGAACGCGAGTCCCAACACCCCGGAAAGCAAGCAATGGTTACGCATGGGGGCCTCCAGGTTGTGCGTCGCACCGAAACCCGGCACGCACCGATGAGCGAGCGAACAGGCGAACATCGCGGAAGATTCGACGAGGAAAAATGTGGTGCGCGGCGGCCGAAGGCAACGCGCAGCTTGGCGGCCTGGAGAGACTGACGGGAAAGCTGTTGACACGAATGTAAACACCGTTTACTATTACTGTACAATGTTTACAGGAGCGCTTTCCCAGACCGCACGGACCCAAGACCGCATCGTCGACGCCGCCCGCGCCCTCCTCGCCACGGCCGGCCTGGCGGGTTTCTCGATGCGGGCGGTGGCTGAGCGGTCGGGCGTCACGGCGGGAGCGATCTACCGGCATTTCCGCCACAAGGAGGCGCTGGTGGAGCGGGTGGTCGAGCTGGGGTTCGAGCAGTTCGAGCGGAAGCTGCTGGAAGCGATCGTCTCGCTGCCGGTGGGCTCGTTTGCGCGGATCGCGGCGCTGGGTGACGCGTACATCCGGTTCGCGGCGGAGCACGAAGAGGAGTTCAAGATCCTCTTCAATCCGGTGGTGACCGGGCGCAAGCGGGTGAAGGACCTGCCGGGCCAGGGCGGCTACGCCATCCTGCGACGGTGCATCGTGGAGGCGATGGAGCACGGTGCGTTGAAGGAATCGGACCCGGACCTGGTGGCGTTCTATCTGTGGTCGCGGGTACACGGGATCGTCATGCTGCTCCTGGCCTGTGATTTCGGAGACGAGTTCGACGTCGAGGGCGGACCCGAGGCGGCAGAGCTCTTTGATGCAACGCGCGTCTACGTAACCGCGGGACTGAATGCCCGTGAGTAACGACTCGACACTGGTTCAACGGATCAGAGGACCGTGGGGCTGGCTAATCCTGGGGGTCGCCCTTCAGCTTGTCGCGAACGGTCGCTGGATTCTACCGCAAGCGACGTGGTTAGCCCCGATCGGCTGGCTCATCTATCTTGAGCGCTCGCGCACCTGGCGCGCGTTGGCGGCGGCGGCAGTTGCGTACGTGCTGGTGCAATTCGTGGTCTGGCGTGGGATCATCCCGGCCCCGGGGATCCTGTATTACCTGATCGCCGGCACCTACGCTGTCGTCTACTTCTTGCCCTTCGCCGTGCATTGCGCCATTGCCGGGAGGCTCGCCGGCTTCAGGGCCACGCTCGTCTTCCCCACGGCCTGGGTGGGTATCGAATTCATCTTCCACCGCTGGGTGACACCATACGGTAGCTGGTTCTCCCTCGCATACACGCAGACCGACTTTCTGTCTCTGCTTCAGCTCGCAGCGGTCACAGGAGTAGCCGGGATATCGTTCTTGATGACGTGGCTTGCGGCGGTGGTCGCCTGGAGCGTTAGCGGGGAGCGATCAGCCAACCAGCGTCGCCGTGCGGCGTTCAGCTACGGCCTGGTCTTTCTCTGTGTTCTCGGCTTCGGTCAGTTGCGTCTGAGCGGCCAGGGGTTCGACGGAGCACTGGTTCGCGTGGCGGGCCTAGTCCCGTCGCCCGAACTGATGACCGAACTGGAGGCGGCGCTCGCACCGGTGCGCCGCGGCGAGCCCGTGACCGAGTCTGAGCTGGCGACGATTGCGTCGATCGCCGGGCGCCTGAACGATGACCTGTTCGCTCGAACGGTTCGTGAAGCGCGTGCGGAAGCACGGCTGGTGGCGTGGTCCGAGACGGCCGGCCGTGTGATGCAGAGCGACGAGGCCGAACTGCTGGAGCGAGCCGGCCGGCTCGCTGCACTCGAGGGGATCGACCTCATCCTCGCTTACGGCGTTTGGGTTCCGGATGGCCGGCCGCCGTTCGAAAACAAGGTCGTCGCCGTCTCCGCGACGGGAGATGTCGCTTGGCACTACCAGAAGGCAAACCCAATCGTCGGCGCCGAGTCAGGGTTCACCGGGGCGGGTGACGGCGTGGTGCGTCGACTGGATACGGCGTACGGGTCGGTTGGCGCCGTGATCTGTCACGACCTGGACTTCGCGCCGCTCTTGCGGCAGGCGAGCCGCCAGGAGATCGGTCTCATCGTGGGGCCGGCGGCGGACTGGCCGGCGATCACTCCGCTGCACGCGGACATGGCGATCCTTCGTTCGATCGAGAGCGGTTTCTCACTCCTCCGACCGACCAGTACCGGTCGCTCCATCGCAACCGACACACGCGGCCGAACGCTGGCGGCGATAGACTACGCAGACGACGCTATGGTCGCCCACGTCAGAGCCGTGCCCGTGAACACGCTCTACGGGCTGCTCGGCGACCTTTTCGCCTGGTTGTGCCTGGGGATGTTTCTCGCGTTGACTGGCCTGGCAGTCGTGGAGTGGCGGCGATAGGCGCCGCGTCGGGCGGTCTTGTCCCTCAGCTCCCCAGCACCGCCCCCAGCACCGAGACCCCGGCTCCCCGAGCCGCATCGAGCGCCGCGATGACCTCCTCGTAGATCACTTCGCCGTCCGCCTTGATGAACAGAACCCTATCGGAGCGGCCCAGGTAGATCTCCCGCAGCGAGGCCTCCAGCTCGTCATGTGCGATCGGTAGCTTGTTGACGGCGTAGCTTCCATCTGCGTCGATCTCCAGGACTATCGGCGGCGCCGACGCCGTGGCCTCGCTCCGTTCCTTGTGCGGTATCTGGACGTCGATGGTCCTGCGCAGCATGGGCTGCGCGATCATGAATATCGCGAGTAGCACGAGCAGCACGTCGATCATCGGCGTCATGTTGATGTCCGACATGTTGGACGGCCGCTTCCCGTTAGCTGCCTCGAAAGCCATCTATCTTCTCCCGTTATCCACCGCGGAAGTTTCACGGTCGCGCCCCGACTCGCCCTCGGGGCGTTTCTCCGTTACCGCGCCCACCACCCGGGCGCCGGCCTCCCTGGCAAGGCTCATCGCATCGAGGATCTCCTGGTACTTGAGACCGCGGTGCGCCTTGATGAACAGAACCTTGTCCCCTGCCCGGCCGGCGAACTCTGCCTTCAACAGCTCGAGCGCGTCCTCACCGAGGATGGGTCGCTTGTTCAGGTAATAGTTGCCCTCGTGGTCTATACCGAGCTCGACGCGGTCTTCCCGATCGGTCCGGGCCTTGAGATGCTCACCCTGCGGAACCTCGACCTGAAAGCCGGCGACGATCGCCGGCGTAACGACCATGAAGATGATCAGCAGGACCAGCATGACATCCACCATAGGCGTCACGTTTATGCCCGCCATGGTGTTCGTGCTGCTCAAGCGCGAATGTCGCTTCATGGCACCGACTCCCGTCTAATACGTGTGCGCAGGCTGGCGCGTCACGACGGCCTCCGGCGGGCTCGCCGTTTCACGTTCCTGCACTTCCTCGAAGTCCAGGGGACCGGCCAGGAAGTCGACCAGCTCCTCCGCCGCATAGTTGAGCTCCATCGCGATGAACTCGATGCGGTTGGTGAAGTAGTTGTAGAGCCAGACCGCGGGGATCGCGACCAGCAATCCGATGGCGGTGGCGACCAGCGCCTCGGCGATGCCCGCCGAGATGGCGGCGATCCCTCCGCCGCCGGCCAGCGCCATCCCCGAGAAGGCATTGACCACACCTACCACCGTTCCCAAGAGCCCCACGAACGGAGCCGTCGCGCCCGTCGTCGCCAGCACCCCGAGCCCCTGGCGGAGCTGCGCCACCTGCTCGAGGGCGCCCAGTTCGGCCGTCCTTTGAACGCCGGCGATCTCCTCAGCGGTGAAGCCGCTACGCGCGCGATGGAACTTCGAGGACGCGAACACGCGCCGCAGGCTGGCGGCCAGATGGCTGTCCTCGTATCGGTCGACCAACTCGCGCGCCTGGACGAAGTCGCGTTCACTCAGCGCCTCCGTGAACAGCTCCGAGAATCTCAGCGTCGCCTTCTTCGAACGGCGCAGCTGCAGTCCCTTGCGAATCGCGACCGTGAGCACATAGACCGACATCACGAGAAGGACGAGGATGATGCCTCGGGCGAACCAACCCATCGTTCCCCAAAGCTCCAGCAGCGACATATTCATTTGACTACCTCCAACAGCTCACTTCACCCGGAACTCGATCGGCATCACGACCCAGGCCGCTACCGGATGGTCGCCGTTCAACGCCGGCTTGAAGCTCATCACTTGCGTAACCTCGAGCGCCGCCTCGTCGAAGGCCTCGCGACCGCTCGACTGGCCGATCAGGCTCTTCACCACCCGACCCGTGACGTCAATTTGTATCCTTACGATCACCACTCCGCTCACGCCCGCCCTTTTCAGCACCCGGGGATAGTGGTCGAACATCGCTTCCGCCACTTCCCCCCGGTTGAGCATCACCGGCGCGACGGTGTACACGGTAACCGCCCGCTGAGCGGCGTTGCCGGAGTCGACTTCCGCCTCGTCTCCCAGCGGTCCGCCGCCCCGACCGCCCTCCACACCCTCACCGCTGAAGTCCGACTCGTCGAAGGCCTCGCCCGAGGAGGCCGGTATTTCGTCCGGTACCTCCGCCGGCTCGGCCAGGGTCTGAAAACCGCCTACTTCTTCCTCCTCCAGCTCAGCGACGACCTCGGGCTCCGGTGCTGGCGGCGGGTTGGCCTGCGGCGGAGCTGGCGGCTCTGGCTCCGGAGTCGGCGGAGGCGTCGGCTCACGGACTTCGGCGAGGAGCTCAAACAGCGTGACCTGTTCCTCCGGCGACTCGATCATTTCTTTGCCGAAGGCGAGCGTGGCCCACACCGCGCTCCCAACGATCGCTCCATGAAAGGCCAGAGAGGTGAGCGTCGCCACGGCGGTCGACTTGCCCGCCCGCGACGTCCCCTTCGACAGCAGTTCGCCGAACAACCTCTCTTCGCCTCGCCTTACTGATTTCATCGGTCTTCCGCTTGCCAATCCGCCAGGTTCTCTACCAGAACATTCGGGTGCGCAATGCAGGTTCCTCCAACGCTTTTTCCTCCTCTTTCCTCGAAAGTTCGCAGCGCTCGATCAAGCGTAAGTCAAGTGAGGGGGGCGCCGTGGCCCGGGCAGAATTCAGTCACTCGCGCCGCGACACGCCGGCAAAGAGAACGGCGTCTATCGCTAGACGCCGTAATCGTTTGCCTGGACGGTCAGAGCGTGACGCGGGCTACGTCGAGACGTCCCACTGCAGCCGGACGCGCCACTGGTCCTGGTCTGCAAATTCGGGGAAATCGAACTTGAAGAAAGTCACATCGGCGGTCAGCTTGTTCAGGTGACCGTTGAAGAACCAGGAGGCCGCGAGCGTGTACTCCCGGAGCGTATCGTGCCCGAGGTCGATGTCAGGATTGTAGAAGGCGACGTTGGCCGCCAGTTCCAACGGCTTCGGAAACGAGGGCCACAGGTAGTGGAAAAAGTAGCCGGCCTGGAAGTAGACGCCCATGAGGGTCCTGGTCGTCTGGTTTATCTTGTCCTCGACCTGCTTCCAGTGTAACTCCTGCTGCCACGCGAAGCCTCGGTACTTGAACGCCGACTCCTGCATCCACTGGTTCACGCGGTACTGCCCGGGGTCACCGGGGTCGAAGCCTTCCAGCTGGCCGCCGCCCGAGGTCGAGAATCGCGTATATGGGCTCCTGTTTGTGACAGCCGCGAATATCAACGCCCCAGCCGGCTGTTCGTGGTATTCCCAGTCGGAGCCCGAGAACGGTACCGTGCGGCCGAAGAAGTTCCACTGCAGCCGCGCCATGTACATCAAGTGCTCGTCATCGTTCTCCCGGGCACCCCGACCCATGCCGGTGAACACCGAGGCCCAGTAGTTGAAGTCGAGGACACCGGGCCCCTTCAGGCGACCGTACATCGACACGCCCTGCTGTCGGTCGATGGTGAACGGCCGGTTGATGATCGAGCGCTCCATCAGCTGCTGTCTTCCCGACGAGATGATACGCTCACGGCTGTACTGTGCCTTCCACTGCCCGATCTTCAAGCGCCACGCCTCCGACTTCTCCAGCATGAACCGCATGTCCAGCAGTGCGCTGCCACCCAGCTCGTACTCCATGTAGTACTTGAGCCAGGGCGTCAGCGCGTTACCCCCGATCTTGATCCGCGAGCGATTGACTTTGAAGATGTGCTGATCCGCATCGGCGAAATCTTCAAAGGTGATCGGGTCCATATCGCGGGGGTACGCATAGCGAAACTGCAGCCGCAGTTGGAGCTGCATCAGGTAATTGCCGTCCGACGTCCCGATCTCGAACCCCCGGCTACCGTGGCCAACGCGGATCGACGGCTCCTCCTGGGCGGTGTCGGCCACAACGGTGTCCGCCGCCTCTACGACCGTTTCGGACCCCTGAGCTAGCGCTGGGGCTACCTGAGCGGTTGTGATCAGTAGAATGGCGAGCAGCGCCTGCACCAGGCGCAGCGGCGCCAACCAGACAGCAAGACGGGTCTCTCCCATTGGTTCTCCTCCCTCAAACCGGACTCACGACCCTAGCCGACGTGCCTCGATTCTTGTCTAACCCTATGGGTTTCGCGGCAAACCTATGACACGTGCGTGACCGAACCGCAACAAGCGTGTAACAATCTTGTATCGATGTACCCCTTCCTCAGGCGGGAGAGATCGATCTGCAAGACCTCCCGGCTAGGCCAAACATCAGCGCGCGGAAAGCTGCCTACCGGCGGCGAAGGCCTGCTGATTCAGAGGCAGGAGCTTCTCGGGAATACGCGTCTGGAGGGTATTCTCCCAAGTATCCTGCGGGATATCGAGCGACGCCGAGAGCGCGCCCAAAAGGACGACGTTGGCCGCGCGATGATTGCCCAGTTCGACGGCTTTTTCGGTGGCTCTAACGACCACCACGTTGAAGCCTTTGCCCTCGAGGAAGTCGACCCCTTCGTCCGGGTACGGTCTTTGGTCTGCCACACGGATGGGTTCGACCTTGTGGTCGTTGACGATGATCGTGCCGCCCGGCTTAACGAAGTGGGCGTAGCGCAGCGCCTCCAGCTTCTCCAGTGCCAGGAGGTAGTCGACGGCGCCCCGAGGCGCCATCGGCGAATAGACGCGGTCGCCGAAGCGCACGTGGCTGAACACCGCACCGCCCCGCTGCGCGACGCCGTGAAACTCGCCCTGCTTCACGTCGTGGCCGGCGGCTATAGCGGCCAGCGCCAGGAGCTCGCTGGCGAGGACCGCGCCCTGTCCGCCGACGCCCGCGATCAAGACGTTGGTCACCGCCATCGCTCAGGCCTCCCCGGCGACGCCGATCGCATCGACCGGACACAGTTGGGAGCACATCGCGCAGCCCACACACTCCCAGTCGCGGATGTACGGGACATCATCCTCCCACACCAACGCCGGGCAGCCGGTCTCGAAGCAGTCCTCGCAGAGGATACACTCCTCGGCATCGACCACGTACGCGGTCCGCTCCCTCGCCTTCTCCTCTGGTAGCAGGTTGCAGTGTCGCCGGGCGATGATCACTGCCGGTCCGTCATGAGCCAGGCCTGAAACGATCGCCTTCTCTGTCGCCTCGAGGTCCCAGGGATCGACCAGCTCGACGTGCTCCACACCGAGAGACTTGATCAGCCCCTCATAGTCTACGGCCGGGGCCGGACCGCCCTTCAGAGTGTGGCCTGTGCCGGGGTGCTCCTGGTGGCCGGTCATGCCGGTCGTGCCGTTGTCCAGCAGGACCGTAGTCGTCGGCACCCGGTTGTAGGCGGCGCTGAGCACGCTGGGCAGACCGGCGTGCAGGAAGGTGGAATCGCCGATCACCGCCACCACCTTCTCTTCGCCGGCCCTGTTGAACCCCGTGGCGTTGCCGATGCTGGCCCCCATACAGAACGTGGTGTGCATGGCGTCGAACGGCGGCAGGCAGCCAAGCGTGTAACAGCCGATGTCTCCGGTCACCAGGACGCCCAGTTTCTTCAGCGTGCTGAACACACCGCGATGCGGGCAACCGGCGCAGAGGACCGGCGGCCGCGGGAGGACGGCCACCTCTCCCGCGAAATCGGCCGCCACCGGCGTCCCTTTCAGTCCGGCTGCAACCAGGTCGGCGCTCAGCTCACCGATGTTGGTGAACTTTTCCTTGCCGACGATGTTGGTGATCCCGAAGGCCGCCATCTCTTGTTGGATGAAGCCCTCGCTCTCCTCGACCACGTAGACCGTATCGAAACGGGCGCAGAACTCCTTCAGCTTCTTCTCCGGCAGTGGATAGACCAGTCCCAGCTTAAACACGGTCGCCTCGGGTGCGACCTCTTTCACGTACTGATAGGGGATGCCGTGGCTCACCACGCCCAGCTGCGGGTCTCCTTCCTCGATGACGTTGGCTTCGTACTCCTCGGCGAACTCGCGCAGCCGGCCCAGCTTCTCCTCCAGTTCGGGGCGCCGGAAGCGAGCGTAGACCGGGATCGCGTACTGGCTGGCTTTGCGTGAGAACTCTCTACGCGGCACCTCGAGGCGCTCACCCTCTTCCGCTATCCCTCGTGTGTGCGCCAGGCGCGTCGTGGTCCGAAACATCACCGGCGTCTCGAAGCGCTCGCTGACCTCGAAGGCGGTCTTCACCATCTGCTTCGCTTCACGGGCGTCGGCCGGCTCCAGCACCGGCACCTTCGCCACCTTGGCCAGGTAACGGCTGTCCTGCTCGTTCTGTGACGAGTACATACCGGGGTCGTCGGCGACCAAAACGACGAAGCCGGCGTTGGTGCCGGCGTAAGGAAAGACCATGAACGGGTCGGCGGCCACGTTGAGGCCGACGTGCTTCATGGTCACCATGGTGCGGACACCGCCCAGCGCCGCCCCCATACCTTCATCGAAGGCGACCTTCTCGTTGGTCGACCACTGAGCTTCTATCTCATCATAAGTGGCCAGACGCTCCAGCACCTCGGTGCTGGGCGTGCCGGGGTAACCGGCGGCGAAAGCCACCCCTGCCTCCCACGCCCCCCGGGCAACGGCTTCGTTGCCCGACATCAGACGACTCGTCATGCGTCCTCCCCCAGCACCGATCCCGATCAGTTGAGGTCTTTCACAGAGTCCACGGCTTCGAGGATCTCCGCCTCGGTGAGCAGCCGTTCGGACTTCTTTGCCAGGGCCAGCACCGACTCGACCGCCTCCGGCGTCGTCGGTAGACCACGCGAGCTCAAGAAATACTGGACGTTCGAAGCGCCCGACATGTGTCCGACCTCGATCTCCTGCGCGCGGCCGATCCAGCTCGCCGGCACGCCTGAATAGACACGGTCCGCCAGCCAGGCCTGTCCCCTGCGCTCGGCTTTGATGACGGCTGCAGCGTGCACGCCGGTGGCCGTGCGGAAGGCATCGCGTCCCACGATGGGCGTATTGACCGGGATGGGGACGCCCACCGCTTGTGACACGGTCTCCACGTACTCGGGCAAGGCGGTGAGGTCGTCGTCGCGCCAACCGAGGAGCTTCATGTTGACCAGCAGCTGTTCCATCGGCGTGTTACCGATCCGCTCCCCGATGCCCAACGCGGTGCCATGCACGCGGGTGGCGCCAGCTTCCACCGCAGCCAGCGTGTTCGCCACGTCGAGAGCGCGATCGCGATGGCCATGCCAGTCTATCCCGACCGCGTCCGCCACGCCCAGCTCCTCGAGCAGGTTCTTGACCCAGGTGACCAGGTTGACCACACCTCTGGGTACGGCGGCGCCGACAGTGTCGCAAAGGCACAGGCGCTTGGCCCCCGCCTCGACGCCGGCGCTCAACAGCTGCCGCAGGTCGCCCGGCTTGGCCCGGACCGTGTCCTCGGTCACGTACATGACCTCCAGGCCCTCGCCCACGGCGAACTCCACCGCCTCGCGCGAGAGCCGCAGGATGTGCTCCAGGTCCCACTCTTCTGCGTACTGACGGATCGGGCTGGAACCGATGAACACGCACGCCTCGATGGGTACACCCGTCTTCTGGACCACGTCGGCGATCGGTTGGATATCGACCTTCATCGTGCGGGCGGCGCAGTTCGCCTGGATGTTGAGCTTGCTGTCGGCGATCTCGCGACACAGCGTTTCGACGGCCTCCTGCTGGCGCGGCCCGGCCCCGGGCAGCCCGACGTCGGCCGTTTCGATCCCGAAACTGTCCATCAGGTGGAGGATCTTGACTTTGACGTCTGTGGGCGGGTCGATCACCGAGGGGCTCTGCAGGCCATCGCGCAGCGTCTCGTCATCGAGCATGGCGACTTTGGGCCGTTCCGGTTTCGCGGCATCGGACTCGGCCCAATCGTAAACCAGGCGGTCTTCGGACAGATCGCTCACCGTGCTTCTCCCCTTTCAACGGTTGAACTCGAAAGAGAGACTACGGTTGGAGGCGGCGCGCGGCAAGACAGTCCCTGCCTGGACCCGGACTAATTCGACGTGGTCGGCCGCTTCCGTGTGTAGATCATCTTGAACTGCAACGCCGCCAGCAGCTGGCAGTCGTCGCATTCCTCGCCCAGCTCCTCGGCTCGCACGGGATCGGCGCAGACTTCGTAGCCCAGTTGAGAGTACAACTCGATCGCCTCCTCGGCCCGCCGCGCGTCGGCGATGAAACGGCGCTCCCAACCATCGGCCAACCGCTGCGGATCGCCCTCGAGCTGTGCGTTGGAGAGTACGCGCCGCGCCTCGCCCTCGACGATGGGACCGAGCGATGACGCGACACTCTGGCGGTCTTTTCTTGAGGGACTTTTTCGATCGTTTCCGGACATTCGGATTCTGCGCTTCCCTCAGGACGACCTTCCGGCGCCCTCCTCGGCCAGCTTGTGCAGCCTGCGGTGACCGAGTATCGCGGCCCCCAGCGCCGACACGAACTGGACCAGGTCACCTTCCGGAACGTTGACCTCGGCCTCCAACTCGTCCCGGACGACATCGACCATCCTCCTGAACCGGAGGATCCCGCCGATCAGAGTGAACTCGGGCTCCATGCGCACCCGCTTCATCAACTGCACCGAACGACCGACCAGCGAGACAATGGCACCGTGCATGATGTCGGCCGGTGCGACCCCCTGCGAGAGGTGGTTTATCACCTCGGATTCGGCGAACACGGCGCAGACGCCGGAGATCGGGATCGCTTCCTTCGATATCGCCACCAACGGTCCGATCTCTTCGGTCGTATACCCCATATAGCGCGCCGTCTTCTCGAGGAACGCACCCGTCCCGGCAGCACATTTGTCGTTGAGCCTGAAAGACTTCACCTTGGCGCCCTCGCCCAGGCGGCTCGCCTTCATCGTCTGCCCACCGACATCGAGTATCGTGCGGGTGCCCGGGAACAGATGCGTCGCGCCGCGGGCGGCGGCCGTGAGATCGGTTACCTGCACGTCACTCACGCCCGTCTGGTGACGACCGAACCCCGTTGCCACCGTATAGGCCACATCGCCGGCCGAGAGGCCTGACTCGGCCACGGCCTTTTCTACAGCACGCTCCGCGACCTCCGCCAACTTGAACCCTGTGGGCTCCATGGCGCGCCCGACGATCTCGTGCTCGGCGCTGAGTACGACGGCCTTTGTGTAGGTCGAGCCGACGTCGATCCCGGCTGTGTAGTTCACGACGCATGCTCCCCGGGCTTGGCCGGAGCCCGGCTGGTCAGAATATGATCCAACGCGAACAGCGCAGCCCCGAGCGCGCCCATGAAGTGCGAATCATCGCTCACGTTGACCTCGAGCACCAATCGTTCGTTGAGCGTGTTCACCATCGCTACGTTGCGCGCTACGCCCCCGGTAAACGTGACCTCTTCCTCGATACCGACGCGTCGTAGCAGACCCGCCGAGCGGGCGGCGATCGACTGATGGACGCCGAGCAGAATGTCCTCGATCTTTTTGCCCTTACCCAACCAGGACAGCACTTCCGACTCGGCAAACACCGTGCACGTCGTGCTGATCTTGACCGGGCGTTCGCCGCGCAGCGCTGTGGGCCCCAAGTCGTCGATCGGGATGTCCAAGGCGCTCGACGCCGCACCCAGGAACCGGCCGGTGCCCGCCGCACATTTGTCGTTCATGCAGAAATCGACGATCTCACCGGTTGGAGAGACGCGTATGGCCTTGGTGTCCTGACCACCCATGTCGACGACTGTGCGGGTGCCCGGGAACATGTGGACCGCGCCGCGACCGTGGCAGCTGATTTCCGTTATCTGTGTGTTACCAAACGTGACCTTGTAGCGACCGTAGCCGGTGCCCACCACGTATTCGACTTCCTCTTCACGCAAGTCGCCAGCGTGTAGCGCTTCCTCGAACGCCTTCTCGGCCGCCCGGATCACATTGGCGCCGGTCTCGACCAGCGCCCGGCTGACGATCTCTCGCGCTTCACCGATGATCACCGCTTTGGTCTGGGTGGACCCGACATCCACGCCTGCTGCGTACGCCATAAGTGCCCTTAACTAAATGAGTTACGGCGCTGGCGTCGCCGCCTGCCCCCGCCGCGCCGCCAGCCCCTCGAAGAATGCATCGGCCCGGTTCTTGAGCTGCGCTTCCGAGACGACGCGCCGGTCCATCATGTCCGACTCGATGAAAAGGCTCGGCACGTCGCGGCCCTCCATCAGAGCGCGCCGGCTGTCCGCCAGGCCGGTGGAGACGGTGCGGCAACTCTTGATGGGATGGTAGACGACGCCGTCGGCGTGAAACGCGTCGATCATCTCGACCAGGATGTCGGTCTGGAAGAACATGGCGTCCATCGCATCGCGCACGCTGATCAGTACGCCTTCGGCCAAGCTTTCCAGCGGGTCGTCGAGATCGTACTGGAAGCCGAGGTTCGAGCCGCCCGAAGCGAACCACAGGTAGGTCGAGTTGACGAAGGTTCCACCCCACTCAGTGAACAACTCACTGAAGCGCCGGAATATGGGATAGCATGGTACGCCCACGAACAGGAGTCGGTACAGCTCATCGGTCAGCGTGCCGATACCGCGTTCCGCCTTGTACTCCATCTCCTCCACGAGATCGGAGAAGTAGCGTGCGCCCGCTTCCGAACCTCTCAGCCCATTGGAGACGCCCAGGTATATGGTGCCGTCGGTGAGCGCGTTGAACAGCGACGGACGCGTCTGGTTGAGCTCCAGTACCCGCTTCCAGCAGCGGCTCATCGTGTTGGCGTGCCCCATGTTCTCGCGCAGGCGATCGATGTCGAACTTGACGCCGCTGACCTCCTCGCACACGGCGATGAGCTCTTTGATCTGAGCCGCCACATAGCGGCGGTCGTTCTCGAAGTCCGGATCGCCCGGCCAGGTTTGCGTCCCCGCCGCCCGTGTGCCCGGAACGTCCAGCGCGAACGTGGGCACTTCGTACATACGCTCCCAGATCTCCGCCCACTTGATGTAGGTGTTGCAGGCGTTGGTGTAGACGGCGAGGGCCGGCTTGGGAATGCGACCCATGGGCAGCGCGCCGCCGCGCAGCTGCGTGGCGACGTCGGCCTTCACGTAGCCGCAGATGTCCGGTGAATACCCGTAGTCCTCGGCTTCGTCCAGATACTCGTGCGCCACACGGCGCACGGCGGTCTGCAGCGAGTTGATCTCGGGGAAGATGATCGGAAAATCGAACGTTCTCAGCAGCTCCGACATACTGCCCATCACGAACACGTAGGCACCACCGCGGTCCGCCTCTGCCGCCTCCGTCAACTCCTCGAACCAGACACGGAAAAGTTGCGCGCCGTCCCGGTTACCGCGTCCGACGATCCCGTCGTCGATCGCACCACTAGCCATCGATACCCCTTTACCTAGTCAAACAGCAGGTTCTCCACAAAAGTCTCGAGCTGAATCTCCAAGTGGTCGAAGCTCGTCATGTTCTCTTCGAACTCGCTGACGAAGTACGGCACGTTCGCCTCATCGAGCGCCCGCGTGTAGGCCACCTGCTCCTCGAGACCAGGCTCGCACATCTTGGCTGCCGTAACTATCGCGGCCTCCGCCGCCGAGTCCTCGATTCGCTTCAGTAGCATCCTTTCCTTCGGCTTGCGCAGATCGTGCTGAACTGGACTGTATGAGGACTTCTCCAGATACGCCTGCGCCAGGTTGAGCAGCGGATCACCGTCCGCCGGCACTTGCTCGAGAATCCAACGCAGCCCGATGAGTAGGTCGTCATCCACCACGTAGCACGAGCGGCTGATAGCACGGATGAGATCGAGGGGCGGCTGCTCGCAGAAGCCGCCCTCAAACACCACGCGTATCTTGTCCTGGCGTTTCGCGTCGCGCTCTCTGATCAGCGGCAAAACATACTCCAGAAGCTGGTTGTGTTCTTCCCGGGGGATCAGCCCCCCGACCGCGGTCAGGACATACGCTTCATCCACTGGCAGGAGCCATGGCGTGTCCCGCTTGATTGCGTAGATCTCCCTAAGCAAAGCCCGGTTTTCATTGAAAACGGCGATAGACGCCCGTAGATCGTCGTCACCCACCTGGCGACCGGCTAGCTCTTCCACGCCGCGCTTGAGCCGCGCGTACTCCCCTCGCAGGTACTCGGCCGCATGACCCGAGTTGGCGTTCTGCGGTAGGTAGAGGATCTGACTGGAATATGAGTAGTTACGGCCCCAGACGCCGGCCAGATTGCGCGCCGCGTCGCAGATCGGGTGCGTCACGAACATATCCAGCTCGATCCGCCCGCTCAGGGCCAGTTCCAGCGATGTCTTCAAGATAGAGCAGAGATACGACCCGAACCGCGAGTCGGCCTGCACCGGCTCCACGGCGGCACCCCGGACCTTGAACGGCAGCAACCCCGCCGCGTGGACCACTTCCTCGGGGAAGTAGACCTGGAAGTGCCCCACCACCTTTCCACCCGTCTCGCGCCAGCGACTAACCGTCGGGAAATCGTCGTCCTCGAACAGCTCGCGGCACTGATAGATGATCTCGTCCAGCGCCTGGCCCTGCCATTCGGGGAAAGTCTGTACCGTCACAAGGGGACTCCTCGGTTGTCGGAACAACTAACGATAATTACTAAACGTTCCTAGCGCGAGTGCGCCTG
Source organism: Gemmatimonadota bacterium (assembly GCA_039586755.1). Taxonomy (GTDB): domain Bacteria; phylum Gemmatimonadota; class Gemmatimonadetes; order Palauibacterales; family KS3-K002. Next base: position 9,465 of record JBDHJU010000027.1, on the reverse strand, counting down.
CGCCGTCCCCCTCCATCCGCCATCGGCCCAACTGGTCCACCGCAATGGTCCTACGATCCCGACGCCGTGCTGTGAACTCCGCCCCACCTGGGCCGCACTTGCTGTTAGAGAAGACCTGAACGGTTCGACCACCTCCAGAACTTCTCAAACAGGTTGGATGGCGGCGGGCCTCAGCGGCGCCCCGTGAGGGACAGGCCCTGCCTAGAACAGGTCATCGAGGTCGTCTTCGCCCTCGCCGGGCGGCATACGGCCGTGCTCGCGCAGGTACTCCTGGATGAGCTCGCTCTCCCGCTTCGAGAACATGGGGTCCTCATCGAAGAGGAAGAACCTGGCCTTCGTTGAGGTCGTCGCGATCTCCGTCAGCGCGCTCCTCAGGTCTTCCACCCCCTTGATCGCGTACACGACCTTGTCGTCCCCGAGGAGCTGATACACCCCTTCCGACTGGGGCACCCGGACGATGTTCTCGCGGGTGAGCTCGAGCCAGGGCTCAGGTGGGGCGAGGGGCGGAGGGATGAGCAGCTTGAGGTCGCAGCGCAAACAGCGGTCCGCTTCGCGACGCGCGGCTTCGGGGTCGTAGCCCGTCTCCAGGAGGGCAAAGGAATGCATCGCGTCGCCGCGTTCCGAGCGCGGCATCGGTTCCCGGGTTAGCCCCGCGAAGTTCTCGACTCGGCCCAACTCCAGCTCGAGCTCGGTCTCGTTCAGCAGTGGGAAGTCGATTTTCCCGTCTCCACCCAGGTAGCGGTCGATGCCCGACGCGGCCCGCCGGCCGTGCGCGACGGCCCCAACCACCGAAGCGGGGCCCGATACGATATCGCCGCCGGCGAAGACGCCGTCGAGTGAAGTGGCCATCGAGTCGGCGTCCACCCGGACGTTCCCGGCGCTCGTCGGTTCTATCCCCTCCAGGAAACCGATGGCCGGTTCCTGCCCAATGGCGATGAGGACGCGGTCGGCTTCCTGCGATACGCGGCTGGCCGCGTCGAACTGCGGCGCGAATCTGCCCCGTTCGTCGAACACCGACAGGCACTTCTGGAAATCGACTCGTTCTACGCGACCTGCGCCTGCGATCTTCACAGGGCCCCAACCGGGCTGGATCACGACCCCTTCCCTCTCCGCCTCATCGACCTCGCGCGCGTGTGCCGGCATCTCCCCACGTCCCTCGAGGCAGTAGAGGTGTACCTCGCCGGACCCCAGCCTGAGGGCCGTGCGAGCGACGTCGATCGCCACGTCGCCGCCCCCGATCACGACTACCCGCTCACCGCCGAAGTCGGGCAGCTCGGCGCCGCCGTCGAGCCCGACCGCCTTGAGCAGTTCCAGGCCCCCCTCCACGTCGGGGAGCTCGACACCGTCGCAACGGAGTTCCTTCGCCCTCCGGGCCCCTGCGGCGACGAACACGGCGTCGTGGCTGGCGCGAAGCTCATCGAGCTGGATGTCCTTCCCTACCTCGACCCCCGTCCGCAGCTCGATACCCAGCTCAAGGATCTCGTCTATGTCCGCATCCAACACATCGCGGGAGAGCCGATAGCGCGGTATGCCGTCACGCATCCAGCCGCCGGCCAGATGCTGCGAGTCGAGCAGGGTCACCTCGTGGCCTTTGAGCTTGAGGAACCAGGCAGCGGTGAGCCCCGCCGGCCCCGCCCCCACGATGGCAATTGTCTTACCGGTGGCAGGAGCGGGCCGCAGGTACGATTTCCAGATCGCATCGCCGGCGTGGTCGAGGGCTGCGCGTTTCAAAGCACAGATCGCTACCGGCTCGGAAAGGGCTCCGCGTAGACAGCGGTCCTCACAGGGCCGGAAACAGACCTGCCCCAGCACTCGGGGCAAAGGAGCCGCTTCGCGAACTACGGCCACGGCTCGAGCGAACTCGCCCCGTCTCACTTCGCGCAGGTAACGGGGCACGTCCATTCCGGCGGGACAGTCGGCAATGCAGCGCGTGGAAAGGCCCCCATCCAGCCTGGCATCCTCGAACTGGAGACGGAGCGCGCCGGTGGGACAGACCTCCACACAACTGGAACAGAACCGGCAACCGGAATCGGCCAAGGTCGGAGCCTTCGTGCCTACCACGGGCTCGCCGTTTTCGTCGAGGACGAAGCCGAGCGCGTCGACTTGTCTTACGTCGCGGCAGATGCGCACGCAGCGCAGACAACCGATGCAGAGATTGTAGTCTCTGAGGTAGAGCGGTTCATTCTCCACTACAGCCAGCCCGGCGGGGCGATAGCGCGGCGTGTCGGCGGGGATGCCGACGTACTCCGCAACCTTGCGCAGCTCGCAGTTATGGAAGATGGGGCAGCAGCGTTCTTCCTTTGCCACGTTCGTCGAGCAAGGCTCGAGGGCGCAGCCGGCTTTCTGTGCGCACTGCAGGCAGGCGTGGGGGTGGGTGGCGAAGATCTCTCTCAATCTCCCGCGACGCCGCGATTCGATATCGTCATCAGAGGTCGTTACGCGCATGCCGGCTTCGACGCGCGTGACACAGGCTCGGACAGGTTCGTTCTGCCCCTCGACTCTGACAAGACACAAGGAGCATCCCTCGTGACTTCCGCCCCCCTGGACATGACGCGTCGAGACCGGTCCCTGGAAGACCTCCTGCCACGGCTCGAGCTCGCCCGGGTCGACGGGCGGCAGCGCCGGATGCGAGCAGAGGCGCGCGACATAGATGTCGGCGCCGTCGGCGGCCTCGAGGACCGTCGCACCATCCCGAGCTTGGATCTCTAGCCCGTCTATGGTCAGTGCTATCATGGATGGTCGGCGCTCACCACGAATGGGTAAGCGCGTCGGGTCCGCAGGCCGCGACGCAGGGGAGCGGCGCGCGGTCGAGGTCGGGCTTACAGGGAGCGCAGGAGTACTTGATCTTCTTGCGGTGATCCTCGACTACCGCGGCTACCTGATCGTCGTAGTCGTCGGTGATGATCTCCAAGACGCCTTCCGGGCAGGCGGAAGCACATCCCCGGTCTTCGCATTCGGCACACTTGTCGGTATCGATGATGATGAAGAAGTCGCCGGCGCCGTCTTTATATCCGTAATGAGCCTTCACCTCTCGACCTCCTATCGCAGCATGGCGGCGAGGTACTCAGTTGGCGCTGAGCTTTTTCTTCAGCAGATTCTGGGCGAAGAGCGCACCGCCGAGGCCGCCGGCGATTTGCGTGTCGAACTTGGCGGGCTGGGCTTTGATCCCTATCTCGTCCTCCAGTCGCCTGACAATGCCGATGTTTTTGGCGATCCCGCCGGTGATGGCGAACTGTTCCTCGACGCCGACTTGCTCGAGCAGCGTCACAACCCTGTGAGACATGGCGGAACAGTAGGCAGCCAGCACCTTGCTTTTCGGCCAACCCTCGCGCAAGAGCGCGGTGGCTTCGGACTTGGCAAAGACCACGCATGTACAAGACACGGGCGGCGGCTCTTCCTCGACCTGCAGAGAGAGCTCGCCGACCTCCTCGATGGGGATCGCCAGCAGGTCGGCAAACACCTCCATGCCGCGCCCCGTTCCGGCGGCGCACTTGTCGTTCATCACGAAGGCGCTGACCTTCCCTCGCTCGTCGCAACGGATGACCTTGCAATCCTGGCCGCCCATATCGAGGACGGTCCGTACGCCCGGGCCGTACATGTAGTTGGCGCCGCGGGCGTGGCAGGCTATCTCGGTTATGGCCTTGTCCGAGAACGGGACGTTGACGCGGCCGTAGCCGGTTCCCACCACGAATCCGACGTCATCCAGCGTCAGTCCCGTTCCCTCCATGGCCCAATCCATCGCTTTGCGGGCGCTTTCCGGGCTGTCGGAACCGGTCCGCATGCTGGAGAAGGCATATAGCTCGCCGTCCACCATGACGACAGCCTGTGAAGAGACGGAGCCTACGTCCACGCCGGCGGTGATCAGCTCACCGTCGCGCCAGTTCGCCTCCTCGTCGTGCCAGCGGTGCTCCTTCCAACGCCAGTATTCAGTCATCGATCATTCCCTCTCCGCGGGCCCACTCAGCCTTCGGCGGCCGCCAGGGCGGCGCCGTAGGCCCCGATGTACTCGGGGTCATCCGGTATAACCACATCGCACTCGAGCGCTCTTTGCAGTGAATCGACGAACCCAATGTTGTGGGCCACTCCGCCGATGAGCACGACTTCGGGCTCGAAGCCGATCTTTCGCGCCAGCGAGACGATGCGGCTGGCTATCGCGTCGTGCACCGCCCTGGCGATGTCTTGCTTGGCGACCTTGGCGTGCAGCAGCGACACGACCTCCGATTCCGCGAACACTGCACACTGGGCGTTCATCGGAATCGCCTGCGTCGAGGCGAGCGACATCTGACCCAGCGCTTCTATTTCGACTTCCAGAGCACGGCTCATCGCCTCGGTGAACGCCCCGGCGCCGGCGGCGCACTTCTCGTTGAGAGCGAAGTCCAGCACCTTGCCTTTCTCGGTGCAGCGGATCGCCCTACCCTCTTCAGCGCCCACGTCGATCACGGTTCGCGCAGTCGGGTAGAGGCTGATGGCCGCTCGAGCATCGCTGGCGACTTCCGAGATGTCCCGCTCCGCGTACGGTGCATTGCCGCGGCCGGCCCCGGTGGCGACGACGCGTTCCACATCGTCCATGCCGACGCCCGCATCATCTAGCGCTGCGGCGTACGCCGTCTCGGCGGCTTCCCGGTTCTCGAACCCGGCCAGCGCGATGCTCTTGCCGACGATTTCCGTGTCTCGAAGGATCACGACCTTTATGGTCTTCGATCCCATATCGATGCCTGCAGTAATCATGAGCGATTCCCGACTCCTCAGCTCCGCGAGTAACCCAGGGTCTCCATGAAGGTGTCGATACGCGCCTTGGTGCGCGCCAGGTCGAACTCGCGCTCGTCCCCCATGTTGCCTTCGAAGGTCATCACCGGATAACCGGCCTCTATGAGCCCCAGGCGGTTCTCGGCGATTCCCAGGCTCAGACCCTCGCAACCGCGGTTGTAGTGGAGCAGCACGCCGTTCAGCGACCACTCCTTGGCGATTCGCACCATCATCTCGGTCTTGAGATGTGGCGAATAGAAGTGCTGCCATTCGGGCTTGTTCAGATTCCACTCGGCGAGGATGCGTAGGGCCTGATCGCGGTCCTTGATCTCGATCCCTTTCTCGCGCGGGGTCGTACGTGGACCCCAGCTACCGTCCGACATCTCCTCCCACATACCGATTAGACCGAAAGTGTAAAGCGACCCCACCGAGACGGCGCCGTATTCCTCCAGGTAGCGGAAAAGGCCCAAAAAGCCCCAGGGCGGCTGTGTGTCCGACATCAGCCGGCAGCGCTCGTTGGGAATCGCGGCGATCTGTTGCTGTACCCTCTCCGCCACTTCGTCCCGAAGTTCCTGGTAATAGTCGGCCACGACCTTACTGTGCTTCATCAGAGTGCCGAGCACGTAGAGCGAGAACATCGTCTTCTCTTCCAGCGGAGCCGGCACCGCCTTGTTCAGGCAGCAGATCTCGGCCCAGAGCGCCGTCGAACGGCACTCGTTATGGACCGCTTGTATGAGCTTTTCATCGTCGTACCGGCGCCCGGTCACCTTCTCCAACCACTCGATGCCGTCGTGCATCTGGCCGACGACGTAGTCCAGCTTGTTGTCGTCCAGGTCTATCGCCGGCCCCACAGCTACGTCGATGCAGAAGCTGGGGATGCCCGGCTCGAGGTCGCTCACGACCTGGTACCATTTGGCATGACTGCAACAGATGTGATCCTGCCAGATGAAGTCCGGTTTCGGGAACTGGCCGCCCCAGAGATACTCGTCCAGAATGACCGAGCCCCAGTAGTTACGCATGTAGGAGCAGAGATCCCGCGCATAACCGGCCCGCTCCGCCGCCTCCAGACACCGCATGGAGAACTTCTTGTCGGCGGCGATCGAGGCTGCGTAGGGCTCGCTGGTCAGGCTGTACACGTCATCGCCGAGACCGCAGGGGATGGCTCCGAAGGTCCAGGCACCGCCGGCCCACCTGAGCCCGCCCTTTTCGTGGGCCTGGGCGTAGTCGCGGTAGAAGTTCTCCCGGATCTCCTTTGCCTTGCCCCAGCACTCCAGCGGCCTGGTCTCGTAAGTCTGCTTGCTGGCCATACTCGGTCTCTCTAGTCGAAGAGGTCTTCCTCGGCGAACATCTCGAGGAAGGCCTCGACCCTAACCTTGAACTGCCCGATAGGTACGGTGACGTCGAACTCGAGGAACAGCGTCTTGATACCCTCCTCCTCGAGGGCCTTGCGTATCGCGGGGGTGTCGAGCTCGTGCGGGTCGCAGAACTTCTGCTGCATCACGATGGCTCCGTCGACCTTCCATTCCCTGGCGAGATCGAGGATGTGCTGGATTCTCGTTCGTTCCATCCAGTCTTTCGAGGGGCACGGGACACGATCGATGTAGCGGGCGGCGATGGCCTCCAGTCGGTCCTGCCGCGGCTTCACCTCGTTCCAGAAGTAGCGCGTGCCGGTACAGTGTTCGTCGACGACGAACGTCGCACCACACGACTCCACCATGTTGATGAACTCGGTGTCATCGTCCTCACTACCGATGATCATGAGACGCACACCGGTGTCCCGACCGTTCTGTCGTGTGGAGAGCCCGTCCAGCAGCTTTTTGAGTTCCTCGTTGTGCTCCTTTTTGTCGGTCATCTGGGAAGCGATCACCATCTCCATCGCTTCCTCGCCCGTGAGGCGCGGATTCTCGTCCTTGCGCAACTCGTAAACGGCATGCATCAGGCGCCGATTCTCGTTGTACACCTCGATTGCGTTGTCGAGGTCGGCGTCACCGATGGTCTTACCCGTCCACTCCTCGACCGCCGCCTTGAATTGGACCAGCTCTCCGGTCAGGTACGGCAACGCCCGCGGGCTCTGGACGTGATTAGGCATAGGGAGGTAGTAGCTGAACTCCCGCGGCCGGTGCTTCTCCCACGAGGTGTACGCCTGGCGGATGTGCAGGCACGACTGCGCGATCATTATCCCGTCGAGATAGTCGTAGCGCCCCTTGAGCCCCTGGGCGAGGCAGTCACGGCAGAATGGACAGTACATGCCGAAGATGTGGGGCTCGGTGACATCCTGGGGCTCATGGCTCCCGAGAATCCGCACCGGGAGCACTCCCGCCGCGTGGAGTATCTCCTCGGGGACATAGGTGCAGAAATAGCCCAGCACCTTTCCACCCGTCCGTTCCTTCCAGGCCTTGGCGTAATCGTGGCGATTCTTTTCCCAATCCCGGAGCTGTTCGAACATCCATTTCCTCCTTACGAGGCCGGCGAGCTCAGATCACTCGTGGCTCCACGTCGGCTGGCGCTTCTCGAGAAAGGCGTTGAGGCCCTCCAGCGCGTCCTTCGTCTTCATCAGCTCGTCAGTGTATATCGCGCCGGCCCGTGAGAGGGCCGCGGCGCGCCTATCCAGCCGCCCCCCCCACAGCATGCGTTTGGCGAGTCGCAGCGCCGCGGCACTGTGGCGTGTCATGCGCTTCGCCAGCTCGAGCGACGCGCTCGTCAGCGCCGAGTCGGGGACCACACGCGTTACGATACCGGCGCGCAGCGCATCCTCGGCGCTCAGCGGATCACCGGTGAACACGACTTCGGCCGCAACACCGCCCGGGCAGATGTCGGGAAGCAGCGCACAGGCCGCCGGAGGCAGGACGCCGAGCATGATCTCGGGCTGCCCGAAGCTGGCACCCTCCGCGGCGACGATGATGTCCGCCGCCATCGCCAGCTCGAACCCGCCGCCCAGACAGCGGCCCTGAACCGCGGCGACGACGGGTAACGGGAACGCGTCGATTGCGGCGACCGTGTCGAGGAACTCGGGGATCAGCTCCTCGTAGGTAGGCGGGAGATGCTCGCCGACGTCGGCGCCCGCCGAGAAGTGTTTCCCCTCGGCCGAGAGAAGTAGCACGCGTAGCGACGGTTCGGCGGCCAGCTGCTCTAGCTCCTGTCGCACACTCGCCAGGAGGTCCCGGGTGAGGATGTTGAGCGGAGGCTGGCTCAGTACGAGCCGCCCGAGGCCGTTCTCGGCCGATGTGTGAATCGTCATGGCGCTACACTACCTCTCTTTGCCTGTGCTTATCTTGCGACCCGGCTACACCTTCGACCACTTCGTGCCCGGCTGTTCCAGGCTGTAATAGACCTTGATCTCTTCCAGCTCCTCGAAGATCCGCGGAACGATCTGGACTTCCATACCGATCTCGATCGCCGCTTCCGCGATGCTATCGCCGAACCAGGCGAGCGCCTTACCGCCCTCTTCTAGATCGACGACGCCCACGATGTAGGGTGCCACATCCTCGAACCCGGTGGGCGCTGCGACGATCTTGGTGAAGGTGTGGAGCTTCGCTTTACCGCTAACCTCGGTGAACTCGAAGTCACCGCTCATGCACGAATCGCAATCGGCCCGTGGCGGAAAGGAGGTTGCACCGCAGCTCTTACAGCGGGACGCCATGAGGTGGCCGTCCTTCAGGTGCCGTGCGAAGTCGTTGACCTTTGTATACGGCGTGTAGTTGACTTTGCCAAACCACTTGAACATTTGCTCAATCCCTCTTCAGGACTTGTACGAAGCAGTACTGCCCGATGCCGCCGACGTTGTGGGTGAGTCCGATGTCGGCGTTTGGCACCTGCCGTTCCCCGGCTTCGCCGCGAAGCTGCTTGACGATCTCGTATGTCATGGAAGTGCCGGTGGCACCGATGGGGTGGCCTTTCGCCTTCAGTCCGCCGTCCACGTTCACAGCGACCTTGCCACCTATATAGGTCTGGCGATCGGCGACGAACGGTCCGCCCTCGCCTTTCTTGCAGAAACCCAGGTCCTCGTAGGCCATGATCTCGGCTATCGTGAAGCAGTCGTGGACATCCGCCACTTTCACGTCATCGGGGCCCACACCGGCCATGGCGTACGCCTCGGCCGCGGCCCGTTCGGCGCTGGGCAGACCCACCAGGCTGGGCCGTCTGAGGACCGACATGCTGGCTGTGGCGCACGCCACACCGTCCAGCCAGACCGGCACCTTCGAGATCTCCCGAGCCCGACCCTCGCTGGCCAGGATGATGCACGCGGCGCCGTCCGCGTTGGCGCAACAGTCGTAGACCTGGAACGGGGTGGCCACGTCCTCCGAGGCCGTGGCCTTCTCCTTGGTGATCTCCTTCCTGAACAGCGCGTACGGGTTCATGGCCCCGTAGTGATGGTTCTTCACCGCCACGTCGAGCAATTGCTCGCGCGTGGTCCCGAACTCGTGCATGTGTCGCTTGGCGAACATGGCGTAGTAGCCGGGGAACGTGGTTCCGAAAACCGATTCCCACTGCACTTCACCCACCCGGCCCATCAGCGCCAGGATCTCCGGTGTCGAAAGCTCGGTCATCTTCTGGCACCCGATCACAGCCACGATATCGTGCACGCCCGCCTTGATCGACATCCATGCCGTTCGCATGGCGGCGCTCCCCGAGGCGCAGGCCACTTCGGTCAGCCAGGTCGGCTTCGGCACCAGGCCGAGATACTCCTGTATCACACCGGCCAGGGAGCGTTGTTTGTGG
>JBDHJU010000026.1:0-38796 GCA_039586755.1 Gemmatimonadota bacterium | reverse complement strand
TACTACGACGGCTGCGGTAGCGACGGCTGGAGCTACACGCCGGTATCGAGCGGCGGCGGTGCACCAGCCGGCTATGATGCCTGCGCCGTCCGAATACGCTGGACGTTGCTGAACGACTTCAGCTACGTCGCACCCGACAACACGGCAGACCTGGAGTTCGTCGCAAGAATAAAATGATGCCCTCCGGGCCACCCCCCGGCCCGGAAGAAGACCTCCCGCCACACACCCCGCCGGAACGAGCGCCTCCCCCGCGTGAGACCGGATGAACGGACCTGTAACCGATGTGGTCAAAGCGGCCCGGTCAGTCCTCCAACGGAGGTTACCGGGACCGTTACTCAGGGGTAACCGCCGACGGCGATCCGCCCGCGGCCGGGCACGGATCCGTCCCTGTAATCCCCTGCAATACATCATCTTAGACGATTCGATCAAACCCGGGCCCACAGGCATGGAGCCTGCTCTCCTACGGTCCGGCGTCCCCCGCCCTGAACCAGGAGACTTCCATGCTTCTCAGGTGCCCACACTGCAGTCGATCTGGAGAACACGTACGCAGCGACTTCTTCGGCGATTGGGTCGTCTGCTCGGTTTGCGAGCTGCCCTTCGCCTGGCGCGAGGCGCGCTCCGAGTCGGACTCGGAGAACGGCAACGGCAACGGGCGATCCCAGCCCACCGCATCTCGGACCCGCAACGAGAGGTAAACACCATGACAACCAGGTGGCGTTATGCCGCGACCGTGACGGCGGCGGCAGTGCTATTGCTGTCTTCCGCCGCGTCGGCACAGGAGAGCGAGCAACCGAAAGCGCTGGTCATCACTGCTGAAAACCTGATGGCCGGTGATGCCGCCCACCAGGAGATAGCGAGAGGTGGTGGCGATGCGAAGACGGTGCTTCCCGGCGACGTCATTCTCTATCGCCTGACTTTCACGAACACCACCGAAGTCCCGGTCCGCAACGTCGAGTTCAAGGACCCGATCCCGGCGGGCTTCCGCCTCGTGATCGAGTCCGCGACGGCCGACCGGGATGACGTGGTTGTCACCTACTCGATCGACGGCGGCCAGATCTACTCGGCCGATCCGCTGATCGAGGTAGTAGTCGACGGCGAGCGCCTGACCCGCCCGGCGCCGCCGGAACTGTTCACCCACATCCGCTGGCTGGTGACGGGCTGGGTTCAGCCCGGCGCTCAGGTCACAGCGGAATTCCGCGCACAGCTACCCGCTGCTGACGCGACCGAGGAGCCCGGCGAGCCAACTGAGGCCCGGGCAGAAGTCTTTCATTCGTAGCCTCATAGGAGGTAGCCATGAGTAGCAAGGCATTGAAGGCAGCCCGGACCTTGATCTTGGCTGGGTTAGCCGCTGCCTTCGCCGCCACGACGGCGGAGGCGCAAACGGCGGAAGGCGATACCATACGGAACATCGCTACCGCGACGTTCACCGACGCGAACAGCAACTCGTACGCGGCGGTGGCGGACACGGTCGATATCATCGTGGGGTTCCAAGCCGGTATCTCCGTTACGCCCGATGCGGGCACAGCGAGCCCACCGTCACCGAGCACCGCCCTAACGATGGCGTTCACCGTCGAGAACATCGGTAACGGCGTCGACACGGTGCAGGTTGCCGAGGACTTGGGCCTCACGCCCGCGATGTTCGACAGCGTCGGGTACAACTGGAACTCGACCAATTACACGACGCTGGCGGCCCTCAACACCGCTCTGGCCAGCTTCGAACTGACGGCAGGCGCCACGACGACTATTAACGTCGTCTACAAAATCGCCGCAGCTCAGGGTGGTGAGAGCACGATCTATCAGCTGACGGCCACGTCGGTTCGCGATGCCGGCGAAACGGATCCCGGCCAGTACACACTCACGGCCGGCGAGACGTTCAGTGTCAGCGTCGTCGAACAGGGATCGGGTCAGGATACCACGACCGCGAATCTGCTCCCCGGCAATGGCCAGACGGTCGTGTTCGAGGTGACGAACACCGGTAACGGGACCGAGAACTTCGACCTGCTGACCAGCCAGATCCCCGGGACCATGCTCAGTGTGACCGCGATGGCCGGTGCGCTGGTCTCCCAGGGCGGCGACCCGGACAGCGCCCGTATTACCGGCCTCGGCCCGAGCGCCACTACGACCGTAACCGTGACTTTCAACGTGGCGGATCTGGCCGCCGGTACGGTCGACTCGCTGTTCATCCTGGTGCGCTCGGTGACGCAGCCGGCCACTACCGACGAGGGCGCCTACATAGTGACCCTCGTCAAGCCTGCCTTGACGATTCTCAAGGAGGCGTTCACGGACGCCGGTTTGACGACGCCGGTGGCTGGCAACGTGCTCCCTGGCCAGTCGATCTGGTACAAGATCACGGTCAGCAACGCGGCCGGCACGGCAGGCGCCCAGACCATCGACATCGACGACGACTTGCCGACGCAGGTCACCTACGTGGGCAGCGGCGATGACGGCAACCCGAACTGGACGATATCCGGGACGGGCGGTCCGCCGTGGACTCACGTCGATGCACAGCTGACCACTCTGGGAGCAGGAGCCTCAGCCTACTTCTGGATCGAGGTCACGATCAACTAGTGACCGATCAGGCTTAGCATGAGGCTCCTCGGCGTCATGGCGGGTAAAGGGCACGAGCCCCACGGTGATCGAAAGGTCGCCTTGGGGCTCTGCGTCCTTTTCTGCCTGATTCTGGCGTCCGAAGCCTGGGCGCAAGGAACGCCAGCCGGCACACAAATCCAAAACCAAACAACAGTTAGCTACCAGGCCTCGAACGGATTCACGTTCAACCTGGTCTCCAACACGGTCACCCTCACCGTCGGACAGGTGGCGGGCGTCGACCTGGAGCCACCGCGGAACAGCGTGGCCAATCCGGGGGTCACGGTACTCTTCAGTCACACACTCGAGAACATCGGCAACGGGACCGACAACTTCGCCTTGAGCGCGATCTCACAGGCGGGCTGGACGACGCGCATCTACCTGGACGCGAATGGAGATGGCGCGCTGGACGCCGGTGACTCTCAGATCACGGGTCCCATCACTCTGGCGGCCGACGACACCGTATACATCCTCGTTGCGGTGGACGTACCGGGTTCGGCGACGGTCCGCGGGACGACCGACCTCGTTGACGTACAGGCCACCAGTCAGTTCGACGGCACGGCGACCGATGCGCTCCAAGATGTCATCGACGTCCCGAGCGTTGGAATCACCGCCAGCCTCACAAAGATCGTCGATCTGGGCAGTGCGATGGTCGGCGATGTCCTCACATACACGGTCAACTACAGTGGGGTTGGCCCAAACACCGGGACCAACTTCCAAACCTTTGATCCTATCCCCCTGGGTACGACCTACGTGCCCGGTACGATGCAGTGGAACGGCACGCCGATAACCGACATCACCGGCGACGACGAAGGCTACTTCGACGGTGTGGCGAACCTCGTCGTCTTCCAGTTGCCGACGATCGCAGGCGGCGATGCCGGTACGTTCTCGTTCCAGGTCCGCGTCGACGGGCCGAACGACCCAACCAACCTGGCCGCGGCGACCTACGAGACGATCGCAGGCACCGACTCGGTCGCGTCGAACGTCGTAACAACGACACTAATCCAACCCGAGCTCGCTATTCAGAAGCTGCTAAACAGCGCCAACATCGCCTACGTCGGCGATCAGGTAAGCTACACCCTGCGCTACGGCAACACGTCAGCCACAGTCGTCGCTCAGAGCGTCGAAGTGAGTGACACCCTGCCGACGGGCCTCGATTTCGTTTCCGCCGTGCCGGCGCCGACAGCCGTGAACGGCCAGGTCCTCACCTGGACGATCGGCGACGTCAACCCCGGCGAAAGCTTCGACATCCAGCTCACCGCACAGGTCAGCGACATCGTACGCGACACGATGACGGTCACCAACATCGCGGTGATGGCTGCGCTGAACGCTGCTGCCCAGGAGCTCGCGCTCTCGCAGGCGGTCCAGCTCGTCGGACTACTCGCCGACCAACTGACGCTCGACAAAGCCGCCGACGTTATCGAGGTCGGCATCGGTGAGGTCGCGCCCTACACGCTGGCTGTGGAGAACAACGGACTGGTCGCACTTTCCGATGTCCGTGTCCACGATAGGCTGCCGAAGGGCACCGTCTACTCGGAGGGCAGCGCGACCGGAGTCGACTCGGTACAGGTAGACGGACGCAGAGTCACCTTCTTCTACGCGGGACCCATCGATCCCGGCGACACGCACTATATCCACTACGCGATTGCCTTAGTCTCCGCCGCCGAACCGACGCTGACCAACGTCGCCTTCGCCACCGCCGAGAACGACTTCGTCAGGTCGGAGGACGTGACGGCCTGGGTACGCGTGCGCAGCGCTTATCCGCTCGAAACGCGCGTCGCGATCGGTAAGGTCTGGGTCGACCTGAACGATAACGGCGGCCAGGACCCCGGCGAGCCCGGTCTACCCGGCGCCGATATCTGGACCGACGACGGTGAGGTCGCCAGTTCCGATAGCGACGGGAAGTTCTCGTTCAGGAATTTGCGCTCCGGGCGCCACGCTTTCCGCCTCGACCCGGCGACGATTCCGGCCGGCTACCGGCTGGCGGGCAGCAGTGCTTCGGAGGACCTGATCACGCTCAACGCCGACGGCTGGACGACGCCGCGGATCAACTTCCGCCTCGTCCCGCTCGAGACGACGTTGTCTGAGGTCCACCTGCCCATCAGCTGGCGCTTCGCGGCCCGTCCGTTGTGCGCGAGCCTCGACGAGATCTTCCCCACCGCGGAAGGCGACCGTGCGACGCTCACCCACTTCGAGACGAACAGCGCCGAGCTGCAAGACGGCCAGGCACTGGCCCAGCGCGTCGCCCTCGCACTCGCCAATCGGCCCGGCTGCCGTGTCGAGCTCGCGGGACATGCCGACCCGCGCCCCGTGCGAGGCGGCCCGTACTTCAGCAACCTGAACCTCTCACAGGCGCGAGCCGATTCGGTTCGCGGCGCATTGCGGACCTCGGGCCTCGAGAACAGCATCAGCATCCGCGCCCTCGGAGCGACGGATCCGGTAGCAGGAGGGAACGATCCCTACTCGCTCTGGCTCAACCGTCGCGTCGAGCTGCGGCTGAGCGGACCCGAGAGCAACGCCTTCTCGCGGCCGGTGGTCGAGTACGACGTGCTGATCGCCAATGGGTACGACGTGGCGCTCTCCGGCCTCGCCATCCGTTTCGAGCCGGCAGCCGACTCGGTGGCGCTCATAGTCGACGACTCGGTCCGGCTCAGGCTGTACGGCCACCCCACCGTCCTGCCGCCCATCGACCCGTACTCGCGCGTCACGCTGCGCGCCTGGACGGTCTCGGGCACCGACTCGGCGGTCGCCGTGCTCGAACGCAACGAGCGCTCAACCGGCTGGCTCGCCGCTGCCGTGCACAACTACACGATCCCGGTTAGCGGCACCGATGAAGTCCTCGCTGTCGCCGACAGGCTGCCCAGCCCCAGCAAACTGCCGCCGGGCACCAGTGTCGAGATCGTCTTGCTCCCCGCACCGGCGGGCTGGCCGGAAGCGACATACTCGCTGCCGGAGGGCTGGAAGCTGGTCGAGGGCTCGGTGAAGGTCGGCGGCCTGCCGGCTCCCGACCCCGAGATCCGCCGCGACGTGACGGGCGCTCAGGTGCTCTACTGGCGGTTCCGCGGTCGCGGGATCGAGCCGATCGCCTTGAGGCTCGAGCCGAGCGACGCGGCTGAGCCGGTCGAGGTAGTGGCTCTGCCGGCGCTGCGCACCGATGAGCAGCGGCAGGAAGAGCGTAGGCGGGCGTTCCTGGCGGGGCCGGCCGTTGAGATCTTCAGTCCGAAGGACGGCACGGTGCTACGCAGCGACAAGCTGTTCATCGGAGCGCGCGGTGAGCCGCGTGCCCCGGTCGTCCTGTTCGACGGCGACTCGCTGATCGCCGAAGAGCATATGCGCGTCGACGGCGTCCACGACTTTGTCGCGATCCCGCTCTCACGTGGCCCGCACACGCTGCGCGTCCGCATGACCAACTCCTGGGGGCAGGAGCGCTGGGACAGCGTGGCGGTGCACGTGACCGGCCTGCCGGCCGAGATCGCCACCGAGGTCACCGCGATTCCCATGGTCGCCGATGGGCACACCATCACCACGATCCGGGCACGCGTGCTCGATCGTTGGGGTGTCCCCGTCGTCAACCCGACGAACGTGACGGTCGTCGGTGAAGGCGCCGAGGCCCTCGGCTCCGACTCCGATCTCTCGTCCGTCGGCCTCCAGCTACTCTCCGACCCGGCCGGCTGGCTGCGGATCGATCTGCGTCCCGGGCTCGAGATCGGAACCGGCAAGCTGAAGCTGAAGGCAGGCGACGCCGAGACCGAGATCGAACTCGAGCTGGTTCCCCCGGCACGGCCGCTGATGGTCACCGGCGTCGGCCAGGTGGGCGTGGGCGCGGCGCCCGATGCTTTCGGCGCCATCACCGCACGCGGCCGGATCGACGAGGTAACCTCGGTCATCCTCAGTTATGATAGCCGCCGCCTCGACGCCGGTCGCAATTTCTTCGGTCGCTCCTTCGACCCGCTCGAGGAAGCGCGCTACCCGATCCTCGGCGATGCGAGTCAGATTCGCACGATGAGCGCCTCGCAGTACGCGTTCTCGGCCCGCGTCCAGCGCGGCTTCGACTGGCTCGCCCTCGGCGACGTCTCGACGAATGAGTTCAGCAACGGACTGCTGCTGAACAGCTACAATAGAGCTTTGCCCGGCGCCGCGGCCCGGATCTCCACCGGCCCTGTCATCTGGAAGGGGTTCGGCAGTTCTACGAGTCAGAGCCTGCAACAACTCCAGATCCGCGGCGCCGGCACGTCAGGCCCCTACAGCCTGCAGCCGAACATTCGCCCGGGCACCGACCACGTGGTCATCGAGACCCGCGCGGCCGAGAACGCCCAGCGCATCATCAGCCAGCAGCAGTTGGTCCGCTTCATCGACTACCAGATCGACTACAGCCGCGGCACGCTTCTGTTCAAGCGCCCGGTACCCGCCGCCGATCCCTATGAGAACCCGGTGTTCATCGTGGTGTCGTACGAGGCCGAGGGCGGTGGCCGGGAACAGATCGTTTGGGGCGCCCGCGCGGCGGCCGACGCGGGAGACCTCATCAACGTCGACTCGTTGCGCATCGGCGCCACCTACATCAGCGACGAGCAGGCCGCCGGTGGCAGGCAGGTCCTCGCCGGCGCCGACGTCCGGTTAATCCATCACGGCGCCGTCGACGTCGGGGCCGAGCTCTCCTACTCCCAGTCGGCCAGCTCCGACTCCGCCGACATAGCCACCGCGATCGATGGTACGGTCAACCTGTTCGGCGGCCACGTGAACCTCTCCGCCGGCTGGATGCGGGTCGGCCAAGAGTACCGCAACCCGTCGAACCTGGGCCTGCGCGCCGGGACCGAGGAGATCAGAGCGGCCGGCGGCCTGCGGATCGGTCCCAGCGAGCTGCGCTTCGAGCACGAGCGCCAGAACTTTACGGCGGAGCGGGTCCGCCGCGAGCGCACCTCCGGCGGCATCATCCAGTCCGTCGGCCGGCAGTTGCAGATCGATCTGCGCGCCGCTCAGGACCGCTTCGTCAACGCCGGCACCACCGACCGGTCGCAGGCCGGTGAGGCAAAGATCACCTGGAACCCGACGCCGCAGTTCAGTCTCTGGACCGAAGGTCGCTACCAGTTCGAGACGACCGGCAACATAGTCCTTCCGAATCACCTCGGTGGCGGCGCGATGTACCGGGTGTCGCCCAGACTGGCCCTGGAGACCGGCTTCCGTCAGGTGATGATGCCCGACTCGCTGGGCTACTCCATCGCCAGCCTCGGTGTGCGAAGCGATATCGGGCTCGGCACCCAGGCCTACGGTGAGTACCAGCTGATCGGTGGCGCCGACGGCTCACACAACGCCGCCGTCGTCGGCCTCAACAACCGGCTCCGACTGGGAGCCGCCTGGGCTCTCAACACAATGTTCGAGCGGCGCTTCGGCCTCGACGACGCATCGCTCGCCGACCCGGTCCGCGCACTCCCCTTCTCGCAGCCGGAAGAGGATTACTGGGCCGCCGGTCTCGGTGTTGAGCTGCTGCCGCCCGAAGCGCCCTACCGGCTCAGCGCTCGCGGCGAGTACCGCGACGGCGAGTTCATGACCAGCCGCCTGGCCACACTGGCCGGCGACGTCGCGGTGGGTCGCTCGTTGGCTATCCTCTCGCGGAGCGAGTACCTGTGGACCGAGAACAGCGCCGCGCTCGGCCGTCCGATCAGTCAGCGCAAGTCCACGCTTTGGGGGCTCGCCTTCCGTCCCATCGGCAGCGATGCGCTCAACGTGCTCACCAAGTTCCAGTGGCTCGAGGAGAGCAACCCGATGAGCGGCGGCGTGCTGGGCGCCGACGGCGACGAGCAGCGCGTCATCGGTATCGCGGAAGCGATCTGGGCGCCCTTCAAGTTCAGCGAGTTCGCCGCCCGTTACGCCGCCCGCCGTACCGAGGGCGAGCTGGTTCACTCCGACTCCACCGTACAGAGCCTCGTCTCCTGGGCCGACTACCTCGGCGGCCGCATCAACCTCGACTTCACACGCTGGCTCGCCGTCCGCGGCGAGGGCCGCCTGCTCCTCGAGCACAACACCGACTCCCGGCGCTGGGACGCCGCCCCCTCCCTCGTCTTCATCCCGATCGAAGGCTTCGAGGTCCAGGCGGGCTACCGCTTCGGCGACCTGCGCGACCCGGACTTCGCCGTCCGCGGCGGTGAGGGCTGGTTCGCCGTCTTCAGCGCGCGGCTGACCGAGACCGTCTTCCCAACCTCGGCCGATTTCTGGCGGCACCGCTTCTAGACATTACTTGTCCCCGATCGTCTAGGTAGGCAGGAATCCGGGTTTAGGCGTCGGGCGGGTCGTCTCGCTCCGGCCTCCCCCGCGCTCGCGGCTGCGCCGCGATCGCGTGGTCGCTAAAACCAGCTTCGCTCGGACGACCCGTCCCGACGCCCGCAACCGGTAGGTGAACAGTGACCGCCGGTGACCGGCATGGACCCAAGCCGGGAGGAGCCGGGGGACCGACTCGCGGAGCTGGTGTTAGCGACCCGGCTCAGATTCATGGGCCAAGTCCGCGGGTGACCTAAACGCCGTACTCGCAGCAACCGCCGTTCTCGACTGCCGGGTCGGCCGGAGCGAGCGGTCCCCCGGTTCCGACCCCCAGCGATTCGGATATTGAACTTCTGCCCCGGCGCTGCCATTCTATGAGCGGTGCTTGGATCGGGGGGATGATGAAGATCGCCGTCTGCTTCGACACGCCCTCAGCGGGCTTGGAACACGCAGATTTCAAAGAGGAACTCGAGGCCGAAGTCGCCGAGGCCGAGTACGACGTCGCCGAGGCGCTGATCGAGAACGGCCACGAGGTCTACCTGCTGGGCTTCCACGAGAACCTTCGCCGTCTGCTCGACCGCCTCGAGAGCTTCGAGCCCGAGCTCGTCTTCAACGCCACCGAGTCGTTCATGGGCAAGCCCCGCTACGACTACGGCGTCACGGCCCTGCTCGAGATGAAGGGCTACCGCTACACCGGTTCCCCGCCCGAGGCGCTACTGCTGGCCCGCGACAAGGCGACCAGCAAGAAGATCCTAGAGTACGATTCGATCAAAGTTCCACGCTTCGCCGTCTACCCGGTCGACGAACAGGTCAGTCAACCGGACATCGACTTTCCGCTCATCGTGAAGCCAACGCACGAAGACGCATCGGTCGGGATCGCCCAATCTTCCGTCGTCGGTGACTACGCCAGCCTGCGCGAGCGTGTCGAGTTTATCCATCGCAGTCTCAATCAATCAGCGATTGCCGAGGAGTTGATCGACGGTCGCGAATTGTACGTCGGTATTGTCGGCAACAGGCGGCTCGAAATCTTGCCGACTATCGAACTGATCTTCGAAGAGATCGATGATCCCGCGAAAAGGATCGCTACCTATAGTGCCAAGTGGGACCTCGAGTATCGGAATCGTTGGGGGATCAAAAACATCTTCGCACGGCGCATCGGGAACGAGACGCTCGAGGAGATACATCGTGCCGCCACGCTCGCCTACACGGCGCTCGGGCTCCGCGATTACGGGCGCGTCGACTTTCGCCTCACCAAAGACCAGCAGGTCTACGTGATAGAGGTCAATCCGAACCCCTACATCTCGTTCGGCGAGGATATGGCCAACTCGGCCGAGCGAGCAGGTATGGACTACAACCAGTTCATCGAACGCATCGTTCGCGAGGCCCTGACACGGTATGACAAAGCTTAAATCGGAGACCTGGGTCGCAGGCGACTGCACGCGCTGCGGGCGCAAGCTGCGCCGCTACTGGCACTTCTGCCCCGACTGCGCCAAGCGACTGACCTGGCGCGATGAGCGCAACCAAACCGGCTGTGAGTGCTATTACTGCGGCTGGATCGTCTCCGACAGCTTCTGGTTCTGCCCCTGGTGCGGAAGGAAGATCGCCGACGAAGCGTCGAGCGAGGAGCCGCTGAAGAAGCCGCGCGGCTTTCTCTACCACGCGCGCTGTCCCTACGTGAGCTGTCGCGGCGGCGTGCAGTACCCGATGGACTATTGCCCCTGGTGCGGCCGCCAACAACACTGGCCGTTCGACGACGAGTTCGACGGCGAATGTCCCCACTGCGAGGGCGGGGTCGACGATTTGATGGACCACTGCCCCTGGTGCGGCAAGGACGCCACCGGCAGGGACCTGCTGCGGCCGGCGCTGCAACGAGTGCGCGGCCTGTTCCGCGCTGCACACGTTCCCGACTGGGGCTACAGAATCCTCGTGCGACCGGGGATCTCGGGAGTCGACCCCAACTTTCCGAAGGTCGTCGAGATCGAGCGCCGCCTCGTCGAGCGCCGCGACGAGATCTCCTGGCCCAACCTGGTGGGGCTCATCACCCACGAGCTGGGCCACAGCTTCCTCTTCCACCACTGGCGCTTCGCCCGCTCGCGACGCTTTCGCAACGCCTTCGGCGACGTCAGCAAAGCCTATCGCGGCGTCGACGAGAGTTGGGTCTCGTTTCGCAGGCGGACGATCTCCGAGACCCCGGTAAACTATGTCACATCCTACGCCTCGAAGCACCCGCTGGAGGACTTCGCCGAGACCTTTCGCTTCTACGTGATTCGCCGCGGCCGGCTGAAAGACTTGCTGGCAGAGATCGGGCGCAA
The DNA here is from genome assembly GCA_039586755.1 of Gemmatimonadota bacterium. Taxonomy (GTDB): domain Bacteria; phylum Gemmatimonadota; class Gemmatimonadetes; order Palauibacterales; family KS3-K002. The sequence goes on along the minus strand of JBDHJU010000026.1, from coordinate 27,646 downwards.
AGGCAAGGGCGTGGTCGTATTCGAGAAGTTCCTGACGCTGCACACCTACCTGCAGGAACTGCGACGCAAGAGACGCGGCTTCTAAGAAAGCGAGGCCGCTCCCGTTATGGAAGCGACCCCGCTGACTTGGCAGTACTTCGTTCTACTAGCTTGCCGATGCCGCTTCGGTGATGGCTCGAGCCGTCACGCCGACGTACCACAGGATGTGGACCGCACGGCGTGGGAAGGTGTCCGAGATCTGGATCGCACGGACCTGCACGAGCCTCGCATGCACCAGTAATGCCGCCAGGAACTCGTCGGACGGCGGATCACCGAGAGCGAGCTCGGCCTGCTCGAGCGCGCCTTCGCTGACGGCGATCAGTGCAAGGACCGGGCTCTCCGGCAGGTCGGGATCGAGGATCACGACCACCAGTCCGAGATTCACCACTGCTTGTGACAGGGCGAGCGAGAGCCGCCAGCGGCCGGCATCGAGTGCCAGCACCGCATCGTTACGCAGGTGCACGGCGTGCCGGAACACGCGCTGCTGCTCAGGTGTGAACTCGCCCGCGACCTCCTCGGCCAACGCCAGAGCCATGGTTGCCATGAAGATCGAGTGCTGAGCGTGACGCACTATGTGCTGGCGCCGATGATGGACGCGCTCGCGGTGTGCGATCTGAACGGCCAGCAGCAGCCGCTCAACCGCGGCATGCAGATCGGCGTTGTCCTGTGTGTCCTGATAGGTCAGGTAATTCGCTTCCGCCTCGGCCTTCAGCTCGCGGATGCGGCTCAACAGCTCGGAGGCTTCCTCGTCGACCTGTTCCTCGAGCCACGTGATGATCTGATCGACACGCTCCAGAAGCTGCACGTAAGCTTCCTCGCCGAGGACCAAGACCATCGCTTCGGCGACGAGCAAGCGGCCTTCCAAAGCCTGCGCCGCCGCCTCCGGCGTGTCCCCACGGATCCAGGCCTGACGCGCCAGGCGGAACCTCTCCCGCGCCTGCTCCAACAGGGCGCGGGCCTGATCGGCCGCGTCCGGGTTCGGCTCGGTGAGGCTTGCGACGCTCGACGGCGCCGGTGCGTCCAGCACGCCGGCTATGGCCGCTTCGACGTCGATGATCAGCGCCTCGGTGAGGTCCTCGTCGACCATGAGCTGCATGATGGTGCTCTCGACCCCGTTGTCCGGGCCGAGCACGCTACTTTCGTCGCAGGCCGCCAGACCGCCCACGAGCGCCAGGGCGAGCAGCGTGTTGATAGTTGGCTTTCTCATTTCTCCCTCCTCTAGGATTCCGCCCTGCTCGACGGGGAAGCCGGGCCTGCGGACCCGATTCCGATCTCTCCGACTGTTAGACGGCTGGGGGCGGAAAACGTTAAACCCTAGGGGCCGGTCCCGGATGTCGTTGTGCCGCCCCGACTTGACGGGGCCGCCCTGACTTGTTACTGTAGGTTGCACCCTGTCCCACCACCCGCGGCACCCCCCCAACAAGACGCGGTAGTACGCGAACCGCCATCGTGGGGGGAGACTAGCCGTGCCAGACTACAGGATCCTCGCCGGACAGACCGACGCCAAGGCGCCGGACCACACCTCGGTCGTGGAAACCCTGATCCACCGAGCCGAAGACATCGCCAACCGCTACAGGCTCGTCGCGGCCAACCTCCCCTACCGCGCTTTCGCCCAGCAGCTTCAACCGGAAGACATCTCCGGCCTGACGGCCCAGCTGGCCGCCGCCACCTGGAAGCGCATCGGCGACGAGGTGCCCAGCTACGCGTTCGCCGAGAAGCTGGGCCGCCGTTACCGGCAGCAGGGCGTGCCGGAGAGCGCGCTGCTTCTCCACTGGCAGATCTTGCGCCGGGCGATTCATCTGGTGCTCGCCGATCGCAGGATGCGGACGGGACAAGGGAGCGAGGACTTGCTCCGCCAGGCGACGCTGATGGACTACACGCTCGACTGGGCGACCGAGGCGTCCCTGGTGGCGTACGTCATCGCGCAGCCGCACGAGCTCGGGGCCGCCGAGGCGCTCGACTGACCGGAGGCCCTTCGCCGCACGTGAAAAAGCCCGCAGCCGGCGACTGCGGGCCATCGTCACGGCAGCCGGAGCTCATGATTAAATGCGGTTCTTTTCGTAACGAAGGTTCCTGGGCGACACGTACCAGACCGACGTCTTCGTTAGTAGCTCGCCCCCGTTCACTCTCGGGTCGGTCCGTTCCGCCCGCACCGTCACACGCGCCTTCACGCCGATAACGTCGTCATAGTCGTTCGAGTAATCCGTGTCGTAGGGATTAGGTCGCTCGAGCTCGTCCCCATCCTCGAAGACTACGGTTATCTCGAATTCGTCCACGCCATAGGCGACGATCTCACCATCGGGCGTGCCGTCCATGTTCAGCCGATCCGCCCGAATCAAGCGATCCTGGTCGTCCACGTAGAACATAATCGCTTGGAGCTTCTGAATGAACGTGCCCGGCACCTCGACCTGGAGGTTCCCGTTCAATCCCGCCGGCTGACGGAGTAAAGTGTCGGCGGCGGTAAACGAGACCTCGAGCGCGAAGCCATCGACGGTCACATCGTTGACCACGATCAGCCGTCGCACTCCGTTCACCTCGAGGCGTGCCAGATCACCTTCCCTAAGCTCGACCGGCTCGGACATGTTGAACAACACGTCGATACAGCGCTCGCCGCACGTACCCTCACCCGCGGGCGGTTGAAATTGGGTGGGATCGATGTCGTGGATCGGTGCCGGTTCCGGGTCGTACGGTACGTAAAGCACGAGCAGCGTGTCGCCGCTCGAGCCCGGCCAGGCCCCCACCGTGCCGAACTCGGTGCTGCTCTCTATGTCGATGCCCGCCATCTGCAAGTCGTGCCGCAGCAGTGCGCCGATGTAGCGGTCGTTGCGGACAACGTTCTCCCGGATGTCGCTGCCCTCCAACGAGCGCATGTGGGTGATCAGGAAGCTGATCGCTGCCGTGATGATGACCGTACCCAGCAGCAAGCCCACCATCAGCTCGATGAGCGTGAAGCCCCTATCCCTTAGGCTTGCATGAATGCGGCTCACTATGACTCGACTCCTTCGTTGACGACGGGCCGGCGCCACCTTGCTCAACCGCCCGCGCCCTTGCGCTTGAGCATTCCGCATGCCGCCGCGGTCTCAACGTCCTAATCCCTTTAGTGGCAATCTATTAGGGCCCCGGGCCAACCTCCTCGTCAGAGGCTCTCGCAGATCGACTCGGTCAGGCTGACCGGCAGCTCCGGTAATCTGTCCACCCCGCCGCTCCCACCCCCGTCCCGAGTCGGTAACACTGGCCGGCCTCGTCGGTGTAACTCACAAGAGAACAAAGAGTTAACCGGTCCGGCTGGAGATGCGATGGAGGGTCCGCTTCTTGCCCTCAACGGTCCGCGCCGATACCGCACGGTCTCCCCGCCGGTGCAGCTTCCCGCGAAAAGAAACAGGAATCGAGGATGGGTTTCATGCAGCAGTCGGAGCGACTTCTCGGGCGGCGCCTGGAGACCGGGCCATCCCGGAGGCGCGGCTGGCGCGCCGGGGGTGAGGGGGGGATCGCGCTGTTCACCACGCTGCTGGTGATCGTGCTCGCGGCCGTGGTCATCGCGGCGGCAGTAGAAGCGTCGATGAGCGTGACACGCACCGCGGCGGCGGACTATTTCGGAACCCGCGTGTTCTATGCGGCCGAGGCCGGTGCCGAGGCGGCGCTCAGCCAGATCGAGACCGCGTTGCAAAACGATGGCGTCGTGGACTCGACCGAGCTGGCAGACATCGTTGCGCCAGCGCTGGAAGGATTCACGTTCGAGGAGTTGGCGGTGGTGAAGAACGGGCCGCAGATCACGGAGACGTTGAGCGACGGGCCGTTCTCGGGCATGTACTCGTTGACCCAGAACTTTACCATAACGTCGCGTGTGACCGACGCCATGGACAACCACGGCGCGGTAGTCCTCGGAGCCAAAGGTCAGGCGATCCCGATCTTCCAGTTCGCCATTTTCTTCGAGGGCAACATGGAGGACTACGCGGGTTCTCGGAAGGACCATCTGGGCCGCGTGCACACCAACGGCGATTTCTTCCTCGCCGCTTCGGACCTGCATTTCCACTCGCTCGTGACTACGCCCGGTGAGATCCACCGCGACGGGATGTTCTGGCACGAGGATGTTGGGAACATCGGCATCTTCATCAAAGACAAGTCGGGCACCGACGTGCAGCTGACGTTCGACAGCGAGGACACGCCCGACCCCGATATGTTCAAGGCGAGGAGCCACGCGGACTTCGATGACAGATTACGAACGGCAGCCTACGGCGTCGACAGCCTGACACTCCCGCTGCCGGCCGGCGTACTACCTCGCGCCCTGGTCGAGCCAAGGGACCCGGTGAACGACGGCCCGGCCGAGCGTGCGGTGAAGTTCGCCTGGAAGGCCGATATGCACGTGACGGTCGATTTGGGGACCCACCAAGACAAGAATGCCGTCTGCGGCGGCAGTCCGCCGGGCGACGCACCGGCTCTGCTACCCACTATCACCGTTGAGCGACCGTTCGGCGGCGCGGCGCCCGACGACGTGACCAAGTGCCAAATCTTTGATTTCCGCTGGGAGCAGTGGTACGACAACGGCCACGAGGGCTGGTTGGACGTAATGAACATCGACGTCGCCCAGCTGAGAACCTGGATCAACAACACCGGTGAGACGGCGCAGATCATCTACGTCGAGTTCAAGGAGGCTACCGTCACCAACCCGGGCACCACCGACCCCCACAACGATGGCACCCGCAACAACGACATTTACTTCCCGGTCCTGAGGCTGCGCAACGGCGCCCAGCTACCCGGCCAGCTCACCGTCGGCAGCGAGTACCCGCTGTGGATACAGGGCGACTACAACACCATCAACTGGCAACCGGCTTCGGTCTTCGCCGACCGGATCGGTACGCTCTCGAACACGTGGGATGATGCGGACGCGCAAACCGACTACAACAACCCATCCTTGGGATGCAGAGATGCCGGAGACTCGAGATGCAATCGCGCCACCCACACCGATCAGTACGTCGCCGTCATCACCGGCGTCGGAGAGGGCAACGTCGGCTGTTACCACGACGACGCGGGGTGCTCGCTTCCGGCATACGGCGGGACCGGCTGGTGGAGGCTGGCAGAGAACTGGAACGTGTGCGGTAGCAGGTGTGTGATGAAGATCGTCGGCTCGTTCGTCGCGCTCTACGCGCCCCAGCACGCCGATAGCATGGGAGGCATCGGCAACGGCGCCTACGTGCGACCCGTCCGCGATTGGAGCTTCGACAACCGCTTCGAGTTCGCCGACAGCCTGCCGCCCGGCACTCCCGTCGTCGGCCAGGTATTCCGGGCCGCTTTCAGGGAATCGTACTGACGAAAGCGAGATCCGAAGACGCCAGAACCCCGCATGGGCGCCCTGCCCATGCGGGGTTCTTCTTTGCGGGACCGGAAGACCGCCGCTACTTCCCCGGCCCGGGCGCCAGTTCAGAGAGGCGCCTGAAGGGCCGGCCCGGAGACTCCGCCGCTCCAGCGTCCCCGGGACCCTGCTTTACAAGGCCGCCCCCCAGAGCCCTGACGCGGCCACCCGGCTCGCGATCCGCCGGAGCCGTCTGAGCCGCCCCGGGCAGCGGTTCAAGAAGTTCGGCACCCAGCGTGTAGGCACCCGCCTCACCGGGCCAGAAGGACGAGGCGATGATCAGGACGGTCTCCGACACATCGAATACCAGGGTGAAAGCGGCGTCGGTGAGGTTAGTGCCCTCGCCGCTGTCGTCGTCCCACCAGAAGACCTCCTCGTCCAGGTAGGCGACCAGCATGAACGCATCGAAATCTTCCGAGCGCAGCGTGAACTCGATGGAATCGCCGGCGGCGCCCGTGAACTCGTAAACGTCGAACGAAGCGCCGTCTTCCAACCCCTCGACGTACATCCCCGTGGCCAGCTGGCAATCGGTGCCGTCGAGTCCGTCGGACAACTGCTCGTCCGGACCCAGATCACCCTCGGCCGCACAACCGAAGAACTTCACGACGCTGGGGCCGTATAGCGTCAACCCGGCATCGACCGTGGCAGCGCCGAAGCCCTGCCCGGCATTGTCCTCCACCCAGAACCTCCAACTACCCAACAGCGTGTCACCGTTCAGACCCGCCTGCCAGGCCAGGATCTCCGTTGTGAAGTCGTCACCTACTCCACCGATGACGCCATCGAGGGTGACCACGCCGTCCTGATCGACCACCCCCTGCACGTCCCCAACCAGCTCACCCTGGTAGATCCAGCCATCCAGCTGCGCGCCACTCTGATCGAGCTCCAGCTCGAGGATCAGCCAGGCACCGTTGAAGAAGACCTCGTCGCAGAAGAAGGGGTCGTTCGACCCCGACAGGGCACAGCCGCTAACTCGGTACTGGCCCGACCAGAACCCTGACGCGTCCGGGAAGACCCCCGGCAGAAAGACCTCATCTTCCTGGCAGGCCGTGGCCGCCCCCAGCGAACATACCAGTAGCGCGAGCCCCAGCCATCCGTATCGACCGTTCCAGAGGCACATGACCGTCTAACCCCTTTTGATGAGAGACCGGCGCGTCCCGGTATCTAATAATAAACCATAGATGGGCCCCCGTTCCAGCACCGGCGAGCGGCCCGGAGGTTCGAGAGGCCAAAAAAAATCCCGGCTCTAAAGCCGGGGCTGGCTACGACGGGGCCTTGTCATCACCCCGCTTCGACCCCCTCATAGACGATCGTGACCAGCTCTACCTGTCCCATCCTGGCTCGCCCTCGCGGATACTTCACGGTGACGGTCACCAGTTTCGACCTCGGCACCGGACCGCCCTCCACGGTCAGTAAGCGCACGTAATCCCCGCTCGCATCCGGATCGCCCACCTCGTCGACAACGGCTTCCACCTCCGAGTTGAGAGCCGAAACCCGGCGCGTCTTCACCGACTCCATGTACGCCGAGGCGATGCCCGTCGCCGTCGAACGCACCGTCGATTCGGTCTGCAGCGACAGCACATATACCGTCGTCCCCGACAAGGCCACAGCCGCCACCGTGACCAGCACGATGGCGATCAAGACCGTGAGGATGCTGAAACCGCCCTCGCTGCATAGCGGTCGCGTCTTCATCCTCATCGCTCCCAGTTGCCGTTGCGGTAGTGCCAGGTCTGAAATGCACCGGCACCGGAAATCGTCACCGCCGCCACGAGAGCCGGGTCTTCCTCGTGGGTCAGGAAGATCACACCGTCCGCGCCCAGCGGTGTCACCATGCCACGGCTGTTGAACTGGACGTAATCGTTGTCCAGCAGCACCGGGTCGCTCGTCGCCTCGCCGAGCGGGCCGGCTGACGCATCACCCGCACCGAACCTCACCTGCCTCGGCAACTCAACGCCCGGAAGCCCACCCAGCGACCCATGCGTGACGATCTTGGCCTCGTGGACCTCCACCGCTTCCTCGAAGATCTCTCCGCTGCGCGCCTCCGTCGTATCCATGAAGGCCGTGTAGAAGTTCTGCAACGCGTCGAACCTCACTCGAACCAGCCGCTTGGCCGACAGCGCTCGCGTGCGCGCCTGTTCCAGATTGCGGGTCAATTGCTTCGCCGCCGTCGTAAGCTCGTGTCGCGGTGACCTGTGAAGAGCACGAGGCAGAGCCATCGCGGCCGCTACCCCGATGAGCAGCGCCACGACGATCAGCTCGAGCATCGTGACTCCCCCTACGTCCCTGAGACGCCTGCCAGGCCTCATGCCTCGCATTCCTTCTCTTCTTCCAGGCTGCGGGGACCGCCGGAACTTTGCACCGCTTCCCGTTGCATTCGGCATGCCGCCACCGGTACCGACACCTAACTCTATAGATAATAAAGGCTTAGATCCCGTGAGACGCCCCCGGTAACCCCGCCCCGACCAGCCCGACCGGTCATTGTGACTGCGAAGAACGGCACTCTGGCCGTTCACGCCAGGCTCGGTTACCGTTTCCGGACGTGGCCTCCGCCGTGCTCTGTATCTTGTATTGAATTTAGGTTTAGAGAACTCGATTGTGGGCTGTCGGCTGTCCGATGTCGAACTAGCCGCCGGCAAACAGCGACGAGACGAGCCCCCTGCGGAATTCCGACTTTTCAACGAAGTAGCTGCCCAGCACCGACAGCCGCGCCGAAGAGCCGACGTCCGTCTGGTCGAGCAAGACCTGTCCGTCGGCGGCCAGGTAGCGTGTGCGTAGAGCGTCGCCGCGTATTCGGTAAGTTATCTTGTCGCCCTTGTGGATTCCCCGCTCGGCCAGGAAGGCGAACCAGCGCGGCAGGTTGTCTGAGATCTGCTGATAGTCGGCATCGGGTATGATGCCTGCCCTGGGAACGAGCCGCAGATTCTCATCGACGCCATCCAGGAACTGCTCGAAGCTCGCGTCGCGCACGAACTCGAGGCGCACGAGAGCGTCCTCCGAGTGAATGGCGACTTCGGCGACCGCGTCGGCCACGTCTGAGCTGTAGCGGCCAGCGGCCACCATCTCCTGGATCCGCTGCGCATCCCCGTCACCCAGCCAAACCTCGACGGTCAACACGTCCACTTTGAAGATCGTCTTCTCGAGGAGCGTGTACATGCGGACGCTGGCCCCTCTACCTGTCACCGTGCCATCGGCTGACGCCGATCCCGCCGACGTCTGGGCCGTTGCCGGGCTCACCGTTACGGCAAAGAAGAGAGCGGCGCAGACCGAACGCGCGACACGCCCGCTACGTCGCTCTCTAACCACCTTGCGGTGACTGGCTACACTCTCTCCGCACATGGCTCCGTCCGATGGAGTTGTTGCTACTCGATCGTTTAGCAAATGCGGAGCGCAGCTCGCGGGTTCCCGGTTGGCGATCTCGAAATACCCGCCCGTGCGTTTCCTTCAGCGAATCAGGAGAACGCGCCGAATACTCCCGCCAGCACCAGGCCCAGCGCCATCATCGCCAACCAGCCCAGGACCACCGTGCCGATCGCCTTGCCCGTCGTGAAATCGAGCGCCTGGCGAATCGCCACCACGCCACAGACGAGCATCCAAATTCCCGCCGCAAGACCGGCGATCCAGCCCAGCAACGGTACTATACCGAGTACCTTGATCACGCCAACCGACTGCGCGAAACCGAGCGTCCGCAACATCTCGCCCATGTCCGCCGTACCACCGAACACCTTCGTGCCGATCAGCAACGTGACCGCAGACCACACGACCCAGCCGATGAACGCCGAGAACACCTGGCCCAACGATCCGTACAGGCCACCCATCCCGTACGAGCCGATCGCGCTGGCCACCGCCACCAGCGCAACGACACCTGCCGCCTGGCCCGTCGCCGTCTGATCGTGCTCCACCTCCTCGTACGTCGAGATGTTGAGGGTGGCAGCTCCAACCATACGCTCCGTGAATCCCGCCATTGTCTCAACCCCCTGTGTCTAGTGGAGAGCCGGGAATAGCACGTATCTGGGAACGCACCAATCTAGGGCCCCGCCGGCCGACCGCGCCACGACGTCCCAGCACTCCGCCGGCAGCCCCGAGTATGCTGGACCCCCAACACTACGAGGGTCACACCGCCTCCGGTTTCCCCAATCTCCCACCGGTTTCCCGGCCGTCGGTCTTGCAGTCTGCAATACATTGGTCAGCTTGACCGGGCAGGTCGTCCCCAGTCCTCCCGCCCAGTTCGACGCGGCGTAGCTATCTTCAATAAAAACAACGACTTACATCCAACGTTTCCCAACCGCCATACGGCACGGGGATTGCAATCGTATATGTGGGCTACAGTCGCTTTCCATCCCCCGCCCAGCTTCGGGCACCGTAGTATTTTGTTACGCATACTACCAAACTTGACCCGACGCGGCGCACCGTGCCGCCAGCTGACGGCGCACTCGGTGAAGCCGTGCAGGCCGAGAGCGGGTTTCTCGCTCCTCGAGATCATGATCGCCCTGGTGATGTTGGCGGTGGTTTACGCCATCGCTCTGCCCGCCATCGGGCGGACCCGGGTCTCGGCGTCGGTCCACAACGCGCGCCACGCCTTGGTCTCATCCATCGCGCTGACCCGGGCCACGGCGATCCGCTTCGGCCGCTCGGCGGTACTGCGCCTGGACAGCGAGCACGACCGAGTATGGGTGGAGGTGGACACGGCGCTGGCTGGCGGGGGCAAAGTGGTGACGCTGGGCCACTTCAACTTCGCGGAAGAGCTGAACGTGAACCTCGAGAGCAATCGATCGAGCCTTTGCTTCAACGGGCGAGGCATCGGAACGACATCATCGACGTGTACCCAACCCGGTGCCGTGATCGCGCTCGCCCTTCGAGGACGAGCCGAGGTGGTCTATGTGAGTCCGACGGGTCGGGTGCTGGACTTCGAGTTCGAGTATGAAGATTAGCGAATGCAGTCGACTGGACGACCGCGGCATCTCGGTCGTCGAGCTAATGGTCGGTGTAGTTCTCCTGGCTGTGGTGGTGATCTCTTTGGCCGCCTCCGGAATGTATTCTTCGCGCACACTGGCGCGTTCCCGAGTACAGCTCGAGGCGGCGGAGTTCGTGCAGTCGGAGGTCGAGCGGCTGCTGGCCGTCCCTTACGACAGCCTGAGGGACGGATCCAGGGAGACAGAGTTCGGGGCGTCGAAGTGGTTGATCGAGGAAAGGTACTCGCACCGTCAGATCTTCCTGGTCACGCACTACACGCCAAGCGAAGCGATCTCTGTGTGGGACACGGTGGTCGCTTACAGGCTGGTACCATGATGGATCTACGTATGCACCGGCGCCGCAGGGGCTTCACCCTGGCAGAGCTCATGGTGGTCATCGTACTCGGTTCCGTGGTCGCCGCCGCGCTTTACCAGGTCCTCATCTACCAGCAGAGGCTGTACACCCAGGAGCGTTCGGCTACGTATCGCCACGACGCCCTGCGCCTGGCCAACGCCGTCTTGTCGGCCGATCTCAGAGACGCCAGCGCTTCCGAAGGCGACCTCGTGGCCACGAGCCCCGACAGCCTCAGCCTCCGCTCACCCGTGGGCTTCGGAATCGTCTGCGCCGTCGACAGCGGGGGCGGCAAGCTTGGGCTCTTCAACATTCAGGGCCGCATGGGCGAACTGGAAGGCGACAGCTTGCTGATCTATCACCCGAACGGCTGGCTGGTGCGGGAACGGGAGACCGAGTCGGAGGAAGCTTCGTCGCTCAACTGTCCCTACTCCAGCGGCCCAGCGGTCGAGCTGGTAGTCCGGGTCGGCGGTTTGCTCACCGGCATACCGGCAGGCGCACCGGTACGCGCTTTCCACCGCTACACGTACAGCCTGGAGGAAAACAGGGACGACTGGTGGCTGACCAGAAGCGACGGTAGCCGGACGGAGATCCTGGTTGGACCGTTCACTGGGGACGGTACTGGGCTCAAGTTCGCTTACTTCGACGCGGTCGGTCAGTCGACTACCAACCCCGCTCGCGTCGCCAGGTTGGAGTTGACATTCGTGGCGGAGAGCGAACCGTACGAGCGGCTCGATACTCTCACCTCAACAGTGAGGCCGAGAAATCAATGAAAGCAGTACAACTGATAGATCGTGCCCGCCGACATGACGGTTTCGCGATACCGGCCGCTGTATTCGTCATCGTCGTCCTGACGCTGGTGGCCCTCGCCGGCCTCTATGTCTCACAGAGCAACGCCACGGCCAACACCGGCATCCGTCTCAGCCTGAGGGCGTTGTACGCCGCCGATGCCGGCGCGAACCAGGTCATCGGCACCTGGACCAGCTCTCGATACAGGCTGCTCGACCCGGGCGACAGCGTAACCACCCTCTGGCGTACGCTACCCGACGGCAGCCAGTACCAGACCACAGTACTAAGGGTCGATGACGGGCGAGTCGATAGCCCTCCGCTCTACCGACTGCAGACAGTCGGACGTCCCGGCCAGACGGGCACCGCGCAACGGGTCATCGTCACGATGGTCAAAGTCGATGTCGGGGTGTCGACGTGCTGTGACGCGGCGATGAAGACACAAGGTGCCCTAAACGTGATGGGGGTCGGCGCCGGTGTGAAAGTATCTGGGATCGACGTACCGCCTACCACCTGGAGCGGCCTCTGCGACCCCGACCGCTCCGACATACCCGGCGTCATGATGAGGAATCTCGACAGCCTGACTGTGACCGGGCGTCCCGTCTTTGAAGGGACACCGCCTCTCGACCAGGATCTCTCAATAGACGACAGCGACTTCACCCAATTCGGCGATCTGACCTATGAGGACCTGACTCGCATAGCCGACAAGCACTTCTTCGGCACAACTTTGTTCGATACCCTCCTGCCGGAGACCGACGCGGAGGGGGGCTGCGCCGAGTCCGTGCCGACAAACTGGGGTGACCCAGCCAACCCCGACGGGGCTTGTTGGGAGTACCTGCCCGTAGTTCATGTGGCCGGCGACCTCAAGCTGACGGGTGCTGGAATCGGACAAGGCGTCCTGTTGATCGACGGCGATCTCGAGGTCACAGGTGAATTCGAGTACTACGGCGTAATCATCGTCCAGGGTAAGGCCGACTTCAGGGGCACGACCAACCTCAACGGCGGCCTTCTCGTACGTAGCGGCATTAGCACGTCCGAGCTCAGCTACCTCCGCGGTGGCACGACACTTCAATACAGCAGCTGCTCTACGGCCCGAGCACTAGCGAGGGCTAACGTGCCAAGACTCCTGGCCGGAAGACACTGGTTCGAAGTCCTGGACTGACGAAAACCGAGAGGTAATCGTGAACGGTTGGTCTTACCGAGCGCATACGGTTGACGGTCGCGTCCGCGAGGGCGTGCTCCAGGCCGTCACCGCCGAAGACGCCACTCGAGCTCTGGTGCAGAACCGGCTGATCCCCGAATGGGTCAAGCCCGCCTCAAAGACAAGAAGCGTTTCGTTCCGCGGCCGAGCAAAGCCGCTGGCACTGGCGTTCTTCGCGCGCCAGTTCTCCACCTTGATCGATGCCGCCGTACCGTTGGTTCACAGCCTGGAGATCTGTCAGGACCTGTCCGAAGACCGCCGCCTCAAGAAAGCGCTGGGCCAGGTGATCATCGATGTGCAGGCCGGCAGGAGCCTGGCAGACGCCATGAAGGAGCATCCGCACGTCTTCAGCGACATCTTCGTCAACATGGTGGAGGCCGGCGAGCAGGGCGGCGTGCTCGACGCCATCCTGACGCGACTCGCTGTATACCTCGAGAAGAGCGTGGCGCTAGTCGGCAAGGTGAAGACCGCGCTGGTCTATCCGGCGATCATCTTGTTCGTCGCCTTCGCCAGCGCCGCTGTGATGCTCGCCTTCGTCGTTCCGACCTTCCAGACGATGTTCGCCTCGGGCGGTCTCACGCTCCCCTACCCGACACAGGTCCTGATCAACATGTCGGACTGGCTGCAGTCGAACTGGCTGATCCTGCTGGGGGTGGTGATCGGCGGCTCCATCTTCTTGCGTCAGGCGTACGGCACGAGCTCCGGCCGCCTTTTCTTCGACAGTCTGTTCCTGCGTATCCCGGTCCTCGGCGACCTTATCCGTAAGGCGGCGGTCGCTCGCTTCGCACAGAGCATGGCTTCTCTCCTCACGGCAGGCGCCAACCTGATCGACGCCCTCATCTCGTCGGCTGGGACAGCCGGCAATGTAGTGCTCGAGCGGGCGCTACTCCGGGCGCGCCCGGCCATCGAGGCAGGTCAGGGGATCAGCAAGCCGCTCTCCGAAACGGGCAGTATACCGCGTCTCGTTGCACGCATGGTCGAGGTCGGCGAGCAGACCGGCCACCTGGACGAGATGTTCGAGAAGATCGCCATCTTCTATGAGGGTGAGGTCGATACGGCGGTCGAACGTCTGATGAAGGCGATGGAGCCTTGCCTGATCGTAGTCGTCGGCTTCATCTTGGGCGGCATGGTCGTCGCACTCTACCTGCCGATCTTCGAGGCGCTGACTACGGTAGGAGGCTAGGGAGTAACAGACCAATAGAGTAAGAGAGCATCTGAGTGCAGAAGTGCCGCTGGATCTGCATTCAGATGCTCTATTAGTCTCTTAGTCAATAACTCAGGGATTCGCGATTCCCAGCTAAGCCGGCACCGCCTCCGCCACCTCCGCCTCGCCGACCGTCTCCTCATCATCCACCTCATCGCGCCGATGAGTAAAGTGGCGCTCGAAGAAGTCCGCCACGTCGTCGGTGAACGTGTGCATCACCGGGACCAGAATCAGGGTCAGCACCGTGGCAAAGGTCAGGCCGCAGATCACGGCTATCGCCATCGGCGCCCACCACGCCGCCTGCTCGCCGCCCCAGAAGAAGTTCGGCTGCAGACGGCCGTAGAACCCGTAGAAATCGATGTTGAGTCCGATGGCCAGCGGGATGAGCCCCACCACCGTGGTGATCGCTGTCAGCGTCACCGGGCGGAACCTCGTCATGCCGCCCCGCACCAGCGACTCGGTCCAGCTAAACCCATCGCGCTCGCGCAAAAGGCGGATGTAGTCGATCAGCACGATTGCATTGTTCACTACGACGCCAGCCAAGCTGATCACACCCACACCGCTCATGATTATCCCGAACGGCATGCCGAACACCAGCAGGCCTATGAGCACGCCGATCGTCGACAGGATGATCGAGCTGAGGATGATGAGCGGTCGCAGAACCGAATCGAACTGCGAGACCAGGATGAACGCGATCAAGAGCAGCGCGGTCGCGAACGCGCTCATCAGGAACGCCGCCGACTCCTGCTGTTCCTCCTGCTGGCCCGTGTAGTCGAGCCGGTAACCGAGAGGAAGCGCTGCGGCGAAATCGGACAGCTCGGCCTGCACCTCGGCCAGTACGGCGTTGGCGTTGTAGCCCGACCGGACATCCGATGAAACCGTCACGACGCGGTCCAAGTCCTTGCGGTTGATTCCGCTGAAGCTCTCGTTGACTGTCCAGCTGGCGACCGAGGGGAGCGGCACCTGGCTACCGTCCTCGGCAACCACGGTCAGGTCAGCCAGCGAGTTCAGGTCGCGGCGGTAGGGTTCGGCGAGCCGCACGACGATGTCGTACTCGTCTTCACCGTCCCGGAACTCGCCGGCTTCGACGCCGTTTATCGCGCTCCGCACCATGAACCCGATCTTCTGTGTATTCACGCCGAAGATCTGCGCCCGCTCGCGATCGACCTCGACGGTGAGCTCGGGCCGCGCATCCGCCATATCGCTCTCCAGGCCCTCGAGCTTCGGCGCGACCGGCGAGTTGGACAAGATCGCCACGACCTCATCGCCCAGTCGCTTCAGCAGCACTGCATCTTCGCCGCTGATCTCTATGTTGACGGGCAGGCCCGTGGGCGGCCCTTCCTGAGGTCGTTCCACCACGATATCGGCACCGGCGATTCCCGAGCCGATCGTGTTACGCATCTCCTCCAACGTCTCGAACGAACCGCGCTGGCGCTCCTCGAAGTCCACTAGATTGACCGCTACCGTGCCGACGTGCGTGCCACCCGAACCACCGGTGATAAAGTCACCCGAGCTCGAACCCGCGGTCGCCACCACCGACTCGAAGTCGCCACGCCCGGCCACATCGTCCAGCTCGCCCTCGATACGCTGCACGATTCCGTCCGTGACATCCGCCCGCGTTCCCGTCGGCGCCTCTACCTGCACCCACACCGTGCTCGGCGGGATGTCCTCTGGGAAGAAGACAACCCCTCTACTGAACATCTGAAAGGCCATTACCGACAAGACCAACACCAGCAGAGCAGACCCCATGACACGCCAACGGTGGATCAACGACCAACGCAGCACCCGCTCGTAGAACCGCAGCGTCGCCGGCAGGCTGACCGTTTGCACCCAGTGGCCCGCCGGCACCAGCACGTAGTGGTGCAGGGTATAGACCGCCACGACCGTGAGCATCAGCAGTACGGCGGTGAGCGGCCGGAAGACGGCCACGACCAGGAACGCCGCTCCCGCCGCGATCATCACCACCCATTTCATCTCGCGGGTCAGACCCGGGCCCTTTTCGCCTTCCGGTCGCATGAACAGCGAACAGAGTGTCGGGTTGATGACCAGTGCGACGACCAGCGACGAACTGAGCGTTATGATCAGAGTCAGCGGCAGGTAGCTCATGAACTCGCCGACCATGCCCGGCCAGAACGCCAACGGGGTAAACGCCGCCAGGGTCGTCGCCGTCGCCGCGATCACGGGCATCGCCACCTCACCGGTGGCCAACTTCGCCGCCTCTTTCTTGTCGTATCCTCGTTCGCGGAACCTGTATATGTTCTCGACCACCACAATCGCATTATCGACCAGCATCCCCAGCGCCAAAATCAGGCTGAACAGCACGATGAAGTTCATCGTCATGCCCGCCATCCGAATTACGCTGAACGACAGCAGCATCGACAGCGGGATCGCGACGCCGACGAACGAAGCGTTACGAATGCCGAGCGCGAAGAGGAGCACCGCAACGACCAGTATCAACCCGGAGATGATGTTGTTCTCCAAATTGCTCACCATCTCGTGTACTTGCTCCGACATGTCGGACGTGATCTTGACTACCGTCGTCGGTGGAAAGCTGGGTTGCATCTCCTCGATCGCGGCGCGCACCGCGTCCGCCGTCTCGATGATGTTTTTGCCAACCCGCTTCGTTACGCTCAGAGTGACAACCGAGCGGCCGTCGAGCCGCGCGAAGCTCTCACGCTCCTTGAAACCGAAGTCGACCGTCGCGACGTCGCCGATGTAGACCGGTCGGGCGCCCGGGGCCGTTATGACGATGTCCTCGATCAGGCGCGTATCCTCGAACTCACCCGGCACCCGGACCAGATACTTGGTGTCGCCGACGTCGATGCTGCCGCCGGGTGTAGTAACGTTCTCCTCGCGGATCGCGTCGATCACATCGTCGAAGGCGAGCCCATAGTACTTGAGCCTGGCAAGATCGACGTCGACCTGGACCTCCCTCTCCAATCCACCCGATAGGCCGACGTCCAGCACTGTGGGGATCTGCTCCAGTCCGTCCTGGATGTCCTCCGCCAGCTTCTTCAGTCGGACCAGGCTGTACTCACCCGAGATGTTGACCTGCATGATCGGCCACTCGGCGAAGTTGAACTCGATGATCATCGGTTCCTCGGCCGCCGGTGGTAGTTCGGGCTTCGCGATATCTACCTTCTCGCGCACCAGCTGCAGGGCCTCGGTCATGTCCATCCCGGCCTCGAACTCGACGATGACGCTCGAGTAGCCCTCCACCGAGGTCGACGTGATCTCTTTCACGTCACCGATCTGGTTGAGCTCGGCCTCCAGCTTTCGGGTGATCAAAGTCTCGATGTCCTCGGGCGCGACACCCGGATAGATGGTGTTCACCGCGACGATCGGTATCGTGATTTCAGGCGCCGCCTCCTTCGGGACTCTGATGTAGGAAATGAAGCCCGCGATGATGATTATGAGCACGAACACGAGCACGCTGGTGGGATGGTCCACCGCGAAGGATGTCAGCCAGAACTCCTTGTAGCGCCCATGCCCGTCGCCGCCAGGCCCATCAGGACTACCGGACCTGCCCTCTGTTTTCTTGCGACGTATGAACCCGGACATCTCTCGTCCTCTATTCTCAGCTGGCCTGGAACTCGGCCTCGTTCACGATTCGCACTCTATTGCCCGTCTCGACCAACTGCTGCCCGCGCACTATCAGTTGATCGCCCTCGCTCAGCCCTTCCTCGACCACGACCCGGTTCCCATACATCGGGCCGAGCCTGACCGGGCGAGCCTCCGCGTATAGGCTTCCATCGCGATCCGCCGCCACGAATACCTGATACCCATCCTCGGTACGCTGAATCGCATCCTGCGGCACCACGAACACGTCCCCCAGCCGCAGGTTTGCGATCTCCACACTGGCCAACATGTTCGCCTTGATGGCCCGGCCGGGGTTATCCATCACGATCTCGATCGGGAAGGTACGATTGTGCTCGTCCACGACGCTGCCCACGTAGCCCAGCACGCCGACGAACTCCTGGTTCGGCAGCACATCGAGACTAATGCGGGCCGTGTCGCCGGGGCTCACCGACGCGCCGAAGCGCTCCGCCACGCCGCCCGTCACCTTGACGCGATCCACCTCGACGACCCGCGCCACCAGGGTGCCGGGAGCGACCATCTCGCCGGCGTCGACGTAGCGTTCGTCGAAGATGCCCGAGATCGGAGCGGATATCGTCGTGCGCTCGAGCCGTTCCCTGAGCAGAGTAACCCGCGCCGCTTGCAGGTCCGACTGGTACTTGGCCTCCAGGTAGGCGATCTCGCTGCCGATCTGTTCCTCCTCCCAGAGGCGACGCTGCCGCTCGTAGCGCTCCTGTGCCAGTTCGGCGGCGGCGATCGCTTCCTCGACCTGGGCACGCAGCACGGTGTCTCGGATCTTGGCGATCGGTTCACCCCTGCGAACCAAGCTGCCCTTCTCGATGAAGAAGCGCTCGATGACGCCGCTCTCTTCGGCGCTCAGCGTCACGTCGTTCATCGCCTCCACCTCGCCGGTCAACCGCACGTAACTGGTGAAGTCCGTGCGGGCGACCGGGAGCACCTCGACGTTGACCGTCCTTATGAAATCCTGGCCCGCTTCCGCCTCGCTCGTCGACGACGACGGGCTGCACGCGACGGGAGCCGCGCCGAGCGCGGTGACCAGGGCTATACTGCCGATTCTCTTTATCATGATGGGCCGTGAACCTGTCTGTTTGTCTTTCATCACTCGGAAACCGACGTCACGGGCTCAACCGAGCCCGGCACGTCCACCAGCGGTACCACGCCGATCGCTTCATCCAGATCGGCCTGGGCCATCAAGTAATCGTATACGGCCTGCGCGTAGGCGAACTCAGACTCTCTGAGCAAAACCTCGCCCTCGGTCAGCTCGAGCTGCGAGCTGACGCCGGCCAGGTACTGGGCGGTCACGATCTCATAGCCGCGCCGCGCCTCTGAGACCGCCCCGCCCTGCGCCTCCGCCCGCTCCCTCGCTTCGAGTAGCGCCTCGAGGGCCGTCTGGATCTGGTTCGCCGTCTCTTGTTCCAGTAGCTCGAGCTGGACCCGGGACTGCTCGCGCTCCAGCTCGCGCTGCTCGATCCGAGCCGAGCGCTGGAAGCCCTGGAACACCGGAACCTCGAGCGTCACGCCCAGCACCGCACTGGTCGTTCGCTGATTCTCGTTCTCGCCGAAGAAGTTGGGGGAACCCTGCTCCTGGGCGATTATCCCGTAGTTGAAGAAGGCGTTGAGGCGCGGGTAGCGGCTCGTCCGTTCGTGCCTTACGCGGGCGTCCTGCAACTCGTAGTTGAGCTGCGCCTGCCGCAGATCCGACCGCATCGTCTGCGCCAGCTCGTACAGCGACTCGATCGACGCGTCGAGCGCGTTACGGAAGCCGACCAACCGTAGAAGTTCTGCGTTCGCGCCCTCGTTAGCATCCGCCGAGGCGAGGTTCACCTGGTGCAGACGGCCTGCGACGCGGATCGGCGTCACCTCGGACATCCCGAGCTCGACCGAGAGGTCGCGCTCGGCGGCCAACGCCATGTTTTGTGCGCGCCGCAGGTTCGGCCGCAGGTTGGCCAACCGCACCTCGAGGCGCAGCACGTCGTAGCTGCTCGCCAGCCCCGCCCGGTACAGCCCCTCGGTCTCCCGCAGCGTTTCCTCGGTCCTGCCGATGCTCTCCTCGGTGACCCTGACCTCTTCGTGCGCCAGCAGCGCCTGGTAGTACGTCCGGCGCACGCGGGAAGCCACCTGCTGGGCCTGCCCCCTCACCACCTCGCGCTGCAACTCCTGAAAGCGGCCCGCCGTGCCGACTCCGACGAAG
This sequence comes from Gemmatimonadota bacterium, assembly GCA_039586755.1. Taxonomy (GTDB): domain Bacteria; phylum Gemmatimonadota; class Gemmatimonadetes; order Palauibacterales; family KS3-K002. Next base: position 7,980 of record JBDHJU010000026.1, on the reverse strand, counting down.
GCGCCGGCGTCAAAGATCGGCTGGGTGACGTACAGCCAGGCCGACCAGTTGTTGTCAGCTCCGAACTTCACCCCAATCAACTCGCCCGGTTCCGCGTTCGGATCGAAGATGATCGCCGGCAGGAACGCCTCCTGGATGGCCAGGTTCCTTTGATAGCCGACGTTCGCGTCGACCGTCGGGAACAGGCTGCCCCACGCCTCACGGACCTGGGCGTCCGCGGTGAGCAGGCCCAGCTGCGCCGCCCGCAGGTCCCGGTTGTTCTCCAGCGCCACGCTGATCACTCGCTGCAGCGAATACGACGGGTCCTCGACGCTCTGCGCCCCCAGCTCACTCACCGCGAGATGAGCCGCCAGGGTCACTGCGAGTACCACGCTCAGACGTCTGACTATGCCGCACACAGCTCTATCTCCTGAAGTTCTTGATTGCCTGGTATTCTGCTTGGAGGGGCCGCACCCATTCTTACGAGACCACCACAGACCCCGTTTCGGCCTGCGACGCCTCAGTGGGCCGCAGCCCGCTGAACACAAACTCACTGAACCTCGAGAACAGCTCGGGAGCACTCAGCCGCTTACCCGTGTGCTCGCACCTCGCGTCAGGCTCGCACGTCAACATGAGCGTCACCAGCCCGTGCACGTGCGTCCACAGGTAAAGGACTACCAGGTCGGGGTCCGCTTCCCGAATCGTGCCCGCCTCCATCGCGTCAACCACCGTCTGGCGGAACAGCTCGTAGCCACCACCCTCCGGTAGCTCCCCGATGTCCTGAGGCGTCTCGGCGTGCGACGCGAAGATCACCCGGAAGTACTCCCGGTTCTCCAACGCGAACCGGATGTACGCCTCGCCCAGCGCCTTCAGACGCTCCGCCGAACCCACCGGAAGGTCCACGATCGCTCCCCGCAGATACCCGGTGAAGCGCTCGAAACCTTGGCTCACAACTCGCTTCACCAGGGCACCCTTGTTCTCGAAGTAGTTGTAGATCGCCGTCGCGCTGACCCCTACTCGGGCTGCCACACCCCGCATCGACAGCGCCTCCAAGCCACCCTCCGCCAACAGGTCGCGGGCCGCTTCCTCGATGGCGGTCTCCGTGTCGGCGGCTTGGGCCGGAGTCACAGTTTTTGGCGTCATCCCTGACCTCTCAAGGTTAACGGTGTCAAGTTTACGCCGTTATATTAACAGCGTTAACCTGGCCGTCAACCCACCTGGACCCCTCCGTCCTTGGGCCAGGCCTGAGCGGTGCCGCCCCGAGAGCGGAGCACGCGGCTAAACATCTGTTTTCGAGAACCGGAGCTCGGACGAGCCCCCGTGCAGTGCGCTGCCCTGCGGTCAGTGCGACTCGGCTTCCCCGGGCTTCACGCCGAAGATTTTGTAGCCGAGAGCGAGAAGCGGGGTGACGGCGAGGAGCGACAGAACTGTGGAGGAAACGATCGCCACCGCCTCGGAGCCGGTGAGCCCCCTACCCACCTGATGGAGAGCGATCCAGACGATGAAATAGGCGACGAAGCAGAACCCCATGGCCAAAAGTTCCCGCGCCGGCGTCCCGCGGTAGCGCCTGAGCGGCGAGGCTTCGGCCGCGAGGGCGAGCACGGGCCAGATGAGCACGAAGGGGATGAGGTACTTGAGCATTCTTCCCTATTGTTTATGACGCCACGGGTTCGGCAAACTTATTGCCGTCGTGCGTGCCCATCAACCGGTAGGCGGTGGCCAGTGACCGGTAGCCGGTAAGTTCCAGTGAACAATGGTCAGCTGGCCACCGGCTACTGCCTACCGGCCACCGAACCTGGACACACGGGCCCGAGGCTCGCAGATTGTCGAATCCCGCCATCACCTCCTACTCAGGAGACCCTATGGATTGGCTCTATCTCGCCGGACGGGTTTTCTTCGGTCTTATCTTCGTCGGCTCGGGGCTCGGCCACTTCGTGCGATTGCCGGGGATGGCTCAGTACGCAGACTCGAAGAAGGTACCCGCAGCAAAGGTTACAGTCGCCATAACCGGGATCATGTTGCTGGCAGGCGGTCTGAGCGTGATCCTCGGCCTTTACATGGAGGTCGGGATCTGGCTGCTCATCTTCTTCCTGCTCGCTGCAGCCTTCACGATGCACGACTTCTGGACGGTGAAGGATCCGACACAGAGGATGGTAGAGCAGGCGATGTTCATGAAGAACCTGTCGATGGCAGGGGCGGCGCTGTTCCTCTACTACATGATCACGACTTACGGGTATGGGCCGATGACATTGGGGCAGCCTATGTGACCGGTACGCCGGTGGCCGGTGTATCAGTCTTGGCTAAGGGCAAACGAAACGGGGGCGCCACCGTGGTGACTGCCCCCGTTTTGATGACCCTCAAACAAAGACCACTGACCCACCGGTTACCGGCTACCGACCACCGGCCACCGGCTACGCCGTCTTTGCCCCCGTCACCATCTTCTGCACCGAATCCTTCGCGTCCCCGAACAGCATCATAGTCTTCGGGTGGAAGAAGAGCTCGTTCTCGACTCCGGCGAATCCGGCACGCATCGAACGCTTGAGCACGATGATATGCTCGGACTCGTCCACATCGAGGATCGGCATACCGTAGAGCGGGCTCGTCGTGTCGTGGCGCGCCGCCGGGTTGACCACGTCGTTGGCACCGATCACCACGGCGACCGTAGTGGTCTTGAACGCGTGGTTGATCTCGTCCATGTCGAACAGCTCGTCGTAGGGGACGTTCGCCTCGGCCAGTAGCACGTTCATGTGGCCGGGCATTCGTCCCGCCACCGGGTGGATGGCGTATTTCACGTCCACCCCTCGTTCCTTGAGCACATCGGCCAACTCGCGCACCGCGTGCTGCGCCTGCGCCACCGCCATCCCGTAGCCCGGCACGAAGATCACCGATTTGGCGTAGGCGAGGATCATCGCCGCCTCCTCGGCCTGCACGTCGCGCACCTGACCAGCCGCCGCACCGGCACCCACGCTACCCGCTACGACATCCGCCGTGCCCACCGCACCGAACAGAACGTTGGCCAGCGAGCGGTTCATCCCGACGCACATGATGTTGGTCAGGATGAGCCCCGAGGCACCGACCAGCGACCCGGCGATGATCAGCACGCGGCTGTCGACCACGAACCCGGCGGCCGCAGCGGCCAGACCCGAGTACGAGTTCAACAGCGAGATCACCACCGGCATGTCGGCGCCGCCGATCGGGATGACCGAGGTCACGCCCAAGACCAGTGCCAGGCCGATGATCACCAGGAACACCGTCAGGTTCGCCTGGTCGAAGAAGACCAGATACGCACCCAGGCCCAGGATGCTCAGTACCAGCAGCGAGTTCAGCGACTTCTGCAGCGGCCAGGTGACCGGCGCGCCGGTCATCAGGTTCTGCAGCTTGGCGAAGGCGATCATGCTGCCCGAGAAGGTGACGCCGCCGATCAGAGTGCCGAGCACGATGCTGATCCCGGAATCGTTGGTCATGACGTGCTCTGGCCCCAGCAGACGCAGGAACTCGGAGATCGCGACCAGCGCCGAGGCGCCGCCGCCGAAGCCGTTGAAGATACCGACCATTTGCGGCATGGCGGTCATCTCCACCGCCCGGGCTGAGACCGAGCCGATGAGCGCGCCGATTACGCCGCCCACCAGGATCATCTGCCAGTTTGCAAAGTTGGTCTCCAGCAGCGTCACGATGATGGCGATCGCCATGCCGACCGCTGCCATGACGTTCCCCGACCTGGCCGTAGCCGGCGACTGCAGTCTCTTCAGTCCGAAGATGAAGAGCGCCGCGGAGACCAGGTAGCTCAGATTCGCAAGAGTAAAGAAATCCATGATGGCTTATCCGCTAAGCTAGTGTTCTTACGATTATTCTTTGCCGCCGGCGGCTGGCTTCTTCTTGAACATCTCCAGCATGCGGTCGGTAACCAGGAAGCCGCCCGCCACGTTGATCATACCCATCGCCACGGCGATCACACCCAACCACAGGATGAGGTTGTTGCCCGCCACTTCGGCGGTGATGATCAGCGCGCCGACCACCGAGATGCCCGAGATCGCGTTCGAGCCCGACATCAGCGGTGTGTGCAGCAGCGGGGGCACCTTCGTGATCACCTCGAAGCCGGTGAACATCGCGAGCACGAAGATGTACAGGTTGTTGAGTAATGCTTCAGGCATCGTCTTTACCTCACAGCTGCGCCTTGACGCGCTCGTTCACAACTTCACCGTTGTGCGTGATACAGCTGCCGGCGATGACTTCATCCTCGAAGTCCATATTCAGCTCGCCGTCTTTCACGAATTCATCGAACAGGGCCGCGATGTTGCGGGCGTAGAGACTGCTGGCGTCCACCGGCATCTCGCTCACCAGGTCGGCGGGCCCGTGTATGATCACTCCATGCTTTACCACCGTCTTACCGGCCTCGGTCAGCGTACAGTTGCCGCCCGTCTCCGCCGCCAGGTCGACAATCACCGAACCCTCTTTCATCCCCTTTACCGCATCTTCCTCCACCAGGACCGGCGCCTTCTTGCCCGGCACAGCGGCGGTGGTGATTACTATGTCGGCCGCCTTGGTGTGTTCGGCCAATACCTCTTTCTGCTTCTGAGCCGAAGCCTCGGAGACCTCCTTGCCGTAGCCGCCGGCATCCTCCAGCTCCTCCTCCTCGAGGGTGATCTCGATGAACTTCGCGCCCAGGCTCTGGACCTCTTCCTTGGTGGCCGGCCGGATGTCGTAGGCCTCCACCGAGGCGCCGAGCCGGCGACAGGTGGCGATCGCCTGTAGCCCGGCGACCCCCACACCCAGAATCAGGGCCTTGGCCGGCGGGATCATGCCCGCCGCGGTCATCGACATGGGGAAGAACTTCGGTAGCGAGTTCGCAGCGATGAGCGCCGCCTTGTACCCCGCGATGTTCGCCTGGGAGGAAAGGGCGTCCATCTTCTGCGCCCGGCTGATGCGGGGGACCGCCTCCAGCGCCACCGCCGTGACTTTCGCCTCCGCCAACTTCTTCATCAGCTCGGGGCTGGTCAGCGGCTCGAGGAAACCGACGAGCATGCTGCCCGTCTTCAGCAAGCCGACCTCGGACGGCTCCGGTTTCCTGACCTTGAAAACCACGTCGGCGTCGTAGGCTGCCTTCGCGCCCTCGACTATCGAGGCTCCCGCCTCCTTGTAGGCGGCGTCGCCGAAGAACGAGCCTGCTCCGGCGCCGGCCTCGATCTGAACCTCGAATCCGGCATCGACCAGCTTCGCTACTTCCTTCGGCACTAGGGCGACCCTGCGCTCGCCCTCGATGATCTCCTTCGGAACTCCGATCTTCATCTTCTCATCTCGTTCGCTTGGATCCGACCTATCGAGCCTTCTTGCTCGCTCGCGTCTTGACTTCCACTCCACCCATGCAGGCCAGCGCCGTCACCTTCAGCTGCGGCGCGTTCGGGTCGGCCTCACCCCCCGTCTGCTCCTCCTGGTCCACCGCTCCCAACAGCCCCAACCCCCGCACGGTGACCGCCAGGCCAGGTGGGACAATGACCTCGACCCCTCCCATCAGCGCCACAATCGTCACATGCGTCTCGCCCGGCGCCAGGTGCGCATCTCGAAAGTCGAGCTCTATTCCGCCCATCACCGCCACGGCGTTCAGCCGCCGCGGCGGCGACCACTCGCCTTTCCGCGACGCGCCGCCCAGCACCGCCAGCGCCCAGCCCCGCTTGGCTGGCGGTGCGACGGCCGGGGCAGCCGCCGAAGCCTCGGGTACCACCGCGCCGGCCGTCGTCAGGGCCGGAAGGTCGCGGACCAGCTCGGCCAGCTCGGCCTCGCTCTTCGCCTCGTCCACCGCCGCCAGCCGCGACTCCAGAGCTTCCAGCTCGATATGGCCCGCGGCAAAGTGGTCGCACAGCTCCGCCGTGGCCCGGTCCCTTGCCTCAGTAGTGGGCGGCTTCGCGGGCAGCGATCGATCGTTCATGTCAGGGCTGACTCCCGGAATCGAGGTAGCCTCAGTGCCGTCGACCGTGGCTGCTATGGTGAACTGGCCGGAATTTCGAGGCAGGTTCCGTGCCCGTCAAGGTGGGCGCCGGACGTCGGGGGTTTTTTCTTGATTCTACAGCACCGACCGCCCCAGCGGCCGGTATGGTTATCGGAGTGACGGGGCGGTCCGGGACTTTCTGCCACGCCCCCTACTGCATCCCCTCCAGGAAGGCGCGGCTGCCGAGCAACTGGGCTCTGCCCACCGCAGGTATCTCCGGCTCGGCGTATTCCTCTAGCCCGGAGTTGAAGATGGCTCGGTCGACCGCGCACTGGCTCCACTGGAGCGTCGTGTGGAAGCAGTTCTCGTCGCCCTGGCAGTCCTCGTAGAAGTCGTGCGACTTGTCGCAGGTGACACCGTCGTAGGTCGCGTCCAGGTACATCGAGCCGTAGAAGCGGGCGCCGTACTGGACCTCGACGCACCCCTTCCCCAGGACGATGCCGCGGAACTCCGATTGGTGCTCGAGCTCGAACTCGGAGCCCCTGCGGGCCACCTCGTCAAAATCGAGAATTACGACCCCCTGGCCGTAGAACCGCGGGCCGCCGTAGCTCGGCCCGCCCCTCAAGTCGACCTCGCCACGCGACAGAATGACGGGGAAATAGTCAAAACACGGGTCGTTCGGGTCCGGGGAGCCCCAATTCAGCGGGTGGCTCGTATCGCAGACCAGCTCACCGGTCTCCGGATCGTTCTTGTAGCGCGGATAGACTTCTGTCGACTCGATCCCGACGTCCGGCAGGCTGGTGTCGACTCTGTAGGGGTTGCTACCGTCGGCCATGTAGACCCAGCCGGTCGAGTCGATGACGATGTCGGCTTTGTCCTTGATATCCTGCCAGGTGTGTTCGCCGAAGTAGTCGAAGAGGCTGTCGTTCAACTGCGGATCCTCTACGATCGGCGGAACACCGACCAGCACGGCATCGTCCGGGTCGAGTACGATCCCCGCCGTGTCTCGAATGATAAGGCCCGGCTTGTCAATCAACGTGTCGGCGCACACGTCCGCCGCTTCCCAGCCGGGCGGGTGGATGTCGAAGCCGCTGTGGGTCACCCTGCCAAGGTGCGTGCCGCTCTGCCTGAACGTGCCCTTCAGCACGACAGGCGCCTCACAGCACTCCCCCAGCTTGTAGCCTGTCCCCGGGCCACCGGGCGGGGTGGTCAGCGCGTAGCTCAGCGTTCGCCGCCCGCCCAAGGGGCCGGGCCCGCGGCCCTCGACCCGCAGCGCGAACATCGGCTGCCCACCGTTGTCGAGACGCTGGACTACCGCACGGTAGCTGGCACCGCCGGCCAACGTCTGCCAACCCAGGTCCAGGCTGTCGCCCGGCGCCAACGCGTCGACGCTGGCCGCCAAGGCATCCCAGCCCGCATAGATCTGCTGGCCGCCCGCCTCCGCCGCGTACAGGGCGACGCTCGACTGGCGCATCGCCCGGGCCGCCAGCGTCTCGTCACGGCTCATGGCGATCATCGTTATTCCCATGGCGGACAGGATCACCAGGACGACTATGGTCATGGGAAGCACGAAGCCCGTCCGGTCGGCGGCCCGGCGCCACGCCTCGGCTGGCAGGTGCTTCATACGCTCCTCCGGGGGAGTGAGAGAGACTACGGGCACGGCAAACACCACACCTCGTGCGCTGCCTGGGGGGAGTCGGGCTTCGCCTGTCCTTTGTAGGGATAAACATTATGGGGCCGGGCCGGACCTCAAGCAAGTCCCGGATAAAGTGCCGCGCCCAAACAAGATAGGCCGTCGCGCCCAAGAGACCGGGCAAGAAAAAAGCCCCGGACAGGGCCGGGGCTTCTCGCTGGACGGCTGGGTGGAAGACTAGCGGAACCCCTCGCCGAACGAGTGGCTGCCCAAGAACTGGACACCGCCAGGCTCACCGGGGACATGGGGCTCGGCATATTCGGCAAGCCCGGTGTTGAGCAACGCTCGGTCGACGGCGCACTGGCTGAAGGTGACGTGGCCTTCCTTGTTTAGGTCAAACGTCTTGTCGTTACTGCACAGGTCGTTGAGGTAGTTACCGTCCATG
>JBDHJU010000025.1:0-39279 GCA_039586755.1 Gemmatimonadota bacterium | reverse complement strand
GTGGATCTGCATGTTCAGCTGGCGAGTGATCGATCAAGGGCTGATCGATGGCGTCATGGTCAATGGCGTGGGTTATACGACCCGGTTTGGAGGTTGGGTGATCAGTCGCTTCCAGACGGGGTACCTGGGCACCTATGTGCTGATCATCGTCCTCGGGGTGCTCATCATCCTCGGGGCCGTGACGCTATAGGGATTGCGATCGATGTCGAGCTTCTACAGCAGTCATTGGGTCATAACCTTCCTGGTCTTCTTCCCGGCGGTCGCGGGTCTCGCCTGCTTGTTCCTGCCGAAGCGATGGCTGCGCGGCTGGGCGTTCCTGGCAGGGATGATCGAGTTCCTCGTATCGCTGCCACTCTTCTGGACGTTCGAGATAGGCTACGTCGAGTGGCAGAACTACGTCTCGGTGCCGTGGATCGCCGACTGGGGCATCTCCTACGCGCTGGGTGTCGACGGGATCTCGATACTGTTGATCCTGCTGACGACGTTCCTGCTGCCTATCTCGGTGCTGGTATCGTGGGACCAGATCAAGGAGAAGGAGCGGGCTTATTACGCCATGCTCCTGTTGCTCGTTACGGGGATATTGGGCGTGTTCGTGGCGCTCGACCTCTTCCTGTTCTACGTCTTCTGGGAGGTCACGCTCATCCCCATGTACTTCTTGATCGGTGTGTGGGGACACGAGCGGCGGATCTACGCTGCCGTCAAGTTCTTCCTCTTCACGGCCTTCGGCTCGTTGCTGATGTTGGTGGCGATTATCGTGCTCTATCGCCTACACCAGCATCAGTTCGGGTTCGCCAGCCTGGCCTACGAGGACATGCTGCGGGTAGCGGTGCCGACGGGACTACGACTCTGGATGTTCCTGGCGTTCGCGCTAGCGTTCGCCATCAAAGTGCCGATGTTCCCGTTCCACACGTGGTTGCCCGATGCGCACGTCGAAGCTCCGACGGCGGGTTCGGTGATCCTGGCGGCGGTACTGCTGAAGATGGGCGTCTACGGCTTCCTGCGTTTCGCCATCCCGCTGTTCCCCACGGTGGCGCTGGACCGCACGGTGTTGATGACGATCATGTTCCTATCGCTCATGGGAATCATCTATACCGCCTGGGTGGCTGCGGTCCAACCGAACATCAAGAAGCTGATCGCCTACACATCGGTGGCGCACCTCGGGTTCATCATGGTGGGAACGTTCGCGCTTACCGCGCAGTCGGTAACCGGTGGCGTCCTGCAGATGATCAACCACGGGTTCTCGACGGGCGCTCTGTTCATCCTGGCGGGGTTCCTCTACAACCGGCGCCACAGCTACGAGGTGTCGGATTACGGGGGACTGGCGAACGTCATACCGGTCTACTGCGGGGCGCTGGTCCTGGTTGGGCTGTCCTCGATCGGCCTCCCTGGCCTGAATGGTTTCGTGGGTGAGTTTCTCATCCTTGTGGGCTCGTTTGGGAGACACCCGTGGGTGACGTTGCTGGCGACAACCGGTGTGATCTTCGCCGCTTATTACATGTTGCCGATGATTCGGCGCGTGGTTTGGAACGAAGTGACAATAGAAGAAAACCGGAAGCTGTTCGATCTCTCCCGGCTGGAGTTGGCTGTCATCGTTCCGCTTTTGATCATGATCGTGCTGATGGGCGTCTACCCGAAGCCGTTTATGGATCGGGTCGCGGCGTCGGCCGAGGCGCTGAGCGAACGGATCGTATCGGTCGCTGAGCGCGACGCTGCCCAAACGGATCAGAACCTGGCGGCCAGCGGCGCTTCGGTCGGCCGGACAGAAACGCGGTGAGTGCGGCGATGCAGATAGATTTCTCCAATCATCTAGACTACCTGTGGGCTCTGCTGCCCGAGACGGTCCTCACGGCTGGGGCGGTCCTGCTGCTGATGTACGACGGGTTCAGCAGAAGGGAATCGACGGACTCGCGGGCCGTGGGCTGGGGCGGTCTGATCGTGCTGGGTTTGGCCGTGGTCGCCAATTTCTGGTTGACGGGAGTGGAGGAGCTGGGCGCGACGGGGATGGTGGCGCTGGATGGCTACCGCATCTTCACCAACTTCCTGTTCCTGGGCGCGGCGGCGCTCGTCATCTTCATATCGTTCGACTACACGACAAGGGAAGGCCTGACACAGGGCGAATATTACGCTCTGTTGATATTCGCGGTGGTCGGCATGATGCTCTTGGCTGGGAGCCGGGACCTGATACTGATCTTCCTGGGCTTCGAGCTGATGTCGGTCGCCGTCTACGTGCTGGTGGGATTCAATCGTCGCGATCCCCGCTCTGCGGAGGCTGCGCTCAAGTACTTCCTGCTGGGCGCGTTCTCCAGCGCCTTCCTGCTGTACGGGATGGCGATGTTGTATGGGGCCAGTGGCACGACGAACCTTGCCGAGATGCGAGGCCTGCTCGACGGCGAAGCGCTCAGCCTGATCGCGATCGCCGGGCTCGCGCTGCTCGCCATCGGGTTTGGCTTCAAGGTGTCGGCGGTTCCGTTCCACGTCTGGACACCCGACGCGTACGAGGGTGCTCCGACCCCGGTCACCGCGTTCCTGGCGGCGGCGATCAAGGCGTCGGCGTTCGCCGCGTTCATAAGAATCTTCGTGGTCGCGCTGGGCGACCTGCACGAGTACTGGGAACGGCTCATCTGGATCCTGGCAGCGCTGACCATGATCGTTCCGAATCTGATCGCGCTGGTGCAGGACAACATCAAGCGACTGCTCGCCTATTCGTCCATCGCCCATGCAGGGTATCTGCTGGTCGCACTGATCGCGGCCAACGAGTCGGGGATGGCGTCGTTCCTCTTCTATCTTGTCGCGTACACGGCGATGATCGTGGGGGCGTTCGCGGTCGTTTTGGTGCTGGCGGGGAAGGGAGACGAACGCCAGCGGCTGTCCGACTACGCCGGGCTCGGCTGGACTCATCCTTGGGCGGCCGCAGTCCTCTCGATCTTCCTCGTGTCGCTGGCGGGCCTGCCACCGACCGCCGGGTTCGTAGGGAAGTTCTATATTCTGAGGGCGGCCGTCGAAGCGGGCTATATCGATTTGCCGGTCATCCTGGTCGTCACGACGCTGATCTCGTACTGGTACTATCTGCGAGTTATTGTCACCATGTACATGAAGCCGTCGGTGGCGGACATGGGACGCGTCGCGTGGGGTGGCGCACTGCGGGTCGCGCTTGTGGTCTGTGCGGCGATCACGATTTACCTTGGCATATTGCCGTCGTGGCCGCTTCTCAAGGCGCGGCAGAGCGTGGAAGGTCTGGCGCCCGTTGCCGAGCAGGTCGCCGACGCGCGACCCTAATCCACTTCCCCGTACAACTGGACGAGCCGTGAGAGGCGCGGCCCCGCTGGAGGTAAAAGGTGACGCGGGTTAGCCATCACATCTTTCGTGAATACGACGTCCGGGGGGTGGTCGGCGAAGACCTGACCCCCGATGTGGCACGGCAGCTGGGGCGAGCTTACGGCAGCCAGTTGCGGGAGGACCTCGGACTATCGGCCCCTTCCGTGGCGCTGGGGCACGACAATCGCCTGAGCTCAGCCGAGCTTGCAGGAGCGTTTGCCGAAGGCCTGCAGGCCGCGGGAGCGGAGGTGACGCACGTCGGCCTCGTGCCGACTCCGGCGCTCTATTTCGCGGTCCACCATTTCGCCTCCGACGCCGGCATCCAGGTCACCGGGTCGCACAATCCGCCCGATTACAACGGCTTCAAGATGCTCACCGCGGATGGCCCGTTCTATGGCCGCTCGATTCAGCAGCTGCGGCAGCGGATCGACTCGCAGGACTTCGCCGCGGGGGAAGGAAGCCTGACGAAGCGCGAGATACTCGAGGCGTACATCTCTGATGTCGCGGGCAGGTTCAAGCTGGAGCGGCCGGTGAAGGTTGTCATCGATTGCGGGAACGGCGCCGGTAGCTTGGGCGCGGTCAGCATGCTGGAGCGCATCGGTGCGCAGGTCGATGCGCTGTACTGCGAATCGGACGGCACATTCCCCAACCACCATCCCGACCCGACGGTGGATGAGTACATCGCGGATCTCATCGAGCGTGTGCGAACGTCGGATGCGGAGCTTGGGATCGCATTCGATGGGGATGCCGACCGGATCGGCGCCGTTGACGAGAACGGCGAGATAGTGCGGGGCGATCATCTGCTGCTCGTTTACGCTCTCGATGCCTTGAAGAGAAGGCCTGGAGAGCAGGTCATCTTCGACGTGAAGTGCTCGCAGACCCTCGAGGACGGTATCAGACAGGCGGGTGGTAGGCCGATCATGTGGAAGACGGGCCACTCGCTGATCAAGGAGAAGATGCGCGAGACGGGCACCAGGATAGCCGGCGAGATGAGCGGCCACATGTTCTTCGGCGATGACTATTATGGCTACGACGACGCGCTGTACTCGGCCTGCCGGCTGGTCGACGTAGTCGCCCGTTCGGGTGGCCCGCTCTCGGGCCTTTTGGCGAACGTGCCGCGCCTGGCGTCGACTCCTGAAATCAGGGTCGAGTGCGGCGACGAGATGAAGTTCGGGCTGGTTGCGGACGCCGTCGAGCAGTTCAAGCAGACCTATGAGGTCATCGACGTCGACGGTGCCCGCATCCGGTTCGCCGATGGCTGGGCCCTGATCCGCGCGAGCAACACGCAGCCCATAGTGGTGCTGCGTTTCGAAGCTGCCAGCGAAGAGCGACTGAGCGAGATCCGCGACGAGGTTTATGGCTGGCTGCGGGCGAAAGGGCTGGCGGTCTAGAAGGGAAATTCAAATGGGGAAGTCGCATTACGGAACTCAGTGTGGGTTCGGTGCTCCAATCCCCAAATCCCCGAATCCCCGAATCTGATGGTAGCAACTAGAAAGACAGTCGTCGTCGCGCTTGGCGGGAACGCCCTGGGGCCGCCGGGGGAAGACGTCACCATCTACGACCAGTTCCGGTTCACGCGGGAGAGCCTAAAAAGCGTGGTCGAGCTGGCCAAGGAAGGGTGGCGCATCGTCATCGTCCATGGCAACGGACCGCAAGTGGGCGACGAGTTGCTGCGCAACGAGCTGGCTGCCGACGTCCTGCCCGAGCAGCCGCTCGGTGTGCTGGTCGCGTCGACCGCGGGCTGGATCGGCTACATGATCCAGCAGTCGCTGCAAAACAGCTTGAGAAAAGCCGGTGTTCACCGACTCGTGGTAACTCAGATCACACAGGTCGTGGTCGACCCCGAGGCGCCGGAGATGGAGGACCCGACGAAGTACATCGGGCGCGGAATCAGCGAGGAGCGGGCCGAGCGATTTAGGGAATCCAAATGGGTGGTGAAGCGGGACGCCAACGGCGTGCTTCGTCGCGTGGTGGCCAGCCCGAGGCCGGAGGAGACGATCGAGTGGAACACGATCCGTCGGCTGGTCTACCGCGGCGTTATCGTGATCGCCGCCGGGGGTGGCGGCGTCCCGGTTTACTGGGACCCGGAGCTGGGTCTGGAAGGCGTAGACGTCGTCGTGGACAAGGACCTCGCGGCCGCGGTGCTGGGCTGCGAGATCGGAGCGAGCACGCTGATGATTCTCACGGACATCGACGCCGTGTACCGTGATTTCGGCACAGAGCGCGCAACGCCGCTCAGACGTTTGTCGCTGAAGCAGGCCGAGGCGATGCTCGACACCGACGAGCTAGGTCGGGGCAGTATGCGGCCTAAGGTGGAGGCAGCCGTCAGGTTCCTGAAGGGTGGGGGCAGGAGGGCACTGATAGCGCAACTCGATCAAGGCCTGGCCGCGCTACGTGGCGAGGCGGGCACCGAGATCAGAACCAGGTGATGACATGAACATCCATGAGTACCAGGCGAGGGAGATCTTCCGGCAACATGGGATGCCGGTGCCGCCGGGGGAAGTTGCTACGACTCCGGAGGAGGCGGAGAAGATAGCTACACGGCTGGGCACGGGCGTGGTCGTGAAGGCCCAGGTCCATGCAGGCGGCCGCGGCAAGGCTGGCGGCGTGAAGCTGGCGGCCACGCCGGCGGATGCGCGGGAGGCCGCAGGTAAGATACTCGGCATGCAGATAAAGGGGCTCACCGTGACCAAGGTCCTAGTGAGTCCTATGGAAGAGATCGAGCATGAGGCCTATGTCGGTGCGATCGTCGATCGCGCCAATGGCGCGGTAGTGCTGATGGCGTCGCCGGAAGGGGGCATCGATATCGAGGAGGTCGCGGCGAAGACGCCGGAGCTGATTTTCAAGGAAACGGTGGACCCACGCTACGGCCTGCTCCCGCATCAGGCCTCGCGCCTGGCGTACAAGCTCTACGCCGGCGATTCGGGGCGAGCACGCCAGGCGGCCGACATCATCACGAAGCTCTATGCCTCCATGATGGACGCCGGCGCGTCCCTCCTGGAGATCAATCCGCTGATAACGACCAAGTCGGGCGAGTTGAAGGCGATCGATGCCAAGATGAACATCGATGACAACGAGCTGTTCCGACGGACGACGATTGCGGAGCTTCGCGACGTCGAGGCGGAGGCGCCCGAAGAAGTGAAGGCGCGTGCCCAGGGGCTGACCTACATCAAGCTCGATGGCGACGTGGGGTGCTGTGTGAACGGTGCAGGCCTGGCGATGGCGACGATGGACCTTGTGAAGTACTACGGCGGCGAGCCGGCGAACTTCCTCGACATCGGCGGCTCGTCGACCCCGGAGAAGGTCGTAACCGCGATCGAGATCATCACTTCCGACGCAGCGGTGAAATCGATCCTCTTCAATATCTTCGGTGGGATCACGCGCTGCGACGACGTGGCGAACGGCATCGTCGAGGCTACGAAGGAGATCGAGCTTACGGTGCCGATCACGATCCGCTTGACCGGTACAAACGAGGAAGAGGCGGTCAAGATCCTCGAGGACGCAGGCTTCGGTGCGATGACCGACATGGACGAGGCCGTTCAGAAGGCGGTCGAGCTGGCCAAGAACTAAGAATAGGTACAACAGCGATGGCGATATTCGCGGATAGCAGCACACGGGTAGTGGTCCAGGGGATCACCGGACGGGACGGCTCATTCCACACCCGTCAGATGATGGAATACGGGACGAGGGTGGTGGCCGGCGTGACACCGGGGAAAGGCGGTCAGAAGTTCGACGACGCCATACCGATATTCGACAGCGTCGAGGCGGCGGTACGCGAGGAAAGGGCGAACGCGAGCGTGATTTATGTGCCGGCGGCATTCGCGGCTGGCGCTATATGTGAGGCGGCCGATTCGGGCGTCGAGCTGATCGTTTGTATATCCGAGGGCATACCGGTCCTCGATATGCTCAGAGCGACGCGCTACGTGGCGGATAGCGGTGCGCGCCTCATCGGCCCCAACTGCCCGGGGATGATCTCGCCGGGCAAGGCCAAGCTGGGAATCATTCCGGGCCAGATAGTGGAGGAAGGCCCTGTAGGGGTGATCAGCCGCTCGGGGACGCTGACCTACGAGGTCGTCTGGGCGCTCACCCGGGTCGGCATGGGGCAGTCGAGCTGCATCGGCATCGGCGGCGATCCCGTCATCGGGACGAACTTCATCGACTGCCTGGACGCCTTCGAGAGCGACCCTGACACGGAAGCGATCGTGCTGATCGGTGAGATCGGCGGTACGGACGAACAGAACGCCGCCCGGCACATCAAGGAGAAGATCTCGAAGCCGGTCGTCGGCTTCGTGGCCGGTCAGACCGCGCCGCCTGGAAGACGCATGGGCCACGCCGGCGCGATCATCTCCGGCTCCTCTGGTACAGCGGAGGAGAAGATCGCTACGTTTAAGGAGAATGGCGTTGAGGTCGCAGCACGTCCGGTAGACATGCCGGATCTCGTGGGAAGGGTACTGAATGGCTAAGCCCACAACAATATCACGCTTGCTGCTTCCCGACCGGGTGATCGTCGGGCTCAAAGCCTCGTCCTATTCCGATGCTGTGGCGCAGCTGCTCGATCGTCTGGACGCGGCAGGCCTAATTAGCGACCGGGCCGCGCTCGACGAGCTGGTGGAAGCCGAGTTCGCTGGCCCGGGACAGCCGACCATCGGTGCCCGCGCAGTGCTCGCGCACTACCGAAGCGATGCCGCTAGGGAACTGGCGGTCGCGGTGGGCACGAGCTCGAAGCCATTTAGGTTCGCGCCAGCGAGCGCAAAGAAGGCCGTGTTCCTCGTTCTGATCATCGCCCCGCGTTCGGCGGCCAAAACGTACCTGAAGACGCTCGCCGCACTGAGCGCCACTCTAGCTGACTCTGCTGTCGCCGACGGGCTCGCCGGGGCCGAATCAGTCGAGGAGTTCTTGAAGGTGATCGCCGGTGCCGATCTTGTCGTGCACCCGGAGTTGATGGTGCGCGATCTCATGAGCCGTGACTTCCAGACGGTGTCACCGGATACACCGCTTTCGGAGGCGCTCCACGTGATGGTTCGTCACAGACGGCGTGGTGTGTCCGTCGTCAGCGACAATGGAGAAGTGTTGGGGCTCATCACGCAGCAGGAGATTCTCCACCACTTCCTGCCCCAGGTGCTCGGCGCTGCGCCGCTGCCCGACGGTGGGCAGGCGCCGGTCGAGGACGTCGATGTGCGGGACGTCATGCAGCGGACCGTGATGTGTCTCTCGGAGGACCAGCTGATCTCCGATGTCCTGGGAAGCATGCTCAGCGAGAGCGTCGCACAGTTCCCGGTGGTGAGCGGAGGGAAGCTGGTAGGCTTTTTGTCGCGCACCGACATCCTCGTGAAATTACTTGAACACTCAGTGTGAATGCTTTATGAGTCTTACACTTGCGATAATCAAACCAGATGCGGTCGAGGGCCGCAAAATCGGCCGGATCCTGGCGCACCTGGAGGATGAGGGGTTCACGATTCGCGCGGCCAAGTTCGTACAGCTCGATGAGGCGGAGGCCGCCGAGTTCTACGCGGTGCACCGGGAACGACCTTTCTATGAGCCGTTGAAGCGGTTCATGACGTCCGGCCCCGTCCTGGCGCTGGCGCTGGAGCGCGATAAGGCGGTAGCGTATCTAAGAAAGGTAATCGGGGCTACAGATCCCGCCGAGGCCGAGGCAGGTACGGTCCGGGCGCTCTACGCGGAAGACAAAGAGCGCAACGCTATCCACGCGTCCGATTCGGACGAGACCGCCCGACAGGAGCTGGCCTTCTTCTTCTCGAAGAGGGGATTGATGGGGGCGGGGTAGTCTGAAACCCCGTGCCGCGACCTGTCGCGTTGACAGGATTGGGGCGCGTCGATAAACTATCAGGCTGTGCTGATCATAGACTTACGGCGCTTGAACGAGGCGCCGGTGGAGGTCGACGGCGAGATCGCTAGCGACGATCCGTTGTGGAGCGAGAGCGGCCTCGAACTGGCCTCGCCGCTGGCGGTGTGTGCGAGGGCCGATGGGTCAGCCAGCCGAGGTGTTTGGGTGCGCGGGCAAATGAGCGCTCGCGTTCGGTCGGCGTGCCGGAGGTGCCTCGAGCAGCTGGAGTTGGAGGTCAGCGAGGAATTCGCCGTTCTGTTCGACGCCACGACCGCCGACGACGAAGGGGACCTGGACGTCTACGGTTTCGACCCAAAGGCGGAAGAGTTGGACCTGCGGGTTCCCTTGGCGGAGCGCATGATTCTGGTCGTTCCCTCGTACGCGTTGTGTCGGGAAAGTTGTGCCGGCCTCTGCGATGGCTGCGGGGCGAATCTAAATGAAGGGGACTGCGGCTGTGCGCCTGAGAGCACCGATTCGCGGTGGGGGCCGCTGCAGGACCTGCAGAGCAAGACTCGAGACTAAAAAGGTCAACGGACGATGGCAGTACCGAAGAGACGGACTTCCAAGGCGCGGAAGAGAAAGCGCCGCACGCACTTCAAGACGAAGGCCAACGCCGCTCAGGCGTGCCCTCGCTGCGGGGACCCCAAACTGCCCCACCGGGTTTGCCCGACGTGCGGCTACTACAAAGATAAAGAAGTCGTTCAGGTAGAGACGGAGTTCTAGCACCGGAGGGCGGGCCGAGTTTCAGCGTCCGTCCCGGGTTGGGCCTGGGGGACTCGAGCTAGGGGCGCGTCGCCTGTATGGCTGGGTGGCGTGCTCGTTATGTATCGACCGCCAACAACTTAGTCGGCAAGACATGCGGATTGCCCTCGATGCGATGGGAGGCGACAAGTCGCCGGCCGTGCCGGTTCGTGGCGGTGTGGAGGCGCTTCAACATCTGGACGGAGATTTCGAGCTGCTCCTGGTGGGCGATCCGGGAGCGATCCGAGAGGAGCTAGAGGGCCAGGACATACCGCGCGACCGACTGCGTATCATCCCGGCGAGCGAGGTGATCGGGATGGGTGACGCGCCGGTCGAGTCGGTGCGGCGCAAGCCGGACAGCTCAATCGTTCGCGCCGTGCAGCTACAGGAGGCCGGGGAGGCGGACGCGTTCATCTCGGCGGGATCCACTGGTGCGATTGTGGCCGCGTCGACCATGATCCTCGGTTCGATGCCGGGTACGGATCGGCCGGCGATCGGCGCACTGTTGCCGACGACGGCGGCGCGGCCGACGCTCATGGTGGATGCCGGAGCGAACGTCGACTGCAAGCCACAGCAACTGGAGCAGTTTGCGCATCTTGGCCACATCTACATGCAGGATGTGGAGGGTCGGCAGAACCCGAAAGTCGGCCTGCTGAACATCGGTGCGGAGCCCGACAAGGGGAATGAGTTGACCCTGGAGGCCTATCGCCTGTTGGAGCGGAGTGGGCTCAACTTCATCGGCAATGTCGAGGGCCGTGACTTCGTCACAGGCTCCTGTGATGTCCTGGTCTGCGATGGCTTCGTTGGGAACGTGGTTCTGAAATCATACGAGTCCGTGGCCGAGCATGTGGCTCATCTGGTCAGCCGTACGGCCGCCGGTTCCGAGCAGTACGTAGATCTTCTAGCCGTCTGCCGCGTGCTCGATTACGCGGAGCATGGCGGCGCACCGCTGCTGGGCGCGAACGGCGTGACGATCATCTGTCACAGTGACTCGCCGGCCCGAGCGATCCGCAACGCGGTGCGCGTCGCAGCCAGATCGGTGGAGAGTGACATGGTCGAACATTTGAGGCGCGAGCTGTCCGGTCTCGCGAGCGCGAGGGCATAGGCGTGGCGACGGCGACGGTTCGATTGGTCTCGACCGGGATGTGGGTGCCCAGCAGGGTGCTCACAAATGCCGACCTCGAGCGCATGGTGAACACGACCGACGAGTGGATCCTCGAGCGCACGGGGATTCGGGAGCGTCGGATCGCCGACGACGATGTCGGTGTGGTCGAGATGGGGTATCGGGCGGCCAAACAGGCGCTCGAGCGGGCGAACCTCGAACCGTCCGACGTCGATGCCATCATCGTTTCCACGGCGACACCGGATCGGCTACTCCCGGCGACCGCGTGCGACATCGAAGCGAAACTCCGCACGAAGGGTGCAGTCGCATTCGATGTTTGGGGCGCCTGCAGCGGCTGGTTGTACGCACTGAACATCGCCCGCGGCTTGATTGTATCCGGCCAGATCGAAACGGCGCTTTGCATCGCGAGCGAGAAGATGAGCGCCATCACGGATTGGACTGACCGTGCGACGTGCGTTCTGTTCGGCGACGCCGCCGGCGCCGCGGTAGTACAGGGCACGGACGAGGAAGGCCGCGGCATCCTCGCCAGCTATATGCGTTCGGACGGCACACTGGCGGAGTTGCTGCACCGGCGGCCAATCGGTCCGTCGAGCGTGCCGATCGATGTCGCTGAGCTTACCGTGCGTGACGGGCACCTGAGGATGGCCGGGCGCGAGGTATTCAAGAACGCGGTTCGCTCGATGTGCGAGGCGGTGGACGCGGTGCTCAAGCAAGCCGGCGTGTCGAAGGATGAAGTTGACCTGCTTCTGCCGCACCAAGCCAACATCCGCATCATTGAGGCTACGGCGAAATACGCGGGCGTCCCTATGGAGCGGGTATGGGTGAACGTGGATCGCTACGGTAACACGTCGTCCGCGACGATCCCGGTGGCGCTGCGCGAGGCGCGAGAGGAGGGTGTGGTAAAGGACGGCTCGCTCGTCCTGATGGTCGCCTTTGGGGGCGGCCTCACATGGGGCGGCACCCTGCTTCGCTGGTGAGGAGAGACCGCAGGTGAGCGACTTCGCCGCGTTGTTTCCGGGGCAGGGCAGCCAACACGTCGGAATGGGCCTCGAGCTCGCCGAGGTGTACGCCGCCGCAGGTGAGATCTTCCGACAGGCGGACGAGACGTTGGGATTCGCCCTCTCCAAGCTGTGTTGGGAGGGCCCGGAGGAGGAGCTCAAGCAGACGCAGAACGCGCAGCCGGCGATCCTCGTCCACGGCTTCGCCGCCTGGGCGGTCGTGAAGAGCGATCTGGCGGGACGCGTTCGGTTCGGCGCGGGCCACTCGCTGGGTGAGTTCACGGCCTACACCGCCGCGGGCTCTTTTCGCTTCGAAGATGCGGTGCGGCTGGTGCGCCGGCGAGGTGAGCTGATGGCTGCCTCGCGGGCAGGGACGATGTCGGCGGTCGTCGGGCTGGACTCGGCGGTTGTCGAAGAAGTCTGCGCGCGAGTGAGCGGCGAGGGCAAGGTGGTCGTCGCGGCGAACTACAACTCGCCCCAGCAGATAGTGATCTCGGGCGAGGTCGAGGCGGTGGAGCGTGCGGCGGAACTGGCCAAAGAGGCAGGTGCCAAGATGGTTCGGCCGCTTCCTGTGAGCGGGGCGTTTCACTCGCCGCTAATGACCGATGCCGAGACGGGACTGCGCGAGGCGCTGGAGGCGGTGGAGTTCAAGGACCCCGCGTTCCCCGTGGTCTCGAACGTGACAGCCGAGCCGGTGACGGACGCGGACACAGCCCGGAGCAATCTGGTGCGTCAGCTGACGGCTCCGGTCCGCTGGACCGAGGGCGTACAGCGGATGGCGCAGGAAGGGATCGGCGAGTTCGTAGAACTGGGACCTGGCAAGGTTCTGACGGGCCTGCTGCGACGGATCGATCGGTCGCTCGCCGGAGCCGAGATCGGGAAGCCGGAAGACGTCGAACGCTTCAGCGAAGGTAAGACTTGATGGCGGAGCTTGACGGTAGAGTAGCGGTTGTCACCGGTGGTTTCCGAGGCATCGGGCTGGCGACAGCCAAACAGCTAACCGCTGCCGGTGCCCGTGTCGCGGTTCTAGATCTGGACGAACCCGGCAAGGCCGCTGCCGAGCAGGAGCTGGCGGATGGGGTCGGCTTCGTCTGCGATGTCTGTGACCTGGAGCAGGTACGAGCGACGGTTGCGACAATCGAGTCCGAGCTGGGCGGTGTCGACGTATTGGTCAACAACGCCGGCGTGACTCGTGATAACCTCCTCTTGCGGATGAAGGATGAGGAGTGGGACCTGGTGTTGAACGTCAATCTGCGGGGCACGTTCAACATGACGCGGGCGGTGAGCAAAGGGATGATCAAGCGCCGTTGGGGCTCGATCGTCAACCTGGCCAGCGTCGTCGGTGTCATGGGCAACGCAGGTCAGGCCAATTACGCTTCCGCCAAGGCGGGCGTCATCGGCTTCACCAAGGCGGTTGCCAAGGAGCTGGCCCCCCGGGGCGTTCGGGTCAATGCCGTGGCGCCGGGCTTCATCGACACACAGATGACCGCCAAGCTGCCGAGGAAGGCCAGAGACATGCTGATGGCTCAGATCCCAATGGGGACGCTGGGTCAGCCGGAGGATGTGGCCACCGTTATCCGCTTCCTGGCGGGCCCGGCAGCGGGCTATGTCACGGGCCAGGTGATCGTTGTGGACGGGGGCATGGTCATGTAGTTTGGGGTGTCCAACACCCAGAGTACAGTTAGTCACAGGGAGAAAAGGCAAAGGAGAACACCAATGTCAGACATCGAGTCCCGCATTCGGGATATCATCGTAAACGAGCTTGGAGTAGAGCCGTCGAAGGTCACGGCTGAGGCCTCTTTCGTAGAGGATTTGGGCGCCGATTCCCTCGACACGGTAGAGCTGGTCATGGCGTTCGAGGAGGAGTTCGGGATCGAGATCCCCGACGAAGACGCCGAGAAGATGGAGACCGTCGGCGACGCCATGAAGTACCTCGAGGAGAAGGAAGGGGCCTAGCTGTCCCCATGCCTTCCGGGAATCGCAGGGTAGTCATTACCGGTGCTGGCCTGATCACCGCGGTCGGCAACGACGTCCCCAGTAACTGGGATGCGTTGCTGGCCGGCGCGAGCGGGTGTGCCACGATCACCACCTTCGATCCCTCCGATCAGCCGGTGCGCTTCGCGGCCGAGGTGAAGAACTTCGATCCAACGGATTACCTGGATCGGAAGGAAGTGAAACGGGCGGACCGCTTCACTCATTTTGCCTTGGTCTGCGCCGCTGAAGCGATGAAGGATGCCGGGTTCGACGATTCGGGACCCGATATCCCGCCCGAGCGATTCGGTGTCATCACCGGCAGCGGGATCGGTGGCATCACCACGCTCGAAAATCAGCACCAGGTGTACCTGACCAAGGGGCCGGAACGGGTCTCCCCGTTCTTCGTGCCCATGTTCATCGCCGACATGGCGCCGGGGCTCATCTCGATGAAGTACGGCGCCAAGGGGCCGAACTACAGCACCCAGTCGGCCTGCGCTTCGAGTGCGCACGCGATCGGAAACGCCTTCAAGCTGATCCAGCGAGGTGTCGCGGATATGTTCGTCAGCGGCGGCACCGAGTCGTCGGTTACCCCGCTGACCATGGCAGGCTTTGCATCGATGAAGGCGCTGTCTTTCCGCAACGACAGCCCCGAAACCGCTAGTAGGCCGTTCGATGCCACGCGCGACGGCTTCGTCCTCGGCGAGGGTGGCGGCATGGTGGTGCTGGAGGAGCTGGAGATCGCCAAGGCGCGGGGTGCGTCGATCATCGCGGAGCTGATAGGCTACGGCCTCAGCTCTGATGCCCACCACATGACCGCACCGGCTCCGGAGGGCGAAGGAGCGCAGCGAGCCATGGCCCTCGCCCTAGAGGATGCGGGTGTGCCGCCGGGCGAGGTCGATTACGTCAATGCGCACGGCACGTCGACACCGCTCAACGACCTGAGCGAGACCCAGGCGATCAAGAAGGTGTTCGGCGACCATGCCTACGACATAGTCGTCAGCTCGACCAAGTCGATGACCGGGCACACGCTCGGCGCGGCGGGCGGGGTCGAGGGCGTGATCACTGCCCTGGCGCTCAGGGAGGGCAAGATCCCGCCGACCATCAACTACAGCGAGCCCGATCCGGGCTGCGACCTGAACTACGCGCCAAACGAGCCGGTGGAGCGGCCGATTCGGCTCGCTCTGACGAACTCCTTCGGCTTCGGTGGCCACAACGTCTGCCTGGCCATCAAGAAGTGGGAGGAGTAGGGAGTTGGGGACTCGGGGATTTGGGGGTAGGGAGGTCTGACGAATGGTGTCGCCGTAGTATCGGCATTTGAGTTCTGGTGGAGTGATAGAGGGCAGCTTCGGCTGCCCTGTTTGTATGTAGTCGTCGAGTTCTGGAACCAGGACTGGACCTGCAGCCTTGTTCCGCGCCTGAAGTCCGCTTATTTACCCTCCAGAATGCCGTTTAACCCTGTTAGGAGCACCTGAGGGGACGATAGACCATGCGAGTGGGGATCGGGTTCGACGTGCACCGTTTCGCCGAGGGGCGCCGGCTGATACTGGCCGGGGTCGAGTTTGAGGGCGCGACCGGGCTCCAGGGCCATAGCGACGCTGACGTCGTGACCCACGCCGTGATCGACGCGCTGCTGGGGGCCGCCGGGCTGGGCGATATCGGGCGCCATTTTCCCGACAGCGACGAGCGGTGGCGCGACGCCTCCTCGATGGAGATGCTGGCGACGGTCCGGCGCCTGCTCGAGGACGAGAACTATCAGGCGGTCAACCTGGATGTCGCGGTGGTGGCGGAGGGCCCGCGGCTGGCGCCCAACTTGGACGCGATGCGTGAGAGTTTGGCCTCCGCTCTGAGGATCGGGCCCGGCTTCGTGTCGATCAAGGCGACCACGGCGGAAGGCCTGGGTGCCCTGGGTCGTTCCGAGGGTATCGGGGCCTGGGCGGTGGTGCTGATCGACCGGATGCGGAGCCCCGAGCTCCCCTGAGGTAACGGCGAGTGGGCCTCTTCTCTTTAGGTCTCGTCCGACCCCCGGACTGGCTGATCGGCCAGGGAGCCGTCGAGCAGATCTTGGAGCAACTGGCGGGTATCGCGCCGCATTGGGTGTACCTGGTCATCGCGGTGGGTGTCGTCATCGAGAACTTCTTTCCGCCACTACCGGCGGACACCTTCGTCGCATTCGGTGCCTTTCTGACTGCCCAGGGTCAGGTGACGGGGACCGGAGTGTTCCTGGTGACCTGGACGATGAACACGGGCGGCGCGCTGCTAAGCTACGGGCTGGCGCGGCGCTGGGGGCGCGACGTGATGGGGACGAGAGCGGGGCGCTGGGTTCTGCGGCCGCGACAGCTGGAGAAGATCGCTGCTCTCTACAACGCCCACGGTAGCAAAATCATCTTCGCCAGCCGGTTCTTGCCCGCGTTTCGGTCCCTCGTACCCGTGTTCGCGGGGATTGCGCACCTCAAGTTCTGGCGGACGGTGGTGCCGATCGCGGCCGCGTCGGCCATCTGGTATGGCGTTTTGGTCTACCTCGGTGCCGCGTTCGGCCGCAACTGGCAGACGATCCTCGAAGCGCTGAAAGGCGTGAACGCGACGCTGCTGGTGGTTGCCGGCGCTCTCGGGGTCATACTGATGGTCATCTGGTGGAAGACCCGTCACCATCCGGCCGAGCAGGCGACCGGCGACGGAGGCGAGCGGTGAGAGAAGAGGCGACCCGGGAGTTCTATCTCGAGCTGTTCGAGGAGTACGTCCAGATAGACCGAGGTTTGTCCGGCGCCACGGTCGCGGCCTACACGTCGGACCTGGTCCAGTTCATCGAGTTCCTGGAGGCTCGCCGGTTCGACTCGCCGCAAAAGGTCGAAGTCGCCGACCTGCGCGAGTTCGTGTACGAGCTGAAGAGCAGGGGGCTGACGGCGAGGACGATCGGTCGCAAGATCTCGGCGCTCAGGAGCTATTTCGGATTCCTGCAGACCCTGGACGTCATCGATTCGGATCCTTGCGAGCTGCTCGATGGGCCGAAAGTCGGCCGCGCCCTGCCCACCGTGCTCAGTCAGTCTGAGATCGATCGCTTGTTGGAGATCCCGGAGAGCGATGATCCCCTACGCCTCCGCGATTGGGCCATCCTCGAGTTCATGTACGCCACCGGCGTGCGTATCTCGGAACTCGTGACGCTGCGGGTTCGCGACGTCGATTTCGAGGAGCGCCTGGTCAAGGTGCGAGGGAAAGGGTCGAAGGAGCGGATCATCCCGTTCGGCGGTGCTGCGCTAGAGGCGTTGATCCTATATTTGCGCGAGTCACGCCCGATCTTGGCCCAGGCGGCCGGCCGCGCCACGGTCGGAACCCTCTTCATCAGCCGCCGCGGTCGCCCCCTCACCCGCAAGGGTGCGTGGGACGTCGTGAGGCGCCAGGTCCTGGCGGCCGGCATCCAGACCCGCGTGACGCCGCACACTTTGCGTCATACATTCGCTACGCATCTGCTGCAGGGAGGAGCCGACATAGCGGCGGTCCAGGAGATGTTGGGTCATGCCGACATTTCGACCACGCAGATCTACACACATCTGGACCGCAGCTATTTGAGCGAGGTACACCGGCGTTACCACCCACGCGCATAGAAAGCGCTGGAGAGGCAATCTGCTAACTCATTATGCGAAAAATAGATAAGACCACGTGTCTGATTCAACTTCTGGGGGTCTGCTTCGCGATGGGGATGGGCCTAGGCGGAGTCCCGGACGCAGCTGCGCAGACCGTCGAGTTTCGGCGCGGCACGAAGGGTGAGCCGCGGGCCGACGAGGCGCTAAGAGATGTTCTGTCCCGGGGCAGCTACCAGTTGCTGACGCGGGACACGGTGTTGGCAGCGGATGAGGTGATCGGGTCGGATGTGATCGTCATCGGGGCGACGTTGAGGTTGGAGGGAAGGATCGAAGGCGACGTGGTGGGAGTTCGGAGCGACATCTTTGCCCGACCCGGTGGTCGGATAGACGGGAGGGTGGCCGTTCTGGGCGGTGGTTTCTACGGATCATCGCTGGCGGAGCTGGGTTCGGAGCCGATCGATGCGTCTCGGTACCTCTACGGGGTCGAAGAGGGCGAGGGGGGGACATACGTTGTAATGGCACCCGGTGGTCGGGCGCGGCTGCGCCTGCCGGGGCTTTATGGCTTTCTGGTGCCGGAGTACGACCGGGTCAACGCGGTGACTTTGCCGTGGGGCGTGGATCTCGAGCGGGGTCCGGCGCTTTGGATGCCCGATGCGCGGGCGCGGGTCCGCTACAGAACCGTGCGTGAGCAATTCGACGGCGAGCTGGAGCTGGCCTGGCACCTCGGACGTCACGGTGTCGTGCTGAGCGGGGGCCGTACCGTACGCTCGAACGACGATTGGATCAACGGCGGCGTCGAGAACTCGCTCTACGCGGTGATCGGTGGTGTGGACACGCGTAATTACTACGACGCACGGTTCGTCGAGGGTGACCTTAGACTGAGCTTCGGTTCGCGGGTCCTGTGGACCAACGACATCGTGGTTGGCTGGGAGCGTGCGCGGTCGCTGGAGAACCAAGATCCGTTCTCCATCTTCGAGGTGCGGGGCGGGTTCCAACCGAACACGCCGGTCAGCGAAGGCGACGTGGCCAGCCTGAAACTGTTGAGCGTCGCCGAGTTTCTGGAGCGGTCCCCGGCCCCGCTCGACATCGAGCTGAGCGTCGAGCACGCAGACGCCGACGTGGCGGGTGACCTATCGTTCACAGTGTTCGGCGCGGCCTTACTGGCCGAGGTGTCCGCCTGGGGCCGCAGCGCGCTTGTCATCGAGGGGCGTGGCCAGGTCCCGACTTCCTCGGGAGCGCCGGCCCAGCGCTGGCGCGCGCTGGGCGGTTGGGGCACGCTACCGAGCCTCAAGCCCCTCGAGAGACAGGGGGACAACATGTGGTGGGCGGCGGCCACCCTGAGGGTGCCGCTAGACCGCCGGGTCGGGGCGCGCTGGGAGCTGGTGCCGTGGCTTCAGTACGCGGCAGGCAACGCCTGGGTTGAAGGAGCCGGGCGCCCGTCCACCGTTCACAATCTGGGGGCCGGGATCTCGCTGGGCCCCGTGGCCGCAGCAGTGTACACAGCGCCGAGCGACGACTTCAAGACGGTCTTTGCCATTGGTTTCGACCGCCTCCGCTAACCCTCCTCTGGCTGCTAATTGTCAATTTTGACAACCCTTTAGTGGGTTGTTAGTTTTGTTGGCGTGAAAATTGCTTAGCGGCGCCCCTTCTTCGCGTGTGAATCAGTCGGCAGAGACCGACGGCGGCGGTGTCTTGGGAGTGATCCCCGCCCGCCTCGCGTCGTCGAGACTGCCTCGGAAGCCGCTGATCCCAATTGCGGGGCGCCCGCTGATCGAATGGGTCTGGCGACGCATGAGCGCCATCGATTTGGTGGATCGGCTCATCGTCGCCGCTGACGACCCGGAGATCGTCAGCGCCGTCGAGGGGTTTGGGGGCCGTGCGGTCCTGACCCGGCTTGACCACCCGTCGGGCACCGACCGGGTGGCGGAAGTCGCGGAGCTGGCGGAATTCCGGGATTTCGGTTGGATCGTCAACCTTCAGGGTGACGAGCCGTTTCTGCCGGCCGGTGCAGCCGAGGCGGCGATCGAGCTCGTGAAGACGGGTTGGGACGTGGGGACGGTGGCGGCCCCGATCTCGAGTAGCGAGGAGTGGGAGGACCCGTCAGCCGTGAAGGTCGTCCTGGACGACGAGGGTGGCGCGCTCTACTTCAGTCGTGCGCCGATCCCGCACGATCGAACCGGGAGCGCCCCTCTTGGAACCGCTGAGCGGGCGGTGCCGCTGCGCCATGTCGGGATCTACGGCTTCACCCGAGCGGCGCTGCGGCGCGCGACCACGCTTCCCCCGCACCCCTTGGAGAAGAGGGAAGGGCTCGAGCAGCTGCGTTGGCTGTCGGCGGGCCTACGGATCGGGGTGGGCATAGTGGGAAGCGGCGACCCTGGTGTGGACACAGAGGCTGACCTGTTGCGAGCCGAGGAGATCCTGGGAGGGAGGGAAGAAACCACATGAGTGAGAGGTCTGGGCCTGCCAAGATGATCTTTGTGACCGGCGGCGTTGTCTCCTCTCTAGGGAAGGGGATCGCCGCCGCGTCGCTCGGTCGGCTGTTGGTCGAGCGGGGACTGAAGGTCACGATTCAGAAATTCGACCCGTACATCAACGTCGATCCCGGCACGTTGTCACCGTTCCAGCACGGCGAAGTGTACGTCACCGATGACGGTGCCGAGACTGACCTTGACCTTGGGCACTACGAGCGGTTCATCGAGGAGTCGCTCTCCCAGGCCAATAACATAACGACGGGCCGGATCTACCAGGACGTCATCACCAAGGAGCGGCGCGGCGAGTATCTCGGCTCTACCGTCCAGGTCATCCCGCACATCACCGATGAGATCAAGTCGGCCGTCCGCCGCCTGACCCCGAACTACGACGTGGTAATCACGGAGATCGGCGGGACCGTCGGTGACATCGAGTCGCTCCCGTTCCTCGAGGCCATCAGGCAGCTGAGGGGCGATGCCGGCCGCGACAACACGCTGTTCGTACACCTAACGCTCGTCCCGTTCATGGCCGCGGCGGGTGAGCTGAAGACGAAGCCAACGCAGCACTCGGTTCGGGAGCTGATGGAGATCGGGATCATGCCGGACGTCCTGATTTGCCGGGCGGAGCATGAGTTGGGCGAGGACCTGAGGCGCAAGATCGCGCTCTTCTGTAACGTGAAGAGCGAAGCGGTGATCGAGGCGTGTGACGTCGATACGATCTACGAGGTGCCGCTGGTCTTCCATGCTCAGAGCCTCGACCAGTTCGTGGTCGACAAGCTCGGGCTCGACGTTCCGGATCCGGACCTCACAGACTGGCGCGCTCTGGTGGAGCGTGTAAAACGACCGCAACGCGGTGACGTCCGGGTCGCGGTCGTCGGTAAGTACACGGACCTCGTCGACTCGTACAAGTCGATCCAGCAGGCACTAATCCACGGCGGCATTGCCAACAACGTACGTGTGAACACCGATTGGCTGTCGTCGGAGGATTTCAACGGTCCCGAGGACGCCACCCGGCTTGCCGACTACGATGCGTTGCTGGTGCCTGGCGGCTTCGGCGTACGAGGCGTGGAAGGAATGGTGCGGGCCATTCAGTGGGCGCGCGAGAACGGACTACCGTTCTTCGGCATCTGTCTGGGGCTGCAGTCGGCGATCATCGAGTTTGCCCGCAACGTGTGTAATCTGGAAGGGTCGCATTCGCGTGAGTTCGCGCCGGAGTGCGACGATCCCGTCGTCTCGCTCATGGACTCCCAGCGCAAGGTCACCGACATGGGAGGTACTATGCGGTTGGGCGCCTACCCCTGTCAGTTGGGGGAGGGCTCGCTCGTTAAGAAGGTCTACGGCGTGTCGGAGATCAGCGAGCGACATCGCCACCGTTACGAAGTGAACAACGCGTATCGAGATGTCCTGGGAGCGCACGGACTGCGGATGAGCGGCTTGTCACCCGATGGCATGCTGGTCGAGATCATCGAGTTGACCGGCCACCCGTGGTACATCGCTACACAGTTCCACCCCGAGTTGAAGTCCCGACCCGCACACCCGCACCCGCTATTCGCCTCGTTCATCGCGGCAGCGGTGCACCGCCGCGGCGAACGCGGCGCGGGCGAGCTTGAGGCCGTCGGGGTCGGGGAGTGAAGGGAAGATCGCATGACAGATTTCCGGGCGCTTTTCCGGCCGCATGGCGGCTTCTTCCTCATCGCCGGCCCCTGTGTGCTCGAGGACGAGAGCACGAATCTGGCCGTCGCCGAGGAAGTGGCGCGTGTCGGCGAGCGGTTGGGAGTGCCCGTGCTCTTCAAGGCGTCCTTCGACAAAGCCAACCGCAGTAGCGTCGCTTCACCCCGCGGCCCGGGGCTTGATGAGGGACTGCGCCGGCTCGCCAAGATAAAGTCCAGTGTCGGACTCCCCGTAACGACCGATGTTCATCTCCCGGAACAGGCGGCACCGGTGGCCGAGGTGGTCGATGTGGTGCAGATACCGGCCTTCCTCTGCCGGCAGACCGACCTGGTGATCGCTGCGGCCGCGGCGGGTCGCCCGCTGAACCTGAAGAAGGGTCAGTGGATGGCGCCAGAGGACATGGCGAACCAGGTGGAGAAGGCACGCCACGCCGGTGCCGAGGCCATCGCGGTAACCGAGCGCGGGACGGCCTTCGGGTACCATAACCTGGTGGTCGACATGCGCTCGTTCGCTTTGATGAAAGAGGCGTGCAACTGTCCGGCCGTCTTCGACGCGAGCCACTCGGTCCAACTGCCTGCCGGCGCTGGAGCGAAGAGTGGTGGTGAGCCGCGGCACATCAAGGCGCTGGCGGCGGCGGCGGCCGCGGCGGGCGCCGACGCGATCTTCGTCGAGGTGCATCCGGATCCCGCATCGGCTCTGTCAGATGCGGCGAGCATGTTGAGGTTGGACGAGTTGGAGGGGCTGGTCGCCCGGGTCCTGGCGGTGCGCGAAGCCCTGGGCGCTGGAGAGGGCAGCGCAGATGTCTGAGCATCCGGCGATCCCGGCCGATAGCGCGCGCGCTGTAAAGCTCGTCGTCCTCGATGTGGACGGCGTGATGACCGACGGTGGCGTCTACTACGGTGCGACCAAGGCCGGCGAAACCGTCGAGATGAAAAGATTCGAGATCACCGACGGACTCGGTGTGCTGCTGATGCAGGAGGCTGGAATCGAAGTCGCGATCGTTACCGGCCGGCGATCGAAGGTCGTCGAGTTACGAGCGCGGGAACTGGCGATCGAGGAAGTGCATCAGGACCCGGCAGCCGAGAAGTTGCCGATCGTCAGTGGCATCCTGCTGCGCAGGAAGATCGACTGGAGCGAAGTCGCCTTCGTATCGGATGACCTCGCCGACATCCCGGTGCTGCGTCGCGTCGGCCTGCCGGTCGCTGTAGCGAACGCGGTGCCGGAGGTGAGGGCGCTGGCACGCTGGCAGACGCGCCGTCCCGGCGGCGCAGGCGCCGTGCGGGAGTTCGCGGAAGCCTTGCTAAAAGCGCGGGGCGACTGGGCGACCGCTGTTGGCATCTATCTGGCGAAGCGGGACCCGGACGCGACGAAGGGGGCGGGCCTTGAACCGGCGTGAGCTGATCGATGCGGCGCGCCGTGTCCTCCATCTGGAGGGCCAGGCCGTCCTGCAGCTCGAGGAGCGCATCGATGAGAGCTTCGTGCGTGCCGTCGAGCTGCTAGCCGCGCTCAAGGGGCGCGCGATTGTGTCGGGTGTGGGCAAGTCGGGGATCATCGCCCGTAAGGTGGCGGCGACGCTCACTTCCACCGGAACGCCGGCGTTCTTCATGCACCCCGTCGAGAGTATGCACGGTGATCTGGGCATGGTGCTGCGCGACGACCTGTTGATCGTGATGTCGAAGAGCGGGGAGTCGGACGAGCTTTACGAATTGCTGCGCATGGTCAAGCGCTTGGGCGTCCCGGTAATCGCGTTTACCGGCGGTACGAGCTCGACGTTGGCCCAGGAGTCGGATGTGGCGCTCGATGTGAGCGTCGCGGAGGAGGCCTGCCCGCACGATCTGGCGCCGACTGCAAGCACGACTGCCGCGCTGGCGATGGGCGATGCGCTGGCCGTGGCCGTGTTGATCGAGAAAGGCTTCACCCAGGACGACTTCGCCAAGCTGCACCCCGGCGGCGCCCTGGGACGTAGGCTGCTGCGGGTGGCCGACGTGATGCTGACCGATCCCGAGAAGGTCCCGGCATTGCCCCGGGACGCCACTCTGAGAGAGGCGATGCTGGAGATCGCCTACAAGAGGGGCACGGTGCCGATCGTCGACGGCGATCGCCGGATCGTCGGTGTGATAACGGCCGGCGACCTGACCCGCTTTATCGACCAGAAAGAGGAGTTCTTTCACAGGGAAGTGTGGGAGGCGATGAACGCCGAACCGAAGACGGTGACGGCCGACACCCTGGCCGCCGAGGCGTTCTACCACATGGAGCAGTACGGCATCATGGCGTTGCCGGTTTGCGACGAGGAGAAGCGGCTGACGGGAATCGTGCACCTGCACGACCTGATTCGGGCGCGAGTGGTTTGAGCATGTTTGCCCGGGCGATCGCGGCGTTTTGCCTGGCCTTTTGGCTACTGGCGTGTGGGGAGAGCGGTGAGCCGCCTCTGGTGGCCGAGGAGATACTCCAGCTCAACCCCGAGGCGAACCAGGTCGTCTTCGGTCTCGAGCATTACGTGACCGCGGACGGGATACGGCGAGCGCTCGTCGAAGCCGACACCGCGTTCTTTCTGGAGGGTCGACCCGTAGTCGAGCTGCGCGTGTTGAGGGTCACCTTCTACAACATAGCGGGTGAAGAGACGTCGGTGCTGACTTCTCTGGAAGGCACGTACGACTGGGACAACGGCGACATGACCGCAAGGAACGACGTGGTGGTCGTGAATCGTGCCGAGGGCCGACGACTGGAGACTTCGGTGCTGTATTATCTGCGGCCCGAGGACAGGATCTGGAGCGACGAGCCTACGACGATGATCCAGGCGGACGGTACGATCATCGAGGGCACGGCGTTCGAGTCCGATTCGCGGATGGAGCAGATCAACCTGGATTCGCCTCGCATGACGAGGCCGGGCACGCAGCCGCCGCCCGAGGGTTGAGATGCGCAAGCTCACGCTCGTCAGCCTGCTCGCGGGTGCGGCTCTTGCGCTCGTGGGCGCTGCGCAACAGCGGGAGTCTTCGTGCAACCTGGAGGTCGTAACGCTGCCGCGCGCGAGGTCGCAGATGACGACTCTGCCCGACGGCGAGACGCGCAACGATGTGTGGGGCGGAATCGAGGCCACCTGTGGCAGCATGTGGGTGCGCGCCGACAGCGCCGTGTTTTTCGACCGACGTGGAGTGCTTTATCTCTTTTGGAACATCGAGTACGAGGACGAGGGACGTACTCTGGTAGCCGATCGAGCGATCTACTATCAGGACGAGGACTGGGTGCGCGCTGAAGGGGATGTGGTACTGACCGATACACTGGGCGGTTCGACGCTGTCGGGGCCGGTGCTCGAGTACTACCCCCTCAACGCGAACCGTCCGTTCGAGCGCATCTTCGCTCCCGAACGACCGCACCTGGTCTTCCAGGCCGAGGAGGCAGAGGGGACCGAAGAGGCGCCGCCCTTCGAGGTAGACGCCGACCGCATTCACATCTACGGCGATTCGGCGATCGCCGGACAGGGCACCGTCGTCGCCGTGCGCGGTGACCTGACGGCTTACGGCGACTCGATGGACCTCGACCTGGGCTTGGGCGAGCTCTGGCTCTTGGGGACCCCTAGCGTCGAGGCCAGCGAAACGCTGCTCGAAGGCGACTCGATCCTCATCGTCCTCGAGGAGAGCCGGATACGGGAGATTCATGCCTGGCCGAACGGCTCGGCCCAGAGCGCCGAGTTGTCACTCACGGCACCGCTGCTGCGGATGTTCGTCGACGGTGAGGAGATCAGCCGGGCCATAGCCTCGGCCGGCGAGCCGGAGCGAACCGGCGCGGTGGACTCTGCGGGCCGTGAACCGTGGGCTCGGAGCATATCCCAGGACTATGTGTTGACGGCCGACTCGATCGACATCGAGCGTCCGGGCGGCCAGCTCGAGAGAGTGGTCGCGGTGAAGGGCGCCAGGGCCTCCACGGTCGACCGACTGTTACCGGGCGGCGAGCTGGTGGGGACGGACTGGCTGGAGGGGGACACGATCACGGGGTACTTCGCGGCACCGGAGCCCGGCGATAGCGCGGCTGAGGTTGCGCTGACGCGGCTCGAAGCGTCAGGCGAGGTAGCCCGCGCCCTGTATCACATCTACGAGGACACGGAAGAGGAGGAGGCGCCGACCCTCCCGGGTGTGAACTACGTAATCGGGCGCATTGTCACTCTCTGGCTGGAGGAGGGCGAGGTCCAAAACGCCCGCGTCGTCGGGCCCAGCACCGGCATCTACCTGGAGCCCTTACCCTTCGCCACCGACGGTGACAGTACCGTCGTGCCCCCGGATACCGCGATCGCCGACACGATCCGCGCTATACCCGACACCACGGCGGCCGGGGCGGCAAGTCTGCGAGGAGTGGGATGAGCGGGGGGCTCGAGGAGTTTCGCGTCTACGTCGAAGCGCTACCGGTCCACGAAGCGCCGATGCTGATCGCGGTGAACGAGATCTTGCAGGGCGCCGATGAGTCCGGGCGGGTCTCGCGCGGCCAGTTGATCGAAGCGTTTCGTGAAGCGTACGTCGAGCGCTACGGGGAGATCGCCCAGGAAGGCACCCCCGAGAGCCGCCGGCTCTTCGAGATCCGCCGTATGACGTCGGAGGAGGTGGAGAAGTACCTGAACGAGCAGATACTCGGCCGCCTCGCCGCCGACGGTTGGCTGGAAACCGATGGAAATGGTGGGATAGGGTTCGCGACCGGGATCTGGTCGGGCATAGCCTCGGATCGCGCGGCGTTCGGCCGGTTAGTCGAGCGCGAGATCGAACAGAGGCTGCGCACTCCCGCCAGGCAGGAGAAGGTCGAGGCGCCCGTCGCCGACGGTAGCCGGCTGAGCAGCAAAGGGTTGGTGAAGATCTATAAGAAACGACGCGTGGTCGACGACGTCGATCTCGAGCTTCGTCAGGGTGAGATCGTGGGGCTGCTGGGACCGAACGGTGCCGGCAAGACGACGACCTTCTACATGATCGTCGGACTCGTGGCTCCGGATGCAGGTGAGGTGTATATCGACGAGCAACCGCTGACCAATGTGCCGATGTACAAGCGGGCGCGTCGCGGGATCGGCTACCTGTCGCAGGAGCCCTCAGTCTTCCGCAAGCTGACGGTCGAACAGAACATCATCGCGATCCTCGAGACTTTGCCGTTGTCCGACGAAGAACGTCGCGAACGCCTCGACGGTCTGCTCGATGAACTGTCGATCAAGCACCTGCGGAAGAACAAGGCGTACTCGCTTTCCGGTGGCGAGCGGAGACGGCTCGAGATCACGAGAGCTCTGGTCACCGACCCGAAGTTCATGTTGTTGGATGAGCCGTTCGCCGGAGTCGACCCGATCGCCGTCGACGACATACAGAGGATCGTTGCCGATCTGAAGCAGCGTGGATTAGGCGTGCTGATCACGGATCACAACGTCCGCGAGACACTCTCGATAACAGATCGTGCCTACATCATGTTCGACGGCCGGATCCATATCGAGGGTACCTCTGACGTGCTGGTTAACGATCCTCAGGCCCGCAAGTTATATTTGGGTGAGGACTTTCGCCTCTAGGGAAAGGGAGGGCGATGAAAGTCGGTCTGCAGCAGAGCGTTAAGCTAGGGCAAGAGCTGAGGATCAATCCTCGCCTCTATCAGGCGATGGATCTCCTCTATATGCCCCTGCTCGACCTGCAGCAGCACCTGAAACAGGAGCTGGTCGCCAATCCGTTCCTCGAGCTGGTCGAGCCGACCGAGGATGGGATGGAGGGGGACCAGGAAAACGAGACGACCGAGGATGAGAACGAGGTCGATTGGGAAGATATCCTGCTCGATGGTTTCGAGACCGGTGGTAGGCGCGAGGAGTACGAGGAGAGGGAGTACTACGAGCCCACCGCCGTCGCTACCCGGGACCTCTACGACCACCTGCGCGATCAAATCGCGCTGCTCCGTCTCGACCCGCGCCAGATAGTCATCGCCGAGGAGATCATCGGTAACATCGATGAGACGGGCTTCCTGACCTGTGAACTGGAAGCGATCGTGCAGTCGCTGAACGCCTTCCTGGAGAGCGAGGATGCAAAGGTCGCGGGGTTCGAGGATGAAGCGCCGCTGACGCTCGAGGAAGCGGAGGCCGTGCTCGGTATCATCCAGGGTCTCGATCCGGCCGGAATCGGCGCCCGCGATCTGCGTGAATGTCTGCTCCTGCAGCTGGGCGATCAGGACATGGGCAACACGCTTGTCTACGACATCGTCGATAAGCACTTCGATCGCCTCGTCAACCACCGTTGGGCCGAGATATCCAAGGAATTGGGTGTCTCTCCGCTAGAGGTGCAGTCGGCAGCGGATGAGATCTCCAAGCTCGATCCCAAGCCGGGGCTGCAGTATTCGGCCGGCGAAGGCAACTACATCATAGCCGACCTCGTCGTCGAGAAAGTCGACAACGACTACATCGTCTTCCACAACGACACCGCACTTCCGCGTCTAAGGCTGTCGCGCTCCTACCGTGAGGTCGCCAGGGATAAGGCCAAGTTCAAGGGCGAGAACAAGGAGTTCATCTCGAATAAGCTGAACAACGCCAATTGGATGCTGCAGGCGATCGAGCAGCGTCGGCAGACCATGCTGAAAGTGATGAACTTCATCGTCGACCGGCAGCGCGACTTCTTCGAAGAAGGGATCGAGCATCTCAAACCGTTGACTCTCAGGGAGGTCGCCGAAGTCATCAACATGCACGAGTCGACGGTCTCGCGGGTCACGAACCAGAAGTACGTCCAGACCCCGCGCGGGGTGTTCCCGCTCAAGTTCTTCTTCTCGAGCGGCCTGTCCACCGATTCGGGTGAGGACGTCTCGGCGCGCGGCATCAAGGCGCGGATCCAGAAGTTGGTTGGCGAGGAAGACACTAAGAAGCCGCTGACGGACCAGACCATCGTCGACATACTGAAGCGAGAGGGGATCAACATAGCTCGTCGCACGGTTGCCAAGTATCGCGACCAGTTGGGAATCCTCTCCGCCCGCATGCGCAAGCGCGTATGACTCGGGCGGCCGGCACCCGCGAGTCGAAGCCGCAGCAACTGCAGGTAGCTCCTGCTCTCCGCGACAATTTCTCCGTCGTCATCCCGGCGCTAAACGAAAGCGAGAACATCCCGGACCTCTTCGAGCGGCTGGAAGCGATGTTCC
This sequence comes from Gemmatimonadota bacterium, assembly GCA_039586755.1. GTDB lineage: Bacteria > Gemmatimonadota > Gemmatimonadetes > Palauibacterales > KS3-K002. The sequence continues at coordinate 10,441 of JBDHJU010000025.1, read as the reverse complement.
GCGAGCACGGGCTCAACGGGGAGATCATCTTCGTCGATGATGGTTCGACCGATGACTCTTTGGAGGTCGCACGGCGCGAGGGCAAACGTCTAGGGCGGTTCAAGCTGGAGCGACACAAAGTCAACCTTGGCAAGACGGAGGCTTTGGTCACGGGCGTGCGGGCGGCGGAGACGGAATGGATAGTCCTGTTCGACGCCGACCTGCAGCATATTCCGGAAGAGATCCCGCGACTACTGGCCGAGGTCGAGAACGACTACGACATCGTTTGCGGACGCAAGGTCGGCAAGTACGAGAAGCGCCTGGTGTCCGGCATCTACAACTGGCTATCCCGCAGACTGTTCCGGGTCCCGGTACGGGACCTGAACTCGATAAAGATCTTCCGCAAGACGGTTTTGGATGAGATTCACCTGCGCCACGACTGGCACCGTTTCTTTGTCGTCCTCGCCCACGCCCGCGGTTATCGTGTCGGCGAAATCGATGTGACGCTGCATCCAAGGGTGCGAGGCAAGACGAAGTACAGCGGACGCCGCCGCATCTTCATCGGGTTTCTCGACCTGTTGGCGGTCTGGTTCCTGCTTCTGTTCAGCCGCAAGCCGATGTTGCTGTTCGGTTTCACAGGGTTGTTGCTGGTGGGACTGGGCCTGCTGGTGGGTGTGGTGGCCGTTGTGATGCGCGTCATGGGGCAAGGATTCCGGCCGCTGCTCAACCTGGTGATACTCCTGGCGGTGTTGGGTGTGTCGCTGTTCGGGTTCGGCTTCGTTGCTGAGCTGGTGGCAACGCTGCGGGCGGAAGTGGACGATCTCAGGGAATCGATCCGAGGGCTCAAGAAGGGCGGCTAGCCTCAGGCTGAGGGGTTGGGGATGGAGGTGGCTGAAGAGCTGAAGGGACGAAGTCTTTCCAGCGAGCGGCTGGCATGGGCCATCCTTGCGGGGCTCGTCGTTCTGCATGTCGCACTAGCCATCCTGCTGTTCGACCCGAAACCCTTCGTGGGCGGTGACAATGCCGGGTACATGATCCTGGCGGAGTCGATCGAGACGGGGCAGGGCTACCGGGACATCCACATTCCCGGCGCGCCGCGGCACGGCCAGTACCCTCCGGTCTACCCGACGGTGCTGGCGATCGCCGCTGCGCTGGGTGGCGGTTTGATCACGTTCAAGATCCTCTCAACGGTCTTCACGTCTACTGCGCTGGTCTTCCTGTTCTTGCTGGCCAGGCGACGGTTGTCGACCGAGGGCGCGCTGGCGGTCGTGGCCCCGTTCGCGGCCAGCTCGGTGCTCCTCTACTACTCGCATTGGGTACTGTCGGAGGCCCTGTTCGTCCTCTTGACCTTGATCGCGCTGTGGGCGGCGGAACGTCTGCTCGACGGCAGGCGCTGGCTGGCACTTTCCCTGGGCTTCGCGCTGCTGGCGTACCTGACTCGGTCGGCAGGGCTGCCGCTCGTGCTGGCGCTGTTGGTGGTACTGGCCTCGAGGCGGAAGTGGCGCGAACTGGCTGCCGCGGGTGGCGCGGCGCTCTCCGTCATGGTCGCCTGGTGGGCGTGGGGGAGGATGGCGGCCGGCGAAGGCGCACAGGACTATTCGAGCAACTTCCTGCTACTCGATCCGTATGACCCGGAGCTGGGCATGATCGGGCCGGGCGGTTTGCTGGCGCGAGTGATATACAACACGCGGCTGTACGCGATCGAGGTACTGCCCGAGTCGCTGGTGGGCGCAACGCCGGGTCTTCTGACGCTGATGCTGGCGTTCGTCGCGTCGTTATTGCTCATCGCGCTCGCCCTCGTGGCGTGGGTGAGAGGTATTCGTGGGCAGCGTGCCCTGGAGCTGTTCGTGTTTCTCTACGTGACACTGATCGTTCTCTGGCCGGAGGCGTGGACCGATAGACGCTTCCTTCTGCCGCTGCTTCCTGTCGTGTTCGTGTTGGGCGCGAGCGGGTTGCAGTGGTGTCTGGATTTCCTGCGAGTGCGGCGAACGGCCTGGTCGCTTCCGGTGTTCGGTGCGATCCTGGTTTTGCTGGCCGTTCCCGGCCTGGTCGTGTCGATAGGCTTCAACCAGCGATGTATGCGGATCTACCGGCAGGGCGACGAGTTCGCGTGTTATCCGGGCCCCTGGCGCGCTTTCGCCGAAGTGGCAGAGTGGGTGAGAGAGAACATACCGGAAGACGCGATAGTGGTAGGACGCAAACCTCGTCTGGTTTACATCTTCTCGGGTCGACGTGGCGACGTCTATCCGTTCACCACTCAAGACGATGAGATGCTGGCATTCTTCGACGAGGTGCAGGCCGACTATGTGCTCGTGGTGCCTGTGAGTCGCACGACGTACCAATACGTGTTGCCGGTCATCCTCAGCGTGCCGGAACGTTTCGAGGTCGTTTACGAGATCGATGACGGAAGGACGATCCCATCCTACGTGCTGAAGTACTACCCCGAGGGCGACTCGCCGGTCGTGCCTCAGGCGGAGGGCTGACGTGAGCGATCCCGCCCGCGTTCTCATCCTGCTCGGCACCCGTCCGGAGGCGATCAAGTTGGCGCCGGTCGCCCGAGCGCTGCGGGCCCGCGCTGAACCGGTCGACGTCCGAGTGGTCTCGACGGGGCAGCACGACGATTTGCTCGACAAAGCTCTTAAGAGCTTGGAGATGACGGTCGATGACGATCTTGGGATCATGCGTCCGGATCAAGATCTCTACGACATCGGCGTCGAATGCCTGCGCGGTCTGCGGCCGCTGTTGCGCTCGCTGAAGCCGGACGTGGTCGTCGTCGAGGGAGATACGGCCACGGTCTTCTTCGGGGCGCTGGCCGGCTTCTTCGAGCGTACACAGGTCGCGCACGTCGAGGCGGGCCTGCGCTCGCAAAACAAGTGGGCGCCGTTTCCCGAGGAGATCTTCCGGCGGCTGACAGATGTGACGACGGACCACTACTTTGCCCCGACCGCCGGGGCGCGGGCGAACCTACTGGCCGAGGGTGTGGCCGAAGAGCGGGTGAACGTTACGGGCAATACGGTGGTCGACGCGGTTAAGGCGCTGGCCGGCTCGGGAGCGCCGGTGAGTGACGCGGCTCTGAAGGGTGTCCTCGATTCGGGGCGACGAATCGTTCTCGTGACCGCACACCGGCGCGAGGCTTTCGGTGCTCCGCTGCGCGAGGCCTTCGCCGCGCTGCGGACGTTGGCCGAGTCGCACCCCGATGACGTGTTCGTCTACCCGGTCCACCCGAACCCCAACGTTCGGGGACCAGCCAACGAACTCCTGTCGGGTATGCCCAATTTCCAGCTTCTCGAGCCGCTCTCGTACTCCGATCTCGTTCATGCCCTGGCTCGCTCGTGGCTCGTCCTCACCGACTCGGGTGGCATCCAGGAGGAGGCGCCATCGTTCGGCGTACCGGTACTGGTTCTGAGAGAGGTGACCGAACGGCCGGAAGGTGTCGAGGCGGGTGTCGCGCGACTGGTAGGTACGTCGCGCGATCTCATCCTAGAACAGGGTGGGGAACTGCTGGACGACCCGGAGGCGCACGGCCGTATGGCGCAGGCACAAAGCCCGTACGGCGATGGACGTGCCGGCGAGCGTATCGCGGATATTCTTCTGCACCGGCTACTGGGTGTTCCCCGTCAGACGGAGGATTGGCACTGAGAGTCCTGCTGCAGTGCCTTTACTACCCGCCGGAGGTCGGCGGGCTCGAGAGCCATGTCTCGGGTCTGGCCGAGGGGCTGGCAAGGCGCGGCCATTACGTGGACATGCTGACGTCGCGTTCGAAGCCCGGGACGCAGAGGAGGGAGCGCCTGGGGGGCGTCAACGTCCGCAGGGTGTGGATGCCGGGCAAACACCCGTTCGGGTGGGCCGCACACACCGTCGGCACGATCCCGGTCCACCGGCGGCTGGCACGCCAGGCCGACGTCGTACACGCGCACACGTTCGCCAGCGTGCTACCCGCGATGATCGGAGGGCGACGCCGCCGGCGTCCGCTCGTACTGACGTTGCACACGAGCCACTTTCTGATGAGAGCGGGCAGCCCGCGCTGGCGCCGATTATTCGCCCGCGTCATCGGTTCGGCGGACTACCTGCTGGCGACGAGCGAGGAGATTCTTAACGTAGCGCTGGAGATCCGACCGCACTCACGCTCGGAGGTCATGACGAACGCGGTGGACAGCGATCGCTTCGCTCCGAGCGAGGGAAGGGAAGCGGGCGGTAGATTCAGGATAGTCGTTCCGCGACGCCTGTTCCCTAAGAACGGGGTGGAGTATTTCGTGCGGGCGATGCCGCTCGTCATTGCCGAACTTGACGCCGAAGCGTATGTCGTGGGCGATGGTCCCGAGCGCGAGAAGTTGAGGAAGCTGGCGGTAGAGCTGGGCGTCAGCGACCGTATGGAGTTTCTGGGCGCGCGCCCGAATGAGGAGATGCCGGCTCTGTTGCGAGACGCGGATCTGGCGGTCATCCCGTCGCTCATGGAGGCGACGTCGATCGCGGCGCTCGAGGCGATGTCCTGCGCACTACCGGTCGTGGCCTCCCGCGTGGGTGGGTTGCCCGAGATCATCGATGAGGGCGTTGGGGCCCTGGTCGAACCGATGAACCCGGGAGCGCTTGCGGACGCCATGGTCTCGCTGCTGACACGGCCCGATCTTCAGGAACTGGGACGCGAAGCCAGGCGCCGGGTCGTGGCGAACTGGAGTATCAGCCGGATGGTCGAACGACATCTCGAGATCTACAACGGATTACTCGATGAAGCGAAAGAACAAGGATCAAGGGGATAGCCCGCTGGAATCCGCCTGGCTGCCGCGCTGGGCGCCTTACGCGGTGTTCGGTGTGCTCGCGGCTTTTCTGTTCCGGGAGTTCATCATTTCGAACGGTCTGCTGTTCGGGACCGACGTCGGGGCGCTGGGCTATTACGCGCGGCACTGGTACGCGGAGATGGTCCGTTCCGGCACGTTCCCGCTCTGGAACCCGTACATCTACGGTGGCCTGCCGTTCGTCGACGCGATGCACGGCGACATCTTCTATCCGACCACCATCCTGAGCTTCATCATGGCGCCCCACCGGGCCATGGGCTGGAAGATCGTGCTCCACGTCTTCCTGGCCGGCGTGGTTACCTACGGGTGGCTCCGCCATCTGAAGATCAGCCGGCCCATCGCAACATGGGGTGGGGTCGCCTACATGATGGCCCCGGTCCTGGTCACACTCGTCTTCCCCGGCCATGACGGCAAGCTGTTCGTGACGGCGCTGGCCCCGCTGGCGCTCTGGGTCACCGACTGGGCGATCACCCGGGGCGGTGTCTGGCGGTTCGCGACGCTGGCACTCACCGTAGCGTTGCTCATCTTCACGGCCCACATGCAGCTCGCCTATTTCACCACCTGGGCGATGGCGATCGTCGCGGTTTACAGGGTGGTGGAAGCGCGGCGTGCCGGAGAAGCGACCGGGCGCGTGGTGAGAAGATTCGGCGGCTTCGCGCTCGCCGGAATCATCGGGGCGCTGGCCATCGGGGCGGTTCAGCTGTGGACGCCGGTCACTTACTTGACCCAATACTCGCAGCGGGTGGCGAAGACGACCGGCGCGGAAGAGGCGAGGGGATACGCCTACTCCACCTCGTGGTCGCTCCACCCGGAAGAGGTGTTCTCGCTCATCGTGCCCGAGTTCATCGGCGTCAACATGTCGACCGAACAGGGCCGCGTTGCGACGTATTGGGGGCGCAATCCCTTCAAGCTGAATCACGAGTACGCCGGCCTGATCCCGTTGCTGCTGCTCCCCCTAGCCTTTCTGGTCGGCCGGCGACGGGGAGAGGCGTGGCTCTTCGCCGGTATGGCGGCGGTGAGCCTCGTCTATGCGGTGGGTGCGACCACACCGCTCTTCCGAGTGTTCTACTGGCTCGTGCCCGGCGTGAAGCAGTTCCGCGCGCCCAGCAGCATCATGTTCATCTTCGCCATCGCGGTGATTACCGCGGCGGCACTGGGCCTGGAGGGCGCGAAACAGGGCTCGCAGGAGGACGACTGGAGCGAGCGGGCTCGCAAGATCACGCGCTACCTCTGGGGGGCCTGCGGCGCTCTGTTACTGCTCGCGATCCTGGGTGCTACCGGAGTGCTGACCGATCTCTGGGTCGGCGTCCTGTATAGGGGTATAGAGCCGGCGAAGGCGGCGGCCTTAGAGTCGAACCTCCCGAACATCGAACGAGGGCTGTGGCTGGGGGTGCTATTTGCGGCACTAACGGCAGGAGCCTGGCATCTGCGGACTCTGGGTAAGATCCCGCAAGCGGCCTTTGTGAGTGCTTTGGTCGTACTCAGCGTGATCGACCTGGCGCGCGTGGATACACCGTATGTGCGCGTGATCGATGTGAACCTCATCTATCCCAGAGACGACGTAACGGAGTACCTGCTTCGCCAGCAAAGCTACGGTGTTCCTTTCCGGGTCCTGCGGCTACCGAACACGATGCAGGGTTCGAACCACTTCGCTTTCTACGGCATCGAACAGGTCGCCGGACATCACGGCAACGAGCTGGGCCGCTATCTCGATCTTACAGGAGGACAGCGCTTGTTCTCTGCCAGGATCCTCCAACTGCTCAACGTTCGCTTTGCCGTCTCCGGCGCTCAGGCGGCGATCGCCGGGCTGCCGGAAGCGTATCGTGGCCGGACGGGCTTCGTCTACGAGCTTCCGGGGGGGCTGCCGCGGGCGTTCCTCGTTACGGGCTACGAGGTCCTTCCCGACTCACTGGCGCTATCGCGCATCGAGGATCCCGCCTTCGATCCCAATCGAACGGTCATACTCGACGCGGCGCCCGACCTGGACGTCAGAGCGGAGGCGACGGGCCAGGTGGATTGGGTAGAGCGCGAGGTCAACGCCCAGACGCTACGAGTCGAAGCGAGCGGGCCGATGCTCCTGGTGGTCGCCGACAACTACTACCCGGCCTGGACGGCCACCGTCGACGGCGAGATCACATCGGTGCTGCGGGCCAACTTAACGTTGCGCGCCGTGCGCGTCCCCACCGGGAGCCACGAAGTGCGCTTCGAGTACCGATCGCCCATGCTGCAAGCGGCGCTGTGGACGTCAATCGTATCGGGACTGGGTGCCGTCGGTTTGATAGGCGTGAGCCTCGCCGTGCAGAGACGATCTCAACATCCAGTAACCGACACCCAATGATCGGTCCTTCAAGGTGAACGGTAAGCTCAAGCGTGGGGCAGGGTGGGCGCTTCGCCTGGCGTTGACCGTCGCCGTCACGTACTTCCTGTTTCGCTCGCTTCGCATCTCGTGGAGCGAGATAGCCGATCTGGACGCCGAGTCCTGGCGACCGCGACTGCTTCCACTCGTCGCGTCGCTGCTCGTCCTGCTGGGCGTTTTCGTCTATGCGGTCACGCTATGGGTGGCGATGGTTGGGAGTCTCGGCGGCCCGAAGCTGCCGCTGGGCGACGCGGTCAGGATCTTCTTTCTGGCGAACCTCGGCCGCTACGTGCCCGGCAAGGTCTGGCAACTGGCCGGTCTAGCGTATCTGGCGAGCAAGAGGGGGGTGAGCCTGCCGGTCGCCACGTCGTCTGCTGTCTTGGGCCAGATCTTCTCCCTGGGAGCGGCGGCGACCGTGGCGGCAGCCGGGTTGGCCCTGGGCGCAGGCTCGGGTTACCCGCCGGAAACCTTGCCCTGGGCCCTGGCTCTGCTGGTCCTGGTAGTCGTCGTCACGACCGTGCCGGCGGCGCTGCGCCTAGGGCTGCGAGTCACCTTCAGGTTGGGTGGGAAGGGGCAGGAGGCGCCGAGGATCGACGGCTGGTTCGGGGCCCGGTGGCTGGGGGTCTATTTGCCCGTCTGGGTGGGCTACGGTATTGCATTCGGGCTCCTCTGGGCCTCATTTCCGGCCCTACCGGCCGTTTTCTGGCCCGGTGCCATTGGGGGCTTCGCCGCCGCCTATTTCCTCGGCTACGCGGCGCTCTTCGCGCCCGCCGGCGTGGGCGTTCGGGAGGGCGCCATGGCGGTCCTGTTGGCGCCCTGGGTGGGCGCCGCTGCGGCGGCGGTGCTGGCGGTGATCGCGCGTATCTGGATGACGGTGGTTGAACTGGTCCCGCTGGCTGCGGCGGGTTGCGCCTGGGCTCTGGCCCGGTTGCGCAAAGACCCCGAGACTATGGTCCGATGACAGCTAAGACAGTTCGAACGCTGGTCGTGATGCCGACCTATAACGAACGGGAGAACCTTCCGCAGATCGTCCCGCTGGTTCTCTCGCAGGATCCCGGCATCCACGTGCTGATCGTCGACGACAATTCGCCGGACGGAACGGGCGAGCTCGCGGATAAGTTGGCGGGGGAGAACGAGCGGGTTCACGTCGTTCACCGACCGGGGAAACAGGGACTCGGCACCGCTTACATCGCCGGCTTCAAGTGGGCGCTGGAACGCGACTACGAGTATGTGTTCGAGATGGACTCGGACTTCTCGCACAACCCCGAGCACATTCCGCAGTTCCTCGAAGCGGCACAGGAATACGACCTGGTGCTCGGCTCGCGTTACCTGAGGGGCGTAACCGTCGTCAACTGGCCGATGTCGCGCCTGTTGCTCAGCTACTTCGCCAACAAGTACGCCCGCGTCATCACCGGCCTACCGTTCACCGACACGACGGGCGGCTTCAAGTGCTACCGTCGCAAGGTGCTCGAGGAGATCGATCTCGATAGGATCACCTCCGAGGGCTACTCCTTCCAAATCGAGACGACGTTCCGCGCCTGGCGCAAAGGCTTCAAGATCGGCGAGATCAAGATCATCTTCACCGACCGCACCGAAGGCACGAGCAAGATGAGCGGCAAGATAATACGCGAGGCCGTTTGGAAAGTCTGGTGGCTCCGCACCCTCAGGATCGTCCGTAAGCTGTGATGGGACGCCCGGCCGTATTCCTCGATCGCGACGGGACGGTGAGCGAGGAGGTGGGCTACGTCAACCACGTAGACCGCTTCCGCTTGCTGGCGCGAACCGCTGAAGCGGTTCGCCGGATAAACGAGTCGGATTATCTTGCCGTGCTGGTCACCAACCAGGCGGGTGTCGCACGAGGCTACTTCAAGGAAGAGATGGTCCGCCGGGTCCACGGGCGCCTGGAGGAGCTGCTGGCGCAGGCGGGTGCGCACCTCGATGCGATCTATTACTGTCCCCACCACCCGACGGCCGGCGAACCGCCGTACCGTAAAGATTGCAGCTGCCGCAAGCCCAGGCCGGGCATGATCGAGGCGGCCGAAAGGGACCTGGGGATCGATGTGTCGCGCTCGTTCATGGTGGGCGACAAGCACTCGGATATCGTTTTCGCCCATGCCGTGGGCATGAAGGGCGTTCTTGTGAAGACGGGCTACGGGTTGGGAGAGATCCAAGGCTGGTCGGCGGACTGGACCGAGCAGCCGGACGAGATCTCCGAAGATCTCTTCGACGCGGTCGACTGGATACTATCGCGAGACGACGAGCCGGAATGAAAGACAAGCTCATAGGCTGGCTCTCGGCCATCGAAGGCAAGCGGATCGTGATCTGGGGCGACCTGGTCGCAGATCACACCCTGTACGGCGATACGTCCAGGATCTCCCGCGAAGCGCCCGTCCTCATCCTCGAGAAGGAGTGGGACAGCGTCACGCCCGGCTGCGCCGGAAACGCCGTGATGAACGTCGCGTCCCTCGGCGGCACGCCGGTCCCCGTGGGCGCCGTGGGCGACGACGAGATGGGAAAGCGACTGCTGGCTCAACTGGAGGGACGGGGCGTCGACACGTCGTTCATCGAGACGAGATCCGGTGGCGAGACCGCGATCAAGATGCGGGTCCTGGCCGGTGGGCTGCACACGGTGAAACAACAGGTCATCCGCATCGACTCCCACGGCGACTACGGCGCAACCTCCGATGCCGGGATGCGCCAGCGCCTGACGGCGGCGCTCGAGGGCGCCGACGGCGTCATCGTCTCCGACTACGGGCTCGGCAGCGTTCGCCCCGATCTCTTCGCCTCGGTCGTCCGCAAGCGAAGCATGGTAAGCGTCATCGATTCTCGATACGATCTCGATGATTTCGCCGGGGCGACCTCGGCCACACCCAACGAGCCGGAGCTCGAGGAACTGGCCCGGGTCGAGATCGGCGACGACGAGGCGGTCCTCGATCAGGCGGCCGGCGAAACCCTGCGCGTTCTCCGCCTCGCGGCGCTACTGGTCACGCGCGGGAAGCAGGGGATGGCCCTGTTCGAGCCGGACAAGGGTCGCCTCGATATACCGGTAGCGAAGCTCCAGGACATCGTCGACGTGACCGGGGCAGGCGACACCGTCATCGCCGCCTACACGCTCGCCCTGGCCGCCGGCGCTCCGTTCGAGGACGCCGCGCGGCTCGCCAACGCCGCCGCCGGCCTGGCGGTCATGCTAAGAGGGGCCGCAGCGCCAACCGCGTCCGCAATCCGCGAAGCGCTCAGCGAGACAGAGTGACTGAGGAGGAGAGGGAAAAGATTGGGGGGGGAAGTATAGGTTCAGAAGATAGGTTACATAATA
>JBDHJU010000024.1:0-39386 GCA_039586755.1 Gemmatimonadota bacterium | reverse complement strand
GTCTTGCGTTAACGCGCGAGCCGTTCGTGCTCCAGTGCTTCCTATTGGAACCCCTCCTGTCGGAGTTCATCGAGCGCAGCCGTGGTGAAGGCCATCGATTTTTCCATCCGCACCTCCGCCCGAACCACACTAGATCACAACTCGCATCAAGATATGAACAAAATAAAAAAAAAGAAAGGTTTTTGTAAATGGTTTTTGAGGAGTCCCGACAACGGTCGCGGATGGAAACATATGTAGTCAAATCGGAAACTTCTCGACGGCTACCCTTTGATACTCGAAACACGCTCCACTACCTTAGTAAACTCGACTGAGAACAATGTATTAACACTCTTCTGCAACCTGTGACGAACGATGAACCGGCAAGAGCACGGCGGACGGCGCATAACTGTCGAGTTGGAGCACGATGGCACGGCGATGGCATACGACGTGTGGGTTGGCGAGGGTCTAATCGACGATTCTGGCTCGCTAATCGCCGCTGCCTGTCCCGCTCATCGCTACTCGATCATCACTGACACCCAGGTTGCCGGGCTCTATGGAGAGCGACTACTCGATTCGCTGGCCGACGAAGGGCTGGACGGGACGCTGCTGAAGTTTCCGGCGGGCGAGTGGAACAAGAACCGGGAGAACTGGAGCGACCTGATCGACGGGATGCTCAGGGCGGGATTCGGCCGCGACTCTGCCGTAGTCGCTTTGGGGGGCGGAGTTGTCGGCGACCTGGGCGGTTTCGTGGCTGCCACTTTCATGCGCGGTGTTCCCCTGGTCCAAATACCGACCACCCTGCTCGCAATGCTCGACAGTTCGGTCGGTGGCAAGACGGGCATCGACACGTCCGCCGGCAAGAACCTCGTGGGTGCCTTCCACCAGCCGAGCCTCGTTCTGGCCGACCCCGCCGTGTTGAAGACGCTACCCGCTCCACAGTTCACATCGGGTCTGGCCGAGGCGCTCAAGCACGGTCTCATCCTCGATGCGGCATACTTCGAGTCGATTGCTGGCGGCCTGGAGGGCCTTTTTTCTCAGGAGCTCGACCGGCTGACCGACCTTATAGCACGCTCGGTGGAGATCAAGGCTGATGTGGTGAGTCGGGACGAGCGGGAGAGTGGCTACCGAAAGGTCCTGAATTTCGGCCATACCGTGGCCCATGCCCAGGAGGCGATCTCCGGCTATGCCTGGCTGCACGGTGAGGCCGTCGCCGCCGGTATGGCGCTCGAGGCGGCGATCGGCGAGGCGGCCGGCGTCACCGAGGGTGGGGTTTCCGGGCGCATCCAGCAGGTTCTCGAGGCGGCCCGACTCCCCGTCGAACTGGACGACGAGGTCGACGAGACCCGGTTCTTCGAGGTCCTTGAGAAGGACAAAAAGCGGGCTGGAGGTCGGGTGCGGTATACGCTGATCGGCGAGATCGGCCGTGTGGCCGCCTCCGAGGAGGGTGACTGGACGCATGCCGTGCCGGAGGAGCTGGTCCGCTCGGTCCTGTTCGGGTAGGCGGCAGGCGAGTTTGACGGGCAGGTCCTTTCTAGGCAAATTACTGGGTTTCGTAATTTCCGTTACGGAGGGCACTTATCACTGCACAACCCCGTTTCGTAGGTCTTTCGGTACAGGACCTGATCGACCGAGTCGCTTCCCAGGACCCTGACAGGCCTCTGGTGAGATTCGGGAAGGAGACGCTTACCTACGAGCGGACCCGGCAGCAGGCGCGTGCCCTCGCCGCGGCACTACACCACCTGGGCGTCGGGGTGGGAGACCGTGTGGCCATCGACCTGCCGAACGGTCCCGAATTCGTGGTGTCGGTGCTTGCTGCCGCACAATTGGGTGCCACGATCGTCCCGCTCAACCCCGCCTACGCACCGCACGAGCTCCAGTTCATGCTGAGGAACTCAGAGGCGTCGGTCGTGATAGTCGTCGAGGAGTACGAAGGACAGGATAACCTGGAGCTGTTCGAGCGGATGCAGTTCGGCCTACCCGAACTACAGTACATGGTGACCGTGGGTGAAGAGGATCTGTGGTATGATGACCGGATCTTTCAGTTCGAGGATCTGGTCTCGAGCGGGGAGAGTAGGGACCTGCCGTCGGTTAAGGTAGACCCGGATGAGGATGTATTTGCCGTCCTCTACACGGCGGGCACGACGGGGAAGCCGAAGGGTGTGATGCTGACGCACGCGAATCTGGTGCAGGCGAATGGTGCGCTGGCGGAGATGCTGGGAATGACGGCTGAGGACGTGACGCTTCTAGTAGTCCCGATGTTCAATATCTTTGGGTTGGGAGCGTTGGTCGCGGCGCTGAGTGTCGGTTCTGCGGTGGTACCGGTGGTCAGCTTCGACGCGGAGGCGACACTACGACTGGCGGAGGAAACGAGGGCGACCGTGCTTCACGGTGTGCCCACGATGTTCGTAATGCAGTTGCGCAGTGGAGTGGCCGATGAGCTTGATCTTTCCAGCCTGCGTACAGGCATAATCGCGGGTGCGCCGGTGCTCGACAAGTTGGCCCGCGAGGTCAGGGAGCGATTGGTGCCCGACCTCCAGGTGGCTTACGGTCTGACGGAGACATCGCCCTGGGTCTCGCTGACACAAAGTGACGACCCACCGGGCAAACGCGACTTTACGGTCGGTCGTATGCTGGAAGGTGTGGAAGCGCAAGTGCTGGGAGAAGACGGTTCGGTGCTCCCCGTCGAGTCGGTGGGTGAGGTGGCGGTCCGCGGTTTCAACGTAATGAAGGGTTATCTTAGGCAGCCGGACGAGACCAGCCGCTCGTTCACCGAGGACGGCTTTTTCCTCACCGGCGATCTGGGCATGGTGGACGAGGACGGCTACCTCCATATGGTCGGTCGCAAAAAGGACACCATCACGCGCGGCGGGTATACGATTTACCCGCGCGAGCTGGAGGATCTGCTGCGGCTGAATCCTGCGGTCCTGGAGGCTGTCGTGGTGGGTGTGGAGGATGAAGTCCTCGGGGAGCTCATCTGCGCCTGCATCATGCCGCTGGAGGGAGCCATCGTCACCGGCGACGAGATCAAGGATTTCTGCCGGGGACAGGTTGCCCAATACAAGGTCCCGGACCTCGTTCGGTTCGTGGACTCGTTTCCCATGACGGGGAGCGGCAAAATCCGACGTGTAGAGCTCGCCCGCATGGTCCGGGCCGAACGCGCAGCGCGTCGGGATTAGTTCGTTGTTTGAGAGAGCAGAAACCGTCAGCGTCGCCCGAGCGGTGCGCGAAGCGGGAGAGCCAGGCCGGCACGGCTGCTGGACCAGCGTGGAGTGATCCTCCACCGGATCCCGGCGCCGTTGCCAATCACCTAGACGCTACTTCCGATCCAGCTTCGACGTTAACGCCCCTCGCGCCACGACGGCGGAACTGCCTCTCCTGTGGCTTTAATACGTTGTGCGACAAGGAGTTGAGAGAGGCATGGAAATGCGACAGGAATCACCTGAGCGTCGGGGTGTGGCACGCACCGAGCTCGACGAATCACATCAGGCTGCGCTGCTCATCGATTTCGACAACGTCACGATGGGCATCCGGTCGAACCTCGGCCAGGAGCTCCGCAACCTTCTGAATTCCGATGTGATTCGTGGAAATGTGGCGGTGCAGAGGGCGTACGCCGACTGGCGCCGTTACCCGCAGTACATTGTGCCGCTGTCCGAGGCATCGATCGACCTGATATTCGCGCCGGCCTACGGCTCATCAAAGAAGAACGCGACCGACATCAGGCTGGCGATCGACGCGCTCGAGCTGGTGTTTGTGCGTCCGGAGATCAAGACCTTCATCCTGATGTCGGGCGACAGTGATTTCTCGAGCCTGGTCCTCAAGCTCAAGGAGTACGGCAGGTACGTGATCGGGGTGGGGATCCAGGAATCGAGCTCCGACCTCCTGGTACAGAACTGCGACGAGTACTACAGCTATACCGCGCTCTCCGGTTTGAGCAAGACCAGCGACCTGCAGATCGAGAGTCACGATCCGTGGGTGCTGGTGGGTAAGGCCATCGAGCGGATGGTCGAGCGTGGCGATACGATGCGCTCCGACCGCTTGAAACAGGTCATGCTGGAGATCGATCCCTCCTTCGGCGAAAAAGAGCACGGTTTCAATAAGTTCAATCGTTTCGTCGTCGAGGCCGCCTCCCGGGGCCTGGTCTCGATCCAGAAGATGGAGAATGGGCAATACGGGGTGGCGCCGGGCGGCAAGGGAGCCGCGGGGAGCCCACCTGCGCCACAGAAGCGGGAAGCGAAGGGGGAAGGCCGGCGGAGCCGCAGTCCCCGCGCGAAAGAGGCGCAGCCGAGCGAAAAGGCTGCGGGCGATCGCAGCACGGGCCGTGCGCGGCCCAAGCTGACGATGAAGAGAGCGCTCGAGCTGCTGGATCGTGCCCTCGATAGCCTCCTCGATCAGGAAACCGAGTCGGTACGCGACAGCGACGTCAAACGCCGCATCCTAGAGTTTGACCCGGCGTTCGACGAAGGCGAGCTGGGCTTCAGCAAGTTCAGCAAGTTCCTTTTGGCCGCCGAGGAGCAGAAGGCGATCGTGCTCTCGAGGGGCTCCGACGGGAACTACCATGCCGGACGGCCGAAGCGCGGGGCACGGCGCGGCAAAGGCCGGCAGCCTGCGGAGGTTGAGCGGTCGGCCGAGGAAAAAGAGTCGACGGTGAAGCGTCTGGCTCGTTTCCTGTTCGGCGGCCCGGAGGATACGGCGCCGCAAGAGGCGAAGGCGGAGCCTGAGGCGAAGCCAAAGCAGCGGGAGGCGAAGCCGAGGGAGGCCAAGCCGGAGCAGGGCGCGAGAGCTCGGACTCCGGAGCCCAGGAAGCGCGCGCCCGACAAGGGCGCGGGAGACTCGCGCCGGTCGAGGAAGGGTCCACGCGAGGCGAGAGGCAGAGGGGCCGAGGCCACACGCACTGAGCGTGGTGGGGCCAGCGGTCGGACAGAACGAGGGGAGGGTACGTCGCCTCGTGGCGGGAAACGGCGTGAGGAGAGTCGAGGCGGCGGACCGCGCGGTGGCCAGCGACGCGGGCGCGGCGAAGCTCGAGGTCCGCGTCAGCCGCGGGAAAGGCGTCGCCAAGAACCCGCCGCGGCTCCAACGGAGGCCGCGGCCCTCGAGGCCGAGGTCGAGGCAGCCGCCGCCGCGGTGCAGTCGAAGCCGGAGCCGAAACCTGAGGTGACCCCTACCCACGAGCGCCCCACGCCCGGCACGGAGGCTGGAGTTGCTGAGGCAAAGCCGTCCGCGCCGTTGCCGGCTGAAGAGTCGAAGGCGCCGGGCGTCCACGCTGCTCCTCTGCCCGGTGCGCCTCGGGCGACGATCCGCGGCCGCTGGGGCACCCGCGGGCGCTACCGTCCCCCGGAGGCGCCGCCGCCCGTCTTCGATGGACAGAAAAGTCCGGGTGCCGAGGTCTCCGCAGAGGTGGAGAGGACGGCTGGGGGTGCCCCGGCCGCTGAGGGCGGTCAAGGTTCGATCGTCTCGCGCCTAACGGGCTACGCCGGCGTCGGTGAGAGGACCGCCAAGGCCCTCGTCGATGCCTTTGGCGCAGACACGTTCCGGGTTCTCGACGAGGAGCCGGAGCGGGTGAAGGAGGTCCTGCCCGAGAGCCGTGCGGAGCGGGTCCTCGAGGCGCGCCGTGAGGAGCGGCGAGCCGGCGACGCGTGAGAGCAGGCTACCGGCCCCTGCCGCAGTCCTTCTTCGCCCGGTCAGCTGAAAGGGTGGCCCGAGAACTTCTGGGCGCCTACCTGGTCTCAGACTGCAGGGGATCGCGTTGTGTAGGACGGATAGTCGAGACCGAGGCGTATCCGGGACCGCACGATCCGGCTTCCCACGCTGCAGCTTCCATCGGGCACACGGCCCGCAACGACCCCATGTTCGGGCCACCGGGCACCGCGTACATCCACCTCAACTTCGGGGTCCACTGGTGCCTGAACTCGGTGGTGAGGCGCGAGGGCTATCCAGCCGCCGTGCTGATACGAGCGCTGGAACCGGTTGAGGGACTCGACACGATTCGCCGCCGGCGCCACGGTCGGTCAGATCGCGAGCTCACCTCCGGCCCCGCCAAGCTGACTCAGGCGTTGGCCGTGCGCCCGAGCCTCCAGCGACACCGCTTGAGCGAACCGCCGCTCTTCGTCGCGGCCGGCGAGCCGGTCCCCGCACGCTCGCTGGTCCGTACGACCCGCGTGGGAGTTACGAAGGGCACCGAAAAGAAATGGCGCTTCTACGATAGCAGAAGCGCCTGGGTCAGCCGAAAGTCCTGAGCCGTCCTCCCGTGGGGGATCCGTCCCTACCCGGCAACCGGCCGCGCCGCCGAACGCTCAGTCAACCTGCGGACCACAAAGGCCAGCACCAGCGCCAGCGCGAACGCACATACCACCGTGGGCCCTGTCGGGAAATCCGTCTTGTACGAGGCGTACAGCCCCCCAATCGTGGCGAGCGTGCCTGTCGCCCAGGCGATCGAGATCAACTTGCCGGGTTGCGACGTGAACAGGAATGCTATGACAGCGGGGATGACTAGGAAGCTGAACACTACCAGCACGCCAGCAATCGCCACCGACGATGTGACCACGACTCCGAACAGCGAATAGAATAGGAAGTCCCAGCCCGCCACCGACCAACCCCTCCGGCTCGCCTCTGTGGGCCTCATGGAGATCGTGATGAAGCGATCGCGAAGCGCCCAGTGAACCGCGCCGATGACTGCGTAGATCACTGCCGTCTTCACGATCTCCGGCCACGTTACCCATAAGAGGCTGCCCGAGAGAAGCTCCTCCACGTGCTCGGAGCCGCGAGGCGCCTGCGAGGCTAAAAGGATGGTTCCCGCCGACGCTACGACGTAGACGATTCCGATGATCGCCTCCTGCGGTACGAACTCGTGCTCCATGCGGGAGATGCTGAAGAGAGCCGCCGCGATTAGCGTGGCAGCCAGGCCGATTGCGTATCCGGCCTCGGCGGTGGGGATGCCCAGCCACTCGCCGAGCGCGCCAGACAAGCCCAGGCCGGCAGCGGCCCAGCCCAGTGCCGCGACCTGCGCGAGGGCCAGATCGACAAAGATCACCCCCCGCGCGATGATGTGAATGCCCAGGTACCCGTGAATCCCCACGAGAATGAGTGAGACCACAAGGGCCGGTAGCATCAACTCCAGCATGTTCTTTTACCTCTGTGTAAGCTCAGTCTCGGTGGTCACGGCGCTCGTCGAGAGCCAGGAAGGCCTCCGAGAGGGCCGACACCCAGCCGTCGACCAGGTCGAAGTACGTGTCGACACCTTCCAGGCCTTCGACGTGTTCGGGTACGATCACGGCCCGGGCGTCGGTACGAGAGGCTACTCGCTCTACCTGTGTGCGACTGAAGTAGTTGGCGGCGAAGATCACTCCCACCATCTCATCGCGCATGAACTCGACTACCTCGCCCAGGTGCCCTGGCGACGGCGGAATTCCGGGCTTCGGCTCGACGTAAATGGCGCACTCGACCCGGAAACGAGCGCTGAAGTACTTCCAGTTCTTGTGGTAGCATGCCATGCGCCTGTCGCGGAAGGGGGCCGCCTCCGCCAGCCAGCCGCCGAGATACTCGGTCAGCGGCCGCCCCTGGTAGCTCTGGCTGGTCGCGAAATCCCAGAACTCGTAGTTGCGAGCCAGCCGCAAGATGGTCTCGCCGCCCAACATGTCGACAAGTTGGTCGCCGAAAGTCCGCCGCATCACCCGGTCCTCGAAATCGCTCAGGTTGGCCTCGTACGTTGCAGCGTTACCTGGGTCGAGGCTCTTCAGCGTCGCCAGGATGTTTCGGGCGATGATGATCGCGTTTACCGGGTCGGTGTGGATGTGGGGATTGCCGAACACGTGGACGTCGCCCCCGGTTCGTGACACGTTCTGGGGAATGTCCAGCAGCGTGATGCCGGAGTAGGCCACCACGTGTCCGGATCCGCCCTCGACGACCCGAGGGTTCCGCGCCCGGTCGATGACGGCGGGTACCCATAGCTCGAGGTCGAGGCCGGTGACCACGAAGATGTCGGCTTCGCCGACCAGCGCGGCGAAGCTGGGACGCGGGTTGACGAAGTGGGGGTCCTCATCGCCGCGGGCGATCGCCTTCACCTCAGCGAGCTCTCCGGTCAACTCCCGTGCGATCGCCGCGTACGTGGGCAGCGTTGTCACGACCTGCAACTTCTCTTGGGCTTCTGCCCCCGCTGCCAATGCCGGCAGCAGTAGCGCCAGTCCGAATTGCGCCGCCCTTCTTCCATATCTCGAGCGCTGCGTCTTGAGTGCCATCATCGATCTCCTGAAGAACCTTCGATCAATACGTTTCGTGCTTGTGCGGGCCCACCGCCCAAACGGTCTGCAACAGGACCGTGTGGCTGCTGCCGCCGTCTTGCGGCTTTACGTAATGGTACTGAAGGCGAAAGAACACCCATTCGCTCTGCCACCAGGTGATGCTCGGCACCAGCTGGTACAACTCGCGGCCCGCGCCGTAGTCGTCCAGGTAGTCGACCCGCAGTCCGGCGAGCCAGCGGCGGTTAAGCCGATTGTTGGCCTGGAGGTACCCTCCGTTCCCCGTGAGGTCACTGGCCCCGAGGTCCCGCCTGGCGAAGTACCACTCGCCTCTCAAACTGAAATCGCGGTAGAGCGCCCGGCCCGGCGGTCTCCAGCGTAGGGAAACGTCGACGGCAAGCAGGCTGGTTTTGAAAGGATCCACTGCATCGTTGTTTTCGCCGTAGACGCCGGTGGCGCCGAACTGCACGTACGTGGAGGGGCTGAGATCCCAGAAGCTCCGGATGTTTCCCAGGAAGCTGATCTCGTTTGCACTCTCGAACAGCGCTTCGTTCTCGCTGCGCGTGATTTCCAACGTTGCGACGTGAGTGCCGGGCCCCGTTGCAAGGGTGGGGAGGCCGAGCGCCAGACCGGTTTGAATCAGGCCGTCGTCTCCCAGGAAGGCCACCGCTGGCAACGGGCGGTCGACCTCCAGAAGCGCATGTGTGTGCCAGCGGTTATAGAGCCCGATCTCCTGACGGAACTTCCCAATCTTGAGACCAAGGTTGGCCGGAAGACCGACCCAGTACAGGTAGCCCTCTTCGATACCGAAGCCGCTGTGGGCGTGTTCTTCGCCCTCTTCTTCTAGTTGCAGCCCGGCGATCTCGAGCTCCTCCTCATAGCTGATGAAGATCTTGGTTCGGGTGTAAGGGTCGAGGGCGGACTCGAACCCGAACTCGAACTCCCTTGGCACCCCGGTGAACCTGTTTCGCTCGTCCGCGGGCGCTGTGTAAGTGCCTACTATATCGCCAGTGACGCTGATCTCAGGGTTCAGTATGCTGAGGTCGCGCGTGCGACTCTCCTGTGCCGTGTCGGGCGGCTCCTGCTCAGCGGCAGCCGCCTCAGCCGCCGCACGTAACGCCTCGAGCTCGGCCGCGGCTGTCGCCGCCGCGCTGTCGGACTGCGCGCCTTGCGCCAGCGCCGCCATCAGGCTATCGAGCCGGGCCTCGAGTTCCCTGATGCGAGCTTTCAGGCTGTCGATCTTCGCCTCCTGCGCACGGGCGCCCACGGGTGCCGCGGCGGCGAGCGTCATGGCGATTGCGACGAGGGCAAAGGTTCGTTTCAGATGCATTGCCCGCTCCTGATTCAATCCAAACTGC
The DNA here is from genome assembly GCA_039586755.1 of Gemmatimonadota bacterium. Taxonomy (GTDB): domain Bacteria; phylum Gemmatimonadota; class Gemmatimonadetes; order Palauibacterales; family KS3-K002. Next base: position 29,818 of record JBDHJU010000024.1, on the reverse strand, counting down.
AACTCGAGCGCGTCCGCCGAACCGAACCGGCGCTGACGTGCTTTCAACGTTTCCTCTGTTTGATATTGCTCGGCTAGTGGCCGATCTGCAGGTCAGGGTGAGCTGGGAGGACCGCGAGCCCACTGCAGACGGGAGAGCCCATTCTCCTTGGATGCTTCAGCTGGACTCGCAGGGGCACTGAGGGGTGGCGCGCGGTGTGCTATCCGCAGCGTCGAGGAAGCAGGCGACCACGGAGACTGGTAGACCAGGGTGCAGAGGCTGTGGTCGTGAGCGGTCGTGCAGCAGGCGCAGTGCTCGACCTCGACGTGCGAAGCCCCGTCCGGGATCGAGCGAATATCCAGCGCAAGGCGCCCGCCTGTCACCAACGGTACTGCGATGAGCAGGTGTGAGGCGACGACTCGTCTCACGGTTCCCCATGTTCGCATGATGGATTCAGACTATTCGGGCCTTGGGCGGGTGTCAACCCAGTGTCTTGGCGGTCGTCGCTGGTCTCTCGTATCTTTGAGCGTTGCGACAAGCTGGTCCACACATAGTGTACGGAGCGACGTATGTCGTTCGATACAGCGTTGCACCTGGCCGTCCTGCTAAACGGGTCGAACGGGGCCGCGCCGCCGGCGGCGGCCATCGGGTTCGCCCTGCTGACGGCCCTGGGAATGTTGGTCGGCGTGTGGACGGTTCGCCGCTTCGAGCCCTGGGCGATCAGGCATACCGCCGAGCTAATCGCTTTCGCCGCCGGCCTCTTGGTCTGTGGCGCGTTGCTCCACCTCTTGCCGCGCGCTGTGGACCTCGTCGGCGCGGAGCTGGGCTTCGTCTGGGCGCTCGTCGCGTTCATCGTGTTCTATCTCGTCGAGGCCCATTTCATACCGCACGTGCACGCGCGCGGCGAGTCACCACTCGATGAGCACCCGCACGATCACGACATCCAGGCCGTGGGGCCACTCGTTGTGGTCGGTCTGGCGATCCACTCGATCGTCGACGGTGTTTCTATTGGGGCCGGTCTGACTGCCGGCGCGCTCATCGGTTCTGTCACGGCTATGCTCGTGATCGCACACAAGTTACCGGTCGGGATCGCCGCTATGTCCGCGCTCTACCACTCCGGCGTTCCAGGACAGCGCGCCGCTCTCGTCACTGCCGTGCTTGCGATGGTCACACCGCTCGCCGTGCTGGTCAGCTACTTCACCTTCAGAGGCATCTCGAACCAGCTGCTTGGAATATTCCTCTCGCTGGCCGGCGGTTCTTTTCTTTACATCGGGGCCGCGGACCTGCTACCCGAAGGTCAGGCCCACGGACGACCGACTAACACTCTGATGTTCATGCTCGGTTCTCTCGTCATGGTGGCGATCAAATTTGCAACGCACTGACGGTCACTCTTCGGTATTTGTTCAATTGACGTTGTTTCGACCCCGCATTACTATGAACCTAAGCGAGTGCAGGGCCGCAGCGACCCATTCTTGAGCCAACACGAGAATGTGCGGGCCTTGCTTCTTCGGCCGACGCCATGCCCTTTGGGGAAGGCGGAACGCTGGAGGGAAGGCACCACCGGTTGCAGTAGGGCTTCAATTGAATGCCCTGCGGTCCGACTTTCGCTCTGTCGGCCTCTGAAGTACTGGGGGCCGACTTTTTTTGTGCCGCGCCTTACGCCCGACACCCGGGTCGACGGGCTCAACTGGCACTATCCCATACGAGGTGGTAAGTTACGGCGACTTACCGTGCACGATCCTTTAACTTGCCGGGTTCTGGCAACGTTTGTCCCGGCCGCCTGTGAGCTAGCTAACCTATGCCCATCGTCCGTGTGACACGGCGGCTCCACTTCAGCGCCGGCCACCGCCTGCACAACCCCAAACTGTCTGACGAGGAGAACCGGGAGATCTACGGCCTCTGTAACAACCCGAGTGGCCACGGCCACAACTACGGCCTCGAGGTCACGCTGAGAGGTGAAGTGGATCCGAAGACGGGGTACGTCTTCGACTTGAAGCGGCTACGGGAGATGGTCGAAGAGGCTGTGCTCGAGGATGTAGATCACGCGAATCTCAACGTGGACGTTCCGTGGCTGGAAGGGATAATCCCGACGGCGGAGAACATCGCCGTGCAGGTCTGGCGTCGACTCACAGAAGTATTGCCGGACGGGATGCTGGAACGCGTTGTCGTCTCGGAGTCCGAGCGCAACCTGGCGGAATACCGTGGGGAGTAAGGATAGAGATAATGCCCGGCGATAGAAGTTCGAGAGTGGAGCGAGGCGGCGCGATCGAGCTATCGGGTGGTGAGCATCGTCTGCGGGAGCTGATCCGCGCGCAGCTGGAGCTACTCGGCGAAGATCCGGGGCGCGAGGGCCTCGGCAACACACCAATGCGGGTCGAGAAGTCTTTGTTGTGGCTCACGCGTGGCTATGAGATGAGTGTCGAGGAGGTCATCGGAGACGGGGTCTTCGAGGCCGATCACGACGAGATGGTGATCGTTAAGGACATCGAGCTCTATTCGATGTGCGAACACCATCTACTGCCGTTCTACGGCAAGGCACACATCGCTTACATACCTGACGGTAGGATCATCGGCTTCAGCAAGCTGCCGCGGATAGTCGAGGTCTTTGCCCGGCGGCTGCAGGTGCAGGAACGTCTGACGGATCAGGTGGCACACGCGATTCACGACGCGGTTGAGCCAAAGGGCGTGGGAGTCGTGATCGAGGCGGCCCACCTTTGCATGATGATGCGCGGTGTCGAGAAGCAGAACTCGCGGACGATCACCAGTTCGGTACGGGGGATCTTCCGCAGCGACCAGAGGACCAGGGACGAGTTTCTGCGACTCGTCGCCTCTCACTCCTTCCGCCAATGATGAAAGTTGGAGCAGAACTTTCGGGCGTGAAGGTCGTTCTGACCGGGGCGACCGGCGGCGTTGGTGGGGCGGTGGCCGAACGACTAACCCGGGCTGGAGCGGAGATGTTGGTGATCGGCCGTAGGCCGGAACCGCTGGAGAAACTGGCATCACGACACGGTGCGCGGGCGCTCGTCGGTGACATCACGGAACGGGGATTCGTCGAGCGGTTTCCCAATAGCCTTAAGGAGCTCTGGGACGCCGGACCCGATGTCCTTGTCAACAACGCGGGGCTGTTCGAGCTGGCGCCGCTCGGGGAAACGGGCAGCGAGACTTTCGAGCGGCTGCTGGCGGTCAACCTGCGGGCGCCATTCGAGCTGATCCGCGCCTGCTTGCCCGGCATGCTCGCCCGCGGCTCGGGCCACATCGTAAACGTTGGGTCGGTGGCAGGCCGCAGAGCCTTTCCGGGCAACGCCGCCTACTCGGCCTCCAAGTTCGGCCTGCGCGGTCTGCACGAGGTGTTGGTGGAGGAGTTGCGCGACACGGGGCTAAGGACGACCTGGATCGAACCGTCGGCGGTGGATACCCCGCTGTGGGATCGCTTCGATCCCGACAACCGGGCAGATCTCCCCTCGCGGGCGGAGATGCTCGAGCCGGGTGCCGTCGCCGAGGCCGTGTTCTTCGCCTTGGCACAACCTGCAGGCGTCGCGGTAGAGGAGATCGTTATCAGAGCGAACCCAGTGGGGCGCCGGTTTTAGGCGGCGCGCCTCGGGTATGGGATGAGGTGGAGGCGCAAGGGCGGCCTCCTGCGATCAGGTGAACGGATCATGATTCATCAGCACTTGAAGAAGTTCAAGGCGATCAGCGCCACTAAAGAAGGAATCACGCGGCTCGGCCTCAGCGACTGGGAGGACAAGGCGCATGCCGCTGCAGCGGCGGCGTTCTCGCGCTCGCAGCGCGTCAAGACCGTTCGCGACCAGGCCGGCAACACGTTCCTCGTGAACGGTGAAGGCCCGGGACCTTACGTGGTCATGGGGTCTCACCTCGACAGCGTTCCCAACGGAGGTTGGCTCGACGGCGCGCTGGGTGTCGCTGGCGCGCTGATGGCGATGCAAAAAGTTTTGCAGAAGCATCGCAACGCGCCCGTCGCGGTGGCGATCTGGGCCGACGAAGAGGGCTACCGCTTCGGGAACGGGCTCTGGGGCTCCCGTGCCTTCGCCGGGAAGGTAGCCCAGGAAGAGCCGTTATTATTGCGCGACCGGGACGGCGTGATGCTGGCCGAGGTCTTGGCGGAGCGCGGGCTGCAAAAGAAGCTCAGGCGCAGCCGCGAGACGGGCGAATTGGTGCCGCGGTTCGTCTACAAACCGCCGTTCGAGATAGCGACCTACGCCGAAGCTCACATCGAGCAGGGGCGACAGTTGATCGATGCGGGTAAGCGGGTCGGCCTCGTCACACACGTGTCGGGTATCAGGCGCTGGCGCTTGGAGAGCATGGGCGAGACCAACCACGCCGGCACAACGCCGATGCGGGAGCGGCGCGACGCTCTGGTTCCCATCGCTGGGATGGTTGGTCGCCTGCCGCAGCTCGTTCGTGGTGTGAACAATGGGGTGATCACCTGCGGAGCAATGGGTGTCGAGCCTGGTGTAGCCAACGTCATCCCGAATCGGGCCTGGGCGATAGTCGAGCACCGGGCTCCCACCGACCGTGACCAGGACGAGACCGCCCGACGTCTCAAGGAGCTGGTTGCCACGACAGGCCCACGCGCGCCAGGTGTCGGGCTGGAAATGATGCCGATCGCGAACGTACGTCCCATGCCCATGTCGGAGGAGGTTACCTCGCGCATCGAGGAGATTTGTAAGAAGGTGGGCGTGGAATCGATGCGAATGGTCTCGATGGCAGCCCACGATGCCATGAGTGTTGCGCACGTCGCTCCCGCTGGCCTCTTCTTCATACCCAGCCTGCGGGGCCTTAGCCACCGTCCAGACGAGGATTCGCGTCGGGAGGACATCAAGTTGGCCGGCGACATCCTTACCCGCTGGGCGCTGGCCGAAGTACAGCGTGTTCTTTGAGCTGACGGATCTGCTCACCTGTCCGCGCTGCGGACCCGGCTTCGGGCTCGTGCTGCTCGTCCATGAGGTCGAGGAACGCCGTGTCAAACGCGGTTGGCTCGGTTGCCCCAATTGCCGCAACAACTTCCCCGTGGAGAACGGCATCGCTGATCTGAGATGCCAACCCGAAGTGTCCGGCGCGCCGCGCCCCGCTTACGAGGATGAAGAGCTGGCGCTCAAGATCGTCGCGCTGAGCGGTTTGGCGGATGGGCGGGATTACCTACTGCTCGATGAGCGGCTGGCGCACGCGGCGCCTGCCGTGGTCGAGATGGCACCCGAGCTCGAAGTGATCGTCGTTCGCACAAAACCGGATGACTCCGCCGAGCAGTATGGCATCAGTCGCGTTCTGTCAGATACACCGTTCCCGCTAGTCGAGCACAGGTTGCGGGGCGTGGCGATCGCGCCGGGAGGGAACCGCGAGCTTGTGGCGGCCGCAGCCAGGCACGTGAGTACGGGCGGCCGCCTGGTAATGTTCGATGCAACCGACGTCGACTTGGAAGAGGTTGAACGTGCGGGCCTAGCAGTGATTACCGCGGAAGCGGGCACGGCGGTTGCCGAACGAAAGACCAATCCCGTCGTTGTGGTAAAGCTCGACAAAAAGAGCTGAGCCGTGAGAGCAGAAGAGTTCGGCAGCGGCGCGTTGCGTAGTCGGTTGGCAGGCGCTACCATGTTTTCCACAGTACGCCGTCATCTCCGAAGGAGGGTTCCATGAAACTGAATGGAAAGGCGTTCGGCCTTGCGTGCGGTGTGGTCTTGGGGTTGGCAGGCTTCGTGGCCACCCTGTTTTCGATGTGGTTCGGTGCCGGCTATACGATCACTACCCTGGCGGCCGTGTACTTCGGGTACAGCTGGAGCTTCGTCGGTGCGCTCCTCGCTCTCGTCTGGGGGCTCATCTACGGCTTCATCGGTGGCTGGATCCTTGCCGCCGTTTACAACGCCATGGCCGGCGGAGACACGGCCTGACCCGACAAGCAGAGCCGCAACAGCGGCTCGGGATTCTTGGGCATGGGATGGTGGCCATTCTCGCGCCGTGAGAGAGGCCTCGGCGAGCCTCCCGACTACTATCGAGAAGGGGTGAAGCTCGCGGGCCAGGAAAAGTACCACGAAGCTCTCACATCGTTTCGCTTGGCGTTACGCAAGCGCCCCGAGGATCCCGAGATAATGGAGCAGATGGCCGTTATCTATACGCACATCGGGATGCCGGACGAGGCGCTCAAATTCTACGAGCAGGCCATCGCGTCCGGAGGACATTCGGCAGCAGCCCATTACGGCCTCGCGTTCATATGCTTGCACCGCGGCGACACAGCCGACGCCGTATATCATCTGAAGGCCTTCCTCAAGCAGCCCCCCGACGACCCAGAAGCGGCAGCGCACGTCGAGCACGCTCGGCGAACGCTGTCGGAACTGGAGGGCGGACGGCCAACCCCCGATCGAGACCCAGGCGCTGGAGATTGACCATGGAAGGTGATGCCGGCACGGCGGTCCTGCGTATCGCCGGCGCGCCCGCCGCCGACGGCCACCAGGGTAACGTCGCCCAGTTGTTCCTCGAGGCGGTGGATAGACACGGTAAGCCTAATGCCCTGAGGTACAAACAGGCGGGGGCTTGGCACGACATATCGCACCGGCAGATCTACGACGACGTTAAGCGTGTCGCTCTGGGACTGGCCGCGCTCGGCATCGAGCCGGGCGATCGGGTGGCCATCCTGTCGGAGAATCGACCCGAGTGGATGCTTTCGGACTTCGGCTGCGTGATGTGCGGGACCGTCAGCGTGCCGCTCTATCCGAGCCTTCCGGTCGACCAGATCAGTTACATGCTTCGAGATAGCGAGGCGAGGGCGGTTTTTGTCTCGACGGAAGAGCAGTGGGCGAAGGTACGCGCGGCAAAAGCGGACGTGCCATCGTTGGAAAACGTAATCGTCTACGATGAGAGTATGAGTTCCGCGCCGGGCGTGCTGGCCTTCGGCAAGCTGCTCGAACTTAGTGGTGGGCGGGTTGGCGACGTTCCGGATGATGAGTACCGGGCGCGAGCGCTCGAGACCGATCCCCACGAGACTTTGACCGTCCTCTATACATCGGGCACCACGGGTCAGCCGAAAGGCGTCATGCTGACTCACAACAACTTGTACTCCAACGTCCGCTCGACACTGCAGGTGCTGAGGATCGATTCGGCCGATACGTCGCTGAGCGTGCTACCTCTCTGCCATGTCTTCGAGCGCATGGCGGGCCACTACACCATGTTCTACGCCGGTGCCACGATTTGCTACGCCGAATCGTTTGCCACGGTCGCCGACAACCTCCTCGAGGTCCGGCCCACGGTGATGACGATGGTGCCGCGCTTCTATGAGCGGACCTTTGCACAGGTCGAGGAACAGGCGCGAAAGGGTGGATCGACCCACCAGAACATTCTCAGCTGGGCGATCGATGTGGCGGGTACGCGTCTGGATCGCAAGTTGGAGGGGAAGCGTGTCGGTCCGCTCCTCGCCATGAAGTACCGGATAGCGGATCGAATGGTGTTCGGGAAACTTCGAAAAGGCGTCGGCGGTCGCATCAGGTTCTTCGTTTCGGGCGGCGCGCCTCTGAGCTCGACCCTGGCTCGGTTCTTCCTATCGGCCGGGCTGCCGATAGTCGAGGGGTATGGCCTGACCGAGACCGCGCCGGTTATAGCCCTCAACCGGCTGGAGAGGATAAGGCCTGGGACGGTCGGCGAGCCGATACCCGGCGTGGAGGCGGCGATAGCCGAGGATGGTGAAGTGCTGACCCGGGGCCCGCATGTCATGAAGGGCTATTACAAGATGCCCGAGGCCACGGCTGCGGCGATCGATCCGGACGGTTGGTTCCACACGGGCGACATCGGAGAACTGTCAGACGATGGCTTCTTGAAGATCACTGATCGTAAGAAGGATTTGATCGTCACCGCCGGCGGTAAGAACATCGCTCCTCAGCCCATCGAGAGCCGAGCCAAGACGAATCCCTACGTGAGCCAGGTGGTCATGCTGGGTGACCGCCGCAGATTCCCGATTCTCGTGGTCGTGCCCGATTTCGCAGCGCTCGAGAGCTGGGCCGGCTCGCAGGGCCTTGATTTCGGCAGTCGTGAGGCGCTGGTCCGCGATCAGCGGGTCATCGATTTCATGGAGAGCGAGTTACTCGGCTCCTTGGCCGATCTCGCCAGGTTCGAGCGGCCGAAGAAGATCGCCCTCTTGCCTCGCGAGCTCAGCATCGATGCCGGCGAGATGACGCCGACCCTCAAGGTGAGGAGGCGGATTATCGAGGAGAAGTACTGGGAGCTCATCGAGCCGCTTTACGCCGAAGAGGCGACCGATCAGTAGGGGCTGAGACCTCGGCCGCCCTAGCCTCAGCCGACCACAGTATCCGGTGGACAGCGAGTCGGGGCCAGGATAGATTGCCCTTCAGGTGTTTGGACCCCCCCGAAGTCCCACCGCGCCTTCTGGCGCCACGACTGGTGACGACCCTGTCTGAGCATGTCTGATCGGAACAACTTCGTCCTCCTCTTTGTAACAGCACCCGACGGCGAGTGCGCCGAGGCGCTTGCTCGGAAGCTGCTGGACGAGCGTCTTGTGGCCTGCGTCAACATCGTACCGGGCCTCCGCTCCCTCTACTGGTGGGAAGGGGCAGTACAGGCTTCGGACGAGGTGTTAATGCTCCTCAAGGCGCGCCGTTCAGACATCGATGCTGTGACGAAATGCGTGAGCGCTCTGCATCCCTACGAGGTGCCTGAGGTCATCGCTGCTGATATCAGCGGTGGTTTACAGGCCTACCTCGACTGGTTGGGCGCCGAGACGGAGCGCGGCTGATGACTGAGGCCGACAAGGCGCGGACCAACAGCGAACAGCTCTATCGCCGAGCCAAGCAGCTGAGCGAGGACGGCGCCCTCGAGCAGGCCGTCAGCGTCTACAGGGAGTTACTCGCTCTCGACCCGAAGCACCTCAGGGCGCATAACAACCTCGGGGTGCTGTATGACCGACTGGGCGACTACGAGAGCGCACTGGCCGAGTACAGTGCGGCCGAGCAGCTGGATCCCGACGACGTCCGCCTGCAGTGCAATATCGCCGCCGTTCTGGCTTCGCTGGGCAGGTACGGCGAGGCCGAGGCCAAACTGGCCGGAGCATTGCATAGCGACCCGCAAAACGCTGATGCGAGGGAGAATCTGGGACTGGTCTACTTCAAGAAAGGGCTGTACGCGGAGGCGGCCGACGAGCTGCGCCGAGCCGCCGAGCTAGATCCTGAGCGCGCCAGCGCGTACCTCTATTTGGGGGAGGCTTTGAATCGTCTCAACCGGGTCGATGAGGCGATAGCGGCTCTCGAACGCTCGGTCGAGCTCAAGCCGAGCCCGCGGGCATACTACACGCTCGGCATCCTGCACGATAGGAAGAAGCAGCCGACTTTGGCTCAAGCCATGTACCGAAAAGCAGAGGAGCTGGGCGGATGGTGAGTCGGCGAAGGCGGCGTCAACTGATTGGCGGTGTGATTCTGGTGGCGTGGATGGCCGTGCTGGCCTGGCACGTCCGGCGCGAGTACTTCCAGCCCATCGAGGTCCGCCTCGCCGAGGCCTCCGCCAACCTCATGCCGGGCGCCTCCTTCTATTCAATCAAGCTGGGCGGTGCGACAATCGGATACGCGTCCTCCAGGATCGACACGTTGACCGATGGGTTCGTGCTCGAAGACGCCATGCGGTTGCGGATCACCGCGCTGGGGAGCCAGGCGCCGGCCAGCGCCCGCACCGTGATCAAGCTGAACAAGAGGCTCCAACTGGAAAACTTCCGATTCAACCTGCGATCGGACTTCGGCGATTTCGAGGTCGTCGGCGCCATGAACGGTGACACGCTGCTGGAGCTAGAAGTCGATGCGGGCGGTGATCGGCAGAACCTCTCCGTGCCCACCGACGGACCGGTTGTCCTGCCGCAGGTCATGCCGATTCACTTCGCGCTCGGCGAAGATCCGCAGCCGGGCGCGCGATACGCCTTCGATGTGTTCGATCCCAGCATCATGGAACGTCAGCGGGTGACGATCGAAGTCCTCGGCCAGGAGACGATGATCTTCGCCGACAGCGTCGACTTCGATAACGCGAGCGGTGAGTACGTCGTGCAGACGGAGGACACGGTCCCGACTTGGCATGTCCGCCAGGAGTTCGGAGGTGTCGAGCTCGAGTCCTGGCTCGACCCCGACGGTATGGTCGTGAAAGCGACCAGCCCGATGGGTTACACCATAGAACGAACGGCCTTCGAGTTCGCCTGGAACGACTATCGCGAGCTCGAAGCGAGCGGCACCGTCCCGGCGGCACTCGAGCCGACGGATATCATAGAGCAGACCGCCATCTCGGTCGGTGCGCAGCTGCCGCGAGGCGACCGCATCGCCGGACTCTCAGTCCGGCTCGCGAACGTCGACCTCGAGGGTTTCGATCTGGAAGGCGAGCGCCAGCGCCTGCGTGGAGACACCCTGGTGGTCGAGGCTGAGTCGCTGCCGGCGAGCGTGAGCTACCAGCTGCCGGCGCGGCGTGACGATTGGGACGACGAGCTCAGGCCGACGCCGCTTATCCAGGTGGACGACCCGGAGATCCGGCGGACGGTCGAGGGTGTGTTGGCGGGCGAGAGTGACCCGTTGCGCGCAGCGGAACGCCTGACGGGCTGGGTGTATGACAGTCTGGAGAAAGAGATTACGCTGAGTGTGCCCAGCGCCAGGCAGGTGCTGGACATGAGGCGCGGTGACTGCAACGAGCACACCGTCCTCTACGTCGCGCTTGCGCGCTCTGCGGGTCTCCCGGCCCGAACCGCTGCCGGTCTCGTCTACGTGCGCGACCGCTTCTACTATCACGCGTGGCCTGAGGTTTGGCTTGATCGCTGGGTTCCCGTCGACCCGACGCTAGGCCAGTTCCCCGCCGATGCCTCTCACCTTCGCTTCGTGATCGGCGGTCTGGCTCGACAGGTCGAGTTGGTGCGGCTGATCGGGTTGCTGCAGTTGGACGTGGTGTCTGTGGAGGAACGGTGATTCAGCTCGAGAATTTGACTAAGAAATACGGCGACTTCGCCGCCTTGACGGACCTCAACTTGACCATCCCCAGAGGTGTCCTCTATGGCCTGCTGGGGCCGAACGGGGCGGGCAAGACGACGGCGCTGCGGATCATCGCCGGCATTCTCCAGCCGACCGAGGGGACGGTGCTCGTAGGGGGCCACAATGTGCAGCAGGATCCCGAGCGTGCCAAAAGTCGGCTCGGATTCATCCCCGATCGCCCCTTCATCTACGAGAAACTCACCGGCAGTGAGTTCCTGAGATTCGTGGCCGGACTCTATGGCCAGAACGGCACCGAGGTAGAACGGCGGATCGACGAGTTGCTGAACGTATGGGGACTCACGACTTGGCGCGACGAGCTTCTCGAGGCGTACAGCCACGGGATGCGGCAGAAGCTCATCATATCGTCCGCGCTCATCCATCGGCCCGATGTAATCGTGGTCGACGAGCCGCTCGTCGGCCTCGACCCCAAAGCGGCGCGCCTGCTCAAGGATATCTTCCGAGGTTTCGTCGAGCGGGGCGGCACGGTGTTGATGTCGACCCACACGCTCGAGGTTGCCGAGGCACTCTGCGACCGCATAGCGATAATCCAGAACGGGCAGATCTGTGCTGAGGGAACGATGGACGACCTGCGCCGCGATGCCCAGGCCGGTGAAGCCGGCCTCGAAGAGATCTTCCTCAAGCTCACCGGCGGACACGAGGTCCAGGAACTTCTGGAGGTGCTGGGCTCGTGAGTCCGAGGCCGGGCGGGTTCTGGCACATCCTGAGCCCGAAGCGAATCACGGCGCGGCGGCGTCTCAAGACCCGGGGCTCGAGCGGCGGTCAGGCGGCGACCTTCGCCGTCGTAGGTGCCATCTTCTGGCTCCTGGCCTACGGTGTCATCTATCGCATCCTCCGCTACTTCCAAGGCGTCGAGGATATCGGTGACCTGCTGGCGGCGAAACTGCTCGGGCTCATCCTGCTGACTTTCCTGGGCATCCTGATCCTCTCCAACATCATCACGGCGCTCTCGACGTTCTTCCTCTCGAAGGACCTCGAGTTGTTGATGGCCGTGCCATCTGAGTGGGAACAGCTCTACCTGACGAAGCTGACCGAGACGACCGTCCACTCGAGCTGGATGGTCGCCCTGGTGTGCGTTCCGATTCTGTTCGCCTATGCCCGGGTCTACGGCGGCGGTTTGGCTCTGTTCCTGGTCTCGCTCGCCTCCTTGCTCCCGTTCTTCCTGATCGTTGCAGCGGTGGGCTCTTTCGTCACACTCGTGCTGGTCAGGGTGTTCCCCGCACGTCGGGCGAAGGACATCTTCGGCGTGATCACCATCGCCGCCGCCGGCGGTGTCGTGCTGCTGATCAGACTGCTGCGGCCGGAGAGCCTGGCGCGGCCTGAGGGCTTCCGTAACCTGGGCCAGTTCATGGCCGAGCTCAGAGGGCCGACGTCGTCCTGGCTACCCAGCGAATGGGTCACGGAAGCTATCATGGGAATCGTGCAGCACCGGTTCGACGCCTTCAGCCTCGTGCTGCTGTGGAGTACTGCCTTGGCCGTGGTCGTCCTCGGCGCCGCCTTCCACCATCGCTTCTACGCGCAAGCATTCACCCGCTCGCAGGAGGGCGCGCAGAAGCACACCGCCGGCCACCGCTTCGGCAGAGGGGCCCGCTTCCTGTTCCGGCGGTTCGGCAGCAGTCGAGCCGAGCTCATGCTGAAGGACATTCGCATCTTCTTCCGCGACACCACCCAGTGGTCGCAACTCATCCTGCTCGCCGTCCTCGTAGTGGTCTACATCTACAACATCAGAGCGCTGCCTATCTATACCGAGGGTGTGAGCTTCTACTTCGCGCACATGGTGTCCTACGTGAACGTGGGACTGGCAGGCTTCGTCTTGTCCGCCATCGCCGCGCGTTTCGTGCTGCCCGGCCTTAGTCTGGAGGGACGGACGCTCTGGCTGCTGCGCTCCAGCCCGCTGAAAGCACGCGACCTTCTATGGAGCAAGTACTGGGTAGGGACCGCGCCACTGCTGCTGATGGCAATAGCACTTACGGTTGGCACGAACCTGTTGCTGAAGGTCAGTCCGGCGATGATGGCACTGTCGGTAGTGACGATCAGCGGCATCAGCTTCGCGCTCGCTGCCATGGCTCTGGCATATGGCACGGTCTTTCCGCAGTTCGAGACCGAGAACATGGCGCAGATCCCCACCAGCATCGGCGGGCTCCTCTTCATGATGTCCTCGATCACGCTGTTGGCGGCGGTGCTGGTGCTCGAGTCCTGGCCCGTCTTCACGATCTTCCGCCACCGACACTTGGGTGCGAGCCTATCGGCGGACGCGATGCTGATCTCAGTGGCGGGAGGCGCTGCGGCTCTGCTGCTTTGTCTGGTAGGGACTTTGGTGCCGCTGAAGATCGCGCTCAAGCGGATCGAGGCCTTCGAAGCCTAGGCCCCGCTAGACTTCTCCCCGCTCGAGCAGCCCTTCCACGTTACGACGCTCGCCAGCGAACTCGATCCAGCCTCTGACCCAATAGAGAGCGTGGTACGGTTTCGGCCCTGTTTCCGCAGGTAGCTCGTTGAAGATCCGTTCCGCGGCGGTGAGCTCGCACCTGATGTCGGGTTCTGGGATCCGGAACCAAGTGCGGATGGGAACGTTACGTCGCAACTGAGAAGAGTTGGCGACCTCGACGGTTCGGGTCTCGAGAGCGGTCCAACGCCGGGTCAGTCCGTCGGCGTACATCCATGCGTAATCGTTGCCGAACACGTCGGGGTTACGAGTGTGGAAGAAGACTATGATCGCGCCGTCGTCCGATCTCAGGATGACCCGCTCGTAGGGTCCGAAGCGAGCAGGTTGGCTGGGCTCCGGTATGGCGAAGCGGTGCTGGACCGCAACTCCACTGAACCGCTCACCGCGGCGTGTCAGCGTTGCCTCGCGGACCTCATGCCGGGTCCCCGCTCGGTCCTCCCACCCATCGAGGTGCCCCTCCAGATCGAGCGTGTAGTCGGCCGATCCGACGCGCAGGATGAGCACGTCGGGATCCCCGTCGGCGTTTACCATCAGTCGTACGGCATCGGTTGGGAACAGTCTCCAGGGCGCCTGGGTCGGGGGGGCTTGGAAGTCGGCCTCCAGGATGGCGCGCCAGCCGGAGCGGCTGAGCTCCCAGCCGAGATAGCTGTGACCGAGCCCGCCGGAGGTCGCCATGTTGGCGAACTCGAGTGTTATCCCGCGCGTGGCTGTCCCCTCGAGCGGCAGGAACTGCAGGCTCGTGGTGTACTCGGTCGCCGTCACATTGGGTGCGCCGGAGCCGCTAGCGAGCGGATCCGCCGGCTCGTTGCTCGGGGTGTCTGAGGCGGGCTCCGAGCGGCAGGCGCCGGCAGAGATGACAAGGGCGAGAGCGAGTACGGCTGTCCTGTTCATGGCGGAAAGCTACTCGGGCGCCTCGCCGACGACTAGGTGCCGGTTGCGGGCTTGTAGAGCTTGCCTATCTTGGCTCGGTCCTGACGGCCAAAACAGGAATCTAACAACACGGCTACGGCGACGATGGCACTTCTCGGCAAGATCTGGCCCATGAAGCTCCACACACAGATACTGCTCGGCCTCATCCTGGGGGCTGTCCTCGGCCCTCTGCTCGGCGACTTCGCGCTGGCGATCAAGCCGATCGGCGACGCTTTCATCAATCTGCTGGTGATGATCGTAGTGCCGCTGGTTATGGCCTCGCTGATTGTAGGGACCGCCAGCTTGGGCGATCTGCGCAAGCTGGGGCGCATCGGCATGAAGACGGTGGGGTTTTACCTGGTGGCGACGGCGCTAGCCGTCGCCCTCGGACTGGCCGCAGCGGAGACGCTGAACCCGGGCACGGGCCTCGACGAGGATGTCAAGGCGAGCATGGTGGAAGACTACGCCGGCGTGACGGCGGAGCAGCTCGAGAGAGTCAGAGAGAGGCCTTCGATATCCGACCTGCTGGTCAGGATCATCCCGAGGAACCCGTTCCGAGCGATGGCCGAGACGAATTTCCTGCAGATCATATTCTTCTCGATCCTCTTCGGGGTGTCGCTGACCCTTATCCCGGAGGAGCGTCGAAAACCCGTTCTCGATTTCCTGAACGGTGTCAACGATGCGATGATCGTGCTGGTCAAGCTGGTGATGAAGGTGGCGCCGTACGGTGTGTTCGCCTTGATCGCCGCGGTGGCGGCGGAATTCGGCTACGGTGTGCTGCTGACGCTGCTCAAGTACGTGCTGATCACCATCGGCACGATGGCCGTCTTCATGGTCACCTTCTACCCGGTCTGCCTGCGCATCTCCGGTATGTCACCCTTCTACTTTCTCAAGCACTATTACGAGGTGATCATCTTCGCCTTCTCCACCTCGTCGAGCAATGCGACGTTGCCGTTGAACCTGCAGGTCTCAGAGGAAGAACTGGGTGTTTCGAACGAGGTGGCGTCCTTCGTGCTGCCGCTCGGCGCCACCGTCAACATGAACGGGACGGCGATCTACCAGGGTGTGAGCACCGTCTTCATCGCCCAGGTGTTCGGAATCGATCTGGGAGCGGCCGACCTGCTGACGGTCGTTCTCACCGCTACACTGGCGTCGATCGGGGCCGCCGGCGTCCCCGGAATCGGCATGGTTACCCTGACCATCGTGCTCACCCAGCTTGGGATTCCGCTGGAGGGCATCGCCTTGGTCGTCGGTGTTGAGCGGATACTCGATATGAGTCGGACGGCGGTGAACGTTACTGGCGACACGGTCTGCGCGATCTGGGTCGCAAAGAGTGAGGGAGAGCTAGAGCTGCCGGCCGATGCGGCGATCGCCGCGACCTGACCGAGGAGATGAGCTCCTCAGCCGTCTACCCCCAGCCGGCGGTCCAATTGACGACAAAAATGGGCGATACGGCGCGTGTTGGCGCCCAGGTCGCCCTTCCCGCGGCGCGAGGTAGACCACATATCGACCCGCGTCAGTGCGTTGCGGTCGAGCTTCAGCTTGAACCGAACGTCACCGACGAATCGGAAGACGCGGGTAGTGGCTTCGGCGCGGATCAGCCCGGCACCTTCATCGGCTCGAATCAGCTTCCAGCGCGGATTGGCCTCGATCATGGCGATGATCTCGTCCCATACGGCGGCGAACGGGACGAGGTAGGTACGCCCGCGTAACCGCGGATCCGCCGCATTCTCACTGGTCTGGGCGGAATTCTCGCTGAGAGCTTTCCAGAAGCGGCTATTAGCCATAGTCGGGTTCGATTTGCCGGCGCATACTGGGACTGATCATAAAGGGACGTGGCGGATCTGCAAGGCTGGCCGGCCGGCCGGCCGGCTGTTTCCTCGGCGCCTGATCGCCTTAGAATTATGACCGTGTACAGATCCCGCAAACCAAGAGGGGGCGCACAGTGAAGGTGGTGATCCCGCTGGCCGGCAAGGGTACGCGGCTTCGACCTCAGACACATACTGTACCGAAGCCACTACTCCAGGTGGCGGGCAAGGCGGTTCTCGACTACGTGATTGAGGATGTGCTACGGCGGCTCGACGTCGAGCAACTCATCTTCATCACGGGTCATCTCAAGGAACAGGTCGAGGCTCACGTCAGAGCGCACTACACCGTACCGTCGGTGTTCGTCGAGCAGGCGGTCCAGAATGGGACTGCGGGCGCGGTGAAGTTGGCGGAGCCGTACATCGAAGGGCCCTTGCTCGTGATCTTCGTCGATACGCTATTCGATGCCGATCTGTCGGTCGTTGCCGCCGACCCGGACGTGGACGGGTTCATCTGGGCGAAGGAGGTGGACGACTACCAGCGTTTCGGGGTGATCGTGACGGGTGAAGATGGGCTGATGCAGCGCATCGTCGAGAAGCCGAAGGAGCCCATCTCGCGGCTGGCCAACATCGGTCTCTACATGATTCGCGACCACCGCACCCTGTTTGAAGGGATCGATCACACCCTGGCCGCCGATCCCCTCCTCGGCGAGTACTTCCTGACCGATGCGCTTCAGTACATGATCGATAAGGGCTCCCGGATCAAGGTGCAGGAGGTCGAAGGCTGGTACGACTGCGGCAAGCCCGAGACGTTGTTGGCTACGAACCGGCACCTGCTGGAGACGGGGCGCGCGCTGCATCCAGCGGACCTTGGCGATACGGTCATCGTGGACCCGGTGAGAATCGAGGAGGACGTCGAACTCGCCGGATCGAAGATCGGCCCGAACGTGACTGTCGGACGCGGGAGCCGCATACTGCGAACGACGCTCAGCAACTGTATCGTGGGTGAGCACGTAGTGTTGGAGGACAGCGAGCTGAGCGAGTCGCTGATCGGCTCCCAGGTGGAGGTACGCGGGCTGCATGGCACGGTCCTGCTGGGCGATCATAGCGCCAGCTGGAGTGCGCCGTCCGGCGGGTAGAGTGGGCTCAGAAGCCCGCGACTGCCGAGAGGATGTAGAGCAGGCGGATCGCGCCGGCGGCGCCGTCAGTGTCCTCGAACCACTCGTTGACGGTGTGTGTGTCGCCGGAGCGGCCGCCAGCACCGAGCGCGATGGCCGGGATGCCCAGCGCCTGAGGAACGTTGGCGTCGGTAGACGAAATGCCGTGTTCGGGTTCGACCCCGATATCTCGGGTCGCTTCGTCGGCGGCTTGTACCAGAGGGTGTTCGACCGGCAGCTTACCGGCCGGGCGTTCGCCGATGAGCTCGACAGCAGTGGTCAGCGAGCCCTCGGCCCCGTCCTGCTCCCCGGCGATACTGCTCGCCAGGGCGTCGCGGATCTGGAGCTCGAGCTGCCGAAGCATGTCGTTGGCTTCGGACCGGACGTCCAGCTCCACCCAGCTCTCCGCCGGGATGGCGTTGATGCTGGTGCCTCCGCCGAGCCTGGCGACCGTGAGTGATGTCCGCGGGTCGAGGGGCAAGTCGAACTCCAGGAGCCGGTGGATAAACTCGGCGACGGCGTTCGCCGGGTTGACTCGCCCCCAATCGGTCCAGGAATGGCCGCCGGGGCCACTGACGGTGATCCGGATGCGGCGGCTGCCCAGGGCATTGTGGACGATGCGGCGCAGACCGCTGCAGTCGACGGCAATGAAGGCCGCGACATCGGTCAGAGGACTGCCGTCTCGCAGCAGGTGCTTCACGCCCCGCAGGTCGCCTCGGCCCTCTTCGCCGACCGTGTATGCGAAGAGGATCGGGTGATGCGAGGTGGCTCCGGCATGGACGAGGGCACGGAAGACCGCCAGCGTCACGGCGAGACCTCTGGCGTTGTCTGCGACACCCGGTCCCGTCCAGACTTCGCCGTCGTGGCGGATCTCGATGGGTACATCGGGGCCGAACACGCTGTCCAGGTGCGCAGCGACGATCACCGGGCCGCCTGCTGCCGTGTCGCCGCGTGCGGGGTACCAGGCGAGCAGGTTGCCGATCTCGTCTTGGTCGGGATCGGCGCCGAGCTCTCTGAGCTTCGCAGCGACGGCCTCGGCGCGCTGAGACTCGCCGAACGGTGGAGACGGAATACGGGCCAGTTCGACCTGCTCGGCGACGATTGATTCGCCGCAGTCGTCTAGCCAGGCGCGAGCGATTGCGACTGCTTCGCTCTTGCCCGGTGGAATCGCTGGCCCATCGGTAGCCATGGGCCGAAACATGACCGCGGCTTGTAGTGAAGTCAACGCGATTTCGAGGTTGGTGTGTCGGAATTACTGGCCGTTGATTGGATAGTCTTTGTTGGCATCGGAATCGCTGCCGGTCTGCTGACCAACGCGGTGGCGATCTGGATGCTCTTCCATCCCCATAATCCGGTCCGCCTGGGCCGCCTCAGGGTTTTCCCGCAGGGGGCTATCCCGAAGGAGATCGACCGCATAGCCCACCGCATAGGCCTGACCGTCGGTACACACCTGCTACGCCACGAGGACATCGTGCAGACGCTGGCGCAGCCGGAGTTCCGGGAGCGGTTCGACCAGACCTTGCGGAACGCATTGGACAGCATGCTCAATCGCGAGCTCGGCAATCTGCGCTCGGAGATCCCCCAAAAACGGTTGGACGATGTGACCGGGACGGTGGCCGAGTTCGGAGAGCGGTTACTGGAAGGCCTCTCCGAGTACCTGCACGGCGAAGCGTTCGAGAGACGAGTCCGGGAGTTTGTCGACCGCCTGAATCGGGAGTTCGGCGATGAACCGCTGGAACGTGTGCTCACGCCGGACGCACGCCAGCAGGTAGTCGTGATGCTGCACGATGTGGGAGAAGGTGTGGTGAGAGGCCCCGGATTCCGCAGTGCGGTCGGTGAGTTCTTCGAACGCAACCTGCGAGACTTCGTCACATCCGAAGAACCGCTCGGAAGGTTCGTGCCCACGGGCGCGATCAACTTCGGCGAGGCCGTAGTGCGTAACTACCTGCCGTTGGTCCTCGACCGTTTCGGCCAGGTGCTCGAGTCACCGGCGGCTCAGGAACGGGTCCGCCGCGCGCTCAGAAACTTCATCGACGGCTACCTGAGCCAGCAGGGCATGTTCCAGCAGATCGTCGGCCGGCTGATCATAACCGAGCGCACGCTGAGCCAGACGGTACAGGCCTTGGAGCGAGGCGGAGCGGAAGAGGTCGCCGCGCTGCTTCGCGAGCCGCTGATCCAGGATCGCGCCGCCGCCGCGGTCAACGATGCGATCGATGACATGCTGGCGCGACCGGTGAAGGACATCTTCGGCGACCTGGGTGACGACGAGCTGGCTCGGGTCGGCGGCGTGCTTACCGATCGGATCGTCGAATTCGCCGGGCACGAAACGACGGAAGAGTTTGTCGTCAGCCGCACCGATCAGCTTCTCAAGGCGTCCGAGGGCAAGAAGCTGGGCGATGTGCTCGAGTACCTGGGACCCGAGGCGGCGAGTCGGCTGACTGACCGCCTCGCCGACTGGATAGTGGAAATCGCCCGCGGTGATCGAGTCAGGGACCTGCTGGAGGCAGCGCTGGTCCGTCAGACCGAATGGCTGCTGACGGTGCCGATCGGACGGGTAGGAGACTACCTGCCCGCCGACGCGCTCGACCGGGCCGAGCAGATCATGTTCGACCCGCTGTGGGAGTTCTTGCAGGCGCGGGTGCCGGCACTCGTATCGGAGTTGCCGATCGCCGAAATGGTCGAGAATCGGATCCGCGCGTATCCCATCGAGGAGCTGGAGCGACTGATTTGGACGGTAACGCGTCGCGAGCTCAGGTTGATCATCTATCTCGGCGGTTTCCTCGGTGCGGTTGTCGGTTCGTTAATGGTCGTTGCCCAGGCACCGACCGTGGGGCTCGCCTACTTGGGGACCATCGTGCTCGCTTCGTATCTGTTCCTCAACTTCCGCTGACGTGGCTCTTAGGACCGTCGGCTGCCTCGCCATAGGCCTGCTTTTCGTCGCCGAGAGTCTCTCGGCACAGCCCGTCGCCTTTCGTGTCAGTGCCGTCGACATGTTCGGCGGGGCGGTCTTTCCCTCCCAGGCTGACCCGGGGGTCGTCTTCGGGGCCCGCGTGGGCCTCTTCGATCTCTTCGATCGGTCCGTTCAGGCGGGTCTCGAGCTCGAGTGGTGGACGGCGGAACGGCCGGATGTCGAGCTCGAAGTTAGGGATATCGTATTCGGGCTCGCCTTCCTCAAGCAGCTATCTCGCACGGGTCTGTTGCGACCCTATCTCGGCGTGAGCGCCGCACTCCACTCCGTCGACACCTCGCGATTGGGTGGCGACAGGTTTCTCGGGGACGTGCCGCTGGCGGCGGAACGGATCTCGGGCTATCGGGCCGGTGCCGGCGTTTTCGGCGGCCTCGGTCTCCGGCTCACGCGGACGGGAGCGATCTGGCTGCTCTTCGAGTACCGCTATGCGGCCGTTTCCCGGGTATCCCACCACGAAGTGCGGGGCGGTGCGCGCCTGCTGGCGTCACGGCCCTAGATCATGCGCCGCTCGCTGGGGGTGCCGGATTCTCTGTTGCTAGCTTCCCGCTCCACGCGCTATCATGGATCGATATTGCCGGCGTAACCCCACAAATGGACAGGTAGGCCGCTCCGGTGAATCCAAAAAACCTCGACGACAGCCATGGGGTAGACGGCGCACCCGAGGGCGCGGGTCGTGCCGTCGAGGCTCTGCTCGAGGAGCTTGGTGAGGAGACGCAACCGCAACCTGCAGCTCATTTCGGCGGCCTGCGCGGTCGCACGGTAGTGGTCAGCGGTGGAGCTACTGGCATTGGCCGACACGTCGCGATCGAGTTTGCACGTTGTGGCACGAACGTCGCCTTCAATTGGCTCGACCTTCCGGGCCGCTCGATCGCGGAGGCGGCGGCGGAGGTCGAGCAAGAGCTTCAGCAGCTCGAGGTCAAGGTTCTGGCCGAGCGCGTCGATGTGCGCGACCCCCGTGCTGTTGGTACTTTCATCGAACATGTGCAGCAGCGACTCGGCGGTGTGCACTATCTCGTGAACGCAGCCGGCATACATCGCTCGGCACCGTTATGGAAGATGACCGATGAGGAGTGGTTCGAGGTGTTGGACGTGAACTTGACGGGAGCGTTCAACATGATCCGGGCGGTGGCGCCGCTTCTCAAGGCTCAGCGCCATGGCAAGATTGTAAATGTCGCGTCGGTCCACGCGTTCATCGGCAGCTTCGGCGTAGCGAACTACGCTGCCTCTAAGTCGGGTCTCGTGGGACTGACGCGCTCTGCCGCCGCCGAGTTGGGGCCATCAAATGTAAACGTGAACGGAGTCGCGCCCGGCTACGTACGCACGGGCATGCTCGAGGACGTGCCGGATCACGTCATCACCGATGCGATTGAGGGTGCCGCGCTCAGACGGCTGGCCGAGGCAAGTGACGTCGCTCATGTCGTTCTATTCCTCTGCTCTGAGATGGCGCGGCAGATCACCGGACAGGTGATCCGCGTCGATGCCGGGATGTCTGGCTGAGGAGGGGCGACGGGAGGAGGAGGAGGAATGGTGAGGCGCGTTAAGATCGATTGCCGGTGGCTCGCTTTCGGCGTGGGCACGCTGCTGACCGCTACTGCGGCCTGCGGCGGTGGTGGCGATGAGCCGGTACCCACTCCCGGTTTTGGGGTACTCAGCGGCCAGACGGTGCTCGTGCTGCCTGTCCAGTACGTGCAGCGGGTGCCGGGTGGCTGGCTGGGCGGTGCCGCGAACGCACAGGATGCCGCTCGCAGCGCTGACACGGAGATCACCTTCGCGCTGCAGGAAGTGAGTGGCCGCGCGATGTGGGTGACTCCGGACCAGCAGATGGATGAGCTGAGTCGGCGGCCCATGGTCGAGGTGTTTCCTTACCTTTTGTCGGCGGATGAGGCCCGTCAACAAGGTGGGAGTCTGCGTCACGTTCGCGATCCTCTGTATGGCGAGATCCGTGTGCTGGCGGCGCTGTTCGATGCCCGCTACGCGCTGTTTCCGATGGAGTTCTTCTACGAGCAGGACCGGGAAGGGGGCGGCGGCCACCTGGCTATACGCACCTTCGTCCTCGACGCACGCGCCGGAACGGTTATCTGGTACGGTATAGTCCGGGGAGACGGTGCGCAGCCGCCCGCCTCGGCAGGCGCGCTCGCTTCAGTAGCACAGACGTTTGCCGTTCAGGTCAGCCCGTAGCAAAACCGCCCTCTGGAAGCCACGCTGCGAGTGCAGGGTGCGTACGCGCGAGCTGGGCGGGAGGCCACGACCCAGGAGTCTACCGACAGGATCATCGAGGAGTTGGAGCAGTGCGATTTGGAGCGACTGAGACGAATTGCCGGAGTTGCCAGCAACTCTACCCGGCTAGCGACCTTGACCGCTACCTGTGGTGCCCCGGCTGCCGGAAGACTGTGCGGAAGAAGGGGACGATGTGGGGATGGATCGTCGGCCTGGTGGCCAGCCTCGGTGTCACCGCGTACGTGTGGCTGAATCTGACCATCCAGTCACGGTTCCTGGCGTTCTACCTGCTGATGGTGGCGATGACCTACCTACTGACCAGCAGGATTGCGCACGCCGTGGTGCATGGTTACTACCGGTCTCGCGGCGGCATGATCGAGGGTTCGCCCGAGGAGCCCGAGTGAGGTCGTTGTTATAGCAGTATGCAGAGTATTCACTCTCAATGAGGCAGAGGTGAAGATGACCAGGTTCGAGGGCGTGGATTATTACAACATCGACTCGCTGCTGTCGGAAGAGGAACGCGCGGTCCGCGACACCGTTCGCGATTGGGTCGAAGAGAATCTCATCCCGGTGATCGGACAATGCTACGTGGACCACCGGTTCCCGTCCGAGCTGGTGCCGCAGATGGGTGAGCTGGGTTTCTTTGGCTCCAACATGCCGGAGCAGTACGGTTGCGCCGGTCTCAACAACGTTTCCTACGGCCTGATAATGCAGGAACTGGAGCGCGGTGACTCGGGCGTGCGCTCGTTTGCCAGCGTGCAGTCGTCTCTCGTCATGTACCCGATCCTCGAGTTCGGCAACGAGGAACAGCGGCAGTACTGGTTGCCCCGGCTGGCGAAGGCGGAAGTCGTGGGCTGCTACGGGCTCACCGAGCCGGACTACGGGTCGAATCCGGGCGGCCTGATTACGCGGGCCGTCAAGGACGGCAATGAGTGGGTGATCACCGGGACGAAGATGTGGATCACCAACGCGTCGGTGGCGGATGTAGCGATTATCTTCGCGAAGACGGGCGATCTCGACGACCAGAAATCGATCCGCGGCTTCATCGTGGAGACGGACCGCGACGGCTACCAGGCCACCGATCAGAAGGGGAAGCTCTCGCTGCTCGCCTCGGATACCAGCGAGATCTCGCTCCAGGAAGTCCGCGTGCCGGACGAGAACCTACTCCCCGGCTCGGCGGGCCTGAAGAGCGCACTCATGTGTCTCAACCAGGCCCGCTACGGTATCGCCTGGGGGGCCGTTGGCGCGGCGATGGCCTGCTACACTGAGGGGCTCAGCTACGCGCAGAACCGGCCTCAGTTCGACCGCGTCATCGCCGGCTACCAGATCCAGCAGATCCGGCTGGTCGAGATGCTCACGGAGATCACGAAGGGGCAGCTGCTGGCCCTACAGCTCGGTCGTCTCAAGGACCGTGGAGAGTTGCGTCACGCTCAGGTCTCGATGGCGAAGCGCAACAACGTCAACATGGCGTGCGATGTAGCGCGCGAGGCACGGCGGCTGCTGGGTGCCAATGGCATTCTGGTCGAGTACCAGTCGATGCGGCACATGGCCAACCTCGAGTCTGTGTACACCTACGAGGGGACGCACGACATCCACGGCCTCATAGTGGGCCAAGACATAACCGGTCTCAGCGCCGTCACCTGAGCGGACTCCGCCGCTTGCCTCGGTCGGCGATAGGATAGAGATTGCCGGCACAGATCAAATAGAGCGCGCCCGTAGCTCAATTGGACAGAGCACTGGGCTTCGGACCCAGGGGTTGGGGGTTCGAATCCTCCCGGGCGCGCCTTTTATTGGGAATTCGGGACTCAGGGATTCGGGGATTCGCCGATTCGCGAATTTGGGGACTAATCGTCGCGGCCGATCTCGAGCATGCGGGCCAGCGCTTGATGGGCGCGCTGGCGGATATCGGTTGGTACGTCCACCTCGTAGCGGCCGAGCTGCAGGGACGCCAGCGTGTTCTCCAGCGTGATCTTCTTCATGTGCGGGCAGAGGGTGCAGGGCCGCACCATCTCTTTGTCGGGGTGTGCTTCTTGGACGTTGTCGGACATCGAGCACTCGGTGACCAGCAGGATCCGTCCCGCATCCGTATCGTCGACGTACTTCACCATTGACGTCGTCGAGCCCACGAAGTCAGCCTCGGCGCACACTTCCGGCGAACACTCCGGATGTGCAAGGATCACCAGCCCGGGGAATTGCTGCCGATAGGCGCGTAGCTCGTCGACCGTGAACTGTTCGTGGACGATACAGCGGCCCTTCCAGGCGATCACCTCGACGTCGGTTTCCTTCTGAACGTTGCGTGCCAGGTACTCATCCGGTAGGAAGATCACGCGGTTCACCCCGAGCGACTCTACCACGGCCCTGGCATTGGCGGATGTGCAGCAGATGTCCGATTCGGCCTTGATATCGGCCGGCGTGTTCACGTAGGTGACGACGGGCACCCCCGGATAGCGCTGCTTCATGAGCCTTACGTCCTCGGCGGTTATGCTCTCGCTCAACGAGCAGCCGGCGTCGAGGTCGGGTATCAGAACTCGCTTCTCCGGGTTGAGGATTTTCGCGGTCTCTGCCATGAAGTGGACGCCGCAGAACACAATCGTGTCCTCCTCGACGTCCATCGCCGCCTGTGCCAGCCCCAGCGAGTCGCCCTGGAAGTCGGCGATCCCGTAAAAGATCTGGGGTACCTGGTAGTTGTGGGCGAGGATGACCGCGCCGACCTCCTGTTTCAGGCGCAGGATCTCATGGATGAGTGGCGCCTGTAGCCGCCACTCGGCCTCCGGGACGAGATCGCAGATTCTGTCGTATATGTGAGCGGTGGCCGCCGCCACCTGCGGCGTGTATTCGATCCGCTCGAGGTCTTTTGTCGTCGTCATTTATCCCACATACGGCTTCCGGGCAGCCGGGGCTGCGTTTGGGACACGAGGCCCGCATGTTGCTCACGAGGTTCCAAAGATTCGACATAGACGGGTCGAAAATCAAGCCATCGCCGTGACACCTTGACCGCGGCAGACGGACCCCGTGATATTCCGGTGGCCGCGAGGGGAGCGAGGGGCCGCGGGTCGGCGTCCTTAGAGGGCGCGCGATTCGAGGAAAGTCCGAGCTCCACAGGGCAGGGTGCCGGGTAACGCCCGGGCGGCGAAAGCCGACGGAAAGTGCCACAGAGAACAGACCGCCTGCGGCTGGCGCGCTAGCGCGCGGCCGCCGGTAAGGGTGAAACGGTGGAGTAAGAGCCCACCGCCCGCGCGGGTAACCGCCGGGGCACGGCAAACCCCACCTGGAGCAAGGCCAAGCAGGGGACAGTGGTGGCCCGCCGCGTAATGATCCCCGGGTAGGCCGCATGAGAGGTCGGGTGACCGGCGTCCCAGATGAATGGCCCGCTGAACAGAACTCGGCTTATAGCTCCCCTCCGCGGCTTTTTGTCTAGACACCGATGAGAAGCGGGGATCTGAAACTTGCCTGACAACGGCGTCGTTCATTTCGAGCTGCAGGAGCGAAGCCTGGACAACGGGCTGCGGGTGATCATCCAGGAGGATAACACCGCGCCTGTCGTCTCGGTCCACATCATGTACCACGTCGGGTCGAAGCACGAGCGGCGCGGCCGAACCGGCTTCGCCCATCTCTTCGAGCACCTGATGTTCCAGGGCTCTGAGAATGTGCCCAACGAAGCTCACTTCAGGCTCATCCAGGACGCCGGCGGTACACTGAACGGAAGCACCTGGTTCGACCGGACGAACTACTTCGAGACCTTGCCGTCGAACGAGATCGAGCTGGGATTGTGGCTCGAATCGGACCGGCTGGGCTGGTTCGAGTCGGCGATCACGCAAGAGAAACTGGACAACCAACGCGACGTCGTGAAAAACGAGCGTCGCCAATCTTACGAGAACAGACCCTACGGCTTGGCGGTCGAGACCATCCTGCGGTTGGCCTATCCCGAGGGGCATCCCTACCACCACCCGACGATCGGGTATATGGAGGATCTCGATGCAGCCAGCCTCGACGATGTCAGGGAGTTCTTCAGGACGTTCTATACGCCGAATAACGCAGTGCTCGTGCTGGCCGGGGCGCTGGAAGCGGAGCGCGGATACGAGCTGGCTGACAGGTACTTCGGCGAGATCCCGCGCGGCCCGGGAATGCCCCAGGTAACTGCGCCGACCGTGCCGCCGGGCTCCGAAGCCCGCGAGGCGATCCACGACAACGTCCAGTTCCCACGCGTCTATGTCTTCCACCACTCGCCGGCCTTCGGGCAGCCGGGCTTCGAGGCTGCGGATGTGCTGTGCAGCGTCCTGTCGGACGGCAAGTCTTCGCGTCTGTACCGCAAGCTCGTCTACGAAGATCGAATCGCTCAGGACGTCTCAGCCCAGGTGTGGCCGACCGAGGATTGCGGCCTCTCATTCATAGTGGCTACCGCGCGTCCCGGGATCGAAGCCGAGACGCTCGAGTCGGCGATCCTCGAAATGCTCGACGACGTTAAACGGGGAACGATCACGCGGCGCGAAGCGGAGGGTGGTGTCAACCGAGCGACGCGCGAGCTGGTGAACGCCTTCGATGGTGTCGGCAGTCGTTCCGACGCCATAGCCACGTCGGCGACCTTCCTGGGGCGCCCCGAGTATGTCAACGAGCTATTCCCCCGCGTGCAGGCCGTGACCGGCGAGGCGATGGTGCAGGTGGCCAATGAGTGGTTCGTCCCCGAGCGCCGGGCCACGCTGTACGTATTGCCCGAAAGCTCGGGGGAGATGGGCAAGTGATGTCGTCGCGCGCTTCGCTGGATCGCAGCCAGCGACCGAAGGCCGGGCCGCTGCCGAAGATAGTTCTTCCTGCGTTCAGGAGATTCCGGCTCAGCAACGAGTTGACCGTGCTGACGGTCCGACACGACGACATGCCGGAGGTCTCGGGGCGGCTCGTCCTACCCTTCGGCGCCTGTGAGGATGCGAGAAAGCACGCCGGTGCGGGACTGCTCACAGCCCGCGCGCTAACAGAGGGTACTCGGGAGCGCTCGGCCGGCGAAGTCGCCGAGTGGTTGGACTACTTGGGCGCTCGCTTCAGCCTCGACGTCGACCATGACGCAACGGTTGTCAGCCTGCACTTCCTGACCCAGGTGATGGACGGGGCCTTCGATCTATTGGCAGAGGTAGTGGCGCGCCCTGCCTTCGATGCCGCCGAGGTTGCACGGCTGCGGGACGAGCGCTTGGACGAGATCGCCAGCGGGTTGGATGAGCCGCGAATCGTAGCGAGTCTACGCCTGGGGGAGGCCACCTTCCCCTCACACCCGTACGGGATGAGAGCCGGCGGTGTGGAGGAGACGGTTCGTGAGATCAACGAGGATGTCCTGAGCGACTTCCACTCGCGATTCTACCGGCCCTCCGGTGCGACGCTGATCCTCGTAGGTGATGTTCCGGCACCGGATGAGCTCAGGGCGCGGTTGGAGGACGCCTTCGGCGCTTGGCAGGGAGATCCGAACCCCGCCACCGAAGTCGCGGAGCCGGAACCGATCGGGGAGCGTCGGCTGTGGGCTGTGCCGTGGCCCGGACCCCAGTCCGAGATTCGCTTGGGCGGAATCGGTATCGCTCGTGGCGACCCCGATTACTACGCGACGCTTATCATGAACGCCATCTTCGGAGGCCTCTTCAGTTCTCGCATCAACATGAATCTGCGCGAGGACAAAGGTTGGACTTACGGGGTGTCCTCCCGCTTCGACGCCCGCAGGCGTAGCGGTCCGTTCTTTGTCGCGACGGCGGTCGATGCTGCGGTCAGCGCCGATGCGGTCGGTGAGATCGTCGGCGAAATGCAGCGGATGAAGTCGGAGCCGCCCGGTGACGATGAGATGGAACTCGCCGTCAACGCCGTCACCCTCTCGTTGCCTCGGCTGTTCGAGACCGTCGACCAGGTCTCCGGCCGCATCGCCCACCAGGTCGCCTACGGCTTGCCCGACGACTACTGGGAAACGTACGTGGACCGCTTCCGCGCTGTGACCGCCGCCGACGTTCAACGCGTGGCCGGGCGCTTTCTGGACAGCGACCGTTCTGCCGTGGTCGTCGTCGGCCCCGTCGAGGGCTTCCGAGCCCAGCTCGAGAACCTGGGGCCGCTCCAGATCCGTGACATTCACGGGCGCCCTGCCGAGTCCTAAAACTTCCCCGGCGCCGCGGACAACGCCTTCAGTGGCTTTCTTGCCCGATATCGGTCTCATCGATAAGCCGTTTCTGTCTATCGAGATGCATGGCCGGCGCCCCGCAGGGGGGGAAACAGATGTATTCCCAGGGAAACCCTTCGAACCGCTGAAGCGTCTATATAAGTAAAGGGCCGAAGGAGAGCGGAAGAGGCGATAACGTATCGGAGGTTACCGTACCGCAGCCGACCGGCGCCCCCGGTCGGAAGAAGCGGGCAGAAGTACATACAGAAATCAGACACAAGTACTGAAAAACTTGCAGGATGCGCGGCGTAAAAGCGCAAGGAGGGAGGGCGCAAGGAACACTGTAATTGGTTAGTCTCTAGACACTTAGACCACTGACCCGGGTCTGCGGGACGGCCTTTCTGGCCGGGGAATGGAACCTGCACGCGTGTTGGGGTGGGAGAAAAAGGGAGACCCGGCGAATGATCGATGACGGAGTAAAGGGCGGCGTTGTTGTATTGGAGCCGCAGACGAGCCCAGCGACGGAAACGTCGTCGGAGATCGAGGGCGGAAGTGAAGAGATGGTACAGGTAGCGAAGAAGAAGGCCAAGGAGCGGGAGGTATCGCTCACCGAGCTTCAGGACAACGAGCTGGTGGCGCGGTTTCTCGCTGGCAACGGGCTGGCGTTTCCAGAGCTGGTCCGCCGCTACCAGTCACGTCTGCTCAACTTCATCTACCGGACGATTGGGGATCGTGACCGTGCGGAGGACCTGGTGCAGGAGACGTTTATCCGGGTCTACCGGCATTTGCACCGGTTCGACCAGGCGAAGAAGTTTTCGACCTGGATCTACACGATCGCCAGCAACCTGGCGAAGAACGAGCTGCGCAATAGGTCGAGGAACCCGCTGGTCCTTTTCCAGACGATCAAGAAAAACTGGGAGGCGGACCATCGTCCGCTCCAGTGGGAAGACCCCCACTACCGCCCGGATGATCTGTTCAGGAAGCGTCACCTCCGGGATACAGTGGAGAAAGCGGTCGAGCAGCTGCCGGAACACCATCGGGTCGTCTTCGTGCTCAGGGAGATGGAGGGCAAGACATACGAGGAGATCTCCGAGATCACCGGTGTTAACCTGGGCACGGTTAAGTCGAGGCTGAATAGGGCCCGTAACAACTTCGCGCAGATCATCGCACCGATGCTGCGCTAGCCGCAGGCGGGGTC
>JBDHJU010000023.1:0-52376 GCA_039586755.1 Gemmatimonadota bacterium | reverse complement strand
TTCGAAGAGCGACTGACCAGTGATTTCATGCAAATGGAATGCTGCGAGAGCTCGGCGATGGGCCTGGCCGCCGGCGGCCGCATGCGGCAGAAGATCTATCCGGACGAGTACGGGCACGACACCTGGGACATGGAGAACTACGGCCGCGTCTACGTCCACATCGTGAACAGCATGATGTTCCGCGAGATCACCGGCAAAGAGCCGCCGGCCACCCCGGTGACCGCGCGCACCTACACCGAGTACGGGCTCCCCTGGTTCGAGCTCTACGACGAGGAGAAGGGCGACGTCGCGGGCTCGGAGATTCTTGGCGGCATTAAGTCGGCGAAGGGTATCGACAAGAAGAAGGGCTTCGGTGCGCAGGAGGACGACACGACGGTCGAGGTACCCGGCGGACAGGTAGTGAAGCTCGGCGACGACGGCGAACTTGTCCGGGACGGAGAGTGGTAATGCGTCTATTGATAGAGTCATGGGACTGGACGGCGGGTCGATCGCTGGGTAGCATACGATACCCCTCCGCCGTTCGCTCCCTGAAGCCGTCGTCACTGAACACCAACCGGCAATAGGTCCATGTCCGAGAACCAGTACACTCGTCGACTCTCCAAATCGCGCTTCGTCGCCGGCTGCCAGTGCCTCGGCTACCTCTGGTGGAAGGTGCACGAGCACGACGCCCCGGAGCTGATACCCGACAAGGCGCTTCAGTACCGCTTCGACCAGGGCCACCTGGTCGGCGCTCGCGCGAGAGAGCGCTTCCCCGGCGGCGTGCTCATCGACCTGCCGCACAACGCGGTAGAGGCGCGGGTGGCGGAGACGGCGGCGGCGCTCGCGGCCGGCGCGCCTGCGATCTTCGAGGCGAGCTTTCTGGCCGACCACGTGTTCGTGATGGTGGATGTCTTGGAACGCGTGAACGGCGGGTTCAACATGATCGAGGTCAAGGCGTCGAAGTCGCTCAAGGATGAGCACATCCCCGACGCCACGGTCCAGACGCACGTCCTAAAACTTTGCGGCATTGAGGTGGCGCGCTCCGAGATCATGCACCTGAACCCCGAGTACCGCCATCCCGAGGGCGACCTCTTCCAGCGCACCGATGTGACGGCCGAAGTGGCGGGCCGTCTGCCGCAGATCGCCGAGGAGATCGAGGAGCAGCTCCGCGTGATTCACGGCCCACGGCCCGAGGGAGGATTCGGGCCGCACTGCCACAAGCCGCGGGAGTGCCCGTTCCTCGGTCGCTGCTGGCCCGACGACCCGAACCACATAAGCGCGCTCTACCGCGTCGGGCCGAAGAAGACGTGGGAGTACATGCAGAACGGGATCAACACGATCCCCGAGCTACCGGCGGGCACGAAGCTCTCGGACGTGCAGAAGCGACAGATAAGGGCCCAGGAGACCGGCGAGCTGATCGTCGAGCCGGGGCTGGCCGAGGCGCTGGCACCGTTCTCGGGGCGGCTCGGCTTCCTAGACTTCGAGACCGTGGGGTCCGCGATCCCGGTCTGGCCGGGCCTCGCGCCCTGGGGCTCGGTGCCGGCGCAGTTCAGCTACCACGAGGAGTCGCCGGAGGGCAAAATCACACACGAGGAGCATCTGGCCGAGGGTCCCGACGACCCGCGGCCGGCGCTGGCCCGGAAGCTGGTCGACGCCTGCGCCGGTGCCGACAAGATCGCCATGTACACGACCTACGAAGTGGGTTGTGTCCGGAAACTCCGAGAGGCCGTGCCCGAGCTCGCCGAGCAGCTCCAGGAGATCGAGAACAAGCTCATCGACCTCAGGCCCGTCGTCCTTGACCACGTCTACCACCCCGACTTCGGCGGGAGCTTCAGCATCAAAGACATCCTCACACCGCTGGTGCCGGATCTCACTTACGACGACCTGGCGGTGAACGACGGCACGGTGGCCAGCGCCGAGATCGCACGCCTGCTGCTGGAAGAAGACACCATCCCGGATGATGAGCGGGAGCAGCTGCGCCGGGAGCTCCGGAAGTACTGCGAGCAGGACACCCGAGCGATGGTCGAGCTGGTGTGGCGGCTAAGGGAACTTGCGGAGTGACCCGCGGCCTTCAGCAGAATGGAGATGGGGTCGATGACGGTGCTGGACGAGACGACACAACCTCCGTATCCCGGTGAGTTCTGGGGACCCACTGACCGGTGGTCGGACCCTGCAACCCTAAAGATCGTACCGCTCTTGCATCCTGAGGATCCGGAGACCTTTCTGCGCCGGTTCAGTCCCGAAGAGGTTAACTCTATCGTGGCCGCCATTAGAGCCACGGGGAAGATTCCGCGACTGATGTTCTTCCACCGGGCATTTAGGGGGCGTCTGCAGCACGTAAACCAGAAGCCTCCCTTCTGGTTCATACCGTTTGTCGCGTACGGAAATAGTTATGGCTCTGTCCTAGTGTTCGAGGAAAACGGGTTCTTCGGCACGCCCGAGTCCCCGGACTGTCTGACAGGAATGACGATCGAAATCGTGGACCGCCTCGAGTTCAACCACGGGAGCGATGGCGAGTTTCATGACTACCCTACGCCCGACTCGCCAACTTGCACTACAATGAGGATCTACTTCACCCAGGAAGGCACTGAACAGATCCTCGACGTGGTCGAGCGGCACGGGGAAGATTCGGACTTCGGTAGGCAACTCTTGATTGTCGAGGCGATATGGGAGATTTGGTCAGGTGTCGTCGAACGGAGCCGTGACTCAAGCGTCTGGAGATACGATGCGGTCGCCGACTGTGCGTTCTTCAGCTCGTGGGAAGGACTGCTCGAGTGGGCTGCGGAACATGGTTAGGACACTGCCGAATATGCACCCATGGTCGAGCTGGTGTGGCGGCTGCGGGAGCTGGTCCCTTGACCTGGCGAATTCGACTAGCATAGGTTGAATTACTGATTCGCTGGACGAGCGTTTTTCGTCACCTGTAGAAGCCCGGAGGGTCCCTCCGGGCTTGACGTATAAAGGCTCTCCAGCCAAACCTTTTCGCCAATCGAGATGTCTAACCCCCCAATACAGAAGCCCACTCAACACGGAGCTGAACCATGACCCGACGGCGACACCTCTCTGTTTGTCTTCTTCTGTGCCTGATCCTGCCAGGGACGCTGGCCGCCCAGGACTGGCCCGAGCTGCCCCCCAACCTCCCGGACGAGGACAAGCTCTACGGCCTTTCGGTGGTTTGGCAGGAAGTGAACTACAACTTCGCGTTCTTCGACCAGGTGCCGGACCTGGACTGGGACAGCGCCTACAGGGCGTTCATCTCCCAGGTCTTGGCCACGGAATCCAGCTACGACTACTACCAGACGCTCAAGCGGTTTGTGGCCCTATTAGAAGACGGTCACACGAGGGTCTGGCTGCGCGGGGTGGCGGGGGTGTACGAGTCCTATCCCTGGGTGCTGACCCAGAACGTCGAGGGCCGGGTACTGGTGACCAACGTCGGTCGCTCGCTGGAGAACGAGCTGCCGGTCTTCTCCGTCATCGAGACCATCGACGGCGAGCCTGCGGCCGAGCGCGCCCGGAGAGAGCACGGGCCTTACACGTTCGCCAGCACCGACCACGACCGGGCCAACCGGATACTGGGAAGGGCGCTTTACGGACCGCCGGATGAGCCGGTCCATATCACCTTCGTCACGCCGGAGGGCGATGAGGGCGAGCTGAAGCTCGAGCGCGACCGGCGGACCCGTGAGGACGAGTGGCTCCTGCCCACATCTTCAGATCGCCCGCGCTTCGAGTTTCGCTGGTTGGACGGTGAGATCGCCTATATGGCGTTGAACACCTTCAACGACCCGGGCGTGGTGGATGATTTCCAGGCGGTGCTGCCGGAGCTCTATGGCGCCAAAGCTCTGGTCATCGACATCCGCAACAACGGCGGCGGCAACAGCAGCAACGGCTACAAGATCGCCGCTTATTTGACCGACGATACGCTCGAGACCTCCGCCTGGAAGACCCGCGAGAACGTGGCCGCCTTCAAGGCGTGGGGGCGCTACAACGAGCGCTATCAGGCCTACAACGACATGAACGCCTGGCACGACGGCGGTACGCACGGCGAGCTGGAGCCGGCCGAAGGCCGCCGGCTCATCGTTCCGACGGTGGTGCTGCAGGAGAACGCGACCTTTTCCGCGGCGGAGGATTTCCTGGTCGCCATCGAGAAGGTCCCGCAGATCACCACGATCGGGCGGCCTACCGGTGGGAGCACGGGACAGCCGCTCGTTATCGAGCTGCCGGGCGGTGGCTTCGTGAACATCTGCACAAAACGGGACACCTATCCCGACGGCCGCGACTTCGTCGGGATCGGCATCGCGCCCGACATCTTCGTCGAGCAGACGATCGAGGATGTGCGGCAGGGCAAGGACCCGGCCCTCGATCGCGCGGTGGAACTGTTGAAGGAGTCGTCCGAATAGAATCGAGATCGACAAAGACAACATATAAAAGACAGGCCCTGCGCGCGGCGATAACCCTCGGCGCCCGCAGATCCTAAGGTCGCTTCGGCCTAGCCGGAACCCTTACCCTTGCCCTTACCCTTTCCACGCTCGGAGTTGGCGTGGTCCGGTGGGCCTGAGCCTGGCGGCACGGGAGGGCCGTGCGCGGCGCCGTGGAACTGGCCGCTGCCGATGGCCTGGCCGACGGCGTCGGCGGCGGGGCCTGGGCCCGCTCCGGCGCGCATCATCTGGCGGACGGCGCCGGGGATGGCGAGCATCTCCTCGTGACCGTGCTGCTGGTTCATGGCGCGGGAGACGACGCGATAGGCGTTGCCGGCGGGAACGCCGGCCTCGACCAGGTCGCCCATCACCATGAGCGGCAAGGTCAGGTCGCCCTGATGCTCCCTAGCCATCGTTCTCAACTGCTCGGCCGGCACGCCGCGGCGCAGTGCGTCGGCGCCGGAGACGATGGAGGAAGCGCCGCGCTCGCGGCCCATGATCTGGACCGACTCGCGCAGTCGAACGCTGTACTGATTGAGGGCGGCGACGACCCGGCCGGCGGGCACGCCTTTGGCCGCGCCTTCCAGCGCTTTCGCGGCCAGGGCATCGGCGGGCACACCGGCGGCCTCCGCGTCGTTGATGATCGTCTCGATCTCACCGCTGGCGCTCGGGTAGGCCTGACGTACCCGGGCAAGCGGGTCGTCCTGCGCCGCGGCGCCGCCGGCTAAGGCGGTGAGCGCGGGGAGGGGGAGTAACAGAGCTATCAAGACTGTCCTGCGCATGGTCTTCATTCCGTCTTAGTTGCTGTTGAGCCTCTCAACCTGTAGACGATCGTCGGGCCGTTCGGGTCACGGGACCGGGACCACTAAAGTCGCGTTCACCTGACCGTACTCATCACTCACCCGACCCGGCGCGTCTTCCGGCACGTACCACGCGCCGTCGACGCGGAACCCGAAGTGGTAGACGCCCGGCGGCAGCGACAGCCTGGCCATCCAGGTATCGCCGGTCCGCTCCATCGCGATCTCTTCCCAGCCGGAGAAGTCGCCCAGTACGCTCACCGACTCGGCGCCCTCGCGCTCCAGCTGGATCAGCACGGTCGTCGAGTCGCCGGCCGGCTGCAGCGAGATCAGCGGCAACGGCTCGGGCCGAGCCAGCGGGTTCCAGACCAGGGTCAGGCCGCCGTCGATCCCGGCCGGGCTACCGAGCAGCGGGTCGGGCCCGGCGCGGCCCGCCGCCGCCTCCGTCGTCCAGCCGTGGCTTAGCCTGAACGACAGGGCGGCGCGGAACTCGAACTCGTCGCCGGCCGGCGTGTCCCAGAACTTGGCCTGCACCTTCCAGCGCGCCCGGCCCAGCGCGCCGCCGCCGCCGACGTAGCCGGCCAGGAAAGTGCCGTCAGCCGCCTCGTAGGCCTCGCCGCCCGCCCACGGCCGCCGCCGCCGCCGCCCGGGTCGGCCACGTCGGAGCGACCCAGGCCGCCGTAGCCGCGGAGCCGCAGCGTGGAAGCTCCCAGGGGCAGCGAAAGCTCGGGCACGAGCCGCGCGGTGGCAGCGTCGTACCGCGTCGGCTGGCCGATGGTGAAGGCGACGACGGTACCGGTCAGGCTTAAGCCGGGTCCGCCGATGCCGCCGGTCCGCCAGTAGGCGCCCAGCGTGCCGCCCAGCCAGTTGGCGGAGTTGGGGTCGAGTGCCTGGGCGCCGTAGGCCGAGCCGAAGACGGGGCCGAGTGCGAAGCGACCGCCGAGCATCGCGTAGGTGGCCGGATCGCTGGCGACGTCGGCGGGCGGTCGTGCGTGCGATACGCCGGCGTCGATGTTGAGCTGCGCGTCCTGCGCTACGATCTCCGGCGCTGCCGCCGACATCGTCGCGATCATCATCACACCTGCAAGGGTCCGTCCCTTGATCTTCGTCAATGCTCCTCGATCGTCACGAACTGGCCGGTGGTGGCGCCACCACCACCACGGCGTTGCGATCGCCGAACCCGTCGTCGGCGTAGCGCTCGGCGTTGGGATCGGTTCGCCACTCCGAATCGTCGATCACGAACATGTACTGGTAGATCCCCGGTTCCACGGCGACGCGGCCCGTCCACACGCCGTCGCCGTCCAGGTCCGACAGCTCGACCGCCGGCGCCCACCCGTTGAAGTCGCCCGCTACCGCCACCGAGCGCGCGCTTGGCGCCTCGAGCGCGAACTGGATGTAGACCGTGGCTTCCGTATCCAGCGTTGCCGGCGTCGGCGGACCGCCGCTCTGCCAGACGATGAACAGCGCCAACGCCGCCGCGGCGGCAAGGCCCGCAAGCGGCGAGATGCGGACGGTGCGCGGTCGTAGGGCCCAGTCGACGGCGCGGCGTCCGGCGGAGCGCGTTCCACGCGCCGCCAGCGCCGCCCGCACGCTCTCGCGCAGGTCGACCGGCGCTTCGCTCGTGACGGTCGCCTGCACGTCGGCCAACAGGCGGTCCCAGCTATCCGCTTCGGCGCGGAGCTCGCTCGGCAGCTCGTCCTTGCTCAGCTCGCCGTCCAGATAAGCCTGCAGCTCTTTCTTCATCGGTACACCTCCAAGAGCGGCTGCAACGCTTCGCGGGCGCGGTGGACCCGCATCTTCAGCGCGCCCACCGACGCTCCCAGCAGCTCGGCCATCTCCTCGTACGAGTACCCTTCCACATGCTTGAGCACGAAGGCCTGCCGCTCGGCCGGCGTCAGCCTGGCCAGCGCGGCGCGAATGCGGTCGCCCAGTTCGCCGCGCTCCGCATCGCCCTCCGGGTCCACGTCACGGCTCAGCGGCTCCGCTTCCTGCAACGGCACATCGCGGCGACGCCGGTCCTTCAGGTAGTCCTTGGTCTGGTTGGCGGCGATCCGGAACAGCCAGGCGCCGACCCGGTCGGCGTCGCGACAACCGTCCAGCTTCTCGTAGCCTTTGACCAGCGCCGACTGAACGATCTCGGAGGCCACGTCCGGCCGCCCCGTCATCTGCTCGGCGTGACGGTAAAGCGCCTCCTGGTAACGCTGGACCAGAACGGTGTAAGCGTCCCGGTCCCCGTTCAACACGGCATGGACGACGTCGGCGTCGCTGGGACGCCCGTCGCCCGCTGTAGCGCTCTCGGCGCGCACTGATCTATCTAAGCTCGGCAACTCTGCCGCCCCTACACCTCGGTTCGTCTTGGATTCGGTCGTATACCCGCTCCTATAATAGAGCGGCGCCGTATCGAATCCAGACGGTGGCGCCGGGCCGGGGTCGTGCCCGGGGCCCGGCGCGCCTCGTGACTCGGCTACCCGTCGTCTACGGCGCAGCCGACGTCTTCGATCTCGTAGTTCGCCGTCGCCGTCGCGGCGACCGCCACGCCCACCTGATCCGGGTGAGTCGCTGTGAACGTGATCGTCCAGGTCGCGCCCCCCACGTCGACGTCCACCTCGGCCAGGTAGCCCATACTGTAGAGTCCGGCCGGCAACATCTCGATGCTGTAGTCGCCGTTCTCGTCCACGTCGGCCTGGCGCAGAGGGCCGCCCGACCGCTCGGCGGTGGGCACGAAATCTTCGAGAGTGATCGGCCGCTCGCCCCCGGTCCCGCAGGCGCCCAGGTCGGTCAGCGCTTCATCCAGGCTCACCGTGCCGGCAATGGCGCCGCCGCCCGGAAAGTCGGTGGCCCTGAGCGTCGGGTGCATGATCCACTTACCCGACCGGCCGGCCTCGTGTCCGAACGTCTCGGCGACGTCGAAGTCGATCAGCACGATGTTGTCACCCGACTCGAGTACCAGGCCGCCGCCCGGGAAGCGCACTTTGATACCCGTCCGGCTGCAGCTGGGGCACCTGAGCTGGCCGGCAGCCTCCGGAAGCGGGTCGAGACCCTCGCCGGCCAGGTACGCGTTCAACGACTCGAGATCGGTGAGCGACGTCGCGAAGACCTCGCCGTCGCCCGCCGTCATGATGGCCGCGCCCTCGACGATGAAGCGGAGCTGCGCGTAGACGCCCTCCGGGATCTCGGCACCCTCCACCAGGGTCGTCCAGTCCTCGACCAGCGTCAGCAGGTTCACCCAAACCGCCGCGTCCTCCAGCAGCGGGACACGCCCGCCGGTGCCCGAGCCACCGCCGTTACCGGGGCCCAAGTGTTCGTGCTCGCCGACCTGCAGGTAGATGCCCGTAATCTCGACCCAGGCCTGACTGAGCTCCGCCGGGTCGTCGGTCAGCAAGATGGTCAGCCTGACCCCGGCGTCGTTCACCAGCACCATCGCGTCCTCGTCCGGGCCGGGGGCGGTGGTCGAATCGCAACCGCCGATGACCAGTGCCGCCGCCAGGGCCAACGCCGAGAGCCCATAGACGTGATGTCGCAGTAGTGACCGCATCGCTTCCTCCGTGGTTGCACTCCGGCGCCGTGCGGTGGCGCCCTCGGTGTCTTCAGAGATGGGTAGATCCTTCGTACTGATGACGACTGAGCGGGGCGAAAGGTCACGCCGGGGGGCAGGGAACGCCCGCTTGCTATCGTTCGGACCTAATCTTAAGCTGGCGCAAGCTCCGCCCTGGCGTTCCGACCCGAAGTCGAGGCGCGAACCCGGTGAATGAAACAGTGAGCGAACCGGCCGCGGACGACGAGCTCCGCGGTCTCGTCGAACAGGCGCTGGCTCCCAGCTACCTGCTGGTCCGCGAGCTGGGGCGCGGCGGGATGGCGATCGTGTATCTGGCCCGCGATCCCGCCCTCAAGCGCCCGGTCGCCGTCAAAGTGCTCGCGGCAGAGTTGGCGCGGGACAAGAGCGCCCGGATCCGCTTCGAGCGGGAGGCGCAGGCGGCGGCATCGATCTCCCACCCCAACATCGTTTCCGTCTACAGCGTCGGCGAACTGGCAGACGGCACCCCCTACTTCGTGATGCAGCATGTGGAGGGGCCCAGTCTCGAGGAGCGCCTCGAGGATGAGGGCGCGCTCAGCGTCGAGGAGGGCGGTCGGCTCATCGGCGAGGTCGCGTCCGGGCTCGCCGCTGCGCATCAGAAGGGGGTCGTGCATCGCGACATCAAGCCGTCGAACGTCCTCTACGAGGTCGAGACGGGACGCGCGCTCATCGCTGACTTCGGTATCGCGTCCGCACTCAAGGCTCTGGACGACGACGACGCGACTCCCACCAAACTCACCTATTCGGGCACGATGGTGGGCACGCCGGCCTACATGAGCCCCGAGCAGCTGCTGGGCGATCCGGTGACGCCGAAGAGCGATGTCTACAACCTCGGTCTCTTCGCCTACGACGTTCTGGCCGGGCGCGGGCCGTTCGATGTGAAATCGCCGCGCGAGTGGATGGCGGCGATCCTCCGCGACACACCCAGGAAGTTGTCGGAGCTGCAGGAGGGGATCGACCCGGAGCTCGATGCGGTGCTGCTCGCCTGCCTCGAGCAGGAACCGGATGAGCGGCCGGACGCCGAGGAGATCGCCAAGCGCCTCTCGCCCGAAGCGGGGACGTTGCTCGAGTGGCCGCCGCCCGGACTCGAGTCGCTCCAGGGTGCGCTGTCCAAAACCGTGGAGGCGGCAGGGATCGGCAGCTGGCTCCTGGCCGTTCCGCTGGTGGTCCTGTTGGCGAGCACCGACTGGTTGGGCGAGTGGCCGTATTACATGGCGGGGCTGGGCGGCCTCATACTCGCCGGCACGCTCCTTTCCCTGGTGCGTCTGGGTTGGATGGCGTCGCGGACGGTACGCGCGGGCTTCACGCCGTTGACCGTCGGCGAAGTGATCTCCGATGGTCGTGGCGACACCGGTGAGCTGATCGCCGGGACCCGAGAGTACGCCTCGCTCGAACCGCGGGGGCGGGGACGGCTTCGGCGATTGCGCCTGGCGCGAGCAGTCGCCGGGCTGGCGGCGGCCCTGTGGCCCGCGGTGGGTCTCATCGTAGCGATCGCGGTGGCCGTGCGGTCGGGGAGAGGGTGGGAGTTCGTCGCCCTGTTGGCCCTGGGACCGTCGGTGGGCCTCGGAATCGTCGCCCTGGGCTGCGGGCTGCACGAGCTGCGGGCGGTTCGACGTCCTCGCAAATCTCTCCGCCGCAGCCGCGGCCGAGAGGAGGTCGTGGCGAGGCTCGTCGGACCCTGGTACGAGAGCTTCGACCGGGTGAGGCGCGAGGGGCGCCCGGGACGGGGAGCGTCGAGTCGGCCGCTGTTCGTCTGGGCACCAGTCGCGGCCCTCGCCGCGTTCTGTCTGATCGCCGGTGTCCTGGCCGTCTCGCTGCCCGTGGTGTCGGCGGTGCTGCGCGCCAGCTGGGCGTCCGCCGTTCCCAAGTATGACACGGTGGTCGAGAGAGCTAGCCTGGCGGAGCTCATGCGGCCGTATCGTCTACCGCCGGATCCGGGGATTACCGCCGACGAGGGCGGTCAGGCTCTCCACACCGTGTCCGATGTAGGAGAGGGACAGTCTTATGCGTGGATGGAGAAGCCGCCGGAGCGCCGGTACGAGAGACCATGGATATCAGAAGAGGATGTGGCGTCCGCCGAGGAAGCGTTCGGAAGGGTCGCCTGGGCCGATCCGGCAAAGTTCATCCCCCTCGTCGCTCAGGGACTGACGCCGGAGCAGCGGGCCGTGCTCGAGAGCGTCACCAGCCATCCGGCGAACGCGGAGTATTCCATCGTGTCCCGAGCGCCGGAGGCTGATATCCTGGCCGCCAGGTTCAACCTGCCCTTTCCGGACGACTTGCATCCGGCCGCTCTGCGCCTCCCAAGATTCCGGCCGCAGAGGGAGGCCGCGTACGTCCATGTGGCGGCTGCGGCGCTGGCGATCGCCGACGGACGGGCCGACGAGGCCGAGCTCGCCGCCCGCGAGATCATCTCCTATGGACTGCTGCTCATCGACGAGGCCAGCAGCCTGATTGAAAGCTTAATCGGCACAGTCATCGTGGGCATCGGAAGAGAGACGCTCAGTCAGGTCTACCTCGCCACGGGCCGTGTGGACGAGGCAATGTCGTTATCAACCGCGGTGGACTCGGTGCTGGCCGCACACGACATTGAAGCGATGGCGGCCCCGCTCTACGAGCCTGTCCGGTTGACGGATCTCGGGACGGGTCGGCGATTCTTCTATAGCGTCATGTCGGACTCGACGGCCACGCGTGGCTTCAGGTACGAGGCATACCTCTCTCTCCAGTATTCAAATTGCGCTACGCTCGGAGGCATGCTCTTCGGTCCACCCGAGATCCTTGCGCTGGCGATGGAGGAGGTGCGAGCGGATCTGGTCGAACGGCCTAGCGATGAGGCGCTGTTCGACCTGCTGGAAGGGGCGTCGACTCGACCGACGTCGCCGCCGGAGAGTCTCCCCGCGAAGATCGCTCTCGGGGTGGCCGGCTTGATAGGCGGCAGGCGCGCTCGGGTCTGCCTGGGCCTGGCCTATTGGTCGTCGTGACGCTTGATCACACCCACCCGACTCGCCATCTTCCTCGGCGACAAAAACCTCCAACCCGATAGCCGCGGTACGTGACCGAGCCCACGCCTCGCCACCGGATCTTCTTCGCCGAGCTCAAGCGGCGCGGCATCTTGAAGATGGCCGCCCTGTACGGGGCCGTAGCCTTCGGAGTGCTTCAGGGCGCCGACATCATCTTGCCCAGCCTAGGGCTCCCCGAGCGCGCGCTGACCTTCGTGGTGGTGATCGCGCTCCTGGGATTCCCCGTCGCCATCGCCCTCGCCTGGACGTACGAGCTGACGGGGCGGGGGGTGAAGCCGGAAGAGCCGGTGTCCACGGACGAACTGGAGGAGATCGCCGCAGAGCCGCGGAGAACGCGTTGGCTGGCAGGCGCCGTTGCGCTTGCCTTCGTCGTGCTGATGGTGGGGAGCGGCTGGTTGATCCTTGCGCGGGGCCCCGGCGACGCCCCTCGGGCAGGCGCGGCGGCCGCTTCGTCCGCGGCTCGCGTCGTCGTGCTCCCCTTCACGGTCCGCGGCAGCGGCGAGCACGAGTATCTGGGTGAGGGGATGGTCGACGTGCTGAGCAGGAAGCTCGACGTCGCCGGGGAGCTGCGTAGTGTGGACCCGCGTGCGGTTCTGGCGCTGGTGAGCCGCGAGGGCGGCGACGTGCCGGGCC
Source organism: Gemmatimonadota bacterium (assembly GCA_039586755.1). Taxonomy (GTDB): domain Bacteria; phylum Gemmatimonadota; class Gemmatimonadetes; order Palauibacterales; family KS3-K002. The sequence continues at coordinate 39,961 of JBDHJU010000023.1, read as the reverse complement.
CGGAGCAGGGCCGTGCCATCGCTCGCCGTCTGGATGCCGACTACTTCGTGCTGGGTAGCGTGCTGGAGGTGGGCGGCCAGCTGCAGCTCGATGCTTCTCTATATGATACGGAGGGTGGGGTCGAGGTGATCGAGGCCACGGCGGCCGGGGGCGCCGAGGACGTATTCGGCCTGGTCGACGACGTCGCGACGCAGCTGTTGCTCAGGGCGGGCGCCGGTCACGGTGGTCCGGTGGCACGCATCGCGGCGGTGACCACGGACTCGCTGTCGGCGCTCAAAGACTACCTGCAGGGCGAGCGCGCCTTGCGAGGTGGTCGGTACCTCGAGGCGGCCGACGCATTCCAGCGAGCCGTCGCCGTCGACTCGTCCTTCGCACTCGCCTGGTACCGCCTGAGCGTGGCGTACGAGTGGCTGACGCGTGACAACCTGGTGGCCCAGTCGGCGGAGCAGGCGTTCCGGCACAGCGCCCGGTTGGCGGAGCGCGATCGGCGCCTGTTCGAGGCCACGGTGTCGGCGCGGGTGGGTGATCACGTTCAGGCCGCACAGCAGTACCGGGCCATAGTGGGCAGCTATCCGGATGACGTGGAGGCGTGGTTCCAGCTGGGCGAGGTGCTGTTTCACTATGGGCCGACGGAAGGGCGCTCGATCGCCCAATCGCGGGAAGCGTTCGAGCGCGTCCTCTTCTACGAGCCGAGCCACGTCAACTCGATCATCCATCTGGCACGGATCGCGGCAGTCGAGGGCGACATGCAAGAGCTCGACTCGCTGGTCGATCGGTTCCTCGCCGTTAGCCCGGATGCCGATCGCGCTGTCGAGCTGAGGGTGCTGCGCGCGATCGTCACGGGCGACTCGATCGAGTGGGGCCGCACTGCGCCCGACCTGGAACGCGTCTCCGACCCGGTTCTTTTGGTCACCGCCGCTTACGTGCCGGTCATCGCTCTCGATCTCGAGGCCGGCCACACGCTCACCGGGTTTCTGATGACGGAAAATCGCGCGCCCGGGATGCGTGCGCTGGGTCATCTCTTTCGTGGTTACTTGAACGCCACGCAGGGTCGCCTGAGCGACGCCGCGGCGGAGGTGGAGGCGGCGGCACGGTTCGACGCCTATCGAGCCGCCGAGTTCGGTGCCTTCTTCTCGCTCTTGCCCTTCGTACCGGCGACCGAAGATGAGCTGCTCTCGATGAGGCGGCGGATCGAGGCCCTCGATCCCAGCGCGGCTCCGCCGACCACCCACCCCAGCGGGTACATCCGGGCGCACGACGACGTGCACCCGCAGGTGCGGGCCTTTCTGCTCGGCCTGCTCAGCGCGCGCCTGGGTGACGAGGTGACGGCGGAGCGTTACGCGGATGAGCTGCAGGGCATGGAAAGCCCCGAGCGATCTCCGTCATTCGCCGAGGATCTGGCGCTGGGCGTCAGGGCCTACGTCGCCTGGTCGCAGGGCGCGCCGGCGGCGGGGCTCGCGCTACTGGAGCGGGCGCGCCTCCAATCTTTCTACCAGAACGGGTTCAGGTCCCCGCTCTTCTCGGGATCGCTGCAGCGGTACCTGCGCGCGATGTTCCTCGAGGGGGAGGGACGCCTGGACGACGCGCTCCGCTGGTACGGCTCGTTCGAACAGATCTCGATGTACGACTTCGTCTTCCTCGCGCACTCCCATCTGCGGCGCGCCGAGATATACGAACGGCTGGGCGATCTCGATGGGGCCCGCCGGCACTACGCTCGCTTCGTCGAGCTCTGGGCGGACCCCGATCCCGAGCTCCGCTCGTCCGTCGAGCGGGCGCAGGAGCGTTTGGCGTCCCTTTCGCCCGATAGATAGGAAGGACATTAGTGGGCCTGCCGATCGTCCTGGCCGAACACGCAGCCTGTGCCGGCCGCGGAGTTCTCACCGTTGCGGCCGCAACCCACCCTGTGTAGCTTCCTGGCTGCCTTATCGTGCGAAAAGATGTACCCCAACCAAAAGGAGACGGCCATGCACCGAGCCGCGATCTACTTTGCAGTTCTGGCGCTGTTCGGCGCCGGACCCCTCGTCGGCCAAGAGCAACGCCCGGCGGCCCACGTCTATGAAGCCTTCTACCGGATCAGCTTCTCCGACCTCGATGCCTGGAACCAGCGGTACTGGGAGTACTCGGTACCTATCCTGGAGCAACTGCAGGAGGAAGGCGTAATCGAGGGTTGGACCCAGTGGCAGCACGAGACCGGCAGCGAGTACAACATTCGCTTCACTGCCCGGACGTACGACTGGGCTTCACTCGACACGTTCTGGAGCGAGTACCTGTCGCGCCTGCGCGAGGTGCAGAGCGACGTGCAGTGGAACGCTGGCAGCAGGATGGTCCTCGAGCATCGGGACGAGATCTGGGACATCGCCACGGAACACTGGGCGGAGCCGGAGCGTGAGACCACCTACATGTACACAAGCACGTTCCGCGTCAACTTCGCCGACATGGAGGAATGGAACCGAATCTGGAGCGACGTAGCCGGTCCGCTCCTGCAGGCTGCGATAGACGAAGGGATTTTGAACGGTTGGGTCAAGCTGGGCCACAATACGGGCGGCCCACACAACTCGAAGGTTCTCTTCTTCTTCGATAGCTGGGACGATATCGACGACTTCTGGGGGATGTTCCTCGGGACGATGGCGGAGGCGCACGCCGACGACTGGGCCCGAATGACCGAGATTTTCAAGGCCCACGACGACGTGATCTGGGTGCCGACGACGCGCGGCGAAATGTAGCACAGCAGGGCGCCGCCGCCGCCGTGCCTGCAGCGCCCCGTTTAAGAAAGAGCCTCGCGACCTGTAGTGGCCGCGGGGCTCGTCTTTCGGGAAAGTGTTTTCCGCGACGACTACTGGTTCAGGGAAAGGTCCCAGACGTAGTCGGTGTGCGAGTGGCAGATCGCAGAGAACGTCCGCAACAGCTCGGGCTGCTCGGCCTCGATGCTGTCCCAGAGAGTGCTCCAATAATCGAGTATGGCGTCGCAGTCGGCGGCGTCCAGCACCAGCGCCCGCCGGTATTTCCCGCCGATGAAGTGCTCCAGCCAGCTCCAAGAGCTGTCGCAGACCATGTAGCTGGTTAGACCCGCGGCGGGCCGATCGTGGGCTAAGTCTTCCGGAGCCGAGGACGCCACGTTGACGAACCAGATGTAGTCGTCGTGGGAGGGGCAGATCTCGTTGAACTCCTCCACGGCCTCCGGCTGCTCGCTCATCATCTCCTCGATGTACGCCTGCCGAGCCTGGGTCATCGCCTCCATGTCGGTGCCCACGACGTAGCCCAGCCTGCGCCACTCGCCGCCGGCCCAGTGCCTCGACCAGCCCGAGGTGGTAAGCAGGCCCCCGTCGACCTGCTTCTGTCAGACCGCTGCCGCCGTCTCCAGATAGATCGTGTCGGCCCGCGCCTCCCGCGATTGATCGCAAGTGTAGTAGGCCCCGAACACGATGCCGGTTGGCTCCTGCGCCGCAGCCGCAGGCGCCAGCACGAGTCCCGCCAGCAGCAGGACGCCAAGGTGGTGAACTCTCATCGAGTCCCTCCTTTCAGATGGTTGGGGTTGGGACAAAACTTGCCGAAGATGTAGGGATGGGGGGTCTGCGCAATAGCTGGCGCGTAGCTCGCGCCAAGTACATCCCGCGGGAGCTGGATGAATAAAGCCCGGAGGATTTCTCCTCCGGGCTCGGCATCTCTTATTGGTCTACCGCGCCTACAGGGGAGGCGTCGGCGCCGCGTCCGTCGAGTCGCTTTTCGATCGGCGTCCAAACAACCGGCGCCATCCCGTCACCTCGTTGGGATCCTTGTTCTTCATCTTCCTGAGCTTCTTGAGGCCCTTGGGACGGTTACGTCCGGATGCGGTGGCGAACAGGCGGCGATACGTCTCGTCCTGATAGATCGGAGCTACGCGCTTCTTGTACTCGAACCACATGGGCGGGCCTCCGGGGTCTCGAGGCGCGGTTGGGAAGGCCAAACTGCCGGCCGACCTCCGATTCGGTATGGCGAACAGGCTTGTCGAAGCTACCACCGGAGGGTGGGTTGAGACAAGGCTTTGTCAGCCGGACCGCCCCTGCCGCTCCGCCGCGACCCGCCCATCCTGAACCGCTCCCCACAGAAGCAGGCCCACCGCCGCCACGCAGATCAGAGTCACCACGCTGCCGAACAGGAATAGCGCCAGACTAGACATTATTAGCCCGACTCCCGGCCAACAGCAGCGCCCCCAGCGAGAGGATCGACGGTACCCAGAGCCCTACGAACAGACCCTCTTCCTGCTGGCCACTGAACCAGAGATAAACCGACAGCAAGAATGATAGGAACGCCGCCACGCCAAACAGCGCCTTCGCCTTGGCTTCCCTGGACATGAGTCTCAACCTCCTAGTCTCTGATCCTACCGGGCTCACCCGCGCCGACGGTCCAGCATCATAGCTCCCACCCTCAGCCGCGCCGGCACCAGCAGCCCCAAAGCGCCTCGCCTCGCCCGGCCGCGATCCTTCAGCTGCAGGATGACCGCCACCGCCAGCGAAACAAGCGTCAGACCGCCAAGATACAACTCCGTAGTCAACTCGATAGGCATCACAAATCAACCCAAGCTTCGATTTCGTTCACGTCCGGGACACGGTCCCGGGCCTCGCCCGCAAAAGTCTACTCGCCTGAGGGTTTCGTGTCAAGGTGATGTCTATATGTTAATCAGACGTACAATGGACAACGTCCGGACCGTGCCGTCTCTCAGCACCTGTGCGGCAGCTGGGGGGCGGCGCCAGGCTTATGCGGCCGAGTCACTCGTCCCGTAGTATCCGGGCGGGCTCCAGCCGGGCGATCCGGGTCGCCGGCACGAAGCTCGCCGCCGCGGCCAGGGCCGTGAGACAGAGGGCCGCGAGTCCCGCCGTCATCGGATCGTAGGCGACCACGCCGTAGAGCAGGCTGGCGATCCAGCGGGTCGACAGCGCGGCGAGGGCGCCGCCGGCGACGAGTCCGATGAGGGTCAGCCGCAGCCCGGGCAGGCCCACGGTCCAGATGGCCTTTCCGGGTGAGGCGCCAAGCGCCATGCGGAGCCCCATCTCCGACGTGCGCTCCACCACCTCGTTCGCCACGATCCCGTAGAGCCCCACGAGGGCGAGCAACAGTGCGAAGGCCGTGACCACGACCAGAAAGACCGCTTGGAACCGGGGACGGGCCAGGGTATCGGCCATCACGTCCGAGAGGGGTGTGATCCGGGCCACCGGCATGTCGGGGTCCACCGCCTGTATGACGCGGGTCACCTGGGCGGCGAGGCCTGCTGGGCTGCCCGAGGTTTTCACCAGCCAGTTGGGCGCGAACCAGACGTGGATGCCGCGGAAGAACCCATCGCCGGCCTGGGTGGCGGCTATGTAGAGTGTGGGAGAGGCCCAGAGCGGTCCGAAGTTGCCCCAGCCGGCGTTCGCCTGTTGCACGTTACCGGCAACGCCGACGACCTCCCACTCCCGGCCACCGAAGGTCAGCCGCCGACCGATGGCCGGCCCATCCGGCAAGTTCGCCTCGACGAAGGCCTGGTTCGCCACTACGACGAGCGGTGTGTCGTCGCGGTCCGCCGCCGCCAGGTTGCGTCCGCGGAGCAGCGGTACGCCCAGAGTCTCGAAGAAGTCGGGTGTGACATAGACCAGGTTGGTGACCCGATTCCGGCCCTCCGCATCCTCACCGCCGACGACTGTGAACGGCATGTTGAGCGGGCGCTCGTAGGGAAGTGTGAGCGCCACGGCGGCGGAGCTCACGCCGGGCAGCCGGCCGAACCCGGCCAGCGTCTCATCGAACAAGCGATTAACCTCGGTCGCACCGGCGTAGCGCGCGTCGTCCAGCGAGAGCTGCACGGTCAGCACGCCCTCCGAATCGAAGCCCGGGTCCAGACCGTCCAGGTAACCGTAGCTGCGCACCAGGAGACCCGCCGAGAACAGCAGGGCGGTGACCAGGGCAACCTGGCCGATGAGCAGAGCCTTGCGCAGGTGATGGCCGCCGCTTCCCATGACGCTCCGCGACCCGCTGACCAGAACGCCGCGCACGTCCACCTTGCGAGCCTGCAGGATCGGCGCGAGGCCGAACAAGAGCGTCGCCAAAAGCGTCAGGCCGAACGCCACCGCCAGCGCGCGCCCGTCCAGCTCGACCGTCTGCCAGGTGTCGAACCGCGTCCGCACCAACGTCTCGAGGCCGCCCACCCCCAGGTAGGCGACGCCGAGGCCTACCAGACCCCCCAGGAGCCCGAGGGTCAGGTTCTCGACCAGCATCTGCCGCAGGATGGCCGCGGTGCCACCGCCCAGCGCCTGCCGGGTGGCGATCTCGATCCGCCGCGCCAGCGCCCGGGCGATCTGCAGCCCTGCCAGGTTCGCGCACCCCACCAGCAGCATGACCAGGATCGCGCCCAGCAGAATCAGGAGCGGTTGGCGCATCTCCCAGGTCTCCGCCAGGTCCAGCGGCACGATCCCGAAGCGGCGCTCCGGTGCGCCCTCCCGCGTCGATTGGGCCGCCTCGATGGCGCCGATCCGTGCAACGGCCTGGGCCCAGCTCATGCCCGGAGGCATACGCACCAGGACCCGGTAGTTGGCGCCGCTGCCCTCGCCCTGCGGCGAAGGCCTGAGCGGTGTCCACACATCCGCCGGCATGCTCGACTGGAAGGCCGGCGGCATCACCCCTATGACAGTGTGCGCCTCTCCCTTCAAACGGATCGTGCGGCCCACGATCTCGGGGTCGCCGTTGAAGGTCCGGTCCCAGAGTTCGTGGCTCAGAATCACCAACGAAGGGCCGCCGGGGACGTCCTCGGCCACCTCGAACTCTCGGCCGATGAGCGGCGCGACGCCCAGCGTGCTAAAGAAGCCGGCCGAGACCCGCTGCTGCTGCACGTAGGCCGCCGCGCCTTCCGCCAGCAGGTTGACGCCCGCCGGCCAGTCCGAGAAAACCGCGCGTTCGAAACCGTCGGCGTTGTCGCGGATGCGCTCCCACGTAGTGCCGTCGACAGCGTTGAACCCCGGCAGCACACCCGTCGCCGGATTGTAGGTGACCACCACCGCCAGTCGATCGGGGCTCGGGTAGGGAAGCGGCTTCCACAGAACGGAATCGACTACGCTGTACACTGCCGTGCCCGCGCCGATACAGAGCCCGAGCGTCAGGACAAACGTCACACTGAACAGCGGGTTGCGCGCGATGACACGCAGCGCGAACCGCACGTTGCGCAGCGCCTCGTCCAACAGCGCCAGGCCCCGTACCTCGCGACTGCGGTCCTTGACCGCATCGACGCTACCGAAACGCAACCGCGCCTGTCGCCGCGCCTCCTCCGGATCGACCCCCGACCTGATCAGATCCTCCGTGTGCTGCTCTATATGGAAGGCGATCTCCTCGTCCAGCTCGGAACGGAAGCGGGCCCCCCGGAAAAACGTGCGAAACATGGAACGCAGAGGGATCAGCATGGCTCAGGCCTCGCTCGGTAGTGCGTTGAGGACGTTGGTCACCGCCGCCACGAGCTCCGTCCAGCGCGAAGTCTCGTGCTCCAGACGCCGCCTCCCCGCCTTCGTCAGTCGGTAGAACTTCGCTCGCCGGTTGTTCTCCGAGACCCCCCACTCCGATTCGATCAGCCCCCGGTGCTCCAAACGGTTGAGCGCCGGGTAGAGCGAGCCCTGCTCCAGGCTCACAAGCCCCTGCGAGGCAACCTCGATCCGCAGCAGTATACCGTAGCCGTGGTTGGGGCCCAACGAGACAGCCTTCAGGATCAGCATGTCCAGCGTGCCCGGCAGCATTTCTTTGGTGATCAGCATGGCGGTCCCAGCATGTCTCCAGTGCGTGGTGTCGTGGTCCCGGAGAAGATACGGTCTTTCACCTAGACTAGCTAGGAGAGCGCTCTTGACCTGTACGAGACCAAAGCGCCGCCGGTTTCAGCGCCGGGCCCGGACGAGGCAGGTGGGGGCGCGTTCCTCCTGGCAACCCTGATCCTGCCAGGATTGTCCAATCAGAGTTGAAGGGGTAGTCGGGATAATAAGGAGCGAGGGAAATGGGCTCAATCCTGCAGGACCTCCGATTCGCGCTACGCACGTATCTCAGGCGTCCACTTTTCACGGTCATCGCACTTCTCACCCTGGGCTTGGGGATCGGCACGACGTCGGCGCTGTTCAGCGTGGTGGACGGCGTGCTGCTGCGCGAGCTTCCCTATGCGGAGGCGGGCGACCTGGTGAGCGTGTGGGAGGCGTATCCCAGCTGGCGCGACGATCCGTCGCTGGGAGGCAAGTGGGATCGAGTCCAGTTCACGCACCGCGACTACCTCGAGGTGCGGAGCGCGACGCGCACGCTGACGGACGTGGCGCTTTTCGTGGGGTGGGGCGAGATGGCGCTCACCGGTTTGGGCTCGCCGGAACAGCTTTCGGTGGGTCATGGTAGCGCCAACCTGTTCCAGACTCTCGGCGTGCTTCCGCTGTTGGGGCGTACCTTCTTGCCGGGTGAGGAGTCGCTGACCCCCGGTGGTGGGGCGCGGGTCGCAGTTCTGAGCTACGAGCTGTGGCAGCGGAGGTTCGGTGGCGACGCGGAGATCTTGGGCGAGTCGATTGTCTTGGCCGACAACCCATACACGGTGGTGGGGGTGTTGCCGCCGGGGTTCCGGCTCGAGAGCGTCATCGTGACGGACGTGATGTCGGGATCGAGTGACTCGGGGCTGCGCGATCTGTGGGTACCGCTGGGGCAGCCGGGGATGAGTTTCGACAGCGAGGGGAACGCGTTCGAGGCGCTGGCGCGGCTGGCACCGGGCGTCACGCTCGAGCAGGCCCGAGCCGAGACGGAGGCGATCCTGGCGTTCGACCCCAACATGCCGCGCCAGGCGCGGGTCGCTCCACGCAAAGAGGCCGTGACCCGCGGATTCGCCGCACCGCTCATCCTCAACCTCGCCGCTGCGGCGCTCCTCCTGCTCATCGCTTGCGCCAACGTCGCCACGCTGCTGATCGGCGAAGCCAGCGGGCGACGTCACGAGATCGCCACCCGCTCCGCGCTGGGCGCCGGACGTCTACGGGTGGCGCGCCAGCTCATCACCGAGAGCGTCGTGTTGGGTCTCTTGGGTAGCGTCGTCGGCGTCCTGGTCGCGATGGCCGCCACTCGCGTCCTCGTCTACCTGGCGCCGCCCATCCCCAGACTGGAAGAGGTCGAGGTGAGCGCGCGGGTGATCGCCTTCGCCGCTGCCGCCGGCCTGGGCACGGCTCTGCTCTTCGGTCTGGCGCCACTGGTGGTGCTGACCCGAGGCTCGGTGGGGACCGCGCTCGCGGCCCGGGGCCGCGGCACGACGGGTCGCGACCGCTCGTTCCAGGACGCCGTGGTCTCGCTGCAGGTCGCCCTGACCGTGGTGCTACTGGTGGGCGGTGGCCTTTTGGCCCGAAGCCTCGTCCGCCTGCTCGCCGTCGATCCCGGATTTCGGGCCGAGAACCTGGCGACGTTCGAGCTGGTGGCGGATCGCGGCCGCTATCCCGGCCGGGCCGAGGTGTCGCGCTTCTTCGCCGACGTCGTCCGCAGCCTGGAGTCGGTCCCCGGCGTCGTGTCGGTGGCGGGCTCCTACGGTCTTCCGTTCCCCGGCGGCGCGCCGCTCAATGGGTTCCGCATCGAGGCACGGGGCGAGGACGGCGACGTCGTCGGCCGGCGGCGCACCGTCCTTCCGGGTTACCATGAGACGTTGGGAATCCCACTGCTCGCCGGACGGTTGCTTTCCGATAGCGACGGATCCGACGCGCCCGGCGCCATCGTCATCAGCGAGTCGATGGCCCGCCGCTTCTGGCCCGACGAGTCGCCCGTCGGTGCGACGGTGCTGCTATGGGGCAGCCGCCGCACTATCGTCGGGATCGTCGGTGACGTCAGACACACGACGCTCAGCACAGAAGGCGAACCGACCTTCTACGTCCCCTTCGCGCAGGCACCGCGACGGAATCTGAACCTCGTGATACGCACGGCCGCCGACCCGGCCGCGTTATTGCCGCGGCTCAGCGAAGCGGTTTGGGCCGTCGATCCGGACATGCCCGTCGCGGACGCGGGCACGGTCTCGGCGTCGGTCAGCAGCTCCGCAGCCGAGGATCGCTACCGCACCCTCCTCGTCCTCGTCTTCGGCGGCCTGGCGGCGCTGCTCGCCGCCGTCGGCGTCTTCGGCGTCACCGCTCGCGGCGTCGCCCAGCGCACGCGCGAGCTCGGTATCCGTATCGCCTTGGGCGCTCGCCACGGCGAACTGGTCGGTTTGATCCTCCGGCATAGTCTTATAATCGGGCTTGCAGGAACCACCCTGGGTCTGTTGGGTGCCGCTTGGACCAGCCGTCTGTTGTCGCACTACTTATTCGCGATCGAGCCCTGGGACACGCTCACCTACGGCGCGGTGGGCGCCTTCGTCGCGCTGGTTTGCCTGGCGGCCGGCTACATTCCGGCACGCCGGGTCGCGGGCCTGGCGCCCATGGAAGTGCTAAGAGAGGAATAGGGGGAGGGGGCCTCGTCGAGTTCGATTCTTCCTGGCGGATCGGGAGCCTATGAGAATGTCGCGTCGCACATTCGCCTCGACGTTTGTCTTCTTGACGTGCTCTGCGTCGCTGCTCGCCGGGCAGGACCGGCTAAGCCGTAGGCAAGTGCTGGAGGATGTGCGTTACCTGATCGCTGCGCTGGAAGAGACGCACCCCGATCCCTACTCCGCCTTCGGTGGACGGGTGGGCTTCAAGGTTCGGGCGCAGGCGCTCCTCGAGGGCGTACCCGAGAGCGGGATGACGCCCGCCGAGCTTTACAACCTCTTGCGTCCGCTGTTCGGCGATCTGAGAGACGGCCACACCTACATCTCATCGCCACCGGCTCAGGGCCCCGTCGCAGATCCGCGCTACCTGCCCGTGCGCTTCGGGCTCGCCACGGACGCCGTCTACATAATGAGTGCGCTTCCGCCGTACGAAGACCTCATCGGCTATCGGCTGCTTGGCGTCCAGGGTGAGACGCTTGAGCGGGCGGCGGCGCTGGCGGGTACGGTCCGTCCGGCGGAAAACGAGTTCGGTGCACGGCGCTGGTTGCTGAGCTACCTGATCTCCGACCGGAGGGCCAAGCGCGTGTTCGCGGATGTCGGAGAAGACCTGCAGGTCGTTCTCGAGGGCCCGGGCGGCGCGCGGGTGGAGCGGCGCCTACCGTTCTCACTCGACCGCGCCGCCTACCTCGATGCGCCGTGGGCCGTCGAGCGCTGGGCCGCGATCGAGCCAGGCTCGGGCCCGTTCTTCTGGCAGTACATCGGCGACTCGAACATCGCCTACCTCCGGGTGAGCAGTATCGTCGGGCGCGAAGCGTTCGAGGAGCTGAGGGCGGTGGGCCGACAGGATCTACGCGAGCAGGTCTCGCGCTACTACGAGCGCTACATCCCCGGGTCGATGCCGGAAGCGATGGGCGAGGCGCTGGATGGGGTACCGTGCTTATCGCGAACGGTAGGCGAAATGCTGACGTCGATGCGGGAGCGGGGAAGCGAGAACCTCATTCTCGACCTGCGTGGCAACGGCGGCGGCTGGTCATCGCTACTCACGCCGTTCCTGCTCCTGACGTACGGCGACCGCTATTTCAACTACGACTACCCGGTCAGCTTCGCCACGCGAATCTCGCCCGCGCACCTGGCACTGAATGGCCGGACTTTAGCAGAGCTCAACGCCGAGCTCGGCACGGAGTACGAGCTGGGCGACTACCACGTCCAGCAAGAGACGAGCTTCGCCGCCACGACGAGCAGGGAAGAGTACGCGAACGAGCTGGAGGCCTTCGGTTGCGGATTGGCTGATACGTTTCGCGGTTCGAGCGGGCGCGCCCTCTACACTCCCACGGTGCTCGTTCTCGTCGACGCCGCCACGTTCAGTGCCGCGTACCACTTCATGTATCGGCTCCGGCATCTGGGCGCGAAGGTCGTCGGCGTTCCCTCATCGCAGGCCGGCAACGCGTTCGTCGACGTGACGCCCTACCAGCTCCCGAACTCGCGACTCTCCGGCTCGATCGCCCGCACGGCGCAGATCTTCTTCCCGAATGACGAGAACAGCGGTCGTGTCCTTTTGCCCGACTTCCCGATGATGCTGAGCGACTTCCGGGCCTACGAGTTCGACGAGCAGGCTGAGGTGCGTTACGCGATCGATTTGATCGCTGCCGGGTTCCGCTAGCAGCGCCGGCTCGGAGGGCGGGCCCTCGAATCCCTAGCGTGACCGCGGCCGCCTGTTATTTTCCTCTCTGGAAAGCCCCACCCTTTGCCCGGTATCTGGGATGAATCCTGACAGGAAAAGGGACTCGCGAGGCTGCGGTCGGTCCGCTGTGGATAGTGGGCGGAGGCTACAGGTGATCCGATGTTAGGTCTGAAAGCAATCATCGACAAACTTCAGCATCGCTCTGTCTGGCAGGTGCTGGGGGTCTACCTGGTCGGGTCGTGGATCGCGCTCCAGGTGGTCGATGTCTTGGCCAACAACTTCGACATGCCCGCCTGGTTTCCGCGCTTCACCTTGGCGCTGCTCGCCATCGGCCTGCCCATCGTCCTGGTAACCAGCTTGGTGCAGAAGCGCCTGACCCGCTGGGCAGCGGGCGACGACTCGCTGGCCGAGCATGGCGCCCCGGCCGGTAGCGAGCGGCTCTTCACCTGGCGCAATGCGATTCTGGGCGGCCTGGTCGCCTTCGCCTTCTGGGGTGTGGTGGCCACCAGCTGGATGTTCTTCGGGCCGGGTACGGCGGTGCTGCCTGGTGTGCAGGCCGGCCGGGATCTTCGCTCCATCGCCGTGCTGCCCCTGGTGAGCTTCCAGACGGACGAGGAGAGCCTGGCGTTCGCCAGCGGTATCCACGACGATCTGCTGACCCAGCTGTCGAAGATCGATAGTCTGAAGACCATCTCCCGCACCTCGGTGATGAAGTATCGGGATACGCTGCTGGGCGTGCGTGAGATCGCCGCCGAGCTGGGCGTCGCCACCCTGCTCGAGGGCACCGTGCAGCGCGCCGGTGACGGCGTGCGGGTGAGCATGCAGCTGATCGACGCGCGCGACGACCGCCACCTGTGGGCCGAGACGTACAACGCCGAGCTCACGACCGCGAACATCTTTGCCATACAGAGCGACATCGCTCGTCAAGTAGCCGCCGCCCTCAGTGCGACGCTGACTCCCGAAATCGAGGTGCGGTTGGCGACACGACCCACCGAGAGCCTTCAGGCCTACGACCTCTACACGCGCGGCCGCTACCTGCACCACAGGCCAGGCGGCGGCACCGAGTCGGGACTGGAGGCCGCTGCCCAACTGTTCCGTCAGGCGATCGAGACCGACCCGGAGTTCGCTCCCGCCTACGCCGGGCTGGCCGACATCCACCTCGATCTGTGGAGCGACGGCTACTGGGAGGCGGAGCGGGCACTGTCGGAGGCGCGGACCAACGCGGAGAAGGCGCTGGCCCTCGATGAGACGCTGGCCGACGCGCATACCTCGCTGGCCGACGTGGCCGAGGCCGACCTACAGTTCGACGAAGCCGAGCGCCACCATCTACGGGCACTCGAGCTCAACCCGGGCTCGGCCGAAGCGCACCGCCGCTACGCGCGACTGCTGCTCGATCTCAAGCGCTTCGAAGAGTTGGTGGCCGCGCTACGCCGTTCGGTGGAGCTGGACCCGCTGTCGATCAGCTATCGGCTGTCGCTGACCAGCGGGCTCTGGTTCACCGGCGACTACGAGGGTGGGATCGCCGAAGCCCGCAAGGTGCTCGAGCTGGAGCCGGACAATCCGGGCGCGCTCTACAGTCTCGGCTTCGCCTCGACGCTGAACGGCGACTACGAGGGTGGGATCGCGGCGCTCGAGCGGGCGCTGGAGGTGCGGCCGGATTACCCGTTCAATGCCCCCGGCCTGGCGTGGGCCTACGCCCGCGCCGGGCGTCGGGCCGAGGCGCTCGAGATGTTGGAGCGTGTGGAAGCCCGCGGTCAGATGCTCAAGGAGCTGGCCATCGTCTACGGCGAGCTTGGCGAGTTGGACCGCGCCTTCGAATACCTCGAGCGCGCTTACGAAGAAGATCCCGGTAGCCTCACCTATATCAATTCCGATCCGACCGCCGCGGCGCTCCAGGCCGACCCGCGGTTCGCCGGCCTGTTGGAGAGATTAGGACTGCAGTACCCGTAGCGGAATCGGCAAAGGTCTGATTCCAGCACGGAAAAGCCCGGAGGATCTCCTCCGGGCTTGGCGTTTGTTATGGTAAGTCTCCCGGTGGCCCGAGCGGGCTTTCCGGGCAGCGCTCCTCTGGCCGCACCACCGTATACATGATCGCGGCGATCCGCCAGCCTTCCCCTGTCTTGACCAGATGAAACGCATCCACCCCGCAATGACTGAACTCGCCGTCGCGATAGAAGTCGTAGGGGGTCCAGACCGTGGCGATGGGTCCGCTCACCAGTACCGTGGGCTCCCACATGCGCTCGAGATACTTCGGGCCCGGGCTCCCGAGGCTTATGATCGAACTCTCGGTCTCGCGCCAGGCGAGCCGGACAGAGTCGCCCTCGGGAAAGACGACGAGGTTCTGCAGTTGCGGCAGTACGAGGGCGCGAAACGACGCGCTGTCGCGATCGCCGATTGCGTCTAGCAAGCGCTGCACTACATCGACGACTTCATCCTCCGGCGTCTGGGCGCGCGCCGGCGTCGCTATGGCGAGTCCAAGCGCCGAGGCGAAAACAATCGCGCGGGTGTATCGGGTCATCTCACGGCTCCTCTTTCGCTCGCGCCGTCCTACTGTTTCACCCAGCTCACCTTGAAGTCCGCCGTCACCAGGTCGACCAGAGCGTAGACCAGCTCGCCGTAGGCGTGCTCGGGGTCGTCGGCATCGAAGGTGGGTCTGCCGCCGATGAGGCTCACCTGACCGACGCGCTGCGTCACGCTGGCCGAGCGGCTCCAGAGCGACGCGCCGCTCGCCGTCTCGACCATCTGCACGGTGAGCGTCGCGTCGACATCGGCGGCGGCGCCCATGTTCCTGAGGTCACCGCTGATCGAGACCGTCGGCCGGATGTCCGAGACCTCCAGCTCGCCGACGAAGATCGTGGCTACGTTGTGCTCGGCGCCCAGCGCCATATAGGCGGCGCGATCCAGCCGCTCGGCGTCCACCTGCCGGAGCGCTTCTTCCTCGGTACCGAGCTCGACGATCCGCACCAGTCCCTGGTCGATGCGGACGTCTTCCATAAATCGCGTCGTCGCCAGCTCGCCCAACTTGCCCTCGTTCGATGAGGTGAACTCGATGATGGCCAGGACCTCGTGCCGCTGGAGATCGATACGCGGCGGGACCATGACTTTCTTGCCACCGCAGGCCAGAGTGGTGACGATCGGCAGCGCGGCCAATATCCTCGGCAGACCCGTCATGCGACGCCTCCCTTTCATCAAGAGGATCGGCAGGGGATGCCAAAGCTACGGAGACTGGTCGGCCCGGTCCAGTTCGCGCTCCGCTACTGCAAGTCGACGGCGTAGGCCACGTACGTCGTTCCGATCGCTATCAGCGTGAGGCCGTCGGGCAAGACGAGCAGATGCTGGGACAGCTCGGGCAGCACGAACCGCTCCATCACCATGGCGTCGGCCAGCCGCACCTTGACGATCATCCCGAGACTCGAGTTCTCCACCGACTGGCTGAAGTAGCCGTAAAGTCCGTCCGGCGTCAGCGCCGACACGACCTGCTCGCCGGCCGGGCTGGTCGGGAAGTCGAAGTAGGCGAGCGAGCTGAGGCTGCCGTCCAACAGGTAGCCGCCGATCAGGTAGCGCGCGCCGTCGGAGTCGGCGCTGGCCGCTACGTCGCGGCTGTTCTGCAGGCCGAGCGTGCGGACCGTCCCGAAGGTGTTGCTCGCCGCGTCGTAGACCTGGCCCTCATCGTCGCTGCAGCAGGGGACGGGCGCCCAGCGCACAGACAGCTTGAGGCGGTCGCCGGGGACCAGCACGTTGGCCGGCGTCGGTATCGTGCCCGCCGCGCCGACGTCCGCGCGCAACGTCTGCGCTCCGCTGCCGAGGTCGTACTCCAGCAGACCGCCTCCGCCGGTGCCGTTCCAGAGCGTGATGAACGCCTTGTCGTTTGCCGCTACGCCGATGTCGTGGGTCCAGCCCAGCGCCTGGTCGTAGACCAGGTGGACCGTATCCACGGCCGGCACGGCCTGGCTCAGGTCGACGAACCCGAGGGTCGCGGTGTCCGGGAAGAAGCTCATCAGCACGAGCAGTGTGTCATCGTCGGTGCTGAGGTCGATGTGGCTGGCGCTCGAGACCTCCGCCGGCAGCGCGATCGGTGTCTCGTGGCTGAAGGTGGCCAGCGGGACGACGGAGATGTCGATGCTGTGCAGCAGGTACAGCCGGTCGCGCTTGGCGTCGTAGGCCATGTCGCTCACCGCGCCGCGTCCCCCCGCCATTCGGTACGGCCGTCGCGTCGCGTCGAGTACCGTGATGGTTAGGGGGTAGCCCTGGGTGCTGATGTTGCCCGTCGAGTCGCGGGCGAACAGGGTGACGTCGGGCCTGCCCGCCCAACTCGGATCGACCAACGCCTCGAACGCGTAGGAGACGCTCGCCGTGCTGACGGGGAACGAGTCTTCGGCCAGCGGCGGCGCGCCGACGCGGTAGCCGACCCAGTCGAGCTTGTGGTTGTCGCTGGCGTCGATCGTGCCGCGCAGCGTGTCGCCGGGAATTAGCGGTTCGAAGATGCCCGTGTTCAGGTAGCCGCCCGTGCTGGGCGGTGTGAAGTCGGCGATCGTCAGGCTGGCGGACGCCACGGGGTCGCTCTCCAGATCCGCGGCATCTACCGCCACCACCGAGAAGGAGAGCGGCGTGCCATATGGGGTAGTCGGCGGCACCTCGTAGCGCAACGTGTCGGAGTACGAGGGCATGCCCACGAGGACGGTGTCCGGCCCGCTCAGGGCCCCGCTCCGCTGCACGACCAGGTTCATCACCACGGCGTTGTCGCTCGCCGTGATTGCCAGCCTTACCGTGTCGCCCGGCTCGACGCTGTCGGTGGGGATCAGCGAAAGGGCGTTGATTGACGGCGGCTCGTCGTCGCTCACTGCCACGTTGACCGGGGCCGAGGAGCCGCTGCGGCCGCCACCCTCGGCCCGCGCCCGGAAGGTCAGAACGCCGACTCCCGGTGGGGCAAGGGCCGTATCGGCGCCGGAAACGGGACCGGTGGTCGGAAGGATCGGGACGAAGGTATCGATCTGCGTCCAGAGGCCCGATACCTCGACGATGACCCGCTCTAGCACAGCGCCGCGCGGGTCCACCGACACCGTGACCTCGAGCTGTTCCAGCGGCGCCACGTTACCGGCCGGGCAGACTTTGGGCCCCGACTCCGGCAGCGTGCAGACCGATAGGGTGACAAACATCGAGCGGTCGGGGCCGGTACCCTCATCGCCACCACAACCCGCGACGGCTAGGGCGGTCAACAGCACACCGCCCCAACCCTTGAACGGACTGTACGAGACCGAACGCATCTCTTGCACTCCTGCATTACGATAGGTTCACATCAGTGGAACGCGTGCAACTCGAGAGCGCCGCCGCGACCGGGCCAACGCCAACAGACCGCCCAACGCCGCTCCCAAGAGCAGGTAGGGCGTATACATGAGCGGTAAGCGCCCCGCCGGCACCATCGAGTTCTGTATGTCCCAAAACAGCGGGACGTACAGGCGCACAGCGCCCACCGCACCTAGGACGAAGCCACCGAGCACGATCAGCAGTCGCTGGCCGTGGGTCAGGCCCAGCAGCCGATCGCGGCCAGCCGTGAACTGCCAGAGCGCCGTCAGCGCCAGCAGCGGGCTGGACCAGTAGATCGAGCTGGGGATCACATAGACCGCCAAAGTCCAGGGGTTGATGAAGTAGACCCAGGGGTAGGTGGGCATGCCCTGAAGATCCAGGTAGATCTTCACCGCCGCGCCCGTGCCCCACGGCAGAGCCAGCGCTAGGACAAGAAGCGCCCACGATATCCGGTGAGCGCCGCGTCGGTCAAAGCGACGGAAGTCGTCTCGCGTCTTGACCATGCTTCCTGTAACGGCAACAAAAGACGGTACTGCGGACGGGGCCGTCCCGAGAAGCGGCCACGGTTGGTCCAACTGCGGCCCAAAAGAATACCCGCCGACTTGGGCGCCGACGAGCGGATGCTGGCAAGTAAACTCTCCGCGTCGTTTTACGAGTTCAGTATGCCGGTCCGCTAACCTACTGTCAAGCGGCGCGACGGATCGCATCGTTCACCGTCTCGAGCGTTTTGGGGTGTGACGTTGGGATCGATGGCCGCGATCTGCGCCGGTATTCCGGGAAACAGGCTGCTCGCGTCGGCCGGTCCACGCGCGTGCACCGTCATGCGAGCGAGGAAGCGACGCACGTCCCTGGTCTGGCAAGGATGAAACGCTTCGGCCTGACGGTCCCTACTCCGCCCGCAGCGCCTCCATCGGATCGACGCGCGCCGCGCGCCGCGCCGGCAGATAGCTGGCCAGCAGCGCCACTGCGGTCAGGCTCACGGCGACCATGGCGTAGGTGAGTGGGTCGAGCGCCCTCACCCCAAACAGGAGGCTCTCCATCAACCGCGTCAGCCCGTAGGCGGCGGCGAGCCCCAGCGCCACCCCGATGGCGGCCAGCACGAGCCCCTGCCTGAGCACCATCCCGGTCACCGTCGACGAACCGGCGCCCAGGGCGATGCGGACGCCTATCTCGCGCGTCCGCTGGCTCACCACGTACGAGATGACCCCGTAGACTCCCACGGTGGCGAGCAGCAGGGCGACGGCGGCGGCGACCCCCAGCATCACCAGCGTGAAGGAGGTGCGGGCCATCGAACCCCGCAGCAGGTTCCCCAGGTTCTGGACGTTGGTGAGCGGCCGGTTCGGCAGGAAAGACCAGACCGCCTGTTTGACCTCGGGCAGGAAACCGGCGGTCCCGACCCGCGGGCTGCGGATCGCGTAGAACTGGGTCAGCGCCACGAAGGGCGCGTCCCCGCGGATCTCGGGCCAGAAGTCTTCCAATAGCATGGGCCAGTAGACGATCGCCACGGGACCCTGGGTAACGCCGTCATCTCGCACGTCGCCGACCACGCCGATGATCTCGCGCCAGTTGCCCGGCGCCGTCCCCGTGCCGATCCGTTTACCGATGGCCGTGGTTGGATCGCCCCAGTACTCGCGGGCGAAGTTCTCGGTGACCAGTACCACTCGGCTGCGGTTGTAGATGTCAGACCAGGTTGGCGTGCGGCCGGCGACGATCGGGTTACCCATCGTCTCGAAGTAATTAGCGGCGACCCACTTGAAGCGGCGGATCGGCGGTAGCTGACCTTCGGGGAGCGGAAAGTCCTCGACGAAGATCGGGTCGAAGCCGGCCCTGCCGTCCATCGTTACCGAGCTCGACGACCCCACCGATGTCACGCCCGGGATCTCCGCCAGTCGGTGAGCGATGGCCTCGTGGGTCCGCACGATCTCGTCGGGGCTCTGGGCCACGTCGCTGCTAACCGAGACGCCCAGGATGAGAACCTCCGAGGGATTCCGGAAACCCGGGTTCGCTTGCCGGATCGCCTGGAAGCTCCGGACCATGAGGCCCGACCCGATGAGCAGCACCAGCGCCAGCGTGATCTGTCCAACGACCAGCGCGTTCCGTGTTCGGTGGCTCTCGCGACCGGCGCCCGAGCCGCGCCCGCCTTCCTTGAGCGCGTTCACCAGATCGGCGTGCCCCCAGCGCAAGACCGGGAAGAGTCCGAAGAAGACACCTGAGAGGATCGAGATGCACAAGGTGAAGAAGAGAACGACCGGATCGAGAGCGACCTCAGCGAGGCGCGGCAGATCCGCCGGTGCGATGGCCACCAGCAGCCGCAGCCCGGCGTGCGCCAGGCCCAGACCCACTGCGCCGCCCAACAGCCCCAGCAGCACGCTCTCCAGCAGAAATTGCCCCGCGACCTGGCGACGCTTCGCCCCCATGGCGGTGCGCACCGCCAGCTCCCGCTCACGCGCCTCGGCCCGCACCAGGAACAGGTTGGCCACGTTGGCGCAGGCGATGAGCAGGATGATCCCCACCGTACCTAAGAGCACCCAGAGCACGTCACCGACGTCGCCCACGATCGTCTCTTTCAACGGCCGCAAGAGCGGCGCCGACTGCGCCTCCTCCAGGAAATCCAGCGTCAGGCCGCCTGGGAACTTCTCCACCGCCATGGGCACCAGCCGGGCCAGGTCGGCCGTGGCCGCCTCGATCGTCACCCCCTCTCTCAGTCGTGCGATGCTCGGGTTCGTGAAACTGGTGACGGTGAGGCTCGAGCGATCGAAGCGGAGAGGCAGGTACACCGCAGGATCGAACTCGAGGAAGCGGAAGCCCTGAGGCATGACGCCGATGATCTCCCGGGCCGCTCCACCGATCTGCATCGTCCGGCCAAGTATCTCCGGATCTCCACCGAAACGACTCTGCCAATAGCCGTAGCTGAGGATTACCGTGAACGGTGTGCCCGGCGTCGCGTCCTCGACGCTGAAGGTTCGGCCCAGGGTCGGCCGCGCGCGGAGCGTTGGAAGGGTCCCCGCCGTTGCGAAGATCGCCGGGATCCGTACGGGCTCGTCGAGCCCCTCCACCGTCACCTCGAATCGGTTGTACAAACCGACCGCTTCGAGTAAGCGCGCCTCGTCCTCGTACGTGAAGTGTACTGCCGCCGACTGCGGCAGCTCCTCCTCGCCGACACCCGGCGCGGTGTTGAGCACCGCCACCAGCTGCTCCGGCTCGTCGTAGGGCAGGGGATCGATGAGGATCCCCTTCACCAGGCTGAAGATCGCCGTGTTCGCTCCGATTCCGATCCCCAGCGTCAGCACCGCCACCGCTCCGAAGGCCGGCGCCCGGCGCAGCCGGCGAACGGCGAGCCGCAGGTCGCGCAGGATATCGGCCACCGGGATCCACGACCCGCCCCGCATCCGTATGGAGTACTCCCGGTCCTCGATGCGGCGCTCGACTCGTGTCGCTCTGCTGAATCGCTTCGAGCTCTGGACGTCCCGGGCCAGAGCGGTCCAATCGCTGATCAACGCCAGCGCCGCCGCCGCCGCCTCCTCCTCTCCAACGCCGCGCGCCAGCGCCTCACCGTAGCGCTCCTCCAGCTGAACGGCGATCTCTTCGATGACCTCCGCCTCTTGCTCGCCAGTGAGGCCCGCTAGCTCCAGATGCTCCCGCACATATCGCTTCCAATCACGCATGGCTCGGCTCCACTACCAGGTTCACCGCTTTGGTGAACTCCTTCCACGTCTCTCGCTGGTCCGCCAACGCTTCAACACCTTTCTTCGTCAACCGGTAGAACCGCCGGCGCCGCTCGCCCGGCTTCTCCACCCAGCGGCCCTCGATCCACCCGCGCCCCTCCATCCGGCAGAGGATCGGGTAGAGCGAGGAGATCTGGAACCGCAGACGACCACCCGAACGCTCCTCGATCAGTTTGCCGATCTCGTAACCGTGTCGCGGCCCGTCCTCGAGCAGCGAGAGCAGCAGCAGCTCGACGCTCCCCTTCTTCAATGCAGGGCTGAACAAAGCGGCCTCCATATATAGCCGTTATACATGTTTCATTAAAACATATAAGCGGTGCGGCCTGGAGTCCAGCTCGGGTTGGCCCACCGGTCAGGCGATCGCGACCGGCTCGTTCGCCTGTCCTGGAATCTGCGCCCCGTCCCGGGCACGGCGCCTGCGTTGTACGCGGCTCAACGGGCGCCGCGGGCCGGCTGTTAGAGGGTATTGAGCGCCGGCCTGATAGGCGCTGCCCCAATCCCGGGACATCAACACCATCAGCCACGGAAGGGGAAGCGATGAGAAACCCGTCCACTCCCGTGGACGCGGCGTATCCTATTGTAGGACGCCGTGTCCTCTCGGCCCTCGCGGCCTCGGCCACGCTGGCGGCGGCGCTCGCCGCACTGCCGGCGGACGCGGCCGGCCAGTGGCCGAGCCAAACGCCGAACCCGCCACCCTACTACGCCATCACCGACGCCCGCATCGTCACCGTCTCGGGCCCCGTGATCGAGAATGGGACCGTGGTCATCGCCAACGGCCTGATCGCGGCGGTGGGGACAAACGTGACCGTGCCGCCAGAGGCGTGGGTGATCGACGGCGAGGGGCTGACGGTCTATCCAGGGCTGTTCGACGCGCTGACCGACATCGGCATGCCGCAGCAGCAGGGTGGGGGAGCGGCCGGTGCCCGTGCGGCGGCGGCGCCTGCCGCCGCGGCGGCCGACGGGCCCGAGGACCGGCCCGCTACCTTCGCGTCGCGAGCGGCCGCCGGCGCCCTCGATCCCGAAGACTCGCGGATCGAGAGCTGGCGCGAGGGCGGCTTCACCACCGTCATGACGATCCACTCCGATGGGTTTGTGACTGGGCAGGGCGCCGTGGTGAGTCTGGGTGCCGGGCTGCCGGCGGAGATGGTCGTCCGGACACCCGCGGCGCTGCGGCTCAATCTCAGGGCGCCGCGCGGGACTCGGGGCTACCCCGGCTCGCTGTTCGCCGTGATCGCTTATCACAAGCAGCTGTTCATGGACGCCGCGCATCACGCCCGCGCCTCGGCTGCCGACGCGGCGCGCCCCGCCGGGCTCGACCGGCCGGTCTACGACCCGGCCCTCGAGCCGTTGGGCCGGGCTGTCGCCGAGCGCTGGCCGGTGCTCATCCCCGGTGATGAGCCGCGCGAGATCCTGCGCGCCTTGACCTTGGGCTCGGAGATCGGCGTGCGGACGGTGGTCTACGGCGCGCAGCACGGTTACGCCGTCGCCGACGAGCTGGCGGCGGCCGGGGCACCGGTCCTGGTGAACCTCAAGTGGCCGGAGCGAACGCGCGATGCGGACCCCGAGGCCGAAGAGCAGCTGAGCTCGCTCCGCACACGGGCCTGGGCGCCGTCGACACCGAAGGCGCTCTACGAGGCCGGCGTACCGTTCGCCTTCTACTCGGGCGGCGTCGCGTCGCCGCGCGACGTGCTGGAGCGCGTGCGCACCGCCGTCGACGCGGGCCTGCCCCACGATGCGGCCCTCAGAGCACTGACACTCGGAGCCGCCGAGATCTACGGTGTCGCCGACCGGCTGGGCAGCGTCGAGCGGGGCAAGATCGCGAACCTGATGGTGACCGACGGCCACATCTTCGACGAGGAATCGAAGGTGAAGATCGTCTTCGTCGACGGCCACAAGTTCGAGAAGCCCGAAGCGGAGAAGCCCACCGAGGCACCGACGGTCGACCTCACCGGCACCTGGACCCTGACGGTCGAGTCGCCTCGCGGGACCCAGGAGTCCACGGCCGAGCTCAGCATGACCGAAGACGGCACTCTCTCCGGCAGCGTCAGGAGCGCGCGTGGGGAAGGGAGCGTCAGCGAGGGCTGGGTGAGCGGCAACAGCTTCAGCCTCACCGTCGCCATGTCGATGGGCGGCCGCTCGATGGAAGCCGTCTATAGCGGTACGCTCGAAGGCGAGGAGATGGAAGGCAACATCTCGATGGGCCGCTTCTCGCAGACGTTCACCGGTGCCAAAGCGGCCGGCGCCGTCGTCGTCGCCGCGGAACCGGAGGAGGCGGAAGAAGCGGCCGCCCCGGCTCGCGAACGTCCCGAGCCTGCCGAGGCAAGTGCCGACGTCGCGCCCGCCGCCGGCGCCATGACGACGGTGGATTGGGACGCGCCGCCGCCTACCCTGGTGATCCAGAATGCCACCGTCATGACCGTGAGCAACGGTACGCTCGAGGGCGCCTCGATCGTCCTTCGTGACGGACGGATCGCCGCCGTGGGGACAGAGGTCAGCGTCCCGCGCGGCGCCACGGTGATCGATGCGTCCGGTAGGTACGTGACGCCCGGCATCATCGACGCGCACGCCCACGTCGGCTCGGATGCGACGAATGAGGGGAGCATCGCCGTCTCGTCGATGGTTCGCATCGAGGACGTCATCGACCCCTCCGACATCAACATATACAGAGAGGCGGCAGGCGGTGTGACGACCTCTCACGTCCTCCACGGCAGCGCCAACCCCATCGGCGGCCAGAACGCTACCATCAAGCATCGCTGGGGCTCGGACGCCGAGGGGCTCATCTTCCAGGGCGCGCTACCGACGATCAAGTTCGCCCTGGGCGAAAACGTGAAGCGCTCGGGCCAGACGACTACGCCCGGTCAGCAGCGGCGCTACCCGGGATCGCGCATGGGCACGATGGACGTGATTCGTCAGGCGTTCGTCGACGCCCAGGAGTACAAGCGGGCTTGGGACGAATACGAGCGCAGCCGCGACCGGAACGCCGTGCCGCCCGCCCGTAACCTCAAGCTCGAACCGCTGGTCGAGGTTCTGGAGGGGACGCGCGTTGTCCACTGCCATAGCTACCGGTCCGACGAGACGCTGGCGATGATTCGCATTGCTCAGGAGTTCGGCTTCCGAATCGCGACCTTCGTTCATGGACTCGAGGCGTACAAGCTGGCCGACGAGATAGCCGCCGCTGGCTTCGGCGTTTCTACGTTCTCCGACTGGTGGGCCTACAAAGTCGAGGCCTACGACGCGATCCCGTACAACTCGGCGCTTCTAGCGCAACGCGGCGTGCTCGTCTCGATCAACTCCGACAGCCAGGAGGAAGCCCGCCACCTGAACCAGGAGGCCGCCAAGACGATGAAGTGGGGCGGCATGTCGGAGAACGAGGCGCTGGCGCTGGTCACGCTCAACCCGGCGATCCAGCTTGGGATCGAGGACCGGGTGGGCTCGATCGAGGTGGGTAAGGACGCCGACTTGGTGATCTGGGAAAACTACCCGCTGTCGGCCTACGCCAAGACGCTGACCACGATCATCGATGGTCGCATCGTGTTCGACATCGAGCGTGATGCCGAGCGGCAGGAGATGATTGCCGCGGAGAAGGAAGCGCTCGAGTCAGTGGTCAGTGGTCGGTGACTTTGAATAGTGAACGGAGGAGTGAAAAAGTGAATAGACAGAAAGGAATGATGACGACCGGCGTCCCCATCGCCATCGCCATCGCCATCAGCTTCTCGACGGCATCGGCCCAGCACGACCCGCGGGTCGAGCCGGCGCCGGCCTACGTGATCCAGGGTGCGACGATCCATACCCTGGCCGGCGCGGCGATCGAGGACGGCTCGGTGGTGGTGAGCGGTGGAGTGATCGTCGATGTCGGCGCGAACGTCACGGTCCCGGCCGGCGCGTCGGTCATCGACGCCGCGGGTCTCAACGTCTACCCCGGGATGGTGGACGCTTATAGCCGCTTGGGTCTCACCGAGATCGGATCGGTCGAGGTAACCTCGGACGCGAGCGACCTCGGTAACTGGAACCCACACCTGCGCGCCTACGACGCGATCTGGCCGTCCAGCGAGCACATCCCCGTGGCCCGGGCCAACGGTATCACCCACGCCCTATCAGCGCCGGGCGGTGGCGGCGGCTTCCGCGGCGGCGGCGGCGCCGGGATCTCCGGCCAGGCGGCGCTCATCCACCTCGACGGCTACACGGTCGAGGAGCTGGCGATCAATCCGTCTTTCGCGATGATGATCAACTGGCCCACGATCCAGACCCGGAGCTTCGACTTCGCCACCTTCTCGGTCACCGAGCGGCCGTACAACGAGGCGAAGAGAGAATACGACGAACGCATCCAACAGTTGGAAAGCTGGTTCCTGGCGGCGCAGCACTACAAGCAGGCCGTCGAGAACGGCGATCCCACCAAGTTCGATCGCGACCTGCAGCTCGAACAGCTCGCCCGCACACTCGGCGGCGAGCTGCCGGTGATCGTAAGCACGAACGACAAGCGGGGCATCGAGAGCGCCGTCGAGTTCGCCGAGCGCTACGACCTGCGCCTCGTACTCGCCAGGGCGCGCGACGCCCGGAAGGTGAAGGAGCTCTTGGCGGAGAAGGGGATCCCCGTGATCCTCGGACCCACGCAGTCGCTACCGGCGAACGAGGACGACCCGTACCACTACCCGTTCTCGCTGGCCGGAGAGCTGTACGAAGCGGGTGTGAAGATCTGCTTCGGCACCTTTAACTCCGCCGACTCGCGGACTCTGCCCTACGAGGCGGCCAACGCCGTACCGTTCGGGCTGCCGTACGAGGAGGCGCTGCGGGCGTTAACGATCAACACCGCGGAAATCTTCGGTGTGGCGGACCGCCTCGGCACGATCGAGACCGGCAAACTGGGGAACCTGATGATCACCGACGGCGATCCGCTCGATTACCAGACGCGGGTCGAGTTCGTGTTCATCAACGGGACCCCGGTGGACACGAACAACAGGCACCGACGCCTCTGGGAGTACTACCAGGCGCGACCGCAGCCGGAGACGCCCACGGCCACGGCGCGGAGGAACGGAGGGTAGTTGAAGAATCGAACGCCATCCATCACGGAAAAAGCCCGGAGGTTCTCCTCCGGGCTTGGCGTTTAGCGTCGCGAGGCGGCTGCAAGACTACGACGCGTCCTCCATCAATCGCCGCAGTTCCTCGAACCAGTTGAGCACGACCACCAGGCGCGCCGATTCTTCCTCCACCGGCTTGAGCATGACGAAACTCTCGCCGTTGGGGGTGACGGCGTAATTGCTGTGGTAGGGCCACGCCGAGTAAGGTCCCTCGAACAATACTTCGCGGCTTTGTACCCTGAAGTCGGGGGTCGTCTCGACCGCCGCCGCCATCAACGCCTCTCCGCTACGATAGAACAGCTCGCTCCCGTCGCGTGACCAGACGGGCTCGGTGCCACCATCGAGCGAGACCTGTCGCCTGCGGCCGGGCTGGGGGAAGCCGCTCACGTAGACCTCGTAGCGGCCCGACATGTCGGAGGCGTAGGCCAACCAGCGGCCGTCGGGCGATACTTCCGGAGATTCTTCCTGAGAAGGCAGCTGGAAATAAGGCCGCGGAGGGCTCGAACCGTCGAGGGTCAGGACCCAGATGTCTCTCTGGACGTTGGGGTCCTGTTCTCTGTAGAGCAGGTGTCGCCCGTCGGGTGACCAGGATTCGGGATAGTTCCAGCGGCCGTTGGCCAGGAGTTGCTCGGTGGCGCCGCTTCCGTCCGATCGAATCCACGCGAGGTTGACCGAGGTGGGTGTCTCCGACGCGAACGTCACCCGCTCGCCGTCCGGAGTCCATACGGGGTAGTAGTTGTGTCCCTCGAAGGTGAGCGGCACCATGGTCCCTTCCGCCATCTCGTAGATCCATACCTGGCGGGTGGGTGGCACGCCGACGCCGATGGCCAAACGCGTGCCGTCCGGCGAAAGACGTGGTGACACGTAGAGGTTTTCTCCTTCGATCAACGGTACCTCGGCACCGCGCCGATCCACCATGACCACGGTCCGCGCCGCCGACGTACCCCTCTGATATACGAGCGCTCCGCTGCGGGAAACGGTGAAATCTATGGTCCCGGTCGGTTTGACCATGATGTCGTCGACGAGCGACACCGAGCTTCCCGCGGTCCGCAACCGCGCGGCGTCGAACGGTACACCCATCAGCACCCCGTCCGGACGCCCGTACACCACATGCCCGGTCTCGCAGTAGCGGGGTGCCATGCCTCGGAACAGGTGAATCACCTCGCCACTCTCCAGCGAGAGTGCTGCGACCTCCGTTTCCTCGAGGCCGCCGGTCCCTATGGTGAAGAGCACCGCACGTCCCCCGGGCAACAGCTCGGGCCGGTTGTGTAGCAGTTCGCCGCGGTCCGCATTCAGTTCGGTCACGTGTTCTGCGTCACCGCCCGTGGCCGGCACGCGCCAAAGTCCCGCGGTCGAACCGAAAATGATCACGTCATCGTCGCCCCAGGTCGCGCCCCGTGGCTCGGGGTACTCGACGATGGTCACGGGGGGGCCACCCGCCACGGGGACCTTCTTGAGTCCGCTCACCAGGCCGAACCCGACCCACTGACCATCCGGCGAAAAGAACGGGTCCTGCGCGCCTTCGGTGCCGGGCAGGAGCTGAGCCTCGACCTGATCGATGGGACGGAGGAAGAGCCCCTGGCCGCCCGCCCCTTCGCCGACGTAGACGATGTTGGAGCCGTCGGGAGACACCGCGAGCGCATGGCGTTGGCCGGACCACGACTCGCGGGCCGGGAAGAGTATCTCGAAGCGCGCCAGCGGCCGGTCCGGCGACGGCATCGGGCGCAGCCATCCCCAGGCCGCGGCACCGGCGAGCACTGCCAGGCTCAGCGGGGCCGCCCAACGCAGCCATCTGTGACGCACCGCGAAGTGCGTCCACCCGTCGACCTCGGCCGGAGCGGCGAAGCCGGGCCACGTCTTCGCGGCGCTTCTGTCGGTGAGCGCCTCGGCGAACTCGGAGGCCGTAGCGAACCGGTCCGCCGGCAGTTTCGCCAGCGCCCGGTGCACCGCGTACTCCACATGTCCGGGCACGGTCTTGCGCAGCTTCGAAATCCGGCGCGGCTCGTCGGTGATCACCTTCGCGATGATCGACTGCGCCGTCGGCCCTGTATGCGGCGGCTCGCCAAGCAACATCTCGTACACGACACATCCCAGCGAGTACAGGTCGCTGCGCGCATCGAGCGTTCGTTCGCCCGCCGCTTGCTCGGGACTCATGTACTCGGGCGTCCCCAACGACAGACCCGTCTCCGTCAGACGCCGGCCACCGGCCGCACTCACCGCCAGCGCGATCCCGAAGTCCGAAACGACCGGCTGTCCTTCGTGTAGTAGGATGTTCGCCGGCTTGATGTCGCGGTGGATGACGTCGCGCCGATGCGCGTAATCCAACGCCTTCGCCACGGCGTCGGCGATCTCGATGCTCTCTTCGATGGAGAGTTGCTTCTCGTGCTCCAATCTCTCCTGTAGCGACTCGCCCTCCACGCACGGCATCACGTAATACAAGAGACCGTCCGCTTCGCCCGAATCGAACAGCGGCAGGATGTGGGGGTGTTGGAGGTTCGCCGTGACCTCGATCTCCTTGAGGAACCGCTCGGCGCCGAGGATCGCCGCCAACTCGGGGTGCAGAACCTTGATCGCGACCTTGCGGTTGTGGCGCGGATCGTGAGCCAGGTAGACCGTGGCCATGCCGCCGGCGCCCAGCTCGCGTTCGATTCGGTAGCGCTCGGCCAGCGCCGCCTGAAGCCGTTCGGGGATCGACGGGTCCGACATGGTCACAAATAAAACCCGGCACCCCCTGAAACTGCAAGGCGGCCGACGGCCCGGGCGGCCCTCCCACGTGATGTGGCGGCCACAGGGTGTGCGGAGACGCCTACCGGTGTAGTTTGTCGAGTCATCCTGAGAAAGGAGCGGAGGTTTGAGGTCTGGAAGCAGGCATTTGGGGCCGGGCGTGGTGCTGGCATCGCTGGCGCTCGTCGCTTGCAGCGGCGAATCAGGCAATCCGCTCGCAGACGAATGGCGGGCGACGGTCGACACCATCGGCGACACCATCACGGTGCGCACGCTCTCCGGAAGCGTCTGGGGCGACACGGCGACGCTGGTTCCCGAGGTGACGATCGGTACTTTGGACGGCGCGGATGAATATCTGATCGGTGACCCCGTCGCCATCGCCGTGGGAGCAGACGGCGTGATCTACATGCTCGACCGGCAGGTTCCTGTGTTGCGGGCTTACGCGCCCGACGGTACCTGGCTCCGCGATATCGGGCGCGAGGGCGGCGGACCCGGCGAATACAACGGGCCCAACGGCCTGGCTGTACTTCCCGACGGAAGGATCCTGGTCCGCGATCGTGGGAACGGGCGCGTCGATGTGTTCGGTCCGGACGGCGAATACCTCACAGAATGGCGAGTCAGGAGCAGGTTCGGGACGAGGCGGCGCTTCTACACCGACACCGCCGGCAACAGCTATCCGACTAGCCTGGCGGAGGTGGGGCTACCGCCGTGGCAGTGGACCTATATCCTCCTACGCTACAGTGCCGAGGGCGAGGCCCTCGACACCGTTCTTGCACCGACTTGGGACCATGAGTTCGACTTGGTCACGGCCACACGTGAGAACAGCACAAGCGCCACCCCCGTGCCGTTTACCGCCGAAGACATCTGGACCTTCAGCTCGCTTGGGTACATGGTCGGAGGCTTGAGCACCGACTACCGCATCGACCTGTATCGAGTCGACGCGCCGGTGCTCCGCATCGAGCGCGAGTGGACACCGGTCCCCGTGAAGGTGGAGGAAGCCGAGGAACGTCGGCGCTCCATCACTACACGAATGGAACGGCAATACGGCGGCTGGCGCTGGAACGGTCCGCCGGTGCCCGAGACCAAGCCACCGTTCCGCGACATGTTCACAAGTTGGGAGGGCAACGTTTGGGTGCTGCTCTCGCAAGAGGGGCGTCCGACGATGAGCGAGGCGGAGGCGCGGGAACAAGAGCAGCGAACCGGACAGCTGCCGATGCGCTATGAAGAACCGGCGGCGTTCGACGTGTTCGCGCCCGACGGGCGTTTCCTCGGCCACGTGAAGGTACCCGAATCTTTTCAGGTCCAGCCCGAGCCCATCGTGCGGGGCGATACGGTGTGG
This sequence comes from Gemmatimonadota bacterium, assembly GCA_039586755.1. Taxonomy (GTDB): domain Bacteria; phylum Gemmatimonadota; class Gemmatimonadetes; order Palauibacterales; family KS3-K002. Next base: position 9,669 of record JBDHJU010000023.1, on the reverse strand, counting down.
GCGGTGACGCGCGATGAGCTCGACGTCGCCTCCGTCGTAAGATTCCGCATAACCCATCCTGCGGGGAACTGAGAGGAGCCACGGCATGTACTCTACCGGCCTGTCGCCTCTGCGATATCTGATCTTCACGATGACCGTGTTGGCACTCACCTCGTGCTCGCGCGGTCGCGATGTGCCCTCTGAGCGGGCCCGCGAGATCGCCGACTACGCGGCTGCCACTTACTCCGAGGCGACTGTCGAAGCGCTCGCCCAACTCGTCTCGTTCCAGACGGTTCACGAAGAGGGTGTCGACAACGCCGAGAACCCCGAGTTCCGGGGGATGAGCGACTATCTCGAGGGGCTGGCGGCGGAGCTCGGCCTCGACTTCGCCGATCACGGCAACGTTGTGGTCATCGGCTTGGGCGATGTGACGGACCGGCTGGGTGTGGTGACGCACGGCGATGTGCAACCCGCCGATCCGTCCAAGTGGGCGCAGGACCCGTTCAGTCTGGACATTTTGAGCGAGCCGGGCCGCTTGATCGGCCGCGGCGCCGAGGACGACAAGGGGCCTATCGCCACCGCGCTCTACGCGATGAAGGCGGTGAGCGACCGGGGCCTGCCGCTGAGCCGCCGCGTTGAGCTCATCATCTCTTTGTCGGAGGAATCCAACTGGGCGCCGATGCAGGCGTTCCTGGCCGACAACCCGCCGCCTGACCTCAACGTCGCACTCGATTCCGAATACCCTGTGGTCGTGGCGGAGAAGAGTTGGAACGCCATCACTCTCGCGTTCGCGCCTGTGCGGGATGAACCGGATGCCGGACCGAACCGCTTGATCGACATGGGCGGCGGACAGTTCATGTCGCAGACACCGGGAGAGGCCTGGGCGACCATCGCCGAGCCGTCGGCCGATCTCAGGTCGTCGGTGAGAAACGCCGCGATCGGGGACGCCGATGTCCGTTTCGAATTCGTGCCGGGCAACGGGACGCTGACGATCGAGGCGCACGGACTGGCCGCGCACTCCTCGAAGCCGGAAGAGGGGCGCAACGCCATCACCCACCTCGCGGCGCTTCTCGGTCCCCACGACTGGCCCGACGGTCAGGCGACCCGTATGGTCCGGCTGATCAACGACCTCGTCGGTACGGGTGACTATGCGGAGCGGTTCGGCGAAGTGGCGCTCACCCATTCGTTCATGGGTCCGCTAACCCTGTCGCTCACCACGCTGGGGCGCGAGGACGAACGGTTGGTCGCGGGTATCAACATCCGGAGCCCGGTCGGCCGCGATCCGGACGAGCTGGAGCGGTTGATCCGCGAGGCGGTGGACGAGTGGAAGGAGCGGACCGGAATCGAGCACTTGGAGGTGGGCGTGTTCACGAGCCCGGCGCACTACCCGGAAGATGCGCCCCACATCCCGGTGCTCCTGGACATCTTCGAGTTCTACACCGGGATAAGCGATCCGCAACCGATCGCGATCGGCGGCGGCACCCACGCCCGGCTCATGCCGGACGGCGTCAACTTCGGCCCGGGGATGCCCGGCCAAGTGTACACCGGTCACTCGGAGCACGAGTTCATCTCACGCGAACAGCTCGAGCTCAACCTGCGGATGGTCACCGCCATGCTGGTGGAGTTGGCGGGCCAAAGCTGAAGAAACGATTCGTAATGAGCCAAGATATCGACCGCTTCTTCGATCTGTCAGTCGACCTGCTCTGTATTGCCGGGGTCGACCTCGGCGATGCGACGTCCGACTCCCACAGCCTGACCGTTGTAGACGATGGCGATGGTAAGATCTACATCGTGGCGCACGCAGTGGTCTGTGGCGCCTTCTAGAAGATTGAAGTAACAGATCAGTAATCGCGATTAGCCGAACGGGCCGGGAACATTCCCGGCCCGTTGTTCTTTTGCAGAACTTGCGGCGCTGACTGACCCGCTGCTGCCGAACAGTGTTCGTGGACTAGAGGTTCATCCAGGCGAGGATGGCCTGGAAGCGCGGGTCCGATCGCAACGTGTCGAACTGGGGCAGCGCGTTGACCCAAGGCAGGTAAGGGGAACGCTGCTGGGCGGCGCGCTCCAGAGCTGCTAGCGCCGCGTCGGTGGCGCCCAGATGCGCCAGCAGCTCGCTGCCGTGCATGGCGCCGAAGTAGTCGAGCGCCTGGAGTGCCTCGACTGCTGCCGGCCGCTGACTCGGATCACGCAGTGCGGCTAGATAATCGTGAAAGATGGCGGGGTCGGTGCCGGTGAGCTGTGCGAAATATTCGAACATCGCGGCAGCGGCCTCGTAGTCGCCCTCCAGCGCGTAAAAGCCGCCGAGCAGGTAAGCGGCGGTGTAGAGGCTGGGCTCGAGCTCCAGCGAACGTAGGAACGCCGTCTTGGCTTCGCTCGACCGGTTGCTACCTATTAGCAGTAACCCGCTCGAGAGCCGCCGCCAGATCCGCCTCGGCCAGCCCCTCCTCCCAGCGGCGCAGCGTTCCCAGGTACTGCGCGAACCAGTAGTGGGCGTTCGCGTAGTTGGGGTTGAGCTCTATCGCCCTCAGGTAGTGGCGCTCGGCGCCCTCGCGGTCCCACTCGTACACCCACTTCAGGTGGGCCGAGGCTGCGTGCGCTTCGGCGAGACCGGGGCCGAGCGCAATCGCGTGCTGGGTTGCGGCACGTGCGTACGGTAGCAGCTCCACCATAGGTGTGCCGCCGTAGTCCGGTATCATCATGTAGGCCTCGGCCAGCGCTGCGTAGACGGCGGCGAAGTCGGGGTCGAGCAACAGCGCGCGGTTGTAAAAGCCGATCGCCGAATCGAGCGCCGCCAGCGTGTGTTGGCTCGCCAGGTGGTGGCCCCGCAGATAGTCGTCGTAAGCCGCAATGTCGCCGGTCGATGACAGTACCAAGTTCGCCGCCGCCCCGTCATCCAGCGTGATGCCCAGCGCGTCGACGATGCCAGAGGCGATCTCGTTCAGCACGACGAAGATCTCCTCCCGTGGCCGCTCGTACGTGGCTGACCAGAGGCGCACGTTGTCCGCTGCGCGGACGAGCTGTACGGCTATCCGCAGCCGGTCTCCAGACCAGTCGCTGCTCCCCTCCAGCACCGTTGCCACGCCCAGCTCCTGGCCGATCGTTCGAACTTCGACCTCCATCCCTCGGAAGGCGAAGGCCGAAGTTGGCGCCGCCACCTTGAGACCGGGGACCCGCGTTAGCGCGCCAAGCAGCTGCCTCGAGATCCCGTCGCTGAAGTACTCATTCTGGCTGTCGCCGCTCATATCCACGAAGGGAAGCACGGCGATCGAGCCGCTGCTCGAAGTGGCCGCGTTGATCACCTGCGGGGTCGAGGCATCTTCGATCCCTACGCTCCACCAGACGCTAACGACCAGCAGGAGTATGCCGGCCAGCCCCAGGACGCCTGCCGGCCACCGCCGTGCCGGCGGCTCCAACGCGATGGCTTCGAGCTCGACCGGTGATGCCGGGTGTGTGCGCACCACACCCTTCCGCGTCAGGTCGAATATCCAGGCCAGCACCATAGCTACGGGAAAGCCCAGGATCGCGGTCAGGGCTATCGCTGTGGCAACCGCTTCGGGTAGGTGGAGAGCGGGGACAAGGAACTCGGCCGCCTGCATGACGGCGAACGCCACCGCCCCATACAGGGCGGCGACCTTGAATACGTGGCGCCGTTTGAGGTCGGCCAGGAAGACTTGGTAGCGCTTGGGTCCTTCGGTCATACCCTCCCCACGGGTCTGCGGTGAATAGGCGCTGAACCCACAATTATGACAATGAACTGTGACTCGCGCTACTCCTCGCAGCCCTAGACGGACGGGATCGGCCACCTTCGAACTGCAAAGCGGCCCGCGCCAGGGTCATTCCGGCCGCATCGCCTGCATCGGGTCGACGCGCGTCGCGCGCACAGCGGGCAGCCAGCTGGCCGCCAGGGCGGCGGCGACGAGCACGGCGATGGCGCTCGCGAAGGTCAGCGGGTCCGTTGCGGTCACGCCGAACAGCATGCCGGACATCACGCGTGTGATGGCAACCGCGCCGGCCAGCCCGAGGCCGACGCCGATGAGCACGCTGAAGGCCGCTTCGCGCAGCACCATGAGTCGCACGTCCGCCGCTCGCGCGCCCAGCGCCATCCTCACGCCGAACTCGCGGGTGCGTTGTGCGACGGCGTAAGAGAGCACGCCGTAGATGCCCATGGCGGCGAGCAACAGGGCGAGTGACGCGAAGGTGGTGAGGAGCGTGGCGGCGAACCTTCGCTCGGCGACCGAGTCCTCGAAGGTCTGGCTCATGGTGGTAAAGGAAGCCAAGGCGACGTTCGGGTCGAAGTCGCGGACCGCGGCGCGAACCGCGCCGGCGACGTTCTCCGGGTCGGTGGCGGTGCGAACGGCGACGGCCATGCCGCGCCAGGTGACCTGACGATGCGGTACATAGACGACGCCGCGGATATCGTCCCAGGCGCCGAAGTAGCGCACGTTCTCCACGATGCCGACGATCTCGCGGTAGATGTTCTCGTCGCGCCATGATCGGACGCGCGCGCCCAGCGCATCGCCTACCGATCCGAACATCGCCCGCGCGAACTCGCGGTTCACGATCATCACAGGGACCGAGCCTTCGTCGTCGGCCTCGGTGAAGGCGCGACCTGCGACCAGCGGGAGACCCATCGTCGCGAAGTAGCCGGGGTGGATCACATCCCAGTTACCGCGCACCTCCTCACCGTCCGGCGGTTCGGGTCGCCCTTCCGGCAGGTGGGCACGGAACAGGATGAACCCGCCACCGCCCAACGGCAGCGCCGACGTAACCGTCGCCGACTCGACGCCGGGTACCGCCTCCAGGTGCTCGCGCAGCCGCGCGTACGCGTCGGCCACCGGGCGTCCTCGCTCATAGCGGGCCGGGGGTAGAGTGAGCTGGAAAGTGAGCATGTTCTCCACATCGAAGCCGGGGTCGACATCGCGTAGGCCGGCGACGCTGCGCAGCATGAGACCCGCACCGGCCAGCAGCACGACCGCCAGTGCCAGCTCGGCTGCGACCAGCGCGCCCAGCGTGCGGCGGCCGCGCTGCCCGCGCGTGCTGCCGAACGCGGCGTCGGCCAGCGCCCGGGCGGGACCGAGGCTCGTCGCGCGCAGCGCCGGCAACAGACCGAAGATGAGCGCCGAGCCCAACGACACGAGTAGCGCGAATCCGAGCACCGTCGTGTTGAGACCCACGCCCTCGATGCGGGGCACATCGGCGGGCGCAAGCGAGACGAGTATGCGGATGCCACCCACGGAGAGCAGCACGCCCAGAAGGCCACCGGCCAACGCCAGTACCGCGCTCTCCACCAGCAGCTGCAGAATCAGACGGCCACGCCCGGCGCCCATCGCCGTGCGGATCGCCAGCTCGCGACCGCGGCCCGTGGCCCGGGCCAGCAGCAGGTTCGCCAGGTTCACGCAGCCGATGAGCAGAACGAACCCCACCGCGCCCAGCATGACCCAGAGGATCGTGCGCGTCTCCTCGCCGACTACCCGCTCGCTCAACGGGACGAGGTCGGCGGAAATACCTTCACGGAGTTGCGGCCAGTCGCTTTCGATGCGGGCCGCGATGGTCTGAAGATGCGCCCGCGCCTCGCCGATCGTCTGGCCCGGCCGCAGGCGCGCCAGCGATGCGAAGGCGAAATTGTCCCGATCACGCCAACCCACGAGCGCCCTCGGCGTCGGCCGCAGCGGGACGAAGAGCAAGGCCGGAAAGACGTCCAGTTCGGCCGGCATGACGCCGATCACGCTGACCGGCTCGCCGTTCAAGCGAATCGTTCGGCCGATTACATCGCGGTGGCCGCCGAAGCGGCTCTGCCACAGCCCGTACGAGAGGAGCGCCACCGGCGCTGCACCGGGCCCGTGATCCTCCGCCGCCGGCAGCCGGCCCAGAATCGGTGCAATGCCCAGTACGGCGAAGAGGTCCTCGCTGAACTGCGTTCCGAGGATGCGCTCTGGCTCACCCGACCCGTCGGCCAGGTCGACCGAGCCGTTCCTGTACGCCGCGACGAACTCGAAGACGCCCGACTCGCGCCAATCCTCGTAGTCGCCGTAGTTGATCGAGCTCCAGACCCGACCCTGGGCCGGCCGGGTCGCCAGCGGCACCACGAGCCGCTCCGAGCCCGGGAACGGCCAGGGCCTGAGCAGCGTGCCCTCGATGACACTGAAGACGGTGGTCGTCGCCGCGACGCCGACCCCGATGGTCAGCAGGGCGACGGTGGTGAAGCCGATCCTCTTGTAGAGCAGGCGCAGGCCGTGGCGCGCGTCCAGGAACAGGCCGGTCATACGATGATCTCCGTCGTGAGGGCGAGGCTCAGCCTCGCGGCGTGAACCGCCTGGGTTTAGTCTATTGGACAGTCCGGGTCGAACGATGGTTGGCTGCCCGTAGGAGCCTGGAACCTTCGCTCGCCTCACGGGTTCCACAGGCGTCTCGGGACGAGCTATCAAGAAGAGGGGGGGAGCGTGAGACAGCGGAGTGATGCTCGCCTGATGCGCGCCTTGGTTCTCGGCCTCGCTGCTGTCTGTATCCTCCATCCCGGCACGGCTCGCGCCCAGCGGGCCCTCGACCTGCAGCTCGGCCTCTGGTCGGTCGACGATTCCGACTCCAACCCCACCCTCCTTTCAGCCGGTTATTGGCGGAACCTGATAGGTCCGCTGGCGCTCAACCTGAAGGGCTTCGCCATGATCGACGGCGGTCCCGGCGGGTCGCTCTACGGGCTCGAGCCGGAGTTCAGCCTGTTTCGTGGAGGTTCGCGTCGCCTGGTGCCCTACGGAGTCGGCGGCGCGGGCGTCGCTCTGCGGTCGGAGGGCTCGGAGTTCGTCGCCGTTTGGAACGCTGCGATCGGGGTCGAGTGGAACGCCCAGCCATGGTTCGGGCTTGCCATCGAGGTGAGCCGCTTCGCTGAGGACGAAGCGTTCCGCGGGTTCTGGAACCTGAAAGATGAGGATCGACGCGGCTGGGTCCTGAGCGCGCGTATCTCGGTGCGCTGGGGCGCCGCTTCGGGTCGCGGCGGTTCCGGAACGCCGCCTCCGTCCTCGCCGACCCCCGCGACGCTACCCGCGCCCGTCGCCTCGTCGGGCGAGCCGGCCGAGCTGCTCAGTACGGAAGGGTATGCACTGGCGCAGCAGATCGTTGCCACGGCCATCGGTGCCATGGGCGAGCCGTATCGCTGGGGAGGTACGAGCACCGAAGTAGGGTTCGACTGCTCGGGTCTCATCTGGTACGCGTACGGGAACCACGGCGTGAACATTCCTCGGGTGAGTCGAGACCAGGCGCGTGCCGGTCGCCAGGTACCTCGCGACGTCACGATGCTCCAGCCCGGAGATATCCTACTCTTCGCCGAGGGCGGCTCGACCGTGAGCCACGTCGGCCTCTACATCGGCGACGCCCGCTACATCCACTCGACCACTTCGGGGGGCGTGCGGATCAGCTCGCTCAGCCCTTACGACGACGATGCCTTCGACGACTGGTGGTTCGGTCGCTGGGTCGGTGCCCGGCGCCTGTTGAGGTGACGGGCTCCCTTACCTGAGTACCTGGCCTCCATCTTGCGCGTTCGCGCAAGGCGATTTCCTCAGCGCGTCTACCTGCTCGAGAGGAACGACATGGACCACGACCGTAGAAAGACGTTGGCACTGTTGGGTGGAGGTCTGGCGGCGGGGCTGGTGGGCCCGTCCCTCATCGGCTGGACGTCCAATTCCGGGACGAAACGGGCGCCACGTGACCGGCAATCGGGTGAGAGGATCGTCCACGAGCCGCTGCCCTACGTGAAGCTCGAGCCGGTGCAGGTGGGCGACCTTGCATACCGAAACACTTACCGGGGCGGCTGCATGTATGGTGTGTTCGGCGCGATCGTCGAGGCGCTGGCCGAGGAGATCGGCGAGCCCTTCGCCTCGTACCCAACGACGGTTACGCGTTACGGCGCCGGCGGCGTTGCGGGCTGGGGCACGCTGTGCGGCACCGCGAATGGAGCGGCCGTGGCCATCTACCTGGTATCGAAAGACCCGGCCCCCGCCATAGGCGAGCTCTTCGCCTTCTACGAACAGGAGGCGCTGCCGAACTACGTGCCGCCCGAGGCCAGGTTCCAGGTGCCGGGTTCGATCGCTGGCTCCACCCTCTGCCACGTCTCCATCTCAAGGTGGTGCGATGCCGCCGGCTTTGATGCTTCCTCTCCCGAGCTCGGCGACCGCTGCGCCCAGCTCGCCGCCTCCGTGGCCAAGTACACCGTCGAGGTCCTGAACGCGCAGCTCGACGGCAGCTTCACCGCGGCTCGGCAGCCCGCCGCCGCCGTTCTCCCATGTTTGGGATGCCACGACCGGGGAAGCGTTGTCGAGAGCACCTTCGGCAAGATGGACTGCGGAACCTGCCACACCGACAAATTGGATAATCACCCCTAGGAATATGTTCGGACATAACGCAGGCTCCTTTCGCTGCAGTCTTATGAACAGGCGTTCGACGAGCCACTGGAGATCGACGTCGCGGAGTTCAACGCGATGCTTGGGGAGCGCGACCTGGGCCAGCTGATCACCGAGTTCGACTAAGCGGCCCGAGCCCGCTGACGCCCGCTGCCCCGCCCGGTCTTTGCTGGATCGGGCGGGGCTTCGCTTGCACCGCGCTCGGCCGTAGATTGCGCCCTGTTCCACAGACCTGAGCCGGGAGGGGTCATGTCCGTCTTTGCCTTCGTATTCCGTCTTGCTCTTGGTACGTCCCGGCGGGCAGCAGGGCTGCTCGCATTTCTGCTAGCCGGGCTCGCCGGCCTCGGCGTCACGGCGTCATCGGCCGCCGCCCAGGAGGGCTCGCCGTTCGAGGTCTTTCTCAAAGGGCTCGAGTTCCGTTCCATCGGGCCCGCCACCATGGGCGGTCGGGTGGCCGACATCGCGGTGGAAGAGACCGACCCAGCGACCTTCTACATCGGTATGGCCACCGGGGGCCTCTGGAAGACTACCAACCACGGGGCGAGCTTCGAGCCGGTCTTCGACGACCAACCGACGAGCTCGGTCGGTGACGTGACGCTGGCGCCGTCCAACCCGGACATCGTCTGGGTCGGCACCGGCGAACCGCAGAACCGCCAGTCCTCGCCGTGGGGCATGGGCGTCTTCAAGTCGATGGACGGTGGAAAGACGGACGGTGGAAAGACGTGGGCTCACATGGGGTTGGAGGACACCCACCACATCAGCCGGATCCAGATCCATCCGACGAACCCGGAGGTCGTCTACGTCGCCGCGGTGGGTCACCTTTGGGGCGCGAACCCGGAGCGCGGCGTCTACCGCACCACCGACGGCGGCGCGACTTGGGAGAGGGTGCTGTACGTGAACGAGCACACGGGCGTCATCGACCTAGCGATGGACCCGCAGGACCCACGCATTCTCTACGCCGCGATGTATCAGCGACGCCGCACGAACTTCGGGTTCAACGGCGGCGGCCCGGGCAGCGGGATCTACCGGACCCGGGACGGAGGCGCCACCTGGGAGGAGCTGACTGAAGGTCTGCCCGAAGGCGACATGGGCCGCATCGGCCTCGACATCTATCGCGGCGACCCGCGAATCGTCTACGCGATCGTCGAGGCGATGGGTGACGCGGAGGGTATCTATCGGTCGGCCGACCGGGGCGCGACCTGGGAGCAGGTGAGCGAGACGAACCCACGACCGATGTACTACTCGCAGATCCGGATCGATCCGAACGATCCGCAGCGGATCTACTTGGGCGGCACCTCCT
>JBDHJU010000100.1:0-11283 GCA_039586755.1 Gemmatimonadota bacterium | reverse complement strand
GATGACGTCCTCGACGTTCTTGACGGCGGTGAGGACGCCCTTGCCGCGGAAGCGGCGTTCGTCGCCGTCGCGCAGCTCGATGGCCTCGTGCTCGCCGGTGGAGGCGCCGCTGGGCACGGCGGCGCGGCCGACGATCTTGTTCTTGAGGATGACGTCGGCCTCGATGGTCGGGTTGCCCCGGGAATCGAGGATCTCGCGCGCTCGTACGTCGACGATCTCAGACATTTGTCTCACTCGCTCATGCAACTTGCTGGGCGCCCGGATGCCGCCGAGCATTTCGGCCATCTGGGCATGTACGCGAGCGATGAGCGCGTCGCGGTCGTCGTGGGTGTAGAGCGACGCGTCGACGGGCTCGCCGAAGCGAACGGTTATGGGCTGCGGGCGCAGGCGGAATCCGCGTTTCGGCAGTATCTCGAACGTGCCATCGACGACGACGGGCACGATGGGGACGCCCGCCTCGATGGCCATGATGAAGGGCCCCTTCTTGAACCTCTGCAGGTCGCCGGTCAGCGAGCGGGTGCCTTCGGGGAAGACGACGGCGGTACTGTGCTCTTTTCTCAGCCGTTGCCCGGCGACCTTGAGCGACTCGACAGCGGACGGCCAGTTGCCGCGATCGATGAAGACGTTGCCGCCGGCGATGACGGCGCGCCCGAAGATGGGGATCTTCTTGAGCTCCTTCTTGGCGACGAAGTGATAGCGCACCGGGATGTTGGCGGCCAGCGCCCAGATGTCCCACATCGACTGGTGGTTGGAGGCGATGACCTGCGGGTTCCCGCGGTCGATGTTGTCGAGGCCGCTGACGCTGACCGGCGTGCCGCCGGCCCAGAGCATCGCCCGGCTGAAGACGCGGTAGATCCACTGATAGTAGCCGTTGGGTATCCCCAAATAGGCGCCCACCGCCCCCACGCCGCCGAGCGTCAGCAGGAGCGGGATGCCGACGAGCAATACCCAGAGGGATCGAATCACAGCACGCTATCCAGCTTGGAAATGGTCGTGGCCCGATGAATCGAGCGATACCTTTTTGCCATCACGAAAAACCCGCACGCCGACGCCACCTACGGCTCGGCCAACGCGGGTCAGGGGGATGCCGAATGTCCGTTCGAATTCGGAGACTTGCTCCGCGCCAAATATGCCATCAGGGGCGGATACGAGCAATTCGTAGTCTTCGCCGCCTTTTAGGGCGAGCTCCGAGTCGACGCCGGCGGCGGCGGGGATCTCCTCCCAATCGATCTCGAGCCGCAGGTCCGACGCCGCCGCGATGTGGCCGGCGTCGGCGACCAGCCCGTCGGACAGATCGATCCCCGCCGTGGCGCCGTGATCGGACAGCCAGCGCGCCTCGACGAGCCGCGGCTGCGGGCGCCAGAAGCGCTCGGACCACTCTTCGGGCACAGGCTCCCCCGTCTTCCAGGCTTGGGCGGCGGCGGCCGCGGCGCCGAGCTGACCGGTCACCCAGAGCTCGTCGCCCGGTCCTGCACCGCTCCTCAAGAGCGGCCGCTCGACCAGCCCGAGCGCCGTCACATCGATGGCGAGCGCGCTACCGCCGCGGGAGAGGTCGCCGCCGATGAGAGCCGCGCCCAGCGCCGTGGCGGCGTTCAGGCAGCCGGCGCCCACCTGCTCCGCCAGCCCCTCGTCGGATTCACCGGGGACGTTCAGCGCCACGAGCACGCCCAGCGGCACGGCGGCCATCGCCGCCAGGTCGGAGACCGATGCGCGGACGGCGCGGCCGCCCACCAGCTCGGGGGTGCCCCAGTCGGGCAGGAAATGTGCGCCCTCGACGGTGAGGTCTACCGTGATCGCCAGATAACGGAAGTCCTCGGCGCGGAGGAGCGCGCAGTCGTCGCCGCTGGCGAGGGCGATCTCGGGCCCCGGCGGTTCGGCACCTTCCAGGATGCGGCGGATGATGTCGAACTCGGCGCCCGGGCCAAGCGGGATAGAGCTCACCGTGGTGGCGGCTGGTCGAAGAGTACGAAGGGGAGCGGCGGCGTGCCGGCGCCGGGGTTCTCCAGCGCCAGGGGCAGGCTACGGACGAGCTCGAGCGAGCTGCGGCCCATGGGCGGCCCGAGCTGAGCGGCGCGGCCGCAATAATACAGAGCGACGGCGAGGGCCTCGCGCCGGGGCATGCGGGCGGCGAGCATAGCTCCGCAGGCACCGGAGAGAACGTCGCCGGAACCGCCCGACGCGGCGGCGGACGATCCCGCCGCTGTGACGAGTACCGGCTCATGGCTCAACGCGACCACGGACGGCGCGCCCTTGTATAGGACCGCGGCGCGCAGCTGGCGCGCGGCGGCGCTGGCGACGGCGACGGGATCGGCCCGCGCCTCGCCGGTCGGCATTCCCAACAGGCGGGCCATCTCTCCGGGGTGTGGCGTGATGGCAGTGGGGCGCGTCTTGCCGAGCTCGGTCAGGTCACCCGGTCGGCCGGCGAGGATGTTGAGCCCGTCGGCGTCGATGAGTGTGGGCAGCGCGCCGGTGGACTCGAGCACTCGCTCGAGCCTCGTGGCGGCGACGGCGTCCTGACCGAACCCGCAGCCGACCACGAGGGCGTGGGCCCACTCGCCGGCCTCGGCGAGCGCCCCGTCATCATCGATGTCGACGAAGATCGCCTCGGGCACCGAGGCCTGATAGATCTCACGATTGGCATCGTCGGAGGCGATCTTCACGATGCCGGCGCCCATCGCCAGAGCGCCACGGGCGGCCAGCACGCCGGCGCCGGCCATCCCCTTGCGACCGGCGGCGATCAGCAGGTAGCCGGCATCGCCCTTGTGGGCGTCGGGTGCGCGGCGCGGCAGGTGCGCCTGGGCCCAGCCGGGGGTGATGACGCAGGCGGAGACCTCTTCGTCCATGACCGGCTGAAAGCCGATCTCGGCGACGACGATGCGACCGCAACGGCCACGCGCCGGCTGGAAGAGCAGGCCGAGCTTCGGGAAGCCGAGTGTTACGGTCAGGTCGGCGTAGACGCAGGCGCCGGGCACGGCGCCGGTGCTGAAGTCCATCCCCGAGGGCCCATCGACCGCGACGCGGACCGCGCTGCTGGTGTTAATCGCGTCGATCATCTTGGCGGCCGCTTCGTGCGGCTTACCGGTGGTGCCGGTACCGAGCACGCCGTCGAGGATCACGTCGACCGAAGCGAATGCGCGGGCGGCCTTCTCAGCCGGCAGGACGGGCACGTCCCAGCGATGGGCGAGGACGGCGTCGGGCGGCTGGCTGCCGGCTTGTACCGCGAGGACCTCCCTACCCCAGCTGCGCAGCACGCGGAGTGCTATAAAGGCGTCGCCGCCGTTGTGACCACTGCCGACGGCTGCTGCGACCCTTCCTTCGGGATAGAAATGCTGGAGGCACTGAGCGATGGCGCGGCCGGCGCTCTCCATCAACAGCCGCTCGGGAACGTCGTACTCCTCGCGGGCCCGCCGATCGATCTCGGCCATCTCGGGGGCTCGCGGCAGCGGCAGACGTTCGACGCCGTAGAGATCGCTCATCGAATCACCGGACTCGCGGTCCGGCTATTTGAAGGATTGCTGGATCTGACGGCCGAAGCTTATCTCGCCGTTGTCGATGCGGATATTGAAGCCGCATTCCGGATTGCTACACACCCAGGCCTTGTACATGATGGTCGCGCCTTCGCGTCCGTAGTCGGACAGTGGCAACATCGACCCTGCGTCGCACTTTCTGCAAACGGGGAACTCTCGCTCACGATCCATAAGACTTCACCCCCCTCCCGTACCAGGCATGGCTATCACGGTCGATAGCCGGGCCCCGGGTCGGCTAGCGCCGCTCGACCCTGCCCCAAGGATAGTTGCGATCGAAGGCTTCGTCGAAATTGAAGACGTCCTGGAAATCTTCGCGGCTGTCGCTCTCCTGCTTGATCAGCACGTGACAATCGATGAGCGCGTAGACGATGGCACCGATGTCTGCGGTCTCGTGTATGCCCCAATGCTCGAGCACGGTGCGGGCCATGGGGCCGAACCGCTTTATCGCCAGGTCGCGGACCCCCTCTGCCAGCTCCTGGCCCGTGATATGGCGCGGCTCGTCTAGCTTCTCGATGGCGTGCTGTAGAGCGGAAAGGACAAACAGGTAGGCGGTGTCCGAATAACGCGGATTCTGCTCCCGGAGCTTGGCCAGCAGGTTCTGTCCTACCATTCAGCCCCACCCGTGCCGTCAGGCACCTGCCCCAGAATCGTTGCTGTTGCTCCTGTCATCGCCCGCTACCTCACACTCCGCGTTACCCTACCCCGTACAACCTTCTCAGGCTGGGGGGCAGAGTCAAGGGCACCGGGATCGGCCCCGCCGGACCGTTCTCAGGCCCGCTTCCGTGCCCTGAATTCTCGAATTTCGACCAGTAGACCAGTACAACAGGGGAGGTAGGGAAGCCAGAAGGACCTTCGATCAGACTTCCCCACCTCCCCTGTTGCGCTGGTCCCCTGCTCGAGATTCGAGAATTCCCAACGACTTCACTATTCCTTGTTGTTCCTTCCCAGCCCGGCGGGGCGGGTGAACGTGCCTTCCACCCACTCCTCGTAGAGCGGGAAAGCGCGGCAGAGGTCGAGGACCTGGCCGCGGACGCGCGCGGCGACGGCCTCGTCGCTGGGCGCCTGGAGAATCTCGTCTATCCAGCCGCCGATCTGCCGCATCTCGGACTCCCGCATTCCCCGGGTCGTGAGCGCCGGTGTGCCGATCCGGATCCCCGAGGTGACGAACGGCGAGCGGGTCTCGAACGGGACGGTGTTCTTGTTCACCGTGATCTCGGCCCGGCCGAGCGCCTCCTCGGCCTCCTTGCCGGTCAGCTCGCGGTCGCTGAGGTCGACCAGCAAGAGGTGCGTGTCGGTGCCGCCGGAGACAAGCTGGTACCCCCGCTCGGCCAGCGTTCCGGCGAGGGCCTGGGCGTTGGCGATGACCTGGCGCGAGTACTTCACGAAGTCGTCGCTCATCGCCTCCTTGAGGGCGACGGCCTTGGCGGCGATGACGTGGACCAGCGGACCGCCCTGCATGCCGGGAAAGACGCTCTTATCGATGGCCTTGGCATGCTCTTCCTTGCAGAGGACGAGGCCACCTCGCGGACCGCGCAACGTCTTGTGGGTGGTCGTGGTGACGGCGTCGGCGTAAGGGATCGGCGACGGGTGCAGCTTGGCGGCGATCAGGCCGGCGATATGGGCCATGTCGACCATGAAGCGCGCGCCTACCCCTTTGGCGATATCGGCGAAGATCTCGAAGTCAATGGTGCGCGGGTAAGCGCTGGCGCCCGCCACGATGAGCTTCGGCTCGTGCCGCTTCGCCAGGTCGCGGACCTGATCGTAGTCGATGTGCTGGTCGTCCTCGCGCACGCCGTAGGCGACCACATTGTAGAGCACCCCGCTGAAGTTGACCGGCGAGCCGTGTGTCAGGTGGCCGCCGTGCGAGAGGTTCATGCCGAGGATTGTGTCGCCCGAATCGAGCAGCGCGAAGTAGACGCCCATGTTCGCCTGGGCGCCGGCGTGCGGCTGCACGTTGGCATGGTCGGCGCCGAACAGCTGGCAGGCGCGTCTGCGGGCCTGTTCCTCCACGACGTCGGCGAACTCGCAACCGCCGTAATAGCGCTTACCGGGATAGCCCTCGGCGTACTTGTTGGTGAACACCGAGCCCATCGCCTCGAGCACGGCCGGCGAAACGAAGTTCTCGCTGGCGATGAGCTCCAATCCGTCGCCCTGGCGGCGGATCTCGCTGAGGATCGCGTCATAAACTTCGCGATCGACTGACTCTAGGTTCATCCGTTCCTGCCTCTCCGGCCTCGCGGTGCGGCGGTGGACGGTGTGGTCGTAGCAGCCGGTGGACTCCTACCGCCTACTGTCTACCGCCCACTGTCCACCGTTTCAGCTTATCCTCGACCTATGCAACGTGCCCACTCGTTCGATGCGGCGCTCGGCGATGCGATCGGCTGCTTCGCCGGTGGTCAGCTTGTCCTCGCGCGCCAGCTCGAAGACCTCGAGCAGCGTCTGATAGATTTCACCGGCCTTACGCTTCGAGCGGTCGGTGGTCCAGTCGGCCAGCTCGGAATAGACGTTGATCAGGCCGCCGGCGTTGATCACGTAGTCGGGCGCGTAGAGAATGTCGCGCTCCTGGACGGCCTTGCCGTCTGCGACGGTGGCGAGCTGGTTGTTGGCGGCGCCGGCGATGATGTCGCACTTGAGCTGGGGGATCGTATCGCTGTTGACGATGGCACCGAGCGCGCAGGGCGCGAAGATCTCGGCATCGACGCCGTAGATCGCGTCGGGCTTAACGGCCTCGGCGCCGAAGTCGTCGACGCAGCGACCGACCTTATCCTCATCGATGTCGGTGACGATGAGCTTGGTGCCCTCGGCGGCCAGGTTCTCGCACAAGTAGTAGCCGACGTGGCCGACGCCCTGGACGGCGACGGTTTTACCCTTCAGCGAGTCGTCGCCGTACTTCTCGAGGGCGCAAGCCTTCATGCCGCGGTAAGTCCCGTAGGCGGTCACCGGAGACGGGTCACCGGAGCGGCCGGCGATCCCGACGACGTGCTCGGTCTCCATGTGAACGTAGTCCATGTCCTCCACGGAGGTGCCGACGTCCTCGGCGGTGATGTAGCGACCCTTGAGCGTCTCGACGGCGCGGCCGTGCGCCCGGAAGACCATCTCGCGGCGCTGCGTGCTCGGGTCGCCGACAATTACGGACTTGCCACCGCCCAGGTTGAGGCCGGCGACCGCCGCCTTGTAGGTCATGCCGAGCGAGAGACGCAGCACGTCGGTCAGCGCCTCGTCCTCCGACTTGTAGTTCCAGAAGCGGGTACCGCCCAGCGCCGGCCCCAGCGTGGTATCGTGAATCGCTATGATCCCCAGGTAACCGATCGAGTGTTCGCGGTAGAACACGACCTGCTCGTGATCGTACCTATCCATGCCTTTGAAGACTTCCATCTTCGCCCCCCTTTTCTATTTCAACCCTCGGTAGGTCACAAACCCTACGACTCTGTTGCCTTCTCCTGGTAAAGCGTTCGCAGTATGACCAGACGCTGAATCTCGCTGGTCCCCTCGTAGATCTCCGTCACTTTCGCATCGCGGAACAGCTTCTCGACCGGGTACTCCTTCATGAAGCCGTAGCCGCCGAAGATGTTGATCGCCTGTGATGTTACCCAGACAGCGGTCTCGCTGGCATAGAGCTTGGTCATGCTGGACAGCCGCATATCGCTGCGACCGGCGTCCCAGGCGCGGGCGGCGCGGTAGAGCAGCCCGCGGGACGCTTCAATCCGCGTCGACATGTCGGCGAGCTTGAAGCCCAGCCCCTGGAAGTCTTTTATAGCCTTGCCGAACTGCTTGCGCTGGCCGGCGTACTCGACGGTGTGGTCGAAGGCGGCCTGGGCGATCCCCAGGGCCTGGGCACCGACGCCCAGCCGGCCGCCCTCGAGGCTGGAAAGGGCGTAGATGAATCCCTTCTCCGGCTCGCCCAGTAAGGCCTCTGGCCCGAGGCGCATGTCCTTGAAGGCGACGGAGACGGTCTCCGAGCCGCGGAGCCCGCTCTTGTCTTCCTTCTTGCCGACCAGGTAGCCGGGCGTGTCGGTGGGAATGACGAAGGCGCCAATCCCGCGCGGGCCGCGGCGCTGGCCGGGCTCGTCGGTCCGCACCATGGCGAGGAGGACCTGGGCGGCGCCGCCGTTGGTGACCCACATCTTTTCGCCGTTCAAGATCCAGCCGTCGCCGTCGCGAACGGCGCGTGCTTTCAGGCTCGCGGCGTCGCTGCCCGAGTCGGCCTCGCTGAGCGCGAAGGCGCCCAGGGCCTCGCCGCGTGCCATCGGCGGCAGCCACCTCTGCTTCTGCTCCTCGCTGCCGTACTTGAGGATCATCTGGGTGGGCAGCGAGTTGTGGACCGAGATGGTGATGGCCACCGAGGCGTCGCCCCAGGCGATCTGCTCGAGCGCTACCAGATAGCTGAGCATGCCGAGGTCGAGCCCGTCGTACTGCTCGGGCAGCAGCATTCCGAAGAACCCGAGCTCACCCAAGAGCGGCATGACCTCGGAGTGGAAGGCCTGGGTGCGATCCCACTCGGCCGTGCGCGGGCGTAGCTCGTTCTCGGCAAACTCGCGGGCGAGCTGCCGGATTTGCTCTTGGTCTTCGTTAAGTGTGTAGTCGCGTTTCATTTATTTGGAGTAATCGTAGAAGCCGCGGCCCGATTTGCGGCCCAGCCAGCCGGCGTCCACGTGTTTCCTGAGTAGTGGGCAAGGACGATACTTGTCGTCGCCGAGATCGCGGTGCAAGACCTCGAGAATGTCCAGGCAGACGTCCAGCCCGATCAGGTCGGCCAGCGCCAGGGGCCCGAGCGGGTGGTTCATGCCGAGCTTCATCACCCCGTCGATGGCCTCGGCATCGCCGACGCCCTCGTAGAGGCAGTAGACCGCCTCGTTGATCATCGGCAAGAGCACTCGATTGCTGACGAAGCCCGGCGAATCGTTGACGACGATAGGCGTCTTACCCAGGTCGCCGGCCAGCTTGACGACTGCCTCGGCGGTCGCGTCGGAGGTCGCGAGTCCGCGCACGATCTCGACCAGCTGCATCATCGGCACGGGGTTCATGAAGTGCATGCCGATGACCTGCTCCGGGCGGCCGGTGTTGGCGGCCAGGCGCGTGATGGGAATCGAGCTGGTGTTGCTGGCGAGGATGGCGTCGCCGGGCGCGATATCGTCGAGCTTCTTGTAGATGTCGGCCTTGAGATCCTCGTTCTCGGGCACCGCCTCGACGATGAGGGCGCACTCCTTGGCGGCCTTGAGGTCGGTCGAGGTGTCGATCCGCTTGAGCGCCGCGTCCTTGGTCGCCTCGTCGATGATCTCCTTCTTGACCTGGCGGCTCATGTTCTTGTCGATAGTAGCAAGCGCCTTCTCGAGCATGTCCTTGCTGACGTCGACCAGCGCCACATCGAAACCGCTCTGGGCGAAGACATGGGCGATCCCGTTGCCCATCGTGCCGCCGCCTATTACTGCGACCTTCATTCCGTTGCTGGGCATTGTTCCTACCTCGCTTAAGTACGGTAGACAGTAGACAGTAGACAGTAGGCGGTAGACAGTGATCGGTATTCAGTGCTCACTGTTCACCCCAATCCTCGAATCAACCAAGGGCTTGAGTTCCGTCATCTTCTGCGACTGGGCCAGCCATTTAGTGCGTGACACCCACCAGATGAGCGGCACCAGGCACAGCGTTGTCACCAGGCCGCCCTCCGGGCCGAAGGCGCCGCCGGTGTAGAGATCGGGCCCCAGCTCGACGGTGTCGTAGCCGGGCATGTCGATGACGATCCCGCTCACCGGCAGATCGAAGAACGCGACCATCACGAAATTCCAACCCCAATGCATCCCTATCGGGACCCAGAGGGAGCGCGTGCGCAGGTAGGCGGCGGCGAACAGCACGCCGGCCAACCCGATATTCAAGAGCGCGATCCCGCCTATCTCGGGGTTGTTCAGGTGGATCACCGCGAACACCCCCGAAGTCAGGACCACCGCAACCAAGACGCCGGCCCCTTCCACCAGCACCTGGAAGGGGTAGCCGCGTAGAAACAGCTCCTCGGCGGCGGCGGCAACTGTCAGAGCCACCGCCAGGCTCATGAACTGGGCCAGCCAGCCGACCAACGTACCCGAATCGGGTGCGGGCCTCAGCCAGCCGAGCAGCGTCTGCAAGACCACCACTGCGGCGATGAAGCCGCCGCCGATGGCCGCTCCCTTGGCGAAGCCGACCGCCGCCTCTGGGCCGCCCGGGAACCCCAGGGCGGCGAGGGGCCTGCGGTCGGCGGCGCGGAGCATGACGTACGAGGCCACGAGCAGGGCCAGGCCCAGTACGCCGTGCGGCACGACGATCGCCCAGAGGCCGCCGTAGTCCTCGGGCACGATCAGCGATGCGACCGTCCCGAAGGCAGTCAGAGCCAGAGCGGCGCAGAAGAGGAAGAGCAGCAGGCGCCAGAGGGCGCGCAGCTTTTCGGGACCGTAGAAGAGGTCTCGTGCTCTCATTCGATCGCCGCCCGGGTCAAAAAAAGCCCTCGCAGCTATGGAAGCTCGAGGGCTCGCGACCGGAAGCGGGCGCTAATAAGCGCCAGTACACCGACGACCAGGAACGGCCCGACGCCGGCGCCATTGGGCCGCATGAGCGCCGCTACCCCGAGGGGGTACGCGGGCGCTCGGCTCTGCGTATTGCCTAGTCTCACGGTCCGTTCCCGGTTTGCGGTTTGGACCCTGACTATACGCGCTCGACGCTGACGGCAACAGCGTTGCCGCCACCGAGGCAGAGCGTGGCCACGCCGAGCTGCTTGTTGCGATCCTGCATGGCGCCGAGCAGCGTGACGAGGATCCGGGCGCCGGAAGCGCCGATCGGATGGCCGAGTGCAACAGCGCCGCCGTGCACGTTGACGCGATCCCAATCCCAGCCGAGGGCGCGACCGTCGGCGAGGGCCTGAACGGCGAACGCCTCGTTGGCCTCGATGAGATCGTAATCGCCTATCGCCGTGCCGTCCTTCTCCATCAGCTTGTTCATCGCGTCGATCGGCGCGAAGAACAGATCCTGCGGCTCGGTGGCGCCGACGGAGTAGTTCCTGATCCGGGCCATGAT
Source organism: Gemmatimonadota bacterium (assembly GCA_039586755.1). Lineage (GTDB taxonomy): Bacteria > Gemmatimonadota > Gemmatimonadetes > Palauibacterales > KS3-K002. The sequence continues at coordinate 718 of JBDHJU010000100.1, read as the reverse complement.
CTCGAGCCCGTTGTCCTCGGCGAAACTCTGCGAGGTGACCAGCAGCGCGGCGGCGCCATCGTTGAGCGCCGATGCGTTACCCGCTGTCACGCTGTGCTCCTTCACCTCCTTGGGCGCGCTGTCGCCGAAGGCAGGCCTCAGTTTCGCCAGCGCCTCCACGGTCGTGTCGGCGCGCGGGTTCTCGTCGGTATCGACGACGGTGACCTTACCCTTGCGGCCGGGGATCTCGACCTTGACGATCTCGGCCGCGAACTTGCCGCCCTCGATCGCCGCCACAGCTTTCATCTGGCTCTGGTAGGCGAACTCGTCCTGATCGGCACGCGAGACGTCGGCCTTCATCGCCGTGTACTCGGCGTGGCCACCCATGTGGCAGTCGTAAAAGCCGCACCAGAGCCCGTCGTGGATCAGACCGTCCACCATGTTCTGCGTACCGAACTTCACTCCGCCACGGAACCCGAACAGGTAGTACGGCGCGTTCGACATCGATTCCTGGCCGCCGGCCACGATGACCTCGGCGTCGCCCGCTTTGATCGCCTGCGCTGCGAGCATCACCGACTTGAGGCCGGAACCGCACACCTTGTTGATCGTCACCGCCGGCACGCTGGCCGGGATGCCGCCGCCGATGCTGGCCTGACGCGCCGGCGCCTGGCCGACGCCGCCCTGCAGGACCTGCCCGAAGATCACGTCCTGGACCTGGTCCGGCTTGATGCCGGCCCGG
>JBDHJU010000099.1:0-11065 GCA_039586755.1 Gemmatimonadota bacterium | reverse complement strand
GCGCCGTTGTAGGCCATCCCCAGCGCCATGGCCACGCTGAGCGGCGAGATGAAGACGTTCTCCCCCGGCGCCTCCCCGCTGTAGACCTCCCGCAACAGCTCGAGCCCGAACTCGAGCTCACCTTCCAGGACCTGGATCATGGCAGGTTGCGGCTGCTGCTGGGCCGATCCCTGGCTGCAGCCGCCGGTCAGTAGAACCAGGATCATCAGGCAAACCGATCGCTTGATGGCCATTCTTCCCTCCAATGTCTCTGAGGCCCCGCAGGAAAAGGGGTACCTGGAGTACAATCTGGGCTTCTCTGGTTAGACGCGCAGCAGGAGGGAACGGAGGCAAATAAATATCGGATACCGAACGCCGAACGGCCTGCTAGGAGGTCCAATCCCCATCAACCGCCCGAAAACTCGGCATCCGATATTCTTATGGCAGGCTACCGGTCACCGGCTACTGGCCGCCGGCCACCGGATTCATAATCCTCCCCATGAAGAGAATGGTCCCCGAGAACTTCTCGCGGATCGCGAAGACGAAGGGGCGATCGATGAAGACGGTGGGCGGCATGCTCACGACCCCGACCTCGACCGATGTCACGGCGGCCGCCTCGGTGCCCTCTTCGTTCACGTCGACGAACGTCTTGTGCTTGACCTTATCTATATAGAGTTGCCAGTCGGCGATCTCGCTGAAGTCGGCGGCTAGCTCTTCGAAGGCGATCCCCATCCCCAGCGCCGTCAAAACCTGGTTGAGTTCTAGCTCGTACTCGAGCGTGTACTTCGGCATCCAGACCTGCGACTCGACCGTCGTCAGGCCGTCGATGATCTCCGCCCAACGCGCGGCGTCCAACGACTGAACCAGCGCGCTCACGCCCCCGTCACCGGCCGGCATCACGATCGTCATGCTGTACGCCTTGCCGCCGTACACCAGGTCGACCGCCTCGACCTCGCTGTCGAAAAAGTGACCGATCTCGATTTCCCCTCGCGTCCTCATCATCGGCACCTGCACCTGGCCGCCACCCTCGAGGAAGAACGGCCCGTCGGCCGTCAGGTCCTTGTGGAACTGGTAGGTCCAGTCGCCCTTGAAGTAGATGGCGTTGATCAGGAACATGACGAGCCAGCTGGGGATCGGATCGTCGACGATCTCGGTAATCCGCCCATTCGTCTGCTCGTCCACCCAGGCGTTCATCGTCCGCGCCGCGCTGGGGCTCGCGAAGTCGAGTCCCGTCACATCGGCGTCGAAGTACTCGCGGTTCACGTCGAGGAAGGCCTGCTTCACCGGGAGATCGTTCCGGTACCAAATCGAATTGGCGAGTATGAACTCGACGTTGGGATCGAGGTTACGCAGCAGATCGATGAGACTGCGGTACGACTCGTTCACCTCCTCGATGGTGAGGCCCTGCAGCTCCAGCGTCTCCTGCATCGCCGCCTGCGTCTCACCCGCAGCGCCGTTGTAGGTCATCCCCAGCGCCATGGCGACGCTGAGCGGCGAGATGAAGATGTTGGCGTTGGCCAGCTCCTGTAAGTTTATTTCGCGGAATAACTTAAGTCCGAAGACGTTGTCGGAACCTATGAGCCCTTCCTCGGCCGCCGTGAGATCCCGGGGCAACCCGGTGATCTCCTCCACCCCAACGATCTCGGCCCCGCACCGCACCGATAGAGCCGCCACGAATAGCGTGAGTACTGCCAGCTTCGCCTTTTGCATCGTATCCTCCTACTCCTTACCGCCTACCGCCTGTTGCCTACCGCCCACCGACTACGGTTCCATCACCAAGCCCATAAACAGAATCGTCCCCGAGAACCGCTCGCGAATCGCGAACACGAACGGCCGATTCACCCAAAAGCTCGGCGGCGCGCTGTCGATCATGCTCACCGACGTGACCGCCGCCGCCTCGGTGCCCTCCTCGTTCACCTCGACGAACGACTTGTGCTTGACCTCGCCGATCCAGATGCCGGGCGCGATCTTGCTGAAGTCGGCGCCGGGACCGAAGGCGACACCCATGCCGAGTGCGATGAGCACGTCGTTCAACTTGATCTCGTACTCGAGCTCGAACTTCGGCATCCGGACGTCGATTTCCTGGACCGTGAGCCCAGCGATGATAGCCGCCCAGCGTTCCGCGTCCAGCGACTCGACCACCGCACCGATCTCGCCGTCACCGACGGGAAGCACGATCGTCATGCTATACGCCTTGCCGCCGTATGTGAGGTCCACCGCCTGTACGTCGCCGTCCCAGTAGTAGCCAACCTCCACCACATCCGGGTACGCCATCATCGGGACTTGTTTCTGCGTTCCGTCTTCCAGAATGAACGGCGCGTCGGCCGTGAGCTCGGGGTCGAACTGCAGTGTCCAATCGCCCTTGAAGTAGATGGCGTTGATCAGGTACATGACGACGTTGCCGGGGATCGGATCGGGCACGATCGACTCGATCTTGCCGTTCGTCTTGTCGCTGACCCAACCATTGATCGTGGGCGCGGCGTTGGGATCGGCGAAGTCGAGTACCGACACCTCGGCGTCGTAGTACTCCTGGTTCACATCGAGGAAGTCCTGCTCGACGGTAAAGCCCTCTCTCGGCCAAATCGAGTTGGCGAGTAAGAAGGCGACACTGGGATCGAGGCCGTCGAGCAGATCGATGAGGCTCCGGTACGACTGATTCACTTCATCTATGGTGAGACCCTGCAGCTCCAGCGTCTCCTGCATCGCCGCCTGCGTCGCGCCGTCGGCGCCGTTGTACGTCATCGCCAGCGCCATGGCGACGCTGAGCGGCGACACGAATAGGTTACTTCCCGGCTGTTCCTGCGCGTGGATCTCGCGGAACAACTTCAGGCCGAACGCGTTGTCCGCCGCGATGAGACCCTCTTCGGCGGCGGTCAGGTCGCGGGGCAGCCCGGTGATGTCGCCCGGGGGCCCGGTGGGATCGCCGTCGCACTGGGCCAACACGCCCGCGGCCACGAGGGCCAAGACCGAACCGAGGATCTTTCTGCTGGTCACCCTGCTCATTTTCTGTCTCCCGGAAGCTGTGAAACGGGGGAGCGTTTCAGGCATGTGGACGGCAACCCACGTGCCGCGGCCGGGCGGAAGCCCGTCGCGCCCGTAACACTCAATGAAACAGTCACTTAGGCGGTTCAGTAAAACGACCGTCTCAAGCGCTCAGCCCACCTTCAACCAGCTTTCTGAATCGAGGCGGATCAGGATTTCGACGGCGCGGGGATGGCCGGCCGGCCGGCACCCGGAACCGGGGGCCCCCCGGCGTGGTTGTCCTGTCTGGAGGGGTAACCCAATGCGGCGAAGATCGACGATTCTGGTGATAGCGCTGGGCTTCCTGGCGGCGGCGTGCGGGCCAGGCGATGACCGGGCCGACGGGCGGCGTGAGTTCAAGAGCTTCGCCCTGGAGACCTTCGAGGGCGACAGCCTGACGCTGGAGGGGCTGCGCGGCAAGGTCACGCTGATCTCGTTCTGGGCCAGCTGGTGTGGTCCCTGTCGAGCGGAGATGCCTGTGCTCGACAGTCTGAGCAACGCGATCCAGCGCGACGACTTCCGCGTCGTCGGCATCAACGAGGACGTGAACGAGGATGCGGCCCGTGCGTTCGCCGCGCTGCTGGGGATCGAGTTCCCGCTGCTCTTGGGCCGCGGCCACATGCACAAGCGCTACGACTACATCGGCCTACCCTACTCGGTACTGGTCGACCGCGAGGGCCGGGTCATCTACGAAACCTATGGTTATGGCGGCCGAGAGTTCTTCGACCGCGAGGTCGCGGGTCGCGTGTTGGCGGAGCTCGGACCGCAGGCTAAGGCCGTCGACTGATCCCACTCGATCGCCTGGCTTCTCTCCCTTCAGCTACCTCCTCGGCGACCAGGTAGGCTGATCGTCGTACGCCGGGTCGTCGGTCAAAGGTGTGGGGTTCGAGCCGTCGGCATCCATGACGTAGATGTCGGTATTCCCGCGGGAATCTTCAAAGTTGCTGAAGACGATCATTGTCCCGTCCGGCGACCAGACAGGTTCCCAGTCCGACCCGCCTGGATTGTTAGTCAGATTCCTCGGGTTTGAGCCGTCGGCATTCATCACGTACACCTCATAGTTCGAGTCCCGCCAGCTGTCGAAGACGATCTGGCTGCCGTCCGGTGACCAGTCGGGATTCAGCTCTTGGGTCGTGTTGTCGGTCAGGTTGATCTCGTTGTTGCCGTCGGCGTCCATGACGTAGATGTCGAAATCAACGCGGTAGCTCACGAAGGCGATCCTTGTGCCGTCGGGTGACCAGGCGGGTTGACGGTCCGACCCCGGGTCGTCGGTCAGACGTGTCTCGTTGGAACCATCGGCATCCATAACGTAGATGTTCAGATTGTCACCCTCATATCTCGCGAAGGCGATCCGGGTGCCGTCAGGTGACCAGGCCGGCTCCCAATCGGTTACAGTGTTGTTGGTCAGACGCTGCTGATTGGAGCCGTCGGAGTTCATGACGTAGATCTCATAGTTCCCGTCCCGATAGGTTGAGAAGGCGATCTTGGTGCCGTCGGGAGACCAGGCCGGATCGATATCGGTTATGGTGTTGTTGGTCAGCCGCTGCTGACCGGAGCCGTCAGAGTTCATGACGTAGATTTCATAATTATTGTCGCGCTGACTAACGAAAGCGATATGATCGAAGAGGGCCGCCTCGCAGCTTACCTCGAAGCTCACCGGCGTCGTCACACCTGCCGTAACGGTGACGGCCTGTGGGTTGTCACCGCTCACGCTGCAGTTCTTGGCGACGCCGTCGAGCTCCACGTCATGGCCACCTGGTTCGACGGCAAGGATCGTCACGCTTCCGTTGATACCGATCGCCTCGCCCCCCGCATCGTCCAAGGTCACCGTGTAGCCGTCCGGATCGAGGGTGTCACCAACGGTCACGGTCGTTACCTCTATGGTGCCTGTCAGGGGCGCGCAGCTCACGTTGAAGGTGACCTCTGTCGTCTGGTCCGCCTGGACAGTGGCCGCCCGGGGATTGTCGCCGTCCACCGTGCAGTTCTCAGCGATAGATGTCTCAGCAAGCTCGACCGTGTGGTTCCCCGTCGCGAGGTCGCTCATGGTCTCCGTGTCGTTTGTCCCGATCGTCTGGCTGTGTGCACCTCCATCCAGGACACAGGTGTAACCGTCGGGATCGAGATCATCCCCGGTCGTCACCGTGGTAAGCTGGATCGAGCCTGTAGGCATCGGTCCGTTCACACCGTCCTCGCCGCAGGCAAGGACCAGGTGAGCGAGCAGCAGCGCGCAGACCGAGAGGAGAGCCAGTCTCTTCATGGGGGTTCCTCCTCGAGCTCAACTATGGGCGGGCCGGTCCTTCGGTGGACGGACCGTCGCTCGAATCCGGGGATGTCTTGAATCAAGGCTTTGGGTTCACACAGCGTGGAGCTACGCGGGCTGGATACGGTGGGCAGCCAGCTTGGCGGGTTGCTGGTCATGTAGGGTGTTGCCACGGCTGAGGCCCCCAGCTGCTGGGGCGATAGACTTCACGACCTCCTCAGCCACTTCCCGTCGCTGCAGTATGACATATGCAGCACGACGCTGCAACGGCTGTTGCTGCGCCGAGCTGAGCCTAGCTCTTTCGGATCTCTATACCCAGCGACGACAGTTGCTTCAGGAAAGGCTTCAGGTGTGAGTGGCCCTTTCTGAACCGTGACTTTGGCGGGCCGGGGTTCGTCTCCGGAAACGAGACGGGACCGCCGAACAGCCGCTCACCGAGTAGCGGCCTCATGTCATCCGGAACGGCTGTGAACAGGTCGACGCTTTCCAGCACCTCGCTCATGGCCGGCCCCTGGTAGGCGGAGAGCACCAGCGAGCCGGTGAGCTGCCTCATGATCGACATGTGAGCGCCCTGCCACATAGCACAGCGTCTCCAGAGGGCATCGAAGAACCGCCATTGCCGGGCTGTGGCCCTCTCGCGATTCCACTCCCGGCGATACTCGATCTTGTCCAGGTTGCGCTCGATTAGCCGTTTAAGCCCGCGCGACTTGTGCCTGAGTGTTTGCCATTTAGGCGTCAAGAACACGTCCCCCAGCTGACCCAGCCAGAACACGACCTTGCGGTCGAAGCCCTCCGCCAACCTCCGGAGGTGCGGGCCGTATCGACAGTGCTCGAGTCTGTTCCTGCAACAGTTCACCAGGATCTCGAAGTTCAGCAGCGAGCGGTCGTCGTCGAGCAACTCGACCACATCGAAGCCCAGCGAATGGTCGGCGACGAACTTCCTCACGAGCTCGTAGTTGGGGGCGCCGCTGGCCACGAGGACCGGATTTTTCCAGGGCAGCAGCAAGAGGGCGAGGCTATCTCTGCCTCCGCAGAGCACGATGTTGGTGAATCCCGGGTGATGTTCCTCGGCTGCCGCGACATCGCTATGTAGGGCATCGGCGATCGACTCGATGTAGTGACCTGTGTCTTTGATGCGAAACTTCGGTTCCAACGGTCCGCCGATGCGCTCGATCTCGCCATCGACGGTCACGGTTCCCGAGTAGTAGCGGAAGCGTGGACTCGAGACCTGTTTCGCGAACTTCGGATCGAGGTCCAGCCGACCCTTGAGGAGGATGAGCGAGAGCGGCGAGTAGGAGTAGAGATCGCCGTGACGGTAGACCGGATAGAAGTACGGGCGCGGCCCGCTGAATCGTTCGGCTCGCCAGACTTCCGGTACGTGCGTCCCCCACACGTCGAGCTCGGTCAGCTCGACCCGCTCATCGTGTGGCTCCGGCGGCTCGACCAGCAGGTCGACACCATCAATCCTCAGTTTCAAAGCGTAATTCGGCCTAGTGACGGGGTGTCGCGTTGCCGCGACGGACAGGGATTCTTGCTCGGCCGCTTCGGCGCTGCCGGGGTGCCTAGGAGGTGTTGACCTCCTCCTCAGGCGCCCCGAGGCTTTTGTCACCCAGCCGCGGCTTCAGGGCCGGGTAGCCTCGCGCCAGACAGTGCACGCACGTCTCGGCGAGTGACCAGACCACGCCTCCGCAGAGGCCGCAATCCGAGCGCTCGCCCGAGTAGGCACGGTCATCCGTAGGAGCCCCGCAATTGGTGCAGGTCATGACCTCCGGATGAAGGTGCGTGCCGCAGATGGTGCAGTTCATGCGTTCTCCCATCCCGGATCTATATATAGGGCTTGATGTTAGGGGCTCCGCGGGGGTGCCCTTGCCGCGCCGGGTTAGCCCCTAGTAGGTTGCGGGCTTCGGCCGCCTGGTCGGCCGCAATGCCCGAGGGACCAACGTAATATAACATAAAGGCGCGGCGGCGCGCCTACGGATCACGTGAACGAATCTGCCACCGCAGCGGAAGAGCCGTTCGCCGCGACGGAATACGAGCGCTTACCCCCCCGAGTCTGGGTGCTGGGCGGGGTCATGGTGGTCATCGGGCTCGTCACGTTCGTGCTGATGAACCTGAACGGGCAGTCGGAGAGCTACCTGTACCTGGCCTTCTACTCGATCCCATCCAACACGGCGATCTCGGTCTTCCCTCACGAGCCGGTGCTCATCTGGTACGGCAAGTTCGCGAACCTGTGGCTGAGCGCCGCGGCGGCAACCGTGGGCACGGTGGTCGCCGGCTGGCTCGACCATCGCGTGTTCGTCCCGGTCCTCAACTACAGCAAGATCGTCGAATACAAGCAGAACCGGTTCTACAGGAAGTCGACGAACATCTTCATGCGTTACCCGTTCGCCACGCTGGTGGTGACGGGGCTGACGCCGATCCCGTTCTGGCCGTTCAAGTTCCTCTGCTTCTCGATCCACTACCCGCTGCGGCGCTACCTGACGGCGCTGGCGACGGGTCGCTTCCCGCGCTACGTGCTCCTGGCTTGGATCGGCGCCGAGTTCGGGATCCCGACCTGGATACTCATTTTGAGCGTTGTTGTTATCTTTGCCCTTTATGCCATCAAGGGTATCCCGGCGGTCTGGCGGCGCTGGAAGGAGCGCCGGCGTGCCAAAGAGCGCGATAAAGGCGAGATCTACCGGGTCTCAGAGGGAGGAAGCGAGTGAATATAACCGGCAAGTTGGCCCTCAAGATGCTGGCTCGAGGGATCCGCAACAAATTCCAGGAGAAGCCGCTCTCGGTATCCTTCGAGATCACGCACTACTGCACCGCCAACTGCTGGCACTGCAACTGGGGCGGCCCGGTGAAGGAGGAGCAGCGACTGGGTGCCGAGGACTACGCGCGGATCTGCGAGGAGCTCAGCCCGGTGGTCTCGCACATTTCGGGCGGCGAGCCGCTGGCCCGGAGCGACGTGGTGGACATCGCCCGGGCGATGGCCAACCCCGGCGACCTGCCCTGGATGATCCTGGTCTCGAACGCCGCCGCGCTCACCGTCGATAAGTACCACAAGCTTCGCGAGGCGGGGATCAACCAGTTCTCCATCTCGCTCGACTTTCCCGACGAGCGACACAGCGAGTTCCGGCGCATACCCGGCCTCTTCGACAAGATGAGCCGCGTGCTGCCCGAGATTATAAGGCTGGGCAACAACGACCTGTCGCTCAACGTCTGCATCACGGCGTGGAACTACAAGGACCTGCCCGGCATGATCGAGCTGGCGAAGGGTTGGGGGACGAAGATCAACTTCTCCGTCTACACGCCGCTCCGCATCAGAGACGACAACGGCATGCCCGACAAGGCGAAGCTCGAGGAAGTGCGCGACGCGTTCCAGAAGGTGATCGACATGAAGAAGGCGGGCTACCCCGTCTACTCGTCGGAACGCGTGATGTGGAAGTACTTCCAGTACTTCACCGACCGCGGCATCCCCGGCTGCCAGGCCGGCCGCCGATTCCTTGTGATCAACCCCGACGGCATGCTCATCCCCTGCGCCATGGTCTGGGCGCAGTACAAGAGACAGCCCGAGATGCTGGAGCAGTTCGCCCGCAACAACACCTGCGAGGGCTGCTTCATCTCGACGCGAGCGAACACCGAGAAGACGTTCGGCGACTTACTGGCCGACAACTGGGGGATGCTGGTGGGTCAGGCCTTCTCGCGGAAACCGAAGTTCGTCAAGGAGCCGGAGGAGGCGCCGGCGGTGGCACCCGCCGATTCGGAGCAGCCTGTGCCGGAGGGGGAGCCGGTCCCGGCTCAGTAGTTCACTTCCAGTGCCGCTGATGATGGCGGCGCTGGTGCTCGCGGAACTTTTCTAGCTGGGCAGCGGCGTAGGCATCCAGCAGCTCCTCTTGCCGGCCGTTGCCTTTTTCATCGCCGTTCTGATGCCGGTCCCCGTTCCGGCGCACTTTCTCTGACTTAAGCCACTCCGTAAGGCGCTGCTGCTCTCGGCGGCGGTCTACTACTCGGGGACGTTCGCGCGCCAGCTCTGCCTCGCCGTTGCCGCCGTTCCCTCCATTACCTCCTGGCTTCTCGGGTTCGAGGGTCGGCGTGTCGAGGGAGAACGGCAGGTCGTCCTGCGGTTGTTTGGGCTGCTCTTCGGGCTGAGGAGCAGCGGCCGCGCCGTTCCCGCCGTTGGGGGCCAGGGTCGCGGGTGACTCGGTCACCAGTGTGTCCGCGCGGACCTCCCAATCCGGGTTGTACCACAGGTCCCACTCGGGCTCGTACCAGATGTCGTCTTTGTCGGAGGCAGGCGCCGGTGGGTCCTGCTCCACTTCGGGTTGACTGACCACCGGTTCGCTGCGCTGCACGGGTGCAGGCTCCACCTGCTCGGCCGGTCGCGCAGGTTCCACGCTCGCCACCACCGGCGGCGGCTCCACGCTTGTACCATCCTCCGCTGCGTCCTCCGCCACCGCGGGTTCGGCGTCTTTGTCACCCGAGTCTCCGTTCGGCTCGTAGACCTTTCCGAGCTGCGGGCGTTCGTCGCGCGCGTTGGTCGCGGCAGCCGCCTCCGCCTCCTGTACGTGCTGCCAACTTCTGATCTGTTCGCGATCCCAAGCGTCGTTTTCCGGCTCGGGACGGTGGGGCTTGCGCGTTCCATTTTGCGGCACGGCGTTCAGAACGCCGCCGAGCACGTTGATCGGCAACCGATCGAGCATCTCGAGCTGCGCCATCGCGAGCTTGCGATCGGTGGCCCCGGCTCTCAGCACGATCACCAGATTCCCGGCGAGCTTCCCCAGGGCCTCCGCTTCCGGACCGGCGTCGAGGGGCGACGTCATGATGAGGATGACGTCGTACATCGACCGCAGCTCGCCTAACAGGTTCGCCATGGCGCTCGACCGGAAGAGACTCGAGGCGCGGGGCGACCGTGCGCCACAGTCGATCCGATCGGGGCCACCGTTCGTCGCCGGCCGAATCACTTGCTCCAGAGTCGCCCGGCCGGCCAGGTAGTCGGTGAGCCCAGGGGCCCCTCGTCCGCCGCTCGCGCGATGCCTGTTTCGCCCGAGGACATCGGTATCTACCACCAATGTCCGGCGGTCCCGACCCGAAAACTCGTGCGCCAGGTTCGCAGAGACGTGCGACTTGCCTTCCCCGGCCGAGGGGCTGGTCACGGCCACGACCACAGGCTCCGTCTTCCCGTGCACGTGCATCAGGTTGCGCCGGACGACCCGGAACGCCTCGCCGACTTCGGCAGTTTCGCCCACACCGTTTTGCGGAACGCTAGCCGGAACGTGGGGGACCGTGCCGAGGAGGGTGAGGCCCAATTCATCCCTCACGTCATCCGGGAACCTGACTCTTCGTTCGGGCCGGCGGAGGAAGCCCGCCCTGAAACCGAGAATCCCAAGGCCACCTAGAAACGCCAGGGCACCTGCCTGGAGATAAGTCGCCTCGACCGGCGGCCCAAAGCTCATCCCAGCGACGGCGGCCGCCATCCCCACAACCGTCATCAGAACAAACAGCCGTTTGTAACGTGGGGCCATCATCTGCTTGTGACGCCAGCCGTGGTGACCGTGCCGGGGCTGTGGCCCGGAGCGGCGTTCCATGGAGGTGGATGTACGGGTTCCTGCTGACCGTCGTGGGTCGGCGAGGCGTAGGTCAGGAGTGGCGGGAAGTTCACGTGAGTTTTTGCGGCCTGGTTCCATCCGGTGACAGAAGGCCAAATCAGGGGTTGCGGTTCGCGTTCACCCGGGGCCCACGAGACACCTGAGAAATGGACAGCAATACCGATACCGCAGTCTGGTCAGGTTGTGGGCGACTCTCTGGTGCCGTTCCCCCTTT
>JBDHJU010000022.1:0-52345 GCA_039586755.1 Gemmatimonadota bacterium | reverse complement strand
CTCCGACAGGATCTTCGCGTAACGCGGCGTGAGCGGCGTGTACTCGGGCACCAGGCTGGCGAGCGCCGCGACCGTGCCCTCTACGTTGCCGCCCCGTGCCGCGCCGACAAGGCGGTCTAACTCGGCGCCGAGCTCGTCCCAGCCCAGGGCGCTCCGGTGCCCTTCCACCAGAATGCTCTCGAAGCCGGTGGGTTGCTGGTCGGTGGCCTCGAAGCGGAGCTCCTCCTCGAGCTTCTCACCGGGTCGCAGTCCCGTGTAACGGAACTCGACCTGGAGGGCACCGTCCCGGGACGCGCCCATGAGCTGGGCCACGTCGCGGGCCAGCTCCTCGATCGAAACGGGCGCCCCCATGTCGAGGACGAAGATGTCGCCGCGGCGCGCCAGGCTGGCCGCCTGCATGACCAGCTGGACCGCCTCGCTGGTCAGCATGAAGTAGCGCTTCACCCGGCTGTCAGTGATGGTCACCGGCAGGCCGCGGCGGATCTGATCGCTGAACTTGGGGATCACGCTGCCCGAGCTGCCCAGAACGTTACCGAAGCGGACGACGTTGAAGTGGGTCGCGCTGCGCCCGGCCAGCCCCTGGATGAAGATCTCGCCCACCCGCTTGGCGGCGCCCATCACGCTCACCGGCCGTACCGCTTTATCGGTGGAGACGAACACGAAGTGGCCGACGGCCGCCGCGTCGGCGGCACGAGCCGTATTGACGACGCCCAGCACGTTGTTGGCTACGCCCTCGCAGGGGTTCTCCTCCAACAGCGGGACGTGCTTGTAGGCGGCGGCGTGGAATATGATGTCGGGCCGCGCGCGCCTCACCGCAGGCTCGATCGAGGCGCGGTGGCTGGCGTCGCCGAGCAGCGCACGGTGCGGGACGTCGGGGTACCGCTCGCCGATCTCGGCGTCGATGGCGTAGAGGTTGTACTCGCTCTGCTCGAACATGACGAGTTCGGCCGGGCCGCAGGCGGCGACCTGCCGGCAGAGCTCCGAGCCTATCGAGCCGCCGGCGCCGGTGACGAAGACGGTCATGCCGGCGACGAATTCGCGGACGCGCCGCGGGTCGAGATCGCGCGGAGTGCGCTTGAGTAGATCCTCGATGCGCACATCGTGGAACTCGCGCACGGAGACGCGCCCCGAGATAATGTCGGCCAGGCTGGGGAGCGTCTTGACAGGTATGCCCGGCGCCTGGCGGCCACAGCTCTCGACGATGCGACGCAGCTCGGCGCCGCTGACCGACGGGATCGCCACCAGAATCTCGCGCACGTACCCGTCCTCCACCACGCGCCCCACATCGGCGCCGCCACCCAAGACCGGCCGGCCGTGCACCGTGCGCCCCTGCTTGGCGGGATCGTCGTCGACGAAGCCCACCGGCCAGTAGGCGCCGTCCTTGCGGTCGAGCATGTCGCGCACGACCAGGGCCCCGGCGTCGCCCGCACCGTAGATAAGGACCGGGACCCGGTCGGCCCGGGCGGCGCGCAGCGGGATCAGCGGATAGCGACGCAGCCGTGGCCAGAGCCGCACACCGCCCAGCACCAGCAGCATCAGCATCCAGTGGATGATGAAGACGGAACGCGGCACGCTACTCCCGCGCCAGATGATGAAGACGAGGAGCGCCGAGACAGCTACGCTCACGGTCACCGCCCGCGCCACGGCGAGTAGCGTGTCGAGGCTGGCGTATTGGGGGACCGAGCGGTAGAGCCCCGTGGCCAGGAAGCTCACGGCGCAGACGGCGATGACCAACGGGCCGGTTCGGCCGATGGTGGGCAGGTAGACGCCGAGCAGTTCCGGCACACGGATGGCGTAGGCGCCGGCGTAACAAGCCAGCGCCAGCAGCGAGTCGACCAGCAGAGTGCGGAGGTGCGGTGGCCTCTTCATCGCCCGATCACAAAAGCCCGCTCAGCTGGGTTACCACCTCATCCACCTGCGCCTCGCTCATGGTGCTAAAGAACGGCAGCGCGATCGTGCGCTCCGCCGCCGCCTCGGCCACCGGGAAGTCGCCGGGCCCGTGGCCCAGAGCCTCGCGGTAGAACGGTTGCAGGTGGATGGGCGGGAAGTAGCTGCGGCAGCCGATGCCGCGCTCGGCGAGCGCCGCCATGATGCGGTCGCGGTCGGCCCGGGTATAGAGATCGCTCAGGCGCACGACATACGCGAACCAGCCGAGTTCGACCTCGGGTCGCACGACCGGCCGCCGCAACCCGTCTACGCGGGCCAACCGTTCGTCGTACCAGCCGGCGACCCGCGCCCGCCGCTCCCCCAGCGCTTCCAACCGCTCCAGCTGCACGATACCGAGGGCGCAAGCGATCTCCGACAGCCGGTAGTTGTAGCCGAGGCGCTTGTGCTCGATCCAGAAGTCGCCGTCCGGCTCACGGCCGTGGTTGCGCAGGCTGGCGCACAGCTCGGCCATCTCGGCGTCGTCGGTAACCAGAGCACCGCCCTCGCCGGTGGTGATCTGCTTGTTGGGGTAAAAGCCGAAGACCCCGACGTCGCCCAGACCGCCGGCGGGCCGCCTCTTGTAGCGGCTGCCCAGCGCCTCGGCCGAGTCCTCGATCAGACGCAGGCCGAGCTCATCAGCGGTTCGGCGCAGCGCGTCCCAGTCGGCGGGGTGGCCGAACACGTCGACACCAAGAATCGCCCGCGTCCGCTCGCCGATGGCGCGCCGGGCCTGCTCGGGGTCGATGTTCAGGGTATCGGGCTCCACGTCCACGAATGCCGGCCGCACGCCGGCGAACAGAAGGCAATTCGTCGAAGCGACGAAGCTGAACGGCGTGGTCACGACCTCGTCGCCCGGCGCTAAGCCAAGGCCGTTCACCGCCAGGTGTAGTGCCGCGGTACCGCTGGAAGTGGCCACGGCGTAACGCGTGCCGGCACAGCGGGCCAGCCCCGCCTCGAACGCCTCGAGCCGCGGACCCAGGCTGAGCCGTCCGCTCGCCAGCACCTCCTGGACGGCGGCGCGCTCGGCGTCGCCGATATCGGGTCTGGAGAGCGGGATGGGCCCGACCATCAGCCGATCGGCCGTGCCGGTACCCCGGCCACCTTAATGCCGGCCTCCACATCGGAAACCACAACGGCGCCCGCCGCGACCAGGGCGTCGGCGCCGATGGTGACCCCCGGGATCACGCTGGCGCCCACGCCGATGAGCGCGCGAGCGCCGATGCTCACACCGCCGGCCAGCCGCGCACCTGGCGCCACGTGGGCGAAGTCGCCGATCGCGCAGTCGTGATCGACGATCGCGCCGGTGTTGATGATCGCGCTTTGACCGATTGATGCGTCGGGATTCACCACGGCGCCGGCCATCACCATGGCGCCCGGTGAGAGGCGGACGCCCGACCCGATCACCGCGGCCGGGTGCACCGCCGTCGCCAGCCCGTAGCCCAATTCTTCCACCCGGGCCGTCGCCCGCTGGCGCTTGGCCGCATCACCGATCGCCACGACCAGTTCCACAGCGCCCGGCGAATCGAACTCGCCAGGCCCCGCGACGACCGGGTACCCGCAATGGATGCCGCCGGCGCGCTGCGGATCGTCATCGATGAAGCCGGCGATCTCGCGGCCGCTCGGCAGCAGCGCATCGAGCACGACCTTACCGTGGCCGCCGGCCCCATAGATGATGACTGGCTTCGCCTCGCTCATCGATCAGCGAAAGTCAGGGTTCACCCCGTCTGTGCCGTAGATACCGTCACGCACCACATAGGCCAACCACAGGGTCTTGACCAGAATCTTCAAGTCGAGCCAGAGCGTCGCGTGGTCCACGTACCAGACATCCAGCTCGATGCGCTCCGGCCAGCCAATCGCGTTCCTGCCGTTGACCTGCGCCCAGCCGGTGATCCCCGGCTTGACCTCGAGCCGGCGGCGCTGGAACTCGTCGTAACGCTCAACTTGGTAGGCGAACGTGGGACGGGGCCCCACGAGGCTCATCTCTCCCTTCAGAACGTTCCACAGTTGCGGCAGCTCGTCCAGCGCCCAGCGGCGCAAAAAGGTGCCAACTCGAGTTAGTCGAATATCGTCCTCGCTGAGCGTGGTGCCGAACCCCTGATCGATCGCACCCTCGACCATCGTCCGGAACTTGAGCGGCACGAAGCTGACCCCATCCTTCCCCACCCGCGGATAACGGAAGAAAACGGGCCCGGCCGAGTCGAGCCTGACGGCCAGGGCGATAAGACCGAAGGGCACGGCGAGACAGATGAGCCCCGCGGCGCTCAGCAAGATATCCAGACCTCGTTTGACGATTCGTTGCAACCCCAGCATAGAACTCGGGTGCAGAACGGGGCGGGGGCGGATCGGCGGACAAGCCTAAGCTACACAGTCAGGCCCTTTTCCGCGAGCAGGCCATCGTACAAAACCGCTGTTCGCCGAACCATCCGCTCTACTGTGTACTCGCGCTCGACCTTCTTGCGACCACCGCGACTCATTCGCGCGGCGGCCTCAGGATCCCGGCCAACGGCCCTCATCGCCTCGGCCAGCGCCGGGACATCTCCGGGTGGAACGAGAATCCCGTCAACTCCGTCCGTTATAGTCTCGGCGACGCCGGCGATGTCGGTCGCCACAACCGGGGTACCCATCGCCATCGCCTCGAGCAGCGCCAGCGGGTGACCTTCCTGATGCGATGACAAGACGAATAGGTCCAGGTCCGCCAAGAGCCCGGGCACCTCCTCCACGAAGCCCGTAAAGAGGACCCTCGATGACACATCCAGTGCTCCTGCCAGGGCGCGCAACTCTTCCCAATCGGGGCCGTCGCCCGCGATCACCAGCCACGTGTCGGGGCTCCCGAGGGACGCGAAAGCCTTGATCAGATCGGCGAACCCTTTCTCCCAAGCCAGACGCCCGAGCCCGCCGATCAGGAATGCGTCATCGGCCACACCAAGACGCTTGCGCCAGGCGCCGCGCTGAGTGGTCGCCGGGTCCAGGCGGTCGAGCTCGATCCCGTTCGGTATGACCACGACTCGAGAGACGGGAATCCCATGTCTCTCTGAGAGTACCTCCACCGATCTGCGGTCAACAACAATGAAGCGATCGACCAATCTGTCCGTTGTGAAGTCGATCACTCGATAGAGCGCCTTGCGCCAACGCTCGTTCACCCTGTAACGACCCGCGATCGCCGCGGTCGTCGATACGACCGCTGGTACCCTGGCCAACCGCGCCGCAACCCTACCGAAAGGATCACCCCTACCTTGAGTGTGCACGATATGTGGCTTGAGCTGTCTGAACGTGTGGGCCAGTGCGAGTACAGTGTCCAGACGCCGCCGTCTCCGCATCTCCGCGGCGATCACCGGCACGCCAAGATCTTGAAGTCGCTCTACGAGCATGCCTCCCGGCGAGCAGGCGACCGCCACTTCGTAGCGTGCACGGGGCAGCCCCCTGGCCAGCTGCAAAACCGTGCGCTCGCCGCCGCGGAAGCTGACGTTGTCCACGACGTAAACGACCCTGGTCGGTTCCGGCCTTGAGCCCTGGCGCGCCATTCAACGACCACCCACGGGTGCCGTAGCCACCCCGTTCATCAACTCGTAGACCTCCAGATACGCCGCGAGAACCCGTTCGCGAGTAAAGCGCTCATACGCCCGCCGTCGTGCCGCCTCACCCCGGCGAGCGGACTCCGCCCGATCACCAATCAATCGCAGCGTCTCTCTTGCCAGCGCCTCCGCATCACCCACCGGCACCAGAGAGCCCGTTTCGCCGGGCACTACCACCGCCCTGGCCCCCCTTGTCTCCGTGGCCACCACAGGCCGACCCGCGGCTGCAGCTTCCGCCAGGCTCATCCCGAATCCCTCGCGTCGCGACGGCAGAACCACCAGGTCGGCCGCGGCCAGAAACGGAGGTACCTGCTCCTGAAAGCCCTGCCACAAGACGCGGCCCGCCGCCGCTTCACCCACTTCTCCCAGGAAGCGTTCCCGCGAATAGGCAGCTCGCTCCCGCTCCAGGGCGCCACCGACGACCAGAAGCCGGGCTCGCTTCTCTTCGCCGGCGATCTGCTCGAAGGCCCGCGCCAAGATCTTCATGCCCTTCGCCGCCGCCGTGCGCCCTATGTAGGCGATGAGCGGATCGCCTGGCGCGAGACCCAAGCGCTCGCGCATCGTCCGGCGTAGGCCGTCTCTTTCCTCATCAGTTAGGAAGAACTCCGGTGCCACGCCGGCGCCACCGCACGGCAGAACGCGCACCGAATCTGCCGGACGACCCGCAAGCCTCACACAGTCGGCCGCGTCCTCCGGATTGACCGTCAGCACGAAGTCGGTCCACCGCCCCAGGCGTCGCTCCATCAAGGTGAACAGCGCTCGCTGCCAAGCCGGAACACCCACCCCCCAGAACGACCCGTGCATCGTGTAAAGCACTCGGGCGCCCAGGCGGCGGGCTGCATACCGTGCGACCGCCGCCGCCGCCGGCGTGTGGGCGTGCACGACGTCGAAATCGCCAGCCCTTATCAGCGAGCGCAACGCGCCCACCGCGTGCAGTGTCCTCGCCGTTAGCAGATTGCGAGAGATCGGCAGCCTGTGTACCCGAAGGCCATGAGCTTCGACCGCATCGAGCCCCAGGCCCGGCCCCGTGGCGAACTCGACCTCGCGCCCGGATTTGCGCAGCGCCTGCGCCAGCGGCACTACGAATCGCAGGGCCGTGACGGGGATGGCGGTAACCTGCAGAACGCGCACGTTCGGCTCAGGCCTCGCGGGGAGGCAACCGCTTGCTCGGGCACCTACTTCTCATCGACCACATTCTCCAGAAATGCCCTGATACGGTCCGCCTGTATCGACCAGTCGAACTGCTGCACAGCTCGCTCTCTACCGGCTCGTCCGAAGCGGCCGGCGAGCTCCCGATCTTCGAGCAGCTCGAGGGCTGCATCCGCAATCGCCTCCGGATCGTTGGGATCGACCCGGAAGCCAGTCACGGCGTCTTCGATCGACTCCTCCGTTCCGCCGCCGAGGCCGCCAATCGTCGGCGTGCCACACGCCGCCGCCTCGACGTAGACGATGCCGAAGCCTTCGATCGGGAGACCGGCGGCGAATTCGCGGCTTGGGACTAGCATGACATCCGCCGCGCGGTAGTAGGACGGCAACTCGCTCGACGGAACGAACCCGGCAAAGACCACGTGCCGCTCGAGCCCCAACTTCCTTACAGTATTCTCCAGACTCGCTCGGTGCGGCCCCTCGCCAACGATCAAGTACGCGACGTCGGGGACCACCTCACGAACTCGCGCTAGGGCTTCGAGCACCCTGTCCTGCCCCTTCCACTCGACGAGTCGAGCCACCGATAGCAATACAGGTCGATCGGCCAGTCCGTGCCGCCTTCTTATCTCGAGCGGATCACCGGCGTCCGGCCTGAAACGGGACGTGTCGACACCCGGGCTAACTTTCAGGAATCGCTGGTCACTCCGCACACCCCGTTCGAGGTATTGACGACGGGTGAACTCGCTATTCACGACTACGAAGTCGGCCGCGTCCAGGGCACCCAACGCGATTCGCCTCACGGCACTCCAACCCATGTAACGGTGCAATTCCGACCCGTGGAGCATGACACCGTAGCGTGTGCGTAGCCGGCGACGAAGTCGCGGGCCCAACGGTCCGAGATACAGGTGACCGATCAAAACCACATCTGCCGGCTCTTCACTCAGTGTCCGAGACGCGTGTCGCAGGAACAACATCCACTGGGCAGGCGCGAGATAAGCCATGCGGGCGAGACGCAGAAAGCGGTTCGCGCTCCGGGTCATCATCCCCGGCGATACGATTGGAATGCGTCGGCGGTGGATGGCGAATGGCTGGTCTGCATCGAACTCTGCGGCACCGGGCCCTCGTGGGGTGAGCACCGATACCGCCCCATCCAGGTGACAGCAAAGGTTGTAGTAGTACATCGAGATCCCGCCCGACAGAACGGGCGGAAACTCCTGCGTCAGCAACAAGCCCTTCAATCCGCCACCCCTGCCGCCTCAGGCCGGCGCTCGCCTGCCTCGCGAGCCCCCGTCGTTCGGTACGCCGCGACGGCGAGGGCCGCAAGAAACCAGTACACCTGCCGGACGCGCACCGCGACGAACGGGCTACCCGCAAGTCCTGCTACCGCGAGGCCCACCGTTACAGCGAGCCAAGCCAGTGCCAGACCCTTCCTCTCACCCTCGAGCGACCTGAAGGCCCCGAAAGACGTATGGGTGGCCGTCCACAGAAGCCACAGAAACACCGCCAGCCCGATCAAGCCTGTGTAGTAGAGCACGAGCAGGTACTGGTTGTCGAGAAAGCCCGGTGGTAGGGCCGCCAGCCCGAAGCCGATCAGCGGACTCTGGCCCAGTACCTCGGGGAGCCTCGTCTGCAGGGCGTTCAACCGGGTGGCGTACGGGCTCCCGCCCGTGACAGGATCCGGGGCCCCGGTGAAGATCGATGTGGCCCGTTCCTCGACGACACCCGGGAGCAGGAGCGGGATCACGAGTGCCAGCAGTAGTGCCGGCGCCAACAATCGCCGGTCCTGTACCCAGACGAGCACGGCGACCGCCGCCGCGGCGCCCACGTAACTCTGTCGCGACAGCGTGAACAGCAGGGAGTATGCGACCGGCACCGCCGCCAGTATCAAGAGACCCCGGATCGATCGCGACCGCTCGTTGAGAATCAGTCCGACGAGGGTAGTCAGCAGAACCACCAGGGTCAGACCGAGCAGGCTGTAGCCGGCGTGGCCGGCGGGTCCGGTGATGGCCTCGCCCACCGCACGTGCTCCACTCTCCAGCACACCCCAGAGGCCGAGGGCGGCGGCTGATGCACAGAAGACAAACGTGAAGGCCCGCACGTCTCGCCACGTTCGCATGGCCGAAACCGCAATCAGGTACAGAAACGTGACCTCGATTGTCTTCAGCAGAAAGAACGAGGCGCTGTACAATTGCGGCCCGAACCCCGCCGTCCCCCGATACACGCCCCAGAGCACCGCCGCCAGCTCGACCACAATCACAGCGAAGAGAGGACGATTGAGCGGCGTCGACGGCCAACGCTCTTTATCCAGCGCCAGACGCGCCAGCCAGCCGGCCACCAGTGGGGCCATCAATAGGTCTTCGGTCCGTAGCGGGATGGCGAGTGGCAGCTCCGGCAACAGGATCATCACCGGAACGATGGCCAGCAATGTGATGCGAAGGTCGATAAAAGCGGCCCCACGGCGAGTGCCCCGGCGGTAACCGCAACCACCCCCGCGGCGAGCGCGAGCAGCGTGCAGAAGGACGCGACGATGACTGTAGATCGTTTCACCGGCCTCTATCTCGGAAGTGCCATGGCCAGAGGCGGTTCGCTACGAGCGGAGCGGAGGGCAAGTCTAAGATTGAACGGATAACCGGAGCCGTCAACGGCAATCAGCTACTGTTGCGCCAAGCCACCTGGCGCTTTCTTTTAGAGGGGCCCCCTGCCGCCGCCCGCCGTGCACAACCACTATGAAGATAGCGGTCTTCACCGAGTATTACCCGGATCAAGATGACCCGGCAACCGGGGTCTACGTGCACACCCGCGCGACGGCGTACGTGAGGGCCGGTCACGACGTACGAGTCTACCGAGTCGGCCACAACTCCAGGCGAGCTTACGAGTATGAGGGGATTCCCGCAGTGGCGGGCGATCGGGATTCCGTGCTAGTCGACTGCGTGCAGTTCAAAGCCCAGGTCGTTGCCTTGCACACCCCCTATCCCGGTATCCCCCACACCCGCGCGGCAGAGTCGCTGGACCTTCCTCGCGTGGCCTGGGTCCACGGCTACGAGGCGATGCTGACCGCCCTGCACGGCTACCACAGAGGCTTCGCCCGCCTGCGATCGTTACTACACGACACGCGCAAGCTGCTGCGTTTGCGACACTCCCTCGCACGCGCGACTGCGACGGTCTACGTCTCCGACTGGCTGCGCCGGACCGCCGAGCGCAACACTCGCTTTCGCCACCCGAACACCGAAGTCATACCTAATCCCGTGGATGTCGACCGCTTCAGCCCTACGGGGTCACCTTCGACCGCGGAGGCGAGCCGCGGGCTAGCTCTGAGTCCTCTGCGGCGCGTTCATGGCCTCGACCTGGCCGTGCAGGCGTATGCGGGAGTCGAAGGCACAGAGTTGACGATTATCGGTATCGGGCCGGAGGCTGACAGAATTCGAGAATCGATACGCCGAGTCGACGCTCCGGTAAGGCTTGAAGAACGGGTCGTTCCGCATCGGGAAATACCCGACCTGCTACGTCGATTCGACTACTTCGTGGCGCCCGCCCGGAGCGCTACTCAAGGTGTCGCGATGTGCGAGGCTATGGCCTGCGGGCTTCCGGTCGTAGCCACCCGGGTGGGAGGAATCCCGGAATACGTGCGGGACGGGCGCGATGGTTTCCTCGTCCCGCCCGAGCGACCCGAAGAACTGCGTCGGGCCGTGTTGGCTCTAACGCGCGACCCCGACCGGGCACGCACGATGGGTCGCGAGGCGCGCCAGTATATGGTCCAAAAGTGCTCGGTGCCGAAGACCGTCGCTGCGGACCTGAAGCTTCTATTACAGGCGGCGGGTTTGCCAGGTTAAGGTTCAGTCGCAGATTGAGCCAACCGTGCTACACCAGGATCGAGACGAGGCCAGGAACTCGACGATGACCCCGTCAGTAACTCTGGAGAAAGTATCCAAACGCTACCGTGGCGGCGGACCTCGCTACGCGTCGCTCCGTCACGACTTATCGACGGCACTGCGTCGATTGCCGCAGCGCTTGCGAGGCAGGCCAGCGACGAAACGCGGCCCGCTAGCCTTGGATGAGGTCTCGTTCGATGTCCAGCATGGTGAGTCATTCGCGATAATCGGGCCCAACGGTGCCGGCAAGACGACGGCCCTGAAGATCATCTCGCGCATCACCTATCCCACCGGCGGCCGCGCGCTGGTGCACGGCCGAGTCGGTGCTCTCATCGAGGTCGGCTCGGGCGTCCACCCGGAACTCACCGCAAGGGAGAACATCTCGCTCTACGGTCAGATCCTCGGCATGAGCAGGGATGGAGTACGCCGCCGCTTCGACGAGATAGTCGAGTTCGCCGAGCTCGAGCACGCCCTCGACACGCCGGTGAAGATGTACTCATCGGGAATGCAACTCAGGCTCGGGTTCGCCATCGCCTCTCACCTGGATCCGGACATCTTCGTGGTCGATGAAGCACTGGCCGTCGGCGATGCGGGTTTCCAGGCGAAATGCGTCGAGCGCATGACCGGCCTGGTGTCGGAGGGCCGCACGCTCCTCTTCGTCTCACACAACCTTTCCGCGGTCGAGGCGATCTGTCAGCAGGGGCTGTTCCTACTCAACGGTCGTGTGCAGGCGCTGGGTGACGTCAAGGATGTCCTGGCACAGTACCTGGACTGGGTCGATACGAAGCGTCAAAGCAGACTCCCCGAGAGTACCGCCACGCGCCCGTCACGCTACCTCCAGCTCGAGGAGGCCACGTGCCACGGGGCCGACGGTGAGGAACGCTATGCCTTCAAGACCGGAGAGGATATAGAGGTCAGGCTCAATTTCAAGGCAAAGGTTCCCGTCAACCGACCACATTTCAGCATAGGAATTACCGACGGCCGGCCCGGCAATCTCATCCTCTGTTCCATGCTGGTCGACGGCGGAGCGCCGGAACGAATCGATGGCGCAGTGACCATCTCGTGCCGACTCCATTCGGTGCCCCTACTCCCCCGTGTCTATCAGCTGTATTGCTCCGTTCGATCGGAACAGGCCTTCGGCGATGTCTTCGATTGGCAATCCACGTTCAGCACGAATGGGAAGTGAGGCCCTAGTGCAGGAACAGGGCTCCCAGCGGGGCGAGCGCTTCGACCCCGTCTTTATCACGGATGAGGATATCGATGACCTCACCAGTTTCACAGGCATGAGTCGCGAGGCCGTGCGCGCGCGCCTCAGCTCCTATTCGCTCGACGAAATGGCCGAGAACTGGACCCGCGCCAATCCAAGCGCGGACGACGAGCTACTCGAATTCTATCGGAGCGCCGACGCTTACCTCTGGGAACTGATGCAATGGCATGCGAGCGCCGACCGGCGACCCTACTGGGATGCCCTCGCCTATCTCGCCCAGAACCATCAGGCGCAAGCGGGCTGGGGTCGCGTCTACGACTTCGGCTGCGGTGTAGGCAGCGACGCTCTCTACCTCACACGACGAGGGTACAGTGTCACGCTGGTCGACGTGGAGGGACCGGCCTTCCGTCTCGCGCGACATCGGTTCCAGCGCAGAGGACTCTCGGGCGATTTCGTCGAATCTCACTCGATGTCGCCCGAGCCCGATGGCACCTACGATGTCGTCGTCTGCTTCGACGTGCTCGAGCATCTGCCCGAGCCGCTCGACGCCGCGCGGCGGCTCGTAGCCTGCCTGAGGCCCGGCGGTCTGTTTCTTCAGCGTGCTACCTTCAGTGACGCCGACCGACATCCGTGTCACCTGGCAGCCGGGATCGGCCGTTTCGAAGGTATGAGCTGGAACGCCCAACTCGCCGGCCTGGGCCTACAGAGTCTGGCACCGCTCGTCTACCGCAAGGCCGTGGGCCTGCACGCACTCATGCAGAAGCTCCGTTTTTTGACTTGGCGACTCACGGGGCTATGGGTCATGCGTCTGAGGAGATAGCGATTGCCTGACGTGCCCTTCGTATCGGTCATCATACCTACCCGCAACCGGGCTCGTCTTGCCAAGGAGACGGTCGACAGCCTGCTGGCCCAGGACTATCCAGCCGAGCGCTACGAGATCATCGTCGTCGACGACGGTTCCACCGACGATACACCTGCCCTCCTCAGCGTGTTTGCCGAGGGCGGCGGCACCCCGAACGTCAAGTACATTCGTCGAGACCCGGTGAGCGCGAACGCCGCACGCAACGAAGGAATCAGGCGCGCCGGCGGCGACCCCATTGTGTTCGTCGATGACGATATCGAGGCGCCAACGGGCTGGTTGCAGGCTCTGGTAAAGGCAACGGTTCGCAACCCGGACGCCGGCTGTGTAGGCGGCAAGATATTGCTGCGCCTCGAGGGGAAGCCTCCACGCCTCTGCGGGCGCGAGCCGTTCGGCGAAACCGAGCTCGATCTCGGTGACGCGGAAGTCGAAGCGCGAGCGGTGTGGAGCGCTAACATGGCCGTCTCTCGTGCCGCGATCGATGAGGTCGGCCTCTTCAACGAAGCTCTGAGGATCGCGGGCGATGAGGAGGAGTGGGAGATGCGTCTAGCGGCTGCAGGCGGCCGAATCATCTACACGCCTGACGCCTGGCTCTGGCACCGGCGGACGCAGGAGGACCTGGGTTTCTGGAGACTCATACGCGTGAGGTTCAGACGGGGTCGAGCCCAGGCTAAGTTCGCACACATGACGGGACACAGCTATCAGACCAGAACGCAGCTTCGGGCCGTCGTGCGATCGCTCGCCCATGCGGCGCGCCGTTTCTGTTGTGGCGGATTGCTCGCCGCGAGCGTCCAAGCGGGCCGCGTCTGGGGGGTGATCAAGGACCAACCGGTATCCGGGACATCTTCGGAGGGTGCGGGTTGAAGACTGCAAGCTTCGACCGGGTCATTGAAGCGCGCCGTCGCGCCAAGCTTTGGGGAAGCTTACGCGAGCTGTGGGCCTCGCGGACGCTGGTCCTCGCTTTCGCCGAGCGCGACGTGAGGGTGAAGTACAAGCAGGCCGTGCTGGGATTCGCCTGGGCGATCCTGCAACCGCTGGGCTTTCTCGTCATCTTCACACTCTTTTTCGGGCGCGTCGCCCGCATATCGGGTGGCGGCGTACCCTACGCGGCCTTCGCTCTGTCTGCGCTGGTGCCCTGGATATTTCTACAGACGGCGGTCACCCAGGGCGCGCAGGCGCTGCTCAGCGACGCGGGCCTGGTTCGCAAGGTCTACTTCCCCCGCGAGGTACCCGTCCTCGGGGCCGTCATGAGCGCCGGCCTCGACTTCGTCTTTGCCTTCGCTCTGCTCCTGGTCCTCGGTCCCGCGCTTGGCATGCAACTCACACCGAAGGCGCTTTTGGTGATCCCGCTTTGGCTGGCCCTGGCATTGCTGGCCTCCGGAGTCGCGTTGGCCGTCGGCGCGCTCAACGTCTACTACCGTGATTTCCGGTACGCGCTGCCGTTCCTGATACAGCTGTGGCTGTTCGGCAGCCCAGTCGTCTACCCGCTATCCGCGGTGCCGGAGGGTTGGCGCCCATATTATTTGATGCTGAACCCGGCGGCCGGGCTTCTCGACGGCTTTCGCCACGTTACCGCACTCGGCACGTTCCCGGATTGGAGTGTTACCGGGGTTGCTGTTGCAGCCTCAACCGTGGTCGCGTTCCTGGGCTATTGGATCTTCAAGAAGATAGAACCCGGTTTTGCCGATGCGATCTAGTAAGGAAGAATCGAAGGCCACTCTCTGTTTCTACGCCTTCGAACCGGGCGCCCCCGGGGTACCCGTCGCGTCGGCCAACGGCGTCTACATCGCTGCGCTCGTCAAGCTTCTGGAGCGGCACGCAGATCGTCTAGACTCGCGGGTCGCCTGGCTGCGACCCGCCGAGCCACCGACGAACGGTCGCATGGCTGAACGGTTCACAGCTGTACGCTGGCTTGCCGGCGAATTCTGGCGTCTACTCACCGACCGATCCCGCTACCTTCTCTTTCTCTACCCGAAGATTCCGGTGCTCTCCCATCTGAGCCATCCCACCCTGCTCTCGCTGGCACACCGCGGATACCAGGCGCTGGCGCTGAAAACGAAGATTACGGGCCAGCGGATCATTGCGCTCATAGCGGATCTGCCCATCGATTTCGCGGAAGGAAAGGCGGCAACGGGAGGACCGCCGACCGAGTACCAGATCCCCCAGGTCAGGGCGATCGAGCGGACTTTCCTGCGTTCGGCGCACCTGATCGTGACGCCCGCGGGCTACGTTGACCTGATCGTCGACCTTCACGGTACCGAGCGCGAGCGGTTCAGGACCTTTAGACGGAACATCTACATCCCGGCGGCGGAGAGCGAGGAGGGTGTCGACATCGACTTTCAGGCCGGCGCGGTGAACTTCATGTACTCCGGCGCGGTAGACCCGACGATTGCGCCCAATTTCCGTGAAGTCCTGCGAGCGATTCAGAACACGCCGCAAGCGAGGCTCCACGTATGCGGACCGGGGCGCGAATCAGTCGAGAAGTGGTTCGAGGAATTAAGAGTCACTAACGCCCGACACTACGGCAGGCTCAACCTGTCGGCACACGACTGGCTGGCCCAGCGCTGTGATGCCGGCCTCATCCTCTGGCCCACGGACAACCCCTACTTCCACCATTCCCCCACCTCCAAATACTCCGCCTACCTGGCAAACGGTCTGGCGGTGCTCAGTACAGACCTCGGGTTTATCGCCGAGAACATTCGGCTCGACGGCGTCGGGCAGGCGATGCCGATAAAGGAGTTGTGCCTGGAAATCATGCGCTGGGCTACACGCCCAAGCTTGTTCACTCCCTTCAAGGAGCGCGCGCAGGCACTCGCGCCGCTGCTTCGGTCCGGCGAAGAGATGGACGACTGGATTCGCGAGATCGCTCAGGGACCATGACCGACTCGCGCCGCCTGCTGATCATCTCTTTCTTCCACCCACCTAATCCGGCCGTGGGTGGACTTCGAGTGGCGAAGCTGGCCCAGTACCTGCCCGAGTTCGGCTGGCAACCCACGATCCTCACGGCCGGCACCGAGACCGCTGTCTGGAACGCAGGCTACGCAAACGTCCACGTCACTCGTTACGTATCACCGTGGAGCATACTACCGGTACGGAGCCGCGGCGACGCCGACTCAGAAGCTGTAGCCCTGCGGGAACGAGCCGCTCGCCGAGGCCGAGTCGGTCGCGCCGCCTACATCATGCTCCGGCACCTGGTGCCGATGAGCTCGGTGCGGATGCCCGATGCAACCCTCGGGTGGGTGCCTTTCGCCGCCGGCGAAGGCCGCCGCCTCCTCGGCGCGGGAGACTTCCAAGCGATCTTCAGCTCCTCTGGGCCGCCGAGCTCACACATCGTGGCCGGGCGGCTCCAGCGACACTCGGGGTTGCCCTGGATCGCCGACTACCGAGACCTCTGGTCGGACAACCACTGGGATTCCCGGATAGGGCCTTTCAGCTGGATGGAAAAGCGGCTGGAACGCCGCGTCTTGCACCGGGCGACATTGATCACGACCGTCGCGCCCACCTGGGCGAGGGAACTGCACGACTTGCACGGACACGACGTCGAAGTCGTGTACAACGGGTTCGATCCGAACGACTATCCTAGTGAACCTCAGTCCACTGCCGAGTTCGTTTTGACTTATGTCGGGACGCTTATCCACCCCGGCCAGAACCCCGAGCCACTCTTTAAGGCCCTGGCCCTGCTGGCGAGCAGGCGCGAACTCGACCTCCACCGATCGGGGTTCCAAATCCGTTTCCTCGGCACGGCACCCGGCACCGTCGCTGAGCTCGCCGAACGCCACGGCGTCGCCAACCTGGTACGACAACTTCCGGCCGTACCACACCAGGAGTGTCTCGCCCAACAGGCCGCCGCAACCGCGCTACTCTTCGTCGGCTGGAGCGATCCCGATCTCGGTTGGCTCAGTGCCAAGCTGTTCGAGTACCTCGGCGCCGGTCGCCCCATCCTCGCCGTCGGACCTCCCGGCGGCGAAGCTT
This sequence comes from Gemmatimonadota bacterium, assembly GCA_039586755.1. GTDB lineage: Bacteria > Gemmatimonadota > Gemmatimonadetes > Palauibacterales > KS3-K002. The sequence goes on along the minus strand of JBDHJU010000022.1, from coordinate 35,794 downwards.
CACGGATTCTGCGCGAATGCGGACAGCTCGACCTCACCGATGACCCGCAGACCATCGCCCGCCGCCTCGAGGGCTGGCTCGGCGAGTTCCTCGAATCCGCGAGAATCGACTCCCCCACCGGCGGCATAGCCATCCAGACCTACACGCGCCGCGCCCAAGCCCAGCGGCTGGCCCATCTGCTGGACGAGGCCACCGAGTAGCGCCGCCTGAGGGTGCCCCAAACAAACGTTTGAACCCTCCCAAACCCCGCCCGCGGGGAGTCCGCCCGCTACCCGTCAGATGTTCCCCCGGTTGGCACGCAAATAGCTTCTTACTAGTGACGAGGGACGGAAGGACACCCGTTCCGTCAGTCAGGACAGTCGAGAGACGAGCCGAGAAAAGCCAATAAATCAAACAGCTTAGCGAAACAGGTTCCCGATGCGCGCCGCAGTGATGCTGAAATTGACCGGTCAAAAGGACCGACGCCCCTCGGTCAGCATGACCGGATCGGTCGTCGCGACCGGCTTTGCGTCGGGCCAATTGTTCCTCACCACCGACCGTCACTCGTATTACCGGTACCGGGAGGCCGGAGTGTTCGGCCTCACCAAACGCCGGCCAAAGCCGGACTGGCCGGTCCCCGCACAGATGCCGGACCTACCATGAAACCATACCTTGGGCAGCGGTGTCATGGTCGGTGGTCACCCCAAAGGCGCGGGTCGAAAGGCCCGCGCCTTCATCTTTCCAGGGATCGAGATGCTGAGACTGGTGTAATACCAGTTGGACCAAATGGTGGAGGTTTGGGATGAGGTCCAATCTGCTACTGTCACTCTTCGCCATCGCCTTGCTGGGACTGTTTGGTTGGGCAAGACACGACAGGGCTCGCGCTGACGAAGCGCACGCCGACACTGTAATGGAGGACGAGGACTCCACACTGTTCGTCGGCTGATCGACGGTTTGCTCGCCTGAGGACCGACTCGGCGCACCCTCGACAGCTGCCTACCTACCTTTCGCATCGCCACACGACCGGTAGTCCTATCTGTACCTGCTTGCCACGGGGCTGCCGTCACTGAACTTTGTCGCCCAGTACCCGTGTGTCAGGGCACCGTACGTCTCTCAAGACGGAACTGCGACTTGATTGCCTCGCGCGGCGCGTGCACAGTCATCCGTCATGTCGAGATTGAAGACCTCGGCTACCTGGGCGAGGCCCTCGAGCAGGCGGGCATCCGCACCGAGTACGTGGACGGATCAACAAGCAGCGAGAGGAGAAGCCCCTGAGGTGGTGAGGGAAATGGGCAATCCAGGACTCGTTGAGCACTTGAACATTTGACCATCGGAATGAGGAATGGCCGCGAGGCATGCCAAGCGGCCATTCTCAATTCGAGTATCCTATTGTTCAGTTAGTCAATTAGTCCCGGATTGCCGAATTCCCATCCTACATAACCTCGGGCGACAGCTCGTAGTCCACCCGCCACGGCGGCAGTTCCGTTTTGCCTTCCTTCAGAAACCAGTCGAACCAGCGCAGCATGCGCAGCGTGTAGTCGTAACGCGCCGCCGCCCGCCGGTTGCCGTGGCCTTCGCCCGGATAAAGGACGAGGCGCACCGGTGTGTCGGTCTGCATCTTGATGCCACGATACAACTCGCGCGACTGGCCGGGGTTCACCCGCGGGTCCTCCTTGCCGTGCATAATCAGGAGCGGCGTCTGCGCGTCATTCACATACATGATCGGGCTACGTTCCAGGAACAGGTCCGTGTTCTCGTAAGGGTTCGAGAGCCAATGGACCAACTCCATCTCCCGTGGTATGTCGCTGGTGCCGGTCTTCGAGAGCTGGTTGGAGATGCCGACGGACATGACGCCTGCGGCGAAGCGTTGACTGTGCCGCGTCGAGGCCCAGGCAGTGAAGTAGCCGCCGTACGAGCCGCCGGTGATCCCTATCAGATTCGGATCGGCTACTCCGCGCTCGATCAGATAGTCCACACCGGCCAGCACGTCGTCGAACTCGGCGCCGGCTCCGTCGCCTTGATCCGCTTTGGCGAAGGCGACGCCGCGGCCCGTGCTACCCCGGTAGTTGGGGTAGAAAACGGCGTATCCCCGTGCGGCGCTCATCTGTCCAGGCCGGCTGTAGGTAGTGAGCCACCCGTTCTTGAAGTGCGACTCCGGACCGCCATGGGCGACAACGATCGTCGGAACGTTCATGCTTCCATCCAACGGGTGGATGAGCAGGCCCTCGATCTCCAGCCCATCCTCGGCGGTCCAGCGTACGATCTCCTGCCGGGCGAAGCGTATTCCCGACAGCCAGGCGTTGGCGTCGGTCAGCCGGCTCGGCTCGCCGGCCCGGTCGACGCGCATGGAGAAAACTTCCCGCGGGAAAGTCGGCGATTCAGCCGCCAACGCCGCGAAGCGGCCCCTCGCATCAACGCTCAATCCACCGAGAACCGGGTCGCTGCTCTCGAACAGGATCTCGGCGTCGCCGCCGTCGGTCTTTACGCGACCCAAACGGCTGCCGACGCCGACCCCCGCCAGGTAGACCAAACGGTCCCGCGACACGAAGCTGAAGGACTCGACGTGCCCCTCCAGCTCGGGCAACAAGTCGCGCAGCGCGCCGCCGGCCGCCGCAACGACCATCAGGCGGCCCTCCCGGGGGTCGTTGATGTCGACGCCCGAGATCATCGCGATCGTTCTACCATCGGGCGACCAGTCGAACTGTCCCAGCTTACCCGGGTTCTCGATCGCTGCCAGCATCTCACTCGTAGATGCGTCGATAACATGCAAACGCCGATACATGTAGCGGTCGTCGACCAGAGGCGTCGGCGACAGATCCACCAGCATGCGCCTACCGTCCGGGGCCCATGCCACACTCCACGGCTGCCCCGGGAGCTCCACGGTCCGCAGCGCGCCGGCCGGGCCGCCGGGGCCGTTCGGCAGCTCCACTACGTAGAGGCGCCGCGAGAGCCAATCCTCTTCGTAGATCTCCTGGTTGAAACCCAGATTCCTCAGCTCCGCCAGGTCCTCCGGCACCGCCTCACCAGCCACGAAGGCTATCGCCCGCCCATCCGGCCGCCAGTCAAAGCCCTGCACGCTCGTCTCGTGCTCGTAGAGCCGGACCGACTCGCCCGCCTCGGCGGGGATCACGTAGATCGATGTGTGCTCATCGCCCTCGCGGCGGGCCAGGTAGCTTATGTACGTGCCGTCGGGGCTCCAACGCAGGTGCGAGACGTTCACCTCACCGGTGATGAAGGGCCGGTCGCGCGTGCCATCGAAGGCCACCACGTGAAGCTCCGCCCAGGCCGGGCCGTTCCGGTCACCGCCGGGCTCGCGCGGAACGCTGAGCGTGTAGGCGATCTCAGAACCGTCGGGACTGATCGCGATCTGCCCGGTCGAGCGGATACGGGCCACGTCCTTCGGGGTAATCGCCCTTCCCTGCGCGGCTGCCGGCCCACCCGACGGCGGACTGAACGCCGTCTGAGCTTCTGCTCTCCGCATCGCGCCTGACAGCAGCAAGGCGCAGCCGGCGGCCAAGATCCACACGATCTGCTTTCGTCTCATTGGAACCTCCTCCGGTTCACTCGTCTAGCATGAAGGCTGCCTTCGGCATTATAATCTCCTTAGCACGAGCAGAGAGCTTACGCTTCCCCGCCGTAGCTTTCCCCAGAACGCAGCCGGCTTGATACGGCTTCTCGGTACCAAGCGAGGCCGGGCTACACCCAGCGCCTCTGGTTACCCGTGCCGCTGGACGCTATGCCGCTCCTCCAATGCTGAGGCGCGGTGATGATAACGTTATCGACTCCTACACACCAAGCCCGATTGGATGCCTGAGGCAGCCAAACTGGTAGTCTGGATCAAGCAGCGGCTGACGCACCTTCTCGCTGAGGTGCGCAGGCTCCTCAACATCTGGATCCGCAATTGGCAGCGCCGCCGCTTGAGGCCACAGCGTCACGGCTACCGCGAGTCACGTTATCGAAGCCTGTTCGACGGCGTACCTATTGCCCTTTACCTCACCGCGCCCGACGGCACGATCCTGGACGCCAACCCGGCTCTGGTCGAACTTCTCGGATACCCCTCCCGAGAGAGCCTTCTGCAGCTCAACGCCTACGACCTGTTCGTCGACCACGACGTGCGGCGTAGTCAGATCAACAAGCTCGAGCAGGAGGATCTGGTCCGTGACTATCCCATGCAGCTTCGCCGCAGCGACGGGCAGCTGATCTGGGTGCTCGACCAGGCCCGTGCCGTACGAGACGCGAAGGGTAGAGTGTTGTTTTACGAGGGGTCCTTGAAAGACATCACCGTCGAGAAACAGGCCCGCGAGGAGCTGCAGCGCACCAACGAGAAGCTACGGGCGCTGATCGAAGCGTCGCCGCTAGCGATCATGGCTCTGGACACCGACCACAACGTCCTCACCTGGAACGCCGCGGCCGAGCGAATCTTCGGCTGGAGCGAGGCTGAGGTCCTAGGGCGCCCCCTTCCCCCGCTCGTCCCCGACGCCGAGCTACAGGAGTTTCGCCGACTCCATGGTCGCCTGTTGCAGGGCCACCGTCTCAGGGAGGTCGAGGTCGTCCGCCGACGACGCGACGGCACCCTAATAGACGTGCATGTCTCCGCCGGACCGCTGCGCGATGACAACGGAGAGGTCGTCGGCAGCCTATCTCTGATCGCCGACATCACCGAGCGTAAAGAAGTCGAGGACACCCGCAACCGGCTGGCCGAGATCCTCCAAGCGACCCCCGACTTCGTTGGAATATTCACCGTCGATGGCATCGGCATCTACCTCAACTCTGCCGGGCGCGACATGTTGGGCCTCGAGGACGACGACGTGCCATCACCGGTGAAGGTCTGGGAGTACCACCCCGAGCCGGACCGGACCCGAATGCGTGATGAGGTGCTCCCAGCGGCAATCCGTGACGGCTACTGGTCGGGCGAGATACCGTTCCGGGCCCGCGACGGGCATGTGATCCCAACATCGATGGTGATCGTCGCTCACAGGACGAGCGACGGAAAGGTCGATCACCTGTCAACCATCGCTCGCGACCTGACCGAACAAAGGACCCTGGAGGAACGCCTGCGTCACGCCCAGACGATGGAGGCCATCGGACGGCTCGCCGGCGGGATCGCCCACGACTTCAACAACCTGCTCACCTCGATCATCGGGCACTGCGATCTCGTTCTCAAGAATCTCATCGACGAGCGGGCCCGTACCGATATCGAGGTAATCAAAGAGGCCGGCGAGCGAGCCGCGGAACTCACCAGCCAGCTATTGGCGTTCGGCCGCCGCCAGATGCTCCAGCCACGCCTGATCGAGCTCAACAAGCTGATAGACGACCTGGGCTCGCGACTCAGGGAAATGACCGGCGACAGGATCCAGCTCACGACTGTGCTCGATGGCGAACTCCGACGCGTGAAGGCCGACCCGGTCCAGCTCGAACAGGTCATCGTCAGCCTGGTGGAGAACGCCTGCGAGGCTATGCCCGATGGCGGCGCCATCTCCATCGAAACGGCCCACGCCGACCTCAAACTCGATTCGGCTCAACAACTCGGCTTGTCGCAACCCGGTATGTACTCTGTCCTTTCGGTCATCGATAAGGGCTGCGGCATGGACGAGGAGACCCTCGCTCGCATCTTCGAGCCGTTCTTCTCGACCAAGAAAGAGGTGAAGGGCACCGGCCTCGGCCTCGCCACCGTCTACGGGATCGTCAAACAGAGTGGCGGTGACATCTGGGTCAAAAGCAAACCGGACCACGGCACCGCATTCATGATCTATCTTCCGGCTGTCGAGGAGCAGGTCGAATTGGCAGAACCGCCAGCGAGGGTTGAAGAGCCTGTCACTACCAGCGGGACGGTTCTCTTGGTTGAGGATGAGCCCGCCGTGCTGAGCCTGGCCGCCCGCGTGCTACGAGGCCGCGGTTACGAGGTCCTGCAGGCCCATGACGGCTCGGAGGCGCTTCAGGTTCAAGAGGATCACGCCGGGACTATCGACGTTCTGATCACGGATGTCGTGATGCCAAAGTTGGGGGGAGTCGAACTGGCGGAACAACTCCACAAGGTTCGCCCTCAGACGCGCGTCATCTACATGTCGGGCTACACGGACAATAGGACGGTTCGCGACATGATGGCCGACAGTGGTGTGAGCTTCCTACAGAAGCCCTTCTCGCCGGCGGCACTCGCCGAGCTCACCCGGCAGGTCCTGGGCGGGGTTCGCGGCGTGCCACGTCACAGCGGAGCCGAGGTCCTCGAGTCAACCGGCCTGTAATCCTCCCTAGGCGCCCCCTGCGCCCGCCGGCTTTAAGGTGACCTGCTCGGGCCCCATTTCCTCAAGCCTAAAGGCGCGAGCCGCCTCCACGGTCAGCAGCAGACCGAGCACGAACAGCGCCGACGAAATCACGCCGATCAGCGTCAGCCCATTACGCCAGATGAGCATCGCCAGAGCCGTCATCGTCATCACCAGCATAAAGGCCATCGGGGCTCCGGCGAATATCCAGGTGCGGCCTGTCCGCTTCAACCACACAGTGACCGCAAGCAGCGCCAGCGCAGCGAGCAGCTGGTTCGTCGCGCCGAATACAGGCCAGACTGCGCGCCAGGCCGGCAGTACCTGGCCGGTGGCCGGGTCGGCGTAGGTCACGAATACAAGGAACGCCGGGAGCGCCAGCGTGGAGAGCGTGGCGATCACGCGGCTCCGAGCATCGTTCTTGTCCCAGGCGAACGCTTCCTGCACCACATAGCGTCCCAACCTCGTACAGGTATCGAGAGTAGTGAGGAGGAACGTAGATAACGCCAGCAAGCCGAAGTGGGCGCCGAATCGGCTCGGTACCCCGAGTCTGGCGAGAAACTCGCCGATGCCCCCGGCGTAGATCGCGATCGGCGTTTCGCCGAAAGCATCTGCGCTGAACGGCAGAATAACGACCGCAGACAGAGCGATGACCGCCACCACCCCTTCGATCAGCATCGCGCCATAACCTACCCGGCGCGAGTCTGTCTCACACTTTATCTGCTTTGACGTGGTGCCACTGGCGACGATCGAGTGGAAGCCCGAGCAGGCCCCGCACGCCACCGTGATGAAGAGGATCGGGAACAGCGGACCGATATGCGCGATTCCCAACCCGGTCACGGCGCTCGGCGACACCAGAGCCGGCCAGCGAGTTGCCACGGCCGTTGCGCCGGTCAGCCCTCCGATTAGCAGGCCTAATCCCGCGCCCAGCACTGACAGGTACAAGAGCCAACTCGACAGGTAGTCGCGCGGCTGCAACAAGATCCAAACGGGAGTGATCGATGCGACCAGACAGTAGGACAGAAGCACCAGGTTCCACGTGTTCTTCTCGCTACCGGCGACCCACGGCAGCAGGCCGGCACCTTCCGCCACAGCATCGCCGATCCAGATCGCCAGCAAGAGCAGCGGCAGGAAGATGAGCGTACCCGTCTTGATGCTCATGCCGCGCCGATACGTCAGACTACCCATTATCAGCGCGAGCCCGACGAAGATGATCGCCGAGATCGCCACGCCGCTGCCGTTCATCTCGACGTTCACGAAGGTGGCGGCCGTCAGATCCATGAACACTACGATGACGTAGATCAGCGCCAGCCAGATGAATGCAAGGAAGAGTCTGAAGGCGGTCGGCGTGATGTACTGCCTGGCTAGCTCCGCCACCGATCTCGCCTTGTGGCGCACAGAGGCGATCGTCGAGCCGAAGTCGTGCACGCCGCCTACCAGAATGGAGCCTGCAATGATCCAGATGAGCGCCGGTAGCCAGCCGAAGAACAAGCCGGCCAGGATCGGGCCGACTATCGGACCCGCCCCGGCGATCGACGAGAAGTGGTGGCCCAGCAGTACCTGTGTCTTCGTCGGCACGTGGTCCACACCATCGTACTGCCCTTCGGAAGGGACCAGATGGCGATCGTTGAGTCCGTAGACCCGGCCCATCCAGCCTCCATAGACCCGGTAGGCGACCCAGAACAGAGCGATAGTGACCAGCAGGATTGCAGCCAGCATGCGCCTCTCCTCTGCGGTTGGCTCAAAGACAATGGCACAAGTTGCACCTCGATCCACCTTGCGACAAGCCTGGGATCGCCCGATCCGTGGGCCTTTTGCCCCCGACGGCAAGCCTGGGCAGCCCGGCTCTTCGCCTCCGGCGCCCTCTGCTGGAAACACGGGACGCCGCCGCCAAGTTCTTACCGCACAGTGGATTACGACCGTGCCCCGTCTCCACGACCCAGAAACAGCTTGACACCCTCGCCGGCCTCGGGTATCATGGGATCGCTTTCCTGTCCGGGGGGCGTCTCTCCCACCCTTCCCGTTTACCCGATTTCCTGTTCTCAACCGAGAGTGCGGACCTTTGGGGTTCCGTTTTTGGCCATCTGTATACCGGTAAGCCGTTGCCGGCCAATCGGTCACTGAAAAGGACGGGGTACCATGTTAGACGCCATCGCCGCGACGTTGCCGGAGCAGTGGCAGCTTACCTTCCAGTTGCTCACGTTCCTCATCGCTTGGATCCCGGACGCGCAGGCCACGATCTTCGATTTCGCCTGGATGGCGAACACGGGCTGGGCGACCTTCTTCAAGCGTGTCTTCCTGCTGCTCCCGGCGCTGCTCGTCATCGTAGCGATCTGGTGCACGATGCTCGCTCTCTACACCGTGCCATTCCGCGCCGGCCGCCGCGAGTTCCTCGTCGCCCTCGTGCTCCTCTGGTGGGAGACCGGGCGTAGTGTCTGGCTCTTCTGGGTAGGTATCGCGCGCTTCGTCTGGATGCTCATCGGCTGGGCCTGGGGTCTCCTGAAGCTGACCTTGCAGCTCGGTTTCAAATCGCTGCGGTTGGTCATACTGACGCCGTTCGCCCTGCTCGACTGGATGGGCCGCAAATACTTCCAGCCCGGCGTCCCGTGGCTCGCCTTCCTGCTGACCATCGGCTGGTCGGCGCTCGAGGCGCTCATCTTCACCTACACCCTTATGCCGACCGTATCGGAGGTCTTTTATGACCTCGCCGGCGTCGAGAACCGGGCCCTGATGGCGCCGATCCTCTGGCTCTTCCTGTTCGTCTTGATCTGCGGAAGCTTCGCCTCGATCCAGGTGCTCGCTCAGGCCTGGGATAAGAAGGACATAAAGACGTTCATCCAGATGTGTCTCGTCGAGTTCTTCGTGATGTTCTTCGAGGTCGTATTCCTCTATCGCGAGCTGATCGACGCGATCACGCCCTGGATCGCCTCGAACACCGGCTACCAGATCGGCTTTGGCGGAACGCTCGCCATGGCCTCGTTCGGCTGGATCGGCATTCGAGCGATGACCTGGTTCCTCTTCGGTCGTTTCGGCACTCCGGCGCTACTCGCCGTGCTGGCGCGCGAGACTATCTCGGTGCAGGAAGCCGCGCCCGGTGAGCGCCCACGCGCCCCCGAGCCCGACTGGTGGCGTGGCCCGATCAACGCACTCAAGGCGGAGAACGAGTGGTTCCGCGCCCGCTCGCTCGAGCTGCTCGAGCTCGTCTCGCTGCCGGTGCTACAGCTGCTCGCCGCCGCCGTCAACTGCGCCACGGTGGTGATCACGTCGCGGCAGGCCTTCAAGCTACCGTTCACTACTCTCGAGAACGTGATGATCAAGGACGCGTTGGTCCAAGTTCTGCGCGGCCAATCGAGCCAACCATCAACGAGCGGCGACTGAGCGTAGGACGACGACAACCGAGCCACAGGTGATAGCCATGTACGTTGATCACGAATCCAGGACGACCCGGTGGCGGATCGCGAGCGCCGTGTTGGCGACGAGCCTGCTCTTCACCGCGGCGTGTGCGCCGGAAGGAGAGCCGGAGCCGCGCTTGACTTTGTTCATCGGCATAGATGTGAGCGGCTCGTTCCAGAATACCGGTAATTACAACGATGCGATCCGTTTCACCGCCCACTACATCTACGGCCACCTCAACGGGCTGGGCGGATTGGAGCAACCGGCCGTTATGTTCGTCGGTTCCATAGGCGGCGAACGGCCCGGTGAAGCGAAGTCGTTCCATCCGATCCACGACTTCCAGGGCAAGACGGTCGACGAGATCGATGCCGACCTGCACAGCTGGTTCGAATCCGGCGATGCACTGACCGACTTCAACCCGTTCTTCGAGCGCGTGGCGACGTTTGTCAAGCGGCAGAACCTCATCCTGAAGCCGCTTACCATTCTAATCGTCAGCGACGGCGTGCCCGACATCAGATCGGCCGGCGGGGAGGATGACCGATACTCGAGAATCAACTTGGAGCCCCTCGAGTACCTCTCTCGTAGAGTCACCGTCAGACTGGTGTACGCCAGCCCGACGGTAGCCGTGCGCTGGGAGCAGGATGTCCCGCGCCAACGAGTTCGCCTCTGGACGCAGGACGACGAGGTCATGCGAGGCTGGCGCAACCAGATAACCCTGGGTCTGCCCGTCGACCGGCAGGAGGACCTGTGGACCTGGATCGATGAGCTCGTGGATGCCAGAGCGAGTAGGCGGATCTTTTGACGGTAGCCGGTGGCCGGTAGCCAGTATCCTCAATCAGGCGTTGACATGGGGGCCCGTCTCTCGGCAAAAGAGGCGGGCCTTTTCCATCATCGAGCCCAACGTCCGACCGATTACCGCCTACCGTCCACCGCCCACCGGCCACCGGCTACCGGCTACCGGCCACCGGCTTAAGCCGCAGCGCAATCACAAACGCCACCCCGACCCCCAGCGCCGCCGTCAAGAACGGGGCCCCGGGACCGTAGATATCGAAGACCGCTGCGCCACCCAGCGGTCCGGCGACGCGGGCGACCCCACCGAAGAACTGGTTGAGACCCAGCGTGCTCCCCTGTTCTTCCGCCGACGTGGAGCGGGAGATTAGGGCTGCCAGCGGTGGAAAGAGGGTTCCGGTCCCGACAGCGACAAGGGTGATGGCCACCGCCAGCAATGGGTAGGTGTCCGCGACGGTGCCCACCCCCAATCCTATGCCGAGCATTGCGGCGCCGAACCGACAGATGACCGCCTCCCCATACCGGTGTACTAGCTTGCCCACCGCTACGCCGCGTACCAGGACCGAGACCGAGCCGACGTAAACGAACACGTAGCCCACGGTCGATTCATCTATTCCGAACCGCTGCTCGAGGAAGAGGGGGAAGATCGCCGTCATCGCGGTGAACGCGCCCATCCCCAGGAAGTAGATACCGATCATGCGGGCGAGCGGCCCACGCATTGCCGTCTGCAGTACCTCGCTCAGGGGAGGCACCGCCAGACTGCCCCTGCCCTCGCGCCGCCTCGCGGCTGACGGCTCGGGCAAGAACCTTACGGCTAGGCCCAGGTTTACCACGCAGAGCGCCGCAGCCACGAACCCGGGCGCGGTGTGACCGCCCCAGCGCCAGGCCCACGAGCCTATCGCCGGGCCGATCATGAACGCCGCCCCCGTGGCGGCCGACAACCAGCCGAGCACTTGGGCGCGGCGTTCCGGGGCCGTGGTGTCCGCTACGTAAGCCTGGGCGACAGCGATCGTTCCACCGGACGCTCCCTGAACGATGCGCGAGACGAACAGGATCGTCACGGTGGTTGCGAGGCCGAAGAGAACGTAGGAGAGCGCCGAGAAAGCGAGCCCGATGAGGATCAGCGGGCGTCGGCCATAGTGGTCGGAGATCTTGCCCCAGAACGGTGCCGATAGCAGCTGCGCCACCGAGAACGACGCTACCAACGGACCCACCATCCAATCCGAGGCGCCGAACTCCACCGCGTAGAACGGTAGCAGCGGGAGGACGATACCGAAGCCGATCATGTCGACCAGCGCGATGCCTATGAGCACCGCCACCGACGCAAAGTCGGTACCCTTCCTTTCCCTCACGGCTTCTGAGCTCAGTTCCAGCCTCCTGACGCTTGCGGGTCATCCACCCGGAGTCGCTGCCGATCCGGGCTCTCAGGCGCACAACTTATATCGCGCCGGAGTCGGGCAGGAAAGGCCACCACCCGAACTCGACCGGTTGAACCCTCGCGGCCGGAAGCCTAGTCTGTCACGGGAGATCTTAGCCCGACCCGCAACAAAGAGGCCGAGATGATGCGCGCAACCCTCGCGCCCGGCGATTCGTCTACGCGGGTGACCTGTGTGGTAGCCCCCTCGGTGTCCATCCGGCGGACGAAGATCTGGGAACCCTTAGGCTCGCCCTGCGCCAGGTAGGCGATGCGTGTCCCGTCGGGCGACCAGCGGGCGGATGAGCCATCGGTCAGGTAGCGGTTTCTGCTGCCGTCGGCATTCATGTTCCAGAGCGCCGATTCGCGGCGGTCGTTCAGTTTGTTGACCCAACGGCGGGCATAGATGATCTGGGACCCATCCGGCGCGATCTGGGGATCGGAGACGCTCTCCATCTCCAGATAGAGCGCGAGGGTCAGCCGGTCAGGTACCTGCGGCTGGGCGCTGGTGGCGCAGGGTAGCGCCAGGACTAGCGCCGCCGCCGCTGTTCGAAGGCTGAATTAGACAATTAGTCAAATAATCGTGGATTCACGAATTCCCATCCCGCGTCTCCTCCGGCTTCACGGCTTCCTCGTCTTTTGTGGTGTACTTGTCGAACCAGCTGCGCAGGTATAGCTGCGAGCGCATGAAATTCGAGGGCCGTGAACTGGTGCCGTGCCACTCGTCGTTGAAGCGGAGCATCACGGTGAGGATCTTCTGGACCTTGAGCGCCATGTAGAACGCCTCGGTTTGAGAGATCGGCGTACTGAGAAGGGCCGCTGGAGCTTCCCCCCGCGGCCCTTCTCAGTTCGAGTATTTCAGTTGTTCAAGTACTCAATCAGTCATAGACTCGCGAATTTTCACTAGAATTACGAGGCTAGGCCGGCGCCGTCTCTCTACCCGCCTGGCCGGCCCTCCGCGCTACGGCTATCTCGCGCAGCTCCGGCCTGTAGAAGAATTCCTTCGCACCCGAGGCAGGCTTCAGCTCGTCGAGCCATGTCGCCGTCTCGTCGAACTTGGCGAAGAACGGTCGGCCGACCCAATCCGGGTTCCGTGCCTGCAGAAACTTCAGGACGAATACCCGCTGACCGCCGACCGTCGCGATACCGTCGACAAGGACCTTGCCGGGTGTCGCCGACATGCTCGGACCACGAACGGTACGTCCCAGACCGGACACCTGACGATAAGCTTCGTTGAAGATCCTCAGCGCCTGGGCCAACGGAACCGAGAAATATTCCCTGGGACCGGTGTCGCGTTCGACGAACATATAGTAAGGGATCGCGCCGACTCGAACCTGCCGACGCCAGAGCTGCGTCCAGCTGTCCGCCGAGTCGTTCACGTGGCGCACGATAGGTGCCTGGCAGCGCACCGCCGCACCCGCGTCTCTGATCCGGCGCACCGCCAACTCAGCGATCGGCGTTTCCAGCTCGCGCGAGTGGGTGTAATGCGCCATCAACGCCAGGTGCCGGCCCGAACCCCGCACTTCCTCGAACAACGAGAGCATGTCGTCGGCGTCATCGTCCGCCACGAACCGGTAGGGCCAGTAGGCAGGGGCCTTCGTGCCAATACGGATGCTCGAGATATGATCCAACGCCGGATCGAGCAACGGCTCGACAAAACGGCGCAGGACAGACGATTTCATGATCGCCGGATCGCCGCCCGTAAAGAGCACGCTCGTCACCTCGCGGTGCTCCTTCAGGTAACGAACCCACTTGTCCGACTCACGGCTCGCAAACTTGAGATCATCGACACCCACGAACTGTGCCCAGCGGAAGCAGTACGTACAGTAGGTGTGACACGTCTGGCCCGCCGCCGGGAAGATAAGTACCGTCTCCCGATACTTGTGCTGCACTCCGGGAATCGGCTCATCGTCGAACACCGGAACGTTCAGATCCCGCTGCCCCGCCGGGTGCGGATTCATCTCGTACTGGATCGAACAGGCGGCCGCCTTTATTGCCGCTTGCGACTCACCGCGACGGATCAACCGGTACATCCGCGCCAGGTCGCGCGGACTCAACATGCCCGGCTGCGGGAATGTCAGTTGGAATATCGGATCGTCGGGTATGTTGGACCAATCGATCAGGTCCTCTACCACGTAGTTGTTCACCCGGAACGGAAGAACCGCCGCGACCGCCTCCATCGCGATTCGATCCGTCAGCGACAGATGCTGAAGCTGAGGTATCAGTCCGATGTCCTTCCGCGTATATACGCGATACTTTCTCGCTCCCGATCGGGCGATATCCGACCTCCGTTTCATCAGTTTTCCATATAACATCCAGACCTCCGTTGCTGAGCGTCTGGCACGAGCGAATCCGCTACCGTCCCACCGCGCGAGCGGGCTTGGCACCCCGGAGCCAGCTATTGGGACCGCAGACAGGACTGCTGGGGCCGAACGGCAGACTCGCCAAATGTCACGAGTCAGCGGCCCGGCTAGACGACGGGAATCCCGCGCCACAGAGCGGGAACGACGACGCAGGTTCATGGGGCTAATAACCCCCAAAGGCCCGCTGAATCACGCGGCCTCCCGACACTGCGCCGGTTGTGCTTAAGTAAGCTCCACTCAAAGATACCGCCCAAACGCCATCTCTGCAAACGAACTCTGTAAGCTCAATTACGCTGGATCGCGGCTCGTTCTCAACCCTGAGAATTGGCCTCGGACCCCCTCTTCCGCCGCCGGCCGCCGTGTTCCTACTTTTCCCTGCCTGTGACTTTCTGCCCCGGCCGGGCGGTCACCGATCGCCCGCTCACATGGGCTAACCATCTGTTACATATCGTCTTACGCGACACGGCCCCCAAGGGCCTGGAAGATGCTTTCCGGTACATGGTCATTCGGCAACTCGCGCGGACCCACGTACCCAAGGGAACGAACCAGCAATGAGCAAAGTCAAGCAGTCCCCAGCGACAGTCGCCGCCAACGGCAAAGAGGACTTGAACCCGTTCCACATAGCGCAGCAGCAGTTCGACACCGCGGCGCGCTACATCCCGGATCTGAAGGCCGGCCTGGTGGAGTGGATGAAGCGGCCGAACCGGATGATCACGGTTGAGTTCCCTATCGAGACGGAGGCGGGAGAGGTCAAGAATTTCGTTGGATACCGCTGTGTTCATAACCTGGCCCGCGGACCGGGCAAAGGTGGAATCCGCTACCATCCGGACGTGACGGCCGATGAGGTTCGGGCGCTCGCGTCGTGGATGACCTGGAAGTGCGCGGTGCTGGACGTGCCGTTCGGGGGTGCGAAGGGTGGGATCATCTGCAACCCGAAGAATCGGACGAAGGACGACTTGCGGAAGATCACGCGGCGCTTTGTATCCGAGCTGGGCGATGCGATCGGGCCCTACACCGACATCCCGGCGCCGGACGTGAACACGAACGCGGAGACGATGGCCTGGATCTACGACACCTATGACATGATGCACAAGGGTCGTAACAACCTCGGCGTCGTCACGGGCAAGCCGGTGAACATGGGCGGCTCGCTGGGCCGCAACGAGGCGACGTCTCGCGGCTGCCTTTACTGCACACAGCAGGCCCTGGCTATGGGTCTTGTGGACGGCCTCGACTCGGTGAAGGGCGCGACGGTCGTGGTCCAGGGCTACGGCAACGCCGGAGCCATCGCCGCTCAGCTGTACGCCGAGCAGGGCGCGAAGATCATCGCCGTGAGCGATTCCCGCGGCGGCGTTCATAATCCGGACGGTCTCGACCCCGACAAGGTCCTCGACCACAAGAAGAAGACGGGCTCGGTGGTCGGTTACCCGGGCACCAAAGAGGTGAGCAACGAGGAGATACTGACCATTCCGTGTGACATTCTCATTCCCGCCGCCCTGGAGAACGTGATTCGCGGCGATAACGCCGCGGAGGTTCAGGCCAAAGTCATCGCCGAGGCGGCGAACGGGCCGACGACACCGGCGGGCGATGCGATCCTCTTCGAGCGCGGAATCCCGGTGCTCCCGGACATCCTGGCCAACGCCGGTGGTGTGACGGTGAGTTACTTCGAGTGGGTCCAGAACAATGAGAACGAGCAGTGGGAAGAGGATCAAGTCAACGGGAAGATGCGGGCCAAGATGATCAAGGCCACCGAGGCCGTCATAGCGAAACAGAAGGAGATCAACGGGTCGCTCAAGGAGCTGGAGGATCGCCGCCGTGAGCGTGGCCTCGACGGTGACCCGCTAGTGCCGATCGATCTCCGCACGGCCGCCTACGTACTGGCGATCTCGCGGGTAGCGGAAGTCACTCTCGAACGCGGAATCTGGCCGTAATCTGCTTGGCAACCTGCGGTTCACGGGCAGCGGTCGGTGTCTCGAGCCAGCACCGCTGCCCGGCCATCAGTAACCAGTGATCAGTAGTCAGTGATCGCAACTGAAGATGTTAGGTGACCGAAGATGTTATAAGTTACTGGTATGACGTTTACTCTCACTTGCCAACCACCGATCACTGATCACCGACTACCGACCCTCGATGCCTATGGCAAACGCGAAGACCAAAGACAGACCCAAGCCATTCCTCTTCCCCGAGTTCTGCAAGGCTTGCGGCCGCTGTATCTCCGCTTGTCCCAAGGACTGCATCACGCTGGGAACGGAGATCAACCCGGCTACCGGCTACACGCCGGTGGTCCTCGACCTCGACGTCTGTAACGGCTGCGGACTATGCCTGCAGGCCTGTCCGGAGCCTTACGGGCTGGCGCCGCTGCCGGCCGACGTCGACTTCGAGCTGCTCGACCCGGAGATGCTGTTCGGGGCACGAAAGACGACAGCCCCCGTGCCGGTCGCTATTCCCGACGAACGGGTGCCGCTCCCGAAGCTCGAGCCGATGATCCTCAAGGGGAACCATGCCTCGGCAGTCGGTGCGGTCCTGGCCGGTTGTCGTCACTTCTTCGGCTACCCGATCACCCCCTCGACCGAGGGTGCCGAGCTGCTGGCGCGGCTGCTGCCCCAGCTGGATGGAGTCTTTCTCCAAGCGGTGAGTGAGGTGGCGACCGTCAACATGATGTACGGCTGCGGTGGCGCCGGAATGCGCTGCATGACCTTTACCTCCTCACCGGGGTTCAGCCTCATGCTTGAGGGGATCTCTTATATGATCGGTGCCGAGATCCCCGGGGTCTTTTTCGATGTCATGCGCGGTGGACCGGGTCTGGGCAACATCGGGCCGGAGCAGGCCGACATCAAACTGCTCTGCCGCGGTCTGGGCCACGGCAACACGCACGCACTAGTGCTCGCCCCGTCAACACCGCAGGAGATGCTCGACCTGACCATCGATGCCTTCGACCTGGCCTTCAAGTATCGCAACCCCGTCATCCTGGCCAGCGATGGTTTCCTCGGACAGATGACCGGGCGCGTAAATCTGCCCGACCACATGGTCAAGCCGGGACTGCCCGAGTGGGCGGTGTACGGTGACGAGATGCACCGCGGCAACCTACACACGTCCATCCTGCTGATCGAACCTGATCTCGAAGCCCACAACATTCGCCTGAACGAGAAATACGAGCGGATGAGCCGGGACGAGCAACGGGCCGAGGCGTTCCGCTGCGATGATGCCGATTGGTTCATCGTCGCCTGCAATACTCCGGCACGCATGGCTGAGGGCGCCATCGAGGTGCTGCGCGATCGCGGTATCAAGATCGGCCTCTTTCGACCCATCAGTCTGTGGCCCTTCCCAGTCGATGCGTTTCTACCGCTCGTTGAACGGGCCAAAGGCCTCATCGTCGTCGAAGCGGGCGCCGGCCAGCTGGAGGACGAACTGCGCCTGGCATTGAGCCATGCGGGGGTGACAAAGCTACCGCCCATCGACCGACTTCGTCATTTCGGTGGCGTGCTGCCCCAACAGCAGGAGATCGTGGAGAAGATTACCGCGGTGGTGGGAGAGTAATATGAGCACTGTCTTCTACAAGAGGTTCGAGCGACACGCCCACGGCGAAGGACTGAAGGGTCACTCCACTCACTATTGTCCCGGATGCGGTCACGGTCTGATTCACAAGTACTTGGCCGAGGCGATCGATGAGTTGGGCGTACAGGACCGAGCCGTCGCAATCTCGCCGGTGGGCTGCGCCGTCTTCATGTACTACTACCTCGATGTCGGCAACGCACAGGCCGCCCACGGCCGCGCTCCCGCCGTCGCCATAGGCCACAAGACGGCAAACCCCGAAGCCGTAGTCGTCAGCTACCAGGGAGACGGTGACCTGGCGGCGATCGGCCTCGCCGAGATCATCCAGGCCACCCAGCTGGGCCTGCCCATGACGTTCATCTTCGTCAACAACGCCATCTACGGCATGACCGGCGGCCAGCTGGCCCCGACTACGCTAATGGAGCAGCGCACGACTACATCCCCCATGGGACGCAATCGTCTCATGGGTGAACCGATCAAGATGGCCGAGACCATCGGGCAACTTGACGGGCCAGTCTACGTCGAGCGCTGCGCGCTCTTCGACAACAAGCAGCGAACCAGGGCAAAGAAGGCGATCAAGAAGGCACTGCGCCTGCAGGTGGAGAAGAAGGGTCTCGGGTTCGTGGAGATCCTCTCCGAGTGCCCAACACACTTGAAGGCGACTACCGCCGAGGCCGAGCAGTGGGTCAAAGAGAAGATGGTCCCCGTCTTCCCGTTAGGCGTCAAGAAGGACATCGAGCCCGACCCGTGGTTCGAGCTGGGCCCGCCCAAGTTCGACGCCGAGAGCGTCGTCGAGGTGATCGGCAGCTCGACCGAGCCGCCGCAGCGATTCGGCAAAGGATTCCCAGCTCACATCTCTGAAGGGGATGTCTCGATCAAGTTTGCCGGCGCCGGCGGAGACGGCGCGCAGACCATTGCGCTCTTGACGACGCGTACCGCGATTAACGAGGGCTTCGACTCGACTCACATCCCCAGCTACGGGCCCGAATCGCGAGGTGGCACCTCCTACGCCGACGTCCACATCGCCACTCACGAAGTGCTGTCCCCGGCGTCGCCGCAGCCGCACGTCCTCGTCGCGTTCAACCCACCCAGCATCGAGAAGTTCGGCCCCGATGTCCGGCCCGGCGGAATCGTCATCTATGACAGCTCTGTGATACCAAGCCCACCGGAACTGGACCCCAGCCTGACGATGGTCGGAGTACCGTGCGCCCGAATCGCAATGGACCTGGGGAAAGCGATGGTGAAGAACGTGGTGGCGCTGGGGGCGATGCAGGCGGCGACGAACCTGTTCCCCAAGGAGAGCTTCCTGAACACCATGCGCCAGGCGCTGCAACACGACTGCGCCTTGCTGACGCTCAACGAAGAGGCCTTTGCCTGGGGAGAGAAAGCCTATCAGGATGCAACCTCATGAGCTTGTTGCTGGACTGGGAGGTTCCTAGGAAGTAGGAGCATTAGTGGAGCGATAGAGCAAGAGAACAATCGAGCCGTCGAGTTGAGAACCCCCATGCCACGCGGACAGCACCACCCACATTTCCCAGCTGACTGCTCTCTTGCTCCGCTGCCACCTCTATCAAGTGCCGCTCCCTACCTCCCCGTCCTTCACCGACCTTGCAAGCGTAAACTGGATGTAGCGAAGCGTCCTAACGGAGGCACCTAGACGATGTTTATCGGCGTACCAAGAGAGACCCATCGCCTGGAACACCGGGTGGGGCTCTCACCCTATGCGGTAGCCCGGCTCAGCCAATACGGACACTCGGTGGTGGTTGAGAAGGACGCCGGAGCCACCGCCTGGTTCTCAGACAGCGAGTACGAGGCCGCCGGTGCTCAGATCGTCTATAGCAGCGAGGAAGCCTACAAGCGCGCAGACATTGTCTGTCGAGTGGGCATCTTATCGACGGAGGAACTGGACCTCCTGAAGCCCGGCCTGATCATCTGCGCCTTCCACCACCTGGCCGTTGCCCCACGTGAAAACGTCGAGCGGCTGGCCGAGCTCGAGACGACGATCATCGGTTACGAGATCATCGAGGACGAAGAGGGCGATCATCCGATCCTCGCGCCGATGAGCGAGATGGCCGGACACATGGCAGTCCAGGTCGCCGCGCATTACCTGCAGAACGAGACGGGTGGTCGCGGCATCCTCATGGGCAACGTGCCCGGCGTTGCACCGCCGACCGTCCTTATCCTGGGCGCCGGATCCGTGGGCAACAGCGCGGCCAGGCAGGCGCTGGCGAGCGGCGCACACGTGATCGTGGTCGACGAGAGTCTGGAGAAGCTAAGGGCCTTGAGGAGGGAACTATCGGGCCAGGTGGTCACCGCGGTCGCGGGCATGGCGCAGCTCGAGAGGTTCACAGCGATCGCCGACGTGGTGATCGGCGCGATTCTCAACCCCGGAGCTCAGGCACCGATTCTCGTCACCGAAGACATGGTGAAGGCGATGAAGCCGGGGAGCGTGATCCTCGACGTCGCAGTCGACCAGGGCGGTTGTGTCGAAACCAGTCGACCAACGACCATCGATGATCCGACCTTCCGCGCCCACGATGTCATCCACTACTGCGTACCTAACATGACGGCAAACATTGCGCGAACCGCCTCGCGGGCGCTCGCCAACGCCGTGTTGCCGACGCTAAAGAATATGCTGCGCAATGGACTGCGCGCAGCGCTGAGCGAACCCGGCCTCGCGAAGGGCGTCTACATGTACGAGGGACGTTTGGTCAACGAGCAGGTGGGTGCGATCCTCGGTCTTCCCACGGTCCCGCTCGCGGACCTCGTTGACAAAGGGTGAGCCCGATGAAGTGGCTAGATGACTATAGATCCAAGCTGCAGAGCCCCGAGAAAGCCGTCCAGAAGATCGAGAGTGGCGATTGCGTGTACTACGCCGGCAACGCCGCGATCCCACAGGCCCTCGTTCGGGCCCTCGCCGGACGGGTCGACGATCTGCAAGACGTTCAGCTCAACCACGTGCTGCTGGTAGGACAGGACCCGCTTTCGCAGCCTGGCATGGAAGGGAGCTTCCGGCATAACTCGTTGTTCGTGGGCCCCGCCGACCGTAAGGCGGTGAACGAGGGGCGCGGCGATTACGTGCCCATCTTTCTGCATCAAATCCCGCGCCTGTTCCGCCAGGGCATCGTCGAGCTCGACGTGGCAATGGTGCAGTGCTCGCCGCCTGACGAGCATGGCTTCATGAGTTACGGCGTCGAAACGCTAGCTTCGATCGCCGCCTGCCAGAATGCCAAGTACGTCATCGCACAGGTGAACGACAAGATGCCGCGGGTTCTAGGTGATTCTTTTATTCACGTGAACCGCGTAAATGCTATCGCCGAGTACACGGAGCCGCTGCCCGAGCTCGAGTCCAAGCCGGCCACCGATGTCGAGAAGGCCATCGCCGCCAACGTCGCTCCCCTAATTCGGCCGGGTTCCACCGTCCAGATGGGGATCGGCGGCATTCCCGACTCGGTCTGGGAATCCTTGGAGGGCAACCTCGAGCTCGGGATCCACACCGAGATGATCTCCGACGGCGGTATGCGGGCGATCCAGCGCGGCATCGTGAGCGGCACCCAGAAGAACCTGCACCCGGGAAAGGTGGTTCTTACCTTTGCGCTGGGTAGCGATGAGTTGTACGACTTCCTGGATAACAACCCGCTGATCGAGGCACACCCGGTTGACTACGTTAACGACCCGTTCATCGTCAGCCAGAACGACAACATGGTGGCCGTCAACTCTGCCATCGAGGTTGACCTCACGGGACAGGTTTGTTCCGACTCGATCGGACCTTACATCTACTCCGGTTTCGGCGGACAGGTGGACTTCATCCGCGGGGCGGCAAAGTCGAAGGGTGGCAGGCCTATCATTGCCCTGCCCTCTACTGCAAAAGGCGGCGAGGTATCGCGGATCGTGCCGTTCCTCAAGCAGGGCGCCGGCGTGGTCACCAGCCGCGCCGACGTCCACTATGTGGTGACCGAGCACGGCGTCGCCAACTTGTTCGGCTTGAACCTTCGTGAACGGGCAGAGGCATTGATCAAGATCGCCGACCCGCGGTTTCGGGACCAACTAATACAGGCGGCGAAGGAAAGAAAGCTGCTTCCTTGAGGATGTGTTATGGGAATTCGGGAATCCGTGACTAATTGAGTAGTTGAGTAATTGACTACTCGAATGCAGAACTGCCTCGCGGTCACCGGTGCCGCATCGAATCTGAATTCGAAGATTCTATTGCTCAATTGATCAAGTAGTCAGGGATCGCCGAATTCCCATCGCCCAATAACCTGCCGTATTCGGGAGGCTTGACTTGAAGAGGATTCTGGTAACGGGCGCACTCGGTCAAATCGGATCGGAGCTGGTCCCCGCACTACGCGAGGTCTGCGGTGCCGATTGCGTCGTCGCTTCCGACATCCGTATGCCAGCCGGCGCCGTGGACAGGGACGGGCCGTTCGAATATGTGGACTGCACGGAAAAGCGGCTGGTCGACGAAGTGGTCCGGAAGTACGACATCGACTCGATCTACCACCTAGCCTCGCTGCTCTCGGCTACGGCGGAGGAGAAACCGCATGTGGCCTGGAACGTGAACATGGGCGGCCTCTATCGGGTGCTGGAGGTGGCACGCGAGAACCGCTGCGCCGTCTTCTTCCCCAGCTCGATCGGGGCGTTCGGGCCCTCCACGCCGCCCGACCGGACGCCGCAGGACACCCTGCAGCGCCCGACGACCATGTACGGGGTAACCAAAGTGGCTGGCGAGCTGCTGTGCGACTACTACCACCAGCGTTTCGGCGTCGACACGCGGGGCCTGCGCTATCCCGGCCTCATCTCATACGTGGCCCCACCGGGTGGTGGCACGACCGACTATGCGGTGGAGATCTTCTACGAGGCCATCCGCAACAAGCGCTATAGCTGCTTCCTGGGCCCCGACACCTGCCTCGACATGATGTACATGCCGGACGCTGTCAAAGCGGCCGTGGACCTGATGAACGCCGATCCGGCCCGGCTCGTCCACCGCAACGCCTTCAACGTCACGGCCGTGAACTTCACCCCGGAACAATTAGGGGCCGAGATACGTAAACACATACCGGAGTTCACCATCCAGTACGAGGTGGACCCCGTTCGCCAAGGGATTGCGGACTCCTGGCCGAACTCCCTGGACGACAGCGCCGCCCGGGAAGAGTGGGACTGGCAGCCCGAATACGACCTGCCGTCCATGACCCGGGACATGCTGGAGAACCTCAGGGTAAAACTGAAGGCCGGCTAGGCCGGCCCCGGACGGCTGTGCGGCCCGGCCCTTGCCTAAAACGCAACAGCCATGCATAGTTGCACGGCCGCTCCTATCCCCCGCCCCCCGCTCCACACACTCATCGCCCGGTCGGCAGCGTGACCAGCGCAGCCCTCCGATCCCGAGGAGGAAGCATGAAGTCAATCTTGAATCGTAGCACGTTGAATAACGTCTTGGCCCTGGGCGGCGTGGTGATCATACTGCTGCAGACCCTGATGATCGCATACCAGAGGATCGAGGTCGTGATCGTCCTGGCAGGGATCATGATCAACCAGGTCGGCACCTGGGGGCTTGCAAACAAGCTTCTCCCCGAGCGGCGCGTCTACCTGCAGCTCCGGGCGGAGGTCGACCGCTTTATCGGCCTCGTCCGCCAGCTCAACGCCAGCGCCGTGGCCGATGACGACCCCGAGGTCGACTCGACCAAGGCGCTCATGCATGAGTCTATCGAGCGTATGGTGTCTGTGGCAGCCGTGAAGTCGGAGGTAGAATAGCCTTTCGGTCGGTCATTCTGACCGAATAAGCGATGACAGATATCCCATCGCGGGTAGCCCGAGCGACGGGACCCGCCGCAACGAGCGAGCAGAGGGCACCTCGAGCACGGCATACAGCTTGCGCAAGAGGGTGCGCCGTCTGGCCTCAAAGGCTCGACGCACAAGCGAGGATAGAAGATGCGGAACAAGAGCGGTTTTACACTTGTCGAGTTGCTCACGGTCATCCTGATCATCGGCCTGCTGGCGGTGATCGCGCTTCCGCGGTTCGTCAATACCCGGGACAAGGCCTTCTACTCGGCCATGCGCTCCGACCTGCGGAACCTGGCGACGGCGGAAGAGGACTACTTTGCCGAGACCCTGACCTACACGACCGACACGAACCTGCTTGACAGCTATCGGACCAGCAAGCGGATCATCGTCTCGGTCCCGGAAGCGACCGACAAGGGTTGGCGGGCGATGGCGACGCATGAGATGAACACCGACCTGGAGTGCGAGATCTACTACGGGACGGCCACAGGAGCGACGATCGCCACCAAGGAGGGCGGCGTCTACTGTAACAACTAGGCGCGCCAGCGGCGGCACCGAGAAACAAGGCACAGCGGTCCCCGGCCGGGAACAGCGAGTCCCGGTTCGGGGACTATCCGCATCCAAGGCCGACAGCAGAGCGTTATCGGCGATTCGCTAGCCGCCGACATGAGCGGCCGCTAACTTGAATTCATGAATAGCAAGCTAGCAGCAAGCCGTGGCACGTCCCTGCCACGTTTCACGGTTCTTCTCTCAGTTGCAGTGCTCGCTGCTGTTGCCGCGGCGGTGGTGGCCCGTCAGGGTGGGGGCGACGAAGGCTACCTGCAGGACTACGAGGGCTCCGTTAGCTGCAGAGGCTGCCACGAGGGATTCTACGATCTCTGGGCGCCTTCTCACCACGGCCTGGCGATGCAGTCGTTCACCTCCGAGTTCGCCCAAACCGAGATCGGCCCACTGACCGCCGAAATCGCGATCGGCGAATCCCACTTCGGTTTTGAGGTCCGAGACGGGACCGGCTGGGTGCGCGAGCGCGGCCCGGATGGCGTGAACGAGTACCGAATCGAGCACGCCGTGGGTGGCAAGAACGTCTACTTCTTCCTGACAAAGCTCCAGCGCGGGCGCCTTCAGGTCCTCCCGCTCGCCTACGATGTCCGCCGCCAAGAGTGGTACAACACGACGGCCAGCAGCGTGAGACACGAGGCCGATCTAGATGATGAGGCGATCGACTGGCGCGATGCGGAGCTCACGTTCAACACATCGTGTTACACGTGTCACGTCAGTCAGCTTTCCACCAACTACGACCTAGAGACCGATACCTATAACACCGTCTGGGTAGAGCCCGGCATCAACTGCGAGACGTGTCACGGGCCCGGCGGCGAGCACGTGCGAGCCTGCGATGAAGAAACTTGCCCCGATGGCACGTTCATCATCAGCAACAAAGACTTCACCGCGCAGCAGATCAGCGACCTCTGCGCGCCGTGCCACGCCAAGATGTGGCCGGTCACGCAGACATTTATGCCTGGTGATCGCTACTTCGACCATTACGACCTCGCCGCGTTCGAGCATCCCGACTTCTACCCTGACGGGCGCGACTTGGGAGAGAACTTCACCTACACCCTTTGGTTGACGAGCCCCTGCCTGGCCTCCGGCGAGCTCGACTGCCTCGACTGCCATACCTCGAGTGGCCGTTATCTCTTCACCGGACCACAGGCGAACGACGCCTGCTTGCCGTGCCACGCCGAAAGAGTCGGCGACGCGCCGGCGCACACCCGGCACGGGACGGACAGTCCGGGGAACGAGTGCGTCGCCTGCCACATGCCGACGACCGAGTTCGCGCGCATACAGCGAAGCGACCATTCGATGCAACCGCCGACGCCGTCGGCGACCATCGCCTTCGGCTCGCCAAATGCCTGCAACCTTTGCCACGATGACAAGGACGCCGCCTGGGCCGATCGTTGGGTGCGCCAGTGGCACCCGACCGACTACCAGGAACCTGTCCTCCGGCGCGCCCACCTGATCGACGATGCTCGCAAGCGTCAGTGGGATCGGCTGCCCGAGATGCTCGAGTACCTGGAGAGCGAAGGACGCGATGCGGTCTTTGCAGCCGCTTTGATCCGCCTTCTCGAGGATAGCGGCGATGAGCGTTTGGGACCGGTATTGGCGCGACTGCTCCGGAACGATCCCGCCCCGATCGTGAGAGGAAGCGCTGCTACTTCACTGGGCGCCTATATCACCTCCGAGACCGCCGACGCTCTCCTGGCAGCGACTCGCGACGACTATCGGGTCGTCCGGATCCGAGCCGCCGAGTCACTGGCGAGCTATCCAGAGGAGTTCGTCCCGGTGGAGAAGCGCCGTGGCCTGGAGCTGGCGTTCGACGAGCTGTTGGCGGCTTTGCGCAGCCGGCCCGACGACTATTTCACCCACTACGGATTGGGGAACCTCCACCTCGGCCGCGGCGAGCTTAGGCAGGCGCTCGCCGCATTCGAGACGTCCTTGAAGCTCCGGCCGGACTTCCTGCCCGCCCTGGTCAACATCGCGATGACCCAGGCCCAGCTGGGAGAGGCCGCAGCGGCAGAGGCATCGCTGCGCGAGGCAATCGAGATCGAACCGGACAACGCCGCAGCGCTCTTCAATCTCGGACTCCTGCTCCTCGAGCGGGGCGACGACCGCCAGGCCGAGGACAACCTGCGGGCCGCGCTTGAAGCCGAACCTCGTTTCCCCGCCGCCGCCTACAACCTTTGCGTGCTGCTGGCTGAGGACCGACTCGGCGAGGCGATCGAATGGTGCCGGCGCGCCGCCGAGTTGCAGCCCGGCGACCCCCGTCACGCATACACACTAGCCTTCTATCAGAACCTCGGCGGAGATTCGCCAGGCGCCGTTCGCACGCTGCGTGGACTCATACGACGCCACCCCGGGTACGGCGACGCCTATGTGCTGCTGGGGACCGTTTACGAAGAGGTAGCCGACACGGCGGCCGCAATCGCCGCCTACAGCCAGGCGCTGGAAAGCGGGACTCTCGCCGAGCCCGACCGCCGGGCCATAGAGGCGCGCCTGCTGGCGCTGCAGGGACGGTAAGGTGAGGGCAAACTCGTCGCTCCAGCGACCCACCCCGGTTCCCTGCGGCGCTCAACGCTGCGAGGGCGCGGTTTGGCCGGTTCGAACTTCGTACTGACCCCTGTCGGTTCGGCCGGCGACGTTCATCCGTACATCGGGATCGGGCGCGAGCTACGACGTCGCGGCCACGACGTCACGTTGCTGGCGGGCGAGCCCTTTCGCGATGCCACCCGGCGAGCAGGGCTGAGGTTCGCCTGCGGCTGGTCCGCCGAGGACTACGAGGCTGCAACCCACCACCCCGATCTCTGGCACCCAACCAAAGGTCTCCGTTTCGTACTGGGCGGCGTCGGTAGCATGCTGGCCGAGATCCACGCCAAGCTCTCCGAGCTCTACGAGCCCGGACGAACGATCCTTGTCGGGCACACGTTATCGTTCGCGACCCGAACGTTCGAAGAGAAGAGCGGCGCAGCGGCCGCCACGATCCACATCGCGCCCAGCGCCTTTCGCTCCGGCTTCGTCGGACCGGCCGTCGCCGCCGGCCGCGACCTCGCGGGTGCACCCCGCTGGGTCAAACATGGAATCTGGTGGTTCGCTGACCGGGTGGTGATCGACCCGATGATCGCCCCTGCCCTGAACGCGTGGCGCGCCGATCTGGACTTGCCGCCGGTAGACCGCGTCTTCGACTCGTGGCTCCATTCACCGCAGCGCACCATCGGCATCTTCCCCGGGTGGTTCGGGCCACCCCAGCCCGACTGGCCACCACAGGTTCGGCTGACGGGGTTCCCACTTTTCGACGAGGCGGACGACCACTCTGTTGACCCGGAACTCGAGGATTTCCTGGCCGGCGGAGAACCGCCGATCGTCTTCACACCGGGAACGGGCAATCGGCAGGCGTCGGCCTTCTTCGATGCCGCTGTGAGCGCTACACGTTTCCTGGAGCGCCGCGCCCTGTTGCTCACGCAATTCCCGGAACAACTGCCACAGGATCTGCCGGCGACCGTGAAGCATGTTCCCTACGCCCCGTTCTCACGTATCCTGAATCGCTGCGCCGCACTCGTGCACCACGGTGGGGTTGGCACCTGCGCCCAGGGTCTCGCTGCCGGGATCCCACAGCTCACGATGCCGATGGGCTTCGACCAACCGGATAACACGACGCGGCTGCACCGACTGGGAGTCGGTGCCTGGGTCACACCACGGAAGTTCACGGGGAAACGCGTGGCGCGGGCTCTGAGTGGCCTGCTGGACAGTCAGAAGACTGCCGCCGCCTGCCGCAAATACGCCGAGGCGATCGCCTCATTTGACGCCGTCGCCCGGACCTGCGACCTGCTCGAAGAGCTCCAGGAAAACCGGCACTGGTCTGGAAGCTAGGCCTGAACTAGCGTTCTCCGAGGGCCCCGGCGAGCTTAATCCCCGAACTTTATTCCCTGCGCCAGCGGCAGCTCGGTGCTCCAGTTGACCGTGTTGGTCTGGCGGCGCATGTAAGCCTTCCAGGCGTCCGACCCGGACTCGCGGCCGCCGCCTGTCTCCTTCTCACCACCGAAGGCGCCGCCGATCTCGGCACCACTCGTGCCGATGTTGACGTTGGCTATCCCGCAGTCGCTGCCCCGGTGCGAGAGGAACAACTCGGCCTCGCGCATGTGCTCGGTGAATATCGCCGAGGAGAGTCCCTGGGGCACGCCGTTGTGGTAGGCGATCGCCTCCTCGACCTCTTCCACCGCCTGCTGAGCCGAGGATGACTTCTTGCCGTACCCTATGATATAGAGTATCGGTGCGAAGGTTTCTTCCTGTACGATCTCGTATTCGTTCTTCGCGGCGGCGATGCACGGCTTCACGTAGTGTTCGCCGGGGTGTTCGGGGCCGTCCAGCGGCTCACCACCGTAGAGGATCGAGCCACCTTCATCCTGAACGCGCTTGACGGCGTTTTGCAGGTCCTGCACCGCAGCCGTGGTGACCAACGGTCCCATGAGGATAGCCCGGTCACGCGGATCACCGATGGGGATTCCCTCGTAGGCCTTGACCAGTCGGTTAACCAGCTCATCGCGAATCGATTCGTGGACGATGATGCGGCGCGTCGAGGTACAGCGCTGGCCGGCGGTGCCGACCGCACCGAACAGGATCGTGCGGATCGCCATCTCCAAGTTGGCACTGGGCGAGACGATGATCGCGTTGTTGCCGCCAAGCTCGAGGATGGTCCGCCCCAGTCGCTCGCCCACGACCTTCCCCACGCGGTAGCCCATCCGGCAGCTACCCGTCGCCGAGACGAGCGGGATACGCCGGTCGTGCAGCAGGCGATCGCCCACCGTCGAGCCCTTACCGACGACCAGCGACATGATCGCCGGATCCACATCGTTCTCGCGGCAGACTTCGGCGGCGATATTGGTACATGCGATAGCCGTAAGCGGCGTCTGACTCGACGGTTTCCAGAGCACGCTGTCGCCGCAGACGGCGGCGATCGCCGTGTTCCAGCTCCAAACCGCGACCGGGAAGTTGAAGGCGCTTATGACCCCGACGACGCCCAGCGGGTGCCACTGCTCGAACATTCGGTGGTCCGGCCGCTCCGATTGCATGGTCAGGCCGTAGAGCTGGCGCGAGAGCCCTACCGCGAAGTCGCAGATATCGACCATCTCCTGGACCTCGCCTTCGCCTTCGGCCAGGATCTTTCCCATCTCCAGAGTCACCAGCTGGCCCAGCTCGCTCTTTACCTCGCGCAGCCGCATCCCGAGTTGACGAACGAGCTCGCCGCGCCTGGGCGCCGGTACCGTCCGCCACCTCAGGAACGCCTCGTGGGCCCTGGCGACGATCCCGTCGTACTCCTCTTCTGTGACCTGCTTGACGGTGGCAATCCGCGAGCCGTCGATGGGAGTTATGACCTCCAGATCCGGCCCCGACCCCACCCACTCACCGGCGAAACCGCCGGGGTTCACATCCTCTATGCCAAGCCGCTTGAGAAAGTCTGCACGCTTCGCCATACCGGCACCTGCCTATTTAGTTGTTCCGACAACCGGAGTTCGCACGAATCGGGACTCTGTCTTTCGAATAGGACCAAATTCTACCACCGCGTCGCGGTCATGGCCAGCAGGTCGGCGCTCAACGCGCCGCGTCTGCCGCCGCCTCGGTCTCGTAAAGCTCTCCGGTCTCGAGCTCCAGCACGATCCGATCGGCATCGTATACCGCGTCCAGCGCGGCAATCACAGCCCGCACGTCGACCATGATGTTGCGACCTCGCTCAGGCAGATAGATAAAGTCGCGCGACAGTCCCTCGATATTCCGGTCGAAGTTGAACCCTACGAGCTCGAGCTCGGGTGTCACCGCCGGCGAGCCGGAGTTACCACCGTAGGTGTCCGCGGTCGAAATGAAGTTCAGCGGCGTAGACAGGTCGAGACCTTCCGGTGGCGTCCGCCAGCGCTCCGGCAGATCCCACTCGGTGCCCGGGCCGTGCGAGCTGTAAAGGTCGTACATCCCGTAGAATGTCGTGTAGGGCGGCGCGATCGTACCGTTGTACTCGTAGCCCTGCACCACCCCGTCTGTGATGCGCGGCGAAAAACTTCCATCGGGCGGTACACTCCGGCCATACACCTCGAAGCGGACGCGTCCCAGATCACTCTCCAGCAGGCCCTCCTCGCCTGAGAGATCTCCCGACGCCTGCCGGTATTCCTGATACATGGGAAGAAACGCCGCAGCCAACCGAACCGCCGGGTCTTCCATAACATCCGCGCCACTCTCCACCGCTTCTCTGGTGCCCTCCGCACTGCCGAGTACCGAACTCTCCAGTAGCGCCGCCGCCGCGTTCGAAGCTGAGCGCCCCTGCAACGCCGCCTGCGTGATCTCGTGGTTCGGGCCCAGATAACGCTGGAAATCCGCAAAACGAACGGCCAGGTAGCCCTGCTCCAGCTGCGGTGGATGATCGCCGAGTCGGAGCACCTGTCCCTTCAACCGCTCGAGCGATTCGGCGGGCGCCCCGCGGGCCTGCGCCTCCAGGTAAACGAGCAAAGCCACCGCACGCGACAGCGTCATGGAGGAGTACACCGGGTCGCGCAGTGCGTAGAACGCCCCGTACGGACCGGCTAGCGATGCCTTCTCCTCTTGGATCTCCGCAAGCCGATCGAACAGCGTTCCATACCGCTCACTGAGCTCCGCACTCTCCCCTATCGCCGCCTGCAACTGGCGTTCCGCATCCAGCTTCCTCGCCATTATCATTGGATCTCTAAGCGCCGCGAGCTGACCGGTCCGGGCCTTGAGCGAGTTCGATAGGCCGAACATCCGGTTGCTGATGTTCATCGCCGTTGCCCGCTCCAGTTCCGTCTGCCTGAACGCTTCCAAAGCGTCTAGGCGGCTCGTGTAGAAGCCGATCCGCACCGGCACTTCGACATCGCGCTGGTACTCGAGTTGGGCAATAGTGCGGAGCCGGTTGGTCGAGCCCGGGTTACCGACCACGAAAACGACATCGCCCTGTTCCACACCCTCGTCACTCATGCCGAGGTTGTGCTGTGGTCTATAGGGGACCCCGTCCCGGTCGTAGACCCTCAGGAAAGCGAAGTCGAGATCGTGACGTGGGTATGTGAAGTTGTCCGCGTCGCCGCCGAAGAAGGCTATCTGCGCCTCCGCCGCCACCACCAGCCGCACGTCGGTGAAACGACGAAAGACGTATGCTGAGTACCGGCCCCCATGGTAGAGCGGCACTATCTGGACCCAGATCGAGTCGCCCTGGCTGGCGTGCTGCTGCAGCAGCCGGGCCTGAATCCGCCGAAGCGTCTCGCCCCGCATCCGTTCGCGTTCTTCATCCGTCGCGGCTCTGTCGATAGCGCCGAACACCTCGTCGCTCACATCCTCGGCGGCTATGAGCTGGTCGGCGTAGTTCCCGGTGGGCCGTTCTTCGGCGAGCGTCGCCGCATAGAAGCCATCTCTGAGCAGGTCTTCGCCAGCCCGGCTCGCCTGGGCCACATCACCGCGCACGCAGTGATGGTTGGTGGCCACGAGACCGTTGGGTGAGACGAAGGAAGCCGAGCAGCCCCGGATGCGCAGCACCGACAGCCGGATCCGCTCAAACCACTCCTCGTCGGCGGCGAAGCCGTACGTCTCGCCGAAATACTCGGCGGGTGCGTATTCGAAGGTCCACATCTTCCCGAAGTCGAACCGTCCGGCTCGGACGTCATCGAGATCGGCCTGCCCGACCTGGGCGTGGGATGGTAATGCGACGGTAATCAGCAGCGTAGACGCCAGCGCGAAGCTGGTAAACCCGCGGCCGCGAATCGGTGCTCCGGCCATCTTGGCCTCCGCAATTGAGATAGTGTTGTGTGACTCACGAGGGTCGGGGCGGTGTCCCGACCGGGATGGGGATTCTATCATCTTTGCGCCGCCCCTGCCACACGGAGGACCTCACCTCCGGCGACCACTTGAGAAACTCGGCTTCCCCGATTACAGTCTCGGCACCCAGGCCACTACAGAACCCCGACTGGAGAGTCCGAGATTCATGAAACGCGCAACCCAAGTACTCGTGGCTGTCATCCTGAGCGCTGCGGTGTCCCTCATTATTGGTACGACACCCGCCCAGGCCCAAGACGAGAGAGAGGTCGGCTGGTTCCTCACCGGCGAGGTCACGGGCGTCTGGACGTCCGGCAACTCCGAGTCGAATACCCTAGGATTGGCGGCCACCGTGCGCCGTATCTGGAATAGCTCGGAGCTCAAGTTCGATGCCGGTGCAGTCCGCACCGAGTCCGGCACCACCACACGGACCGCGGTCGGCACGATCGACGACTTCGTGGTCGAAAAAGAAACGACCCGAGAGAAGACGGTGGAGAACTACTACCTCAGAGGCCGCTACGACTACAAGCTGAACGAGCGTTTCTTCACCTTCGCCGGCACCGATTGGCTGCGCAACACCTTCGCCGGGATCGACAGTCGCCTGCTGTTCGCGGCGGGCGCCGGCAACATATGGCTAGACGACGACCGCTTCCGTTTGAGAACCGACTACAGCGCAACCTACACCTTCCAGGAAGACGTGGTCGAGAACCCGTTCATCAAGACGAACTTCCCCGGCCTGCGGCTGTCCTACGCCTTCTGGTGGAACCTCACGAACTCTACCGATTTCGAGAGCACCCTGATCGCCGACTGGAACCTCGATAACACAGAGGACCTAAGGTTCGATTTCACCAACGCATTACCCATTTCGATAAGCGGGAAGCTCGCCTTCAAGCCGAGCCTCCAGCTACTTTGGCGGAACGAGCCGTCGCTGACCTCGGTCCCGCTCGAGGATCAGAGCGGAGTCCCAACAGGCGATACCGTGCGCGTCCCGCTCGAAAAACTGGACACGTTTTTCACTCTGGCACTGGTGGTGAAGCTGTAGTGGCGGCACCGATATCGAGCCGGCACGCCGACGTCCGCATGAGCGCCCACTCAGTTGCGGAATGTCCCCCGCACGCTTAGTGTTGCGGCACACCGGGAAAGAGCTGGGACACCCGCCAGCTGTGGCAAGCCTCAGAATCAGGCGAGGAGGATCTTCTAATGCGTAAGCCATTCGTGGGGACAGTATTGACTCTGTTGATTGGTGCATCGGCGTTGATGTGTTCCGGCTCGGGCTCTACAACCCAGCAGCCAGATCGGTTCTGGGCCGATTTTTCGCCATCGTATTCCAACTTTCAGAGACACTTCGACGAAAATCGCGACGCCCTAGACCCTATCGAGGGCATTTGGGCTGCCGAGCAAACGAACGTGGCAATCATCCGCTCCAGCCTATTTGAGGGCTTCGATTACGTCGCCGTGGCGATCGAGCCCGTGGAGGGGAACAACAGACGCTTCACCCGTGGCGAGATCGCCATAGCCCTCCGCAACGCGCCCGGTAACATGCTCTATGGCTTCCAGTGCACCTCGACACTCAGAGCGGAAGCCTGTTCCTCTCTGCCGTGTGACGGAGCCGTCGTTATAACGGAAGGAACGATGCGGGCACAGTCCCAGTTGATGATCAGGGGTGAATGCACACCCGACAGGTGGCAGAAGAGACACCCGAGGCGCTAGGGCGCTTGCGGGCGAGCTGGCGATCCACTGAAGCGGCGCGCGGCCGAGGGAATCTCGGCCGCGCGCCGTCTGCTTACTCGGGCCGACCCCGCTGCAGGTAAGCCCGCAAATCGCCGACGTCGTATCGACCGTTCCGGTTGTTGAGTTCGTCGAGGTACGCTTTCTCGGCGTCGGTCAGCTCGTTCAGGTCGTCGAGCAGGAACTGGCCCAGCACCCGATCAACCGCAATCGGCGCAGTCGACAGGACCAGGTGGGCCACGTTATCCACCACCGTGACCTCGTAGATGTTGACGCGCGATGAGGCACCGAGCCCTCCGTCCAGCCGCGTGGATGGCTGGGTGGCAGTCGTCAAGCTGCCCGTACCCAGTGCGCCGAACGCGTCGCCAGCCTCGCCGCGGTTGCCTCCCTGCGGGAACGTCTTCACCAACGTGCTGTCACCGTCCGCCTCGACCAGGTTGACTCGGTAAATAGGTACGCACTCCGCGCAGGGACGGAACGGGACCGTGTCATTGATCCGATAGATGAGTACGCCCGCGGCGGGAATGCCGAGATCGAACCCGTTGCGTTCCCGGTACTCGATGAGCAATCGCTCGTCTACGCCCAGGGGAATCTCGAGGATCTCACCGCTCGTTCGGACCGGCGGCAACGTCACCTCCAAAAACTCCTCTTGCGGAACGACCACGATCTCGTTCAACCACCCCATGTGCTTCTTCTCCCACGCTCCCATGTGCGTGGGTCGTCTCCAGGCGTTTCGGTTCATCGTCCCGCAGCCCCAAGCGCCGGCCGCCATCAGCGACCAACAGCCGACGACCCAGCGTCGCTCCTCGGGGAGAATCCCGTAGACCGGATGGTAAAGGTCCGGCAGACCCAGGTTGTGGCCGAGCTCGTGGGCGACGGTGGTGATCGGTGTGATGTCGGTCCCGTCGCAACTCACGATGCTCTGTATGAAATAGGCATCGATCTTTACAAAGCCACCGCCCGTTCGCTCATCGTCGGTCACGAACTCATCCTGGTCGGGCCAACCCGAAATGCCCCAGAAATGAGGCCAGATTCCGGGACCGCCGCACGAAGCCGAGACAGCCGGGAAGTAGAACGCTATCGCATCGACGTAGCCGTCGTCGTCGTCGCTGTTCGGCACGTTGTCGGGCCCATCGTTATCATAGATGCTGAAGTCGATGGTACCATCTACGATCGTCAGCGCCTCGACCATATACTCGCCGACTCGTGCATCATCGCCCAGCCCGTACTCGCTGCCAACCACCTGAGCCAAGGTCAGGCTAGTCTGCGCCCACGGTCCCACCTCACCGTAGATGTTCAGCCGGCCACCCGATACCTCGGCGTAGAACTCGCGAAGCGTCCCCTCCTCGAAAGGTCCGTCGAACAGCGTACGGCTCAGGTCGTCCGATGTGTAGACCGGGTCCGGCGAATCGGAGAACAGCGCCGGGATCGCTACGAAAGGCAGATCGCCGGTCACCGGCTGGCTCGCGGCGATGGCACGCTCCGCCCGCAAGACCCAGCCGCTGGATTGGCGCAGAGCCTCGGCCCTCTGTCTCAGTTGTTCCACGTACTGCGGCGACAACTCACGCCCCGGTACCTGCGCAGGCTGGATGTCTTGAGCGCCGGCGACGCCCGGAGCAAAGGCAGCGAGGCCGATAACCAGTGCGACCAATCGATGTTTCGTCATCATGATCACACCCCCCGTCACCAGCTGTAGCCGACGGCGTACAGAGATACGTCGTCGCGCGCTCGATTGGACGGGTCGGCAACCTCGATCACCTCGAGCTCCGGCGGCGACTGCCGATCGGCGACGCTCATCGTGAAGCGAATTTCGCCCGATCCGTCCATGAGCACGACGATGCGGCTCGTTCCGTCGACCCGGTTGTGATAGATGTCGCATCCATCGCAGGCGACGCCCGAGATCCCCGCGTCGGTCGTCTCGAACACCGCTGCCCCTTCGTTGCCGTAGGGAGAGATGAGGTGGGCTACCAAATCGCCCGCGCCCGGCGGGGGCTCGGACGGCCCGTCATCGCCGCAGGCGAGAAAGGCCAGCGCCGCGGCCGCGACCAGGAGCCCTGCGGCTCCGGTCCGCCTCACACCCACAGCGCCTCTTCTTTTTTTTGAACCAGGTAACGAATCCATTACACCACCTTTCGTTAACGGTCGGGAGGTCGATCGTGAAGTTAAGTCAAGACCGGCGGCACTGCCAGCCGACG
>JBDHJU010000098.1:0-11161 GCA_039586755.1 Gemmatimonadota bacterium | reverse complement strand
GGCCAGCAAGCGGAGCGACGTCTCCCAGAGGACGATGTCGTAGGCCGCCAGCCGCGGCGCGCCGGCGATGGGTATCACCTTGGCGGCGAACCCGGGGTGGGTGACCGCCCACTCGAACGATTGCATCCCGCCCATCGAGATCCCCATCACGGCGTGGAGCGAGAATAGCCCCAGCACCTCGGTCACCAGTCGATGCTGCGCCGCCACCATGTCGCGGATCGAGAAGCGCGGGAAGTCGGCGCCCGGCTGCGCCGTGCTGTTGGACGGCGACGACGAGACGCCGTTCCCGAACGCATCGACGGCGATGACGAAATGCGTCGTCGTATCCACGAGACCGCCGGGCCCGATGTACCCGGCGATCTGCGCCGAGGTGCCTGTGAGCTGGGTGGTGAACAGGACGGCGTTCGAGCGCTCGGCGTCGAGCTCGCCGAACGTACGGTACGCGACCCTGCAATCTAGGATCGCTTCGCCGCTTTCCAGCGGGCACTCGCCCAGCTCGGCCACCTGTAGCTGGCTCTGCGCGGGCGAGGGTGCCGGGATCAGAAGGGCGAGTGAGAGTGCGATTACCAGTGCGCTTCGCATCAGGTACCTCCTCCCCTATAAACGGACCTGGTTGTCATTTCAACGTACGTGGAAGAATAGCTGCTGTGTAGTGAGAGTATCACCTGCCGCGCGCGCGGGCGCAGCTCCCAGAGGGTCGCCGGTCCGAGGGCCGCTCCCGTGAACGGCAGGCCCCCCAACCGTGTGCAGATCGGGGCACTGGCGGCACTGCCGAGCGTAGCTATCTTGCAGACTTCCCGTGCATGGTGAACGGCCCCGACGCTGAGAGCTCCGATGGCTGAGGTCTGGCAAACCGTTCGCGTCTTCATTTCCTCCACCTTCAAGGACATGCAGGCGGAGCGCGACCACCTCGTGCGCTTCGTCTTTCCCCGACTCAGAGAGAAACTCCTGGCGCGCCGCGTCCACCTGATCGACGTCGACCTTCGCTGGGGGGTGACGGACGACCAGGATGCGCTGGAGCTCTGCAAGGATGAGATCGAGCGTTGCCACCCGCGCTTCATCTGCGTGCTGGGCGGCCGTTACGGTTGGGTGCCGGCCCCTCGCGAGGTAGCTGCGGAGGTTTTGGAGCGGGTGCTGGCGGGGGAGAGCGGTGCCGGCACTCTGAGTGCAGAAGCGCGGAGTGCGCTCGGCCGCTTATACGCGCGCTCGAACGGTACGGGACCGTACCGGCTGGGCAAGCGGCCGCGCAGCAGGGCGGCGCTCGAGGCCTGGGAGGCCGACTGCGCCGTGGCGGTGGAGGTCCTTCAGGCGGCCGAGTTGACGGCGGCCAGCCGGTCGATCACGGCGTCGGAAGTCTACCACGGCGTGTTGGATCGGCTCGATATGCCGGCCTTCCGATACTTCTATTTCCGCGATCCGGATGTAACCGCCTCGATCCCGGAGCCGTTCGCCCGGGACTACTTCGAGCCGCCGGGCAGCTACGCGGATCGTCAGCTCGCCGCGCTCAAAGACCAGATCCGCGGGGAGCGGGGTCGTACGCTCGCCGGACCGGACCGCGTGGTCGAGAGCGAACTGCCCGTGTTCGAGTATCCGTGCGAGTGGGACGAGGGCGCTGGCCGGATAACGCGGCTCGAGGCCTTCGGTGAGCAGGTGTACGCCGACCTGCTGGCGAGCGTGGAAGCCGAGCTGGGTGCCGCGCCGGCGGAAGCGCCGGACGAGTTTGCCGAGGAGAGCGCCGCGCTGGAGGCGTTCGTGGAGATGCGGGTTGGCGAGCGGTATGTGGTCGGTACGCGCTCCGGCATCTTCCGCCGGCTACGGGCGCATGCGGAAGCGACGGATGCCGATGGATACGTCTGCCTCGCGGGCGAGCGCGGCAGCGGAAAGTCGGCTCTGCTGGCGAAGTTCTACCGCGACTACGTGGGCGGCGGCGGTGACTGCCCGGCGCATCCCGAGCACTTGGTGATTGCGCACTTCGTCGGCGCGAGCCCGGCGTCGACGAACATCCGACAGACGCTGCTCCGCCTCTGCCACGAGCTGGCCCGCGGAGCGGGGCTCGACTTCGATCTGCCCGACGACTACGCGGCACTGCGGCGGGAGTTCGCCAGGTTGCTGGATGCCGCGGCCGCGAGGCAACACGTTGTAATTCTGTTCGACGGCGTCGACCAGCTCGACGCGGCCCACCAGGCGCAGGCCATGCGCTGGCTGCCGGAGAGGCTGCCCGCGAACGCGCGCGTCATCCTGACCGCTGCGCCGAGCGCCGCGCTCGACGCCCTGCTGCCGCGTCTACCACCACCGCTCGAGCTTCCGCCGCTCGAGCCGACCGACGCGACACAGCTGATCGACGCCTTTCTCGAGCGCTATCGAAAGGAGCTCGAGGAGGAGCAGCGCCTTACCCTGCTCGCCAAGAAGGATGCGGGCAACCCACTGTATCTGCTCACAGCGCTGGAGGAGCTGCGTACGCTCGGCGTCTACGAGGAGATCAGTCGGCGGATCGTGGAGCTGCCGGATCGAGTCCGGCCGCTGTTCGGCTGGATCCTCGACCGACTCGAGGCGGATCCCGGGTTCGTCGATGCGGAGAATCGGCGGATCGGCGGCGACCTGGTGAGGAGATACTGCGCCTACATCGGGACCAGTCGCAGCGGTTTGGCGCAGGCCGAGCTGGTCGATCTGGTCGCGCCGGGCGACCCGTTGGGAAACGTGGCGGCGCTCTACAGGTTGCTGCGGCGGTACCTGGTGCAGCGCGGCGAGCTGCTGGATTTCTCCCACGATCAGCTGCGCGAGGTGGTGTGGGAACGGTACTTGGGTGATGAAGAGTCGCGGCGCGCGTCGCACTGCGCGGTAGCCGGCTATTTCCGCCGTGTCGGCGACCCGACTGGCGACGGATCCTGGATGGGCGATCATCCACGCGCGCTTGGCGAGCTGCCCTACCACCTGCAGCGCGGTGGACGTGTCGAGGACCTCTACGCGCTGATCGAGTCAGACAAGTTCCGCGCCGCGAGGCTGGCTGCGACTCGCTCGATCTACAGCGTCTGCTCCGATATCGGTCTGGCGCTCGATGCTGCGCTCGAGCGGGACGAGACGGCGCGGATCGCCTGCTTCGGTTTCATGCACGCCGACTACAGCGAGGGCCGCTTCGGCCGACAGCACGTGCTCGAGTTGCACCGCCACGATCCGGAAGCCGCGCTTGAGGAGGCCAGGCTGTTCGGCGAGCGGCCCCGCTTCCGGCTGCTGCTGCTGCTGGCTGTGCGTGAGGCGGAGCTGGGTCAGCGCGAGGCGGCGGATGAGTTGATCGCGGAAGCTGCCGGGCTGGAGGGAATCGAGCTGCCGGAGAGCGAGGCTCCGTTGGTCGCTGACGCCGTTGCGCGTCTGCTCGGCGCCGACTGCACCGGGGCGCCTGCTCTGCTTGCGGCGGTTTTCCAGCGTCGTGTCGCTTCCGAAGCGGCGGCTCGAGTCGCGGCCAGCCTCGAGCCGGAGGCGCAAGCGGGGCTGCTGGAGGTTGCGAGCGATTGGCTGAACGATGCGTTGACCGAGTCGATGGGGGGGCAGGGGCCGGACCTGAAGTTGCTGGCCGCCTTCAAGACGGTTTCGGAAGAGCTGGCGGAGCTGGCGGAGGCAGGCCGGCGCGAGGCCTTGTTCGCGAAGCTCGAGGCGCACGTCGAGGCCGTGCAGCTAAAGCGAGAAGAGGCCGCCAAGGTTGGAGACACAATACTCGCGCTGACTCACCTCGCCATCAGCGTCAAGGTTGCGACGGATTCCGAGTCCGAAGCGATCGGATCCGGGTATAAACAGGCTCTCCTGGCCCATCTCGTCGTGGCACGAATTCGGGCAGCCGCCAAACACTCGCGCGAGCCCGACGAGCATGACGATGCGGCGGCGGGATGCGATTCGCTGGCCCCGATCGTCGAGGCGTGTGGCGACGACAAGACCGCTGCGCGTGTCTTCGGGGAGGTGACCCGGGCGCTGCGCCGCGTGCCATCGCCCCAGGCCTCGCGGCTCTTCAACCGTCTGTTAAGCAAAGCCTCGGGTGTACGCGAAATTGGCTGTATCGTAGAGGCGCTGGGCGAGGATGAAGGCGGGCCCGGGCTGGCGGAGGCGGTCGGTGCGGTGGCGACGCGGATCCAGGCGCTTGGATTGCGGCAGCGTAGCCCGCTGCTCGAACCGTTGGCACTCGCCTTCGCCCGGGCCGGTCAATCGGAACGCGCACGACATTACGGCTCCCACGTCAACATCGCGCTGCCGCATCTCTCCCTGCTCGCGTGGAACCCGCTGGTCGGGTCCTCCTACAAACTGGAGTTCGCCCGCGATCGGGTGGGCGTGGCGGCGCTCACCGGCGTGCGTGACCGCGATTGGTCGAGCCGCTGGTTGAAGCGGCTGGCGCGCTGGATGAAGCGGCTGGACTGGGAGCCGAGTCGAGTCGACGCGCACGAGCGGTTGGTGCGTTTAGCTGCGCAGATGGGCGATGCGGGCGCGATAGAGGCCGGGCTCGAGGTCGTGGACAGCCTGCGGGACGAGGACCTGCGCGCCAAGGCCCTGGGGGCGGTGCTTGAGGCGGCCCAAACGCTGGACGGGGCGGCGGCTCGGGACCTGCGCAGGGCAGTGCTCGAACGGGCTGGTCGGCTGGAGGCCGAGAGTCCCCGCTGCCGAGCGTGGGGTGCTTGGCTGGACGCAGCCGAGGCCCACGATCTGACCGTGATCCGTGCGTTGCGGGACGACGTGTCCGCCGTCCAGGACCACGCCCTGCGTGCACTCACACTGGGACAGGTGGCCGCCGCGAGCCTCCGCCTCGACCGCCGCGAGGAGTCGCGCACCGCCTGGTATGAAGTCGCCCTTGCCGACCAGAGCGTAGTTGGCCGATGGCTAGTCTTCCGGGCGCGGGCGGTCGCCGCGGCGGCCGTCGGTGACAGCGCGGCGTGGGACGAGGTCCTGCACGGCGTGTCCAACCCCGACCCGGAAGTCGCCGCTCTACTGGTTCGGGTGGCGGCGGAAGGCTGTCGTGAGGAAGCCAAACTGGTCGAGCTCGAACGCGCGGTGCTGAAGGTCCGCGTCGATTGGCTCGTAGCGCCACAGGTCCTCGAGATGAGGCTCGCTGTGGCGCGGGCGTGGGTGCGGCTCGGACGCCCGGGCCGGGGAGCGGAGCTTGCGAGACGAGCGCTGCGTGGCTGCAAGCGCAGCGCGGTGCTTGGCCGTCTCGACGAGATACTCGAGACGGCTCGGCTACTCGCGGGGCATCGCCTCGGCTGTGCCCTTCTGCTCGAGCTGGTTCCGGTAGTCGGTACGTCGGGGCCTGTCGAGATCGGAGCGTTCGTCCGGCTCGCCGGTACACTGGCGGGGTTGCCCGACGAGCGATGGGCTAGGGAAGCCTTTCGCCAGCTCTATCTGGCGGCGCAGGATAACGATCGTCTCTCCGACTGGAACAAGGTGCAGGCGATCGCCGCGGTGGCGGGTGGACTGGCGCGGCGTGGGCAGCTGCGATTGGCCGAGCAGTTGGCCGAGTCGGTCCCGATCCCGAGCCGAATGAGTTCGAAGGACAAGTTGCTCAACCCGGCGGCGCGCGCCGCCGCGCTGGCGGAGTTGGGGAGCGCTTACGCCGAGATTGCGCTCTGGGGCCCGGCCCTTCGGACATCTTACCCTGCAGGCGTGTCGGCGCTGTGTGCAGCGAGCTCCGCGGTCGACTACCTAAGCGAGGCAGTCGCCGCCGCCGCGGCCGTGGAAGGCGAAATGGGTCGCGGATCGGCCCTGTCAGCCCAGCTGCGGGCGTGGCTCGCGCTGCGGGATCTGCAGTGGGAGGCTACGGCCGAGGCGCTCGTTGCCGCCGAGCGGACCGCCCGGGCGATGGCCGAGGGCAGCATCAGCGCCTGGGAGGGGCTGGCGAAACTGGCTGGGGCGAGGGCCGAGTTGGGCGAGGGACGCGAAGCTCTGGAGCTGGCGGCGGAGATCGACGACGACGACAACCGCGAGGAGCTGCTCGTCGATCTGGCCGGCAAGCTGAGCTGTCACTCGTTCAGCCAAGTCCTCGATTGCTGGGAGCGGATCCCCTCGGCGGAGGGGCGGCGCCTCGCGGCGGTGCGCGTTGCCGAGGAAGGGTTTCGCCTCGCGCCCGCGGCGGACCCGGGGCCGCGGCGCGATGAGGCGAGCCTGGAACGCGAGTCCGCGTGGAGCTTCGCGACGCGTCGCCTAGCTCGCGCCGGCGAGATCCTGCTTGGGATCGGCCTGCTGGCCGGCGTGCCGGCTGCTGGCTATTGGGCGGCGTTCGCTGCCTGGCGGCTCCTGGGGCGCGAGCCGTTCGTTTCGTATCGGATATTCTGGATCCCCGGCCTCATAGCAGTGGGCATCGTCGCTACGGCCTTCACCTATCGCATGCTGCGCCATGACATCGACAGCGTTTACGCCCGCGCGGCTGTCGGTCTCGGGCTGGTCGCTCTCGCTCCCTTGTTCCTTGGATTCTACCTGCTGCTGGAGAAGTACTTGCCGAGGCGGCCTGCGTTACGTGCCCGCACGTTCTCCGCCTGGCGACGCTGGCGCGGATTGCGCACCGCCGTGCCCCGACCGCCGTGGCGGGCGAAAGGTGAAGCGGGCAAGCTGCGACCTCTGTTGCGGCTGGCGGTCGGTGAGGCGGCCTCGTTCGATGCGCTGTTCGGCGCAGCGCTTCTGGCGCGCCGCGACGGATGCGTTGCGGCGGAACTGCTGGAACGGCTCCCCCATCTTCGTTTGCCGACGGAAGCGCCGGAAAGGATCCGAGAGAATTACCGTATTTACGAGGAGGGCATGCGTAGTCGCCGTAGGTCCTACAGGCTGCGCGAAGCGATCCGCAACGGTGCCAGCAAGATCGGCTTCCTTCTGACTGGTGGCTTCATCTTCGTCCCCATCTTCCTAGCCACCGCGCTGGTCGAGGCGCTTCGTGCCTGGGTCGCCCAGCGCGCCGCGGCGCGCGCCGCCCGGCTGCTCGGCAAAGGCAAGGCGACCCAGGCAGTGAGATTGCTGAAGCGCGCTAAGAAGCTGGAACCGGACAACCCGACCTACTGGCACGACTTTGCCGTGGCTTTGGATCAGGACGGTCGGTTCGAAGAGGGCATCAGCGCACACCGTGAAGCAGTTGCCAGGGGTGTGGGCCATCCTGACGAGCCCCAGTTCTGGTATGGCTTGGGGTATACTCTGTTCCTCAGGCACCGCTACCAGGAGGCACTCGAGGTGTTCGAGCGGATCCTCGAGACCGCGTCGCCCGGAAGCATGGAGTACAGCCAGGCGCAGCGCGGCCGCGGTTACTGCCGCACCAATCTCGGCCTGGAGTAAGTCCTTGAGATTACGCGGTCGCTTCGGTAGGCAACCGCCCCAGCGGGTTCACCCCCGCCAGCGCGGCTCCCACGAATGGCATTAGTAGGACCCACAGATTGAGGCCTAGCGGACCGTCGCCGGCGATCCCGTGGAGTGCCAGTAGCGCCAGGCCGGCGCAGACGAGCCCTGCGCCTACCACCTGTCGCCAGGCGGCGACGGTGCGGGCGCCGCCGCCGCGCTCGAACCGCATGAAGGCGAGCGCGAAGAGGACGAGGCCGACGGCGTAGAGGCCCAACCACAGCGGGCGAGCTGCCCACCAGGCGCCGCTTCCCGGCTCCACCGTTAGCCCGACCTCGCCCAGCCAGATGGCGCCGGCGATGATCAGGGTCGAGGCCGTGAGGTGCCACAGGAACACCGTCATGATCATGCCGTTCACCAGGACCGTCGCGGTCCAGGGCACAGCGCGCTCGAGCCAGCGGCGCATCGGCGCCTCTATAGATAGGAGGAGTCCGATCTGAACGACTGCCAGCGCCAGCATGGGGAGCTTGGGCGGCAGCGTGTTGCTCACCTCTTCCCCCGGCACGCTGACCATGCTCACCGGGTAGGGCCCCAGCGTGACGATGCCGACCAGCAGTAGTGCGCCGAGGACCGCCCATGCGAGCCCGAGATCGAGGCCCGCCACGTATCCGTCGCGCCAGGCGTAGCCGAGCTGGTGCGCGGCCACCCAGATGAACGCGTAGTTGAGCCAGCCC
The DNA here is from genome assembly GCA_039586755.1 of Gemmatimonadota bacterium. Classification (GTDB taxonomy): domain Bacteria; phylum Gemmatimonadota; class Gemmatimonadetes; order Palauibacterales; family KS3-K002. The sequence continues at coordinate 3,137 of JBDHJU010000098.1, read as the reverse complement.
ACGGCCCGGAGGTCGGCGGCGAAGAACACTACATCATCGATAACCACGGCCAGGGCGAGTACCGCCACCGATGTGAGCTTGTAGCGTTCCCACGCCGCGTAGGTCAGCGGCACCAGGACGACGACTCCTATATAGACCGCGAGGAACCATATCGGTATGAGCGCCATCTGCGAGCCCGCCGCCACCATCTCCGGCGACAAACCCAGCTGACCGGCGATGACGCCGAGTATGACCCAGAGCGCCAGTAGCGGCAGCACGGGTCCGACCAGCCTTTGTAACCTGCCGCGCAGCCATTCGCTGTACGGGCGACCGTCGCGCCGGGCGGCGTTCCACGAGACGCCGTTCGAGTAACCGCCGACGATGAAGAAGACCGGCATGACCTGAAAGATCCAGGTGAGCAGCCGGGTCCACTCCTGATGCTCCAGCATGTTGCTGAGGGTAAGCTCGCCGCCTGTGACGTACGGCGCCGCGATCAGCCAGTGACCGATGACCACTGCGCAGATGGAGAGGGCACGCAGGAAGTCGACGTAACGGTTACGTGTGTCGGGTGTCGCGGCCGCGACCGCAGCGGCCCGCGACCAGATGCCACCGCGGGATCCCATTACGCTCAGCTCTCGCCGCCGCGACGAACGTCCGAGTCCGCCTTCGGCCGCTCGAGCAGGCGTTCGGCGAACTCGACCCGATCGTTGAGCTCGAGGAACCCGTCGCGCAGGACCCCGACCTCCTCGCGGAGCGCCTTCACCGTATCGGTCAATTGCTCGACCTCTTTCTGAGATGTCCCGCCCAGGGCCGTGCGCTCCTTGTGGGAGTAGCGAATCCTCATGCCGATGAGGATCATCCCGCCGATGCTGACAAAGGCGAGGATCGGTGCGAGAAGTTCAATAACATCTGCGCCCATGGGCGGACTCTCCGTTCGCTGCGGTACCGGTGAGGCTCTTGAGCATCGACAATATACGCTGCGATCTCAGAAGCTTCATCCTCCGGGAATCTCATCCGGCGTCCCGAACGGGTACAGCCGCTCGATGGGCGCGAACTGGTAGTCGAGCGCATCGAGCCGGGTGGTGCCGATCCAGGGGCCGGGCGCGTCGACGATGATGATGGTCTTCGCGTAGCCGGTCTCGTCGAAGCCGCGCCGGAAGTGGGCCCGCGACTTGAGTACGAAGACGTCGTAGGCGTCGGGATCGACTGGGCCGAAGCGCAGGTAATTCGGCGAGGTGATCTGCGTGTACGTTGGGGCCAGGACGAGCATGTTGCCTTCGCCGTACTCGATGGCCGCCACCTGCTCGGAGCCCTCTGATTCGAAGAAGCGGACCGTGCCGGTGATGCGGACCGGTGCGCCGGCCTGCGGGCCGGTGAAGCCGCCCACCTCCATGTCGAACGGATCGCCGGGCTGGGCGTCGCGCTCGGCCAGCGCCGCGAGGGCGCGCTCGTCGCGGAGCGCGCCGTAGAGCACGCCGTTCACACCCTGATCGATGAGCTGGCGCAGGATCCAGGTGGCGTCCCCCGGCCGGTCCGAGTAGTCGGCGAGCACGACCGGCGTCGCGCCGGCGGCGATGGCCTGCCGCGCCCTGCGCACTGCTTCTTCCGGCAGCGGGAACTCGCCGTGTGCGAACTCCTCGCGGACGCGCCAGATGTACTCGCTCACGTCGTCGGCGATGCGGTCGGCCAGCGCCTGGTCATCGTTCGTCATCACGTGGACGCAGGTGCCGACATCGGGGACGTCGGACCACGGGTAGCCGAAGAAGACGCTGACGTAGGCGCCGGGCTCGCGGGCCTCCCAGCGGCGCGCCCGTTCCATGATGTCCATCGGGGGCGAGGCGCCGGTCCACTGGAGCACGGTTGCTGTTATGATGGGGGGCTTGCGGCTGGCGGTGGTCGGCGTGTAACGCCCCTTCATCATCTCGCGCATGTAGCGCGCCGCCCGCTCGCCTTGCAGGAAGGCGTCGTAGTGGGGGAAGCGCTTCACCACGAAGGCGCCGTCGGCCCAGCGTAGGAACTCGCCGTCCTCGTTGCCGTGCGGGTCGAAGGTTCCAACTATCGGGACATCGGGTCCGACGAGCTCGCGGACGCGCCGGGCGATCTCGGCCTCGGGGCGCGGCACGTTCCGCACCGCCATGGCGCCGTGCAGCGCCAGGTGCACTCCGTCCACCGGCAGCTTCGAGCGCAGGTCATCGAGGATGAGGCCCATGAAGTGCTCGAAGCTGGCCTCCGAGTTCCAGCTCCGCGACGAACCGCCGTACACCTCGTAGGGTGACGTGATACCTAGGAGCTCTATGTCGCCGTACTCTTCGGCCATGTTTACAAAGCCGCCTATGTATCCGCCGGCCTCCAGGACCTCGTCGCCTACGAGCGGCCCTCGGTAGCGGGTCCAGTCCTCGATCTCGGTGTCGCCGCCGGGACAGAACGTGCAGGTCTCGTGTTGGTAGCGGATCACGGCGACGCGGAACGTGTCGCCGGAGTCGCCGCTACATCCGACGACCACCGCCGCGACGAGGAGGATGAAGAGAATGCCGAGCGCGCTGTGCGTCGCTCGGCTGCCGGTGGAACGATACAGTGTCGTGAAAGTCTTCAAGATCCTCTCCTATGGATTACAACCCGGCGCGGCGAACCAGTTCTTCCCAGCGCGGATCAGAGTGCAAGGGCTGGAGGACCGGCTCGACCTTGAACGTGAGAAACCTCGACTGCCGCGCCTCGATGGCCGCGAACAGCGCCTCGAAGGTTGCGTCGGCCCGCCCGAGCTCCGCCTCCTTGACTGCCACGTGATAATGGGACGGTACGCTTCGGTGGTACTCTATCTCGAACTCGAGCAGGCGCTCCCAGCCCCCGGACTCGTACGCTTCGCGCACCCCCTCGGCGGCGCTCGCCGGCCCGATCGATTCAAACCGTCTGGCGGCCGACTCGGCCGCTTCGTCCAGGCGGCCGGTGGATCGGTAGCATTCGCGAAGCACCCTGTGTGCTTCTGCGTGGTTCGGATCGAGCTCGACGGCATACCGCGCCGCTTCGATCGCTTCCTCGTAGCGGCGGAGGTAAAACAGAGAGCGCGCGAGGTCCCGGTTCATCAGCGCCGAAAACGGGTCAAGGTCCCGCCCCTTTTGGAACTCGACAAGCGCTTCCCTGGGCTTGCCAATGGAGTTGAG
>JBDHJU010000166.1:0-2662 GCA_039586755.1 Gemmatimonadota bacterium | reverse complement strand
TGGAGAAGCTGGAAGATCCCGTGGAGCAGACGGAAGCGTTTCTGCCGTTCACGATCGATGCGAGCCAGGCGGCCCAAGCGCTTCGCCGCTGGCTGGCGACACTCGGACGATTCCGTCCTTCCGACCTCAAGTCGACGGCGCGAATCGAATCGCTGCGCCCGATCTGGTGGGTGGCCTGGGTATTCGACGCCAAGGCACTGATAAGCTGGACGGCCGATTCGAACTACGGCAGTCGCCGCTCCGATTGGGCGCCACATGCCGGCCAGGCGGAGATGGAGTTCGATGATATCATGGTGTCGGCGTCGCGAGGCCTTAGCGAAGAGGAAACGGATGCCTTGCAGCCGTATTACGATATCTCAACGGCCCGCAGCGAGCCCGAGGGACCGGCGGGTGCCGCGGTCGAGCAGTTCGAGGTCCAGCGGTCGTTCGCGCGTCGGCGCGTACTGTCGACCATCGATGAGTTAGCCGCCGAACGCGTCGCCCAGCGTCACGTCCCGGGGTCACATTATCGAAACGTCCGCGCCACTTCGCTTCTTCGAGCCCTCGCGACGCGCCGCCTGGCACTTCCGGCCTATGTCCTGGCCTATCGACACAGGGACCGGCTATATCGGGCGATCATAAGCGGCCAGCGCGCCTACGTGGCTTTCGGTACCGCCCCCTATTCTGTCATGAAGATCGCTGCCGTCGTGTTGGGGATCGCTTCGCTTGTTGCCATCGTCTGGCTGTCCGTCATGTACGGGTAATCCTGACAGCAGGCCGGCGCGGCACAAGCGCTACGGAAGGGAGATTCGAACTCGCAACCCTCGGATTAGGATCGCCCCAGCTCTCTCTCAAGCCGGTAACGGTCGCCGAGGGCTGCATCAAGGCGCTTGAGCTCGCTGGTCACCTAAACTTCCTCTTGGCCCAAGACATCTTTGCCGACAGTTACGGATAAGGCGCGGGCATCGACGCGCTCATCACGGGAAGTCCATCCGCCGCAGCAGGTCCTCGAAGCGTGGATCGTCGCGCAGGCTGTCAATGCGAGGATCGACCTTCAATACCGCCATCATCGGCGTACGGCCTCGGTACGCTCGCTCCAGCGCGGCAAACGCGCGGTCCTTCTCCCCCAGCTCGCCAAGGATAGGGGCAAGGAAGTATGAGCTTACAGGGGTTTCGCTCTCCTCGGCGGGGATCTGATTAATAAGGTTCCGAGCCTGCGCCGACTGTCCGGCCACTGCTAGAATCCATGCCTCAGGCCACCAGGATTGCCTATACCCTGTTACTCTTTCAGATTCCCTTGCTGCCTCTTCGTGCATTCCCTTCTTGGCATACGAGTAGCACAACCAAATGTGAGCGTCACGATAGTCTGGCTCCAAGGCGACAACCTTGTTCAGGTGACCGATAGCTTCATCGTAGCGTCGAGCCATGAAGTAATAAATTCCGAGCCACGTGCTCACGTGCGGTGCCACGGGATCCAGCTCGATGGCTCGCTTCGTGACGGCGACGGCTTCCTCGTGCCGGCCGACCCAACTGAGGAACGTGGCGCGGGAATAGAGCGCCATTGTCGACTCGGGATTCAGGCGAAGGCCTTCCTGGCTGGCTCGGTCGGCAGCGGCCCAGTCCCATTCAAACGACATCTCTACGTAGGCCAGGCTGGCATGGGCCTCCGCCAGCGAATTGTCCAGCGCCACCGCGCGCTCGGCCGCCTCCAGAGCCCAACTGCGAGAGGCTGCCGGCGGAGTAACACTGTAGTAGCCGAGCAAGGAGTGGGTAAGACTTAACATGGCGTGCGCCGAAGCATAGGACGGGTCCTTTTCAATGGACTGCTGGAAATGGTCGATGGCCGCCTCCCATCCATCTAGATTGCGCTTGTTCCACTGGTACAGCCCTCTCAAATAGTCCTCGTAGGCCTGGAGATTGTCGGTCGGTCGGGTCCGAAGTGCCTCGCGCTCGGCTCCCAGCAAGTTGACTTCCAGTTCTTCCGCCACCCGCTCAGCGATACCGATCTGCACGTCGAAGATAGCCAGGCCCGAAGCGTTATAGCTGCCGTTCCAGATTCGCACACGATCCGAAACCCGGATCAGCTCCGCTGTGACGCGAACAGGACTCTCGCCGCCCTCCCGTTGTACGCGACGCAGCGTTCCGCCAACTATGTACTCCACATCCAGCTCGTCCCCGATCTCCTCGATCGTCTTCTCAGTGTCCTTGTATCGGAGCGAGCTCAAGCGCGCGATGACGTCCAGGGCACTGGCAGCTCCGAGCCTGTTCCTGATCTCGTCGGTTATCCCGTCAGCATAGTATTCGTCGTCTGCCGCACCCTGGTTCGCGAGCGGTAGTACCACGAGTCTCACGGGTTCTGCCTGACTTCGCACGTATTGCAGGACCGCGCCGACAGCCAGCGCGAGGACGACAACCCCGGCCGCGGTCGCCGTTGCGACCCTTCGCCGCCTCGCCCGCAGCCGCTCCGCCGCGATCGTCCACCCCGCCGGCAATCCTGCGATCTCGACGCCGCTGGACTTCGGGACCGCCTCCAAGACCGACTTGCCCTCACGCACCACCTCGCGCCTCAGACGCTCCGCCAACTCGAGCACCTCGGGGGCGGGCTCTGTACCCAGCTCTTCCCTCAGAAGGTGCTCGTGCTCCTGGGCACGTTGGAGCGCGTTGCCGGGATCTCCCGCAGCTA
>JBDHJU010000097.1:0-11203 GCA_039586755.1 Gemmatimonadota bacterium | reverse complement strand
CGGTAGCTGCTTGCCGCTGCTGCCTGGGCGGACTCGCCACTGCCACGCCGCTCGTAATACCGCTTCATGTAGTGGATCCCGTCCGCGCTCCCGAGCGCGATCAACACGACCGGGACAAGTCCGGAGAGCAGATCCATTCGCAACCCGAAGACGCCCATGACGCCCAGCACGAGCACCGAGCTCACGAGCACAACCGTGAGCGGGTAGACGACGCCCGTCCAGCGGCGGAGCCCGAGGTACAGCACCAGCACCAGGAAGACCACCATGAGTGGGATGAGGGTCGCCATGTTCCCGGCGATTAGCATTGTCATGTTGTACATCAGGAACGGAAGGCCACCGAAGTAGACCGCCACGTCATCGGGCGAGCTGCGTGCCGCCAGCACCTGCTCCGTGGCCCGGCCCACCCGCTGTGCAGTCGCGAAGTTGGTGGCCTGACGTTCCTCGCCCCCACTCGCGAAACGCAGCTGGATGGCCGCCAGCGTTCCGTCGGTGCTCACGAGGTTGCCCGAGAGTCGCGGGTTGGCTTCCACCCGGCGCCGAAGCGCTGCCACCTCCGGCGCGGTCGCCGGCAACGCGTCCCGGCGAACGAGTCGGCCCACCTCGACGCCCCACTCCGTCGCTGTGAACTCCAGCGTGTTCGTGAGACCGGTGGCGTACTCGATCCCCTCGAGCGTCTGATAGGTCTCGGTAAGCTCCTCGATCAGCGAGAGGACGTCGGGCTGGTAGACATCCGGCGCCGTTACCAGCACCATGCCCGTCTCGTTCCCTCCGAACACGTCGCCGACGTAGTGGTAGGCGCGAACCAGTGGATCCCTGGCGTTCAGATAGGTGACGAAGTCCGCGTTCAGGCGAACACGCATCGCCGCCAGGCCGGCGGCCGCCGTGAGAAGCACGGTCACGACGACCACGATCCCCCGCCGCCGTATGACCAACTCCGTGAAGCGACCCAGGGCGCCGCGAGACTCGCGCCCCGCCTGGCCCCCGTCCTCTGGCTCTGCCGCTTCCTGGTTGCCGTGGTTAGTTCTGAGCAGCATGACTGTCACTCCCTATTTTCCTGGCCCGTTGCTCCCTTCACGAGAGGGCTCAGCGGACATACCGATACAGCAAATCCAGGATCTCCTTCCTCGCCTGCGCTGCAGCAGGACCGCCCTTCTGAATCGCCTGTGTCACGCAGCGCTCGAGGTGCCTCTGTAGAAGAAGTTTCTCGAATGCCTGGAGGGCTGCGTGAACGGCACTAGATTGCTGGAGGATTTCCGGGCAATAACGCCCGCTCTCCACCATTCGCTGGAGCCCTTCGACCTGCCCGCGCACTCGTGCCAGCCGGGCCAGCAGTTCGCGCTTGCGTCGGTGGTGGGCGTGCTCGGCAAGAACCGGGTTTGTCTGATGTCGCTCCATATGCGGCAGTAGCCTGGTGAGAAGGATCTTCATACTATACCCGTGTATAGTATATACTACCCCCCAGTATCTGTCAAGTGACGCCTGTTTTCCCCGTCCGGCCGAGCTTGCCAGTCAGTTGCTTGCGGGCTCCCTCCTAATCTGATGCCATTGACCGTGCCTAGCCGCACGAGCGTTCAGAGGGAGAGGCCCTGCCGGGGTGAAGGATTTCGATCCGGCGAATGGGCGGGCTCGACGTAGCCGAGGCCCTTGAGCGAGGCGCCACCCGGCGTGGCCCGGTTACCGGGGTGTGGCTCGATGCGGCGGATACAGTTGTCCTCCTGTACGTTCATCGCACAGGTGCTGTAGCATTTGTCAACCAGAGGAGGCGCACCAGACCCGATGAAGATCATCACGCTGAACGTCGCGGGCATGAGCTGTGAAGGCTGCGCCAACTCGATCCGCTCCGCCCTGTCACAGCTCGAGGGAGTCAAGGTCGCCGACATCTCGCTCACCGAGAAGGCGGCGGTCCTGGAGGTCGAGGACACCGTTGAGGCTTCCGACCGGGTCAGCGCCGTCGAGGCGGGCGGATACGAGGCGACAGTTGTAGCCTAGCCGGTTCGTCCCAGAAGCCGCGCGTTGACGGCGACGATGATGGTGGAAAGAGACATGAGGACAGCGCCCGCCGCCGGTGACAGCACGACGCCCGCGCCGTAGAGGACGCCCGCCGCCAATGGGATCGCCACAACGTTGTAGCCCGCCGCCCACCAGAGGTTCTGCACCATCTTCCGATAGGTGGCTCTGGCGAGTTCGACCAGCGAGGTGACATCCCGAGGGTCGGAGCGCACCAGCACGATGTCCGCCGACTCCACGGCCACGTCGGTGCCCGCTCCGATGGCGATGCCGACGTCCGCCTCGACCAGGGCGGGCGCGTCGTTCACGCCGTCCCCCGTCATCGCGACGCTCAGCCCGCGCGATTTTACCTCTCTGATCTTGCTCGCCTTTTGGTCCGGCAATACGCCGGCGAAGTACTCGTCCAATTCCAGTTCGTTAGCGACCCAGCGGGCCACAGCTTCGGCGTCGCCCGTGAGCATCATGACCTGGATACCCATGGCCCTCAATCGTCGCAGCGCTTCGTGTGATTCCTCGCGGATGATGTCCGCTAGGGCGATGGCACCGCGCACCTCGTCATCGACCAGAACGTACACAACGGTCTTCCCCTCGCTGGCCAGCTCCCGCACACGGTCGTTCTCGGCAGCGAGTCCATGCTCCTCCAGGTAGCCCGGGCTGACGACCTTGACGGCTTGCCCATCGACGTCAGCCTCGGCACCCTTCCCCGGTATGGCCCGGAAGTCCTGCGGCGCGCTATACGCCACCTCGCGCTCCACCGCTCCACGCAAGACGCCGGCGGCGATGGGATGTTCCGACTGGCTCTCCAGCGACGCCGCTAGCCGCAGGATCTCCGCCTCGTCCAGTTCGCCAAAGCTCACTACGTCCGTGACGCCGAACTCGCCGCGCGTCAGCGTCCCAGTCTTGTCGAAAACGATCGCGCCTAGGTTACGCGCCCGCTCGAAGGCCGTGCGATCCCGGATCAGAAGCCCCCGGCCGGCAGAGAGACCCGTCGAGACCGCGACGACCAGTGGGATGGCCAGGCCGAGAGCATGGGGACAGGCGATCACCATCACCGTCACCATGCGGCCGAGGGCGAAGTTGAAGTCGCGGCCAGCGAGGAGCCATATGGTCAGAGTGATAGCGCCGACGCTGACGGCCAGGACCGTCAGCCACAGCGCCGCCCGGTTGGCCAGGTCCTGGGTCCGGGAGCGCGTTTCTTGCGCCTTGCGAACCATTTCGACCACCTGCGACAGGTACGTTTCGTCGCCGGTCTTCTGCACCTCGACGGTGACGGCCGACTCGCCGTTCACCGCGCCGGCGATTACCTCGTCGTCCTCGCCCCTTTCCACCGGTCGGCTCTCGCCGGTGAGGGCCGCCTCGTTGAGCGTCGTGCGACCCTCAACAATCACGCCGTCAACAGGAACCTTCTCCCCCGGCTTCACCAGCACACGATCGCCCGGCTCGATCTCTGTCACCGGCACATCCTCCGTCGACCCGTCATCGCTTAGCCGATGAGCCTCGGCCGGCAGCAACTCGACCAGCTTCTCCAGCGCCCGCGACGCGCCCATCACCGAGCGCATCTCGACCCAATGGCCAAGCAGCATGATGTCGATCAGCGTGGCCAGCTCCCAGAAGAAGACCTCGCCGGTTAGCCCGATCACCACGGCGGCGCTGTAGACGTAAGCAACCGTGATGGCCAAGGCGATGAGCGTCATCATCCCCGGCTTCCTATTCCGGATTTCGCTGACGAAGCCCTTCAGGAACGGCCAGCCGCCGTAGAAGTAGACGGCCGTGGCGAGGAGGGCCTGGACATAGGAGTCGCCGGGGAACGCCAGAGCAGCTTCGATCCCCAGGGAACGCTGAATGAGCGGTGCGAGGGCTAGTACCGGGACCGTGAGGACGAGCGATACCCAGAAGCGGCGTCGAAAGCCGGCCACCATGTGGGCATGATGCCCATGGGCGCCGTGACCGCCGTGGCCGCCGCGGCGCTCGCCGGCGGTTCGGCTAGTTCCGTCGTGTCGCCCGTGAATATGATCAATCATAGTCCGAATTGAGTCTTGCGGCCGCGCGTCCACCGCCCGGCCGCAAGCTTCTTAGTGCCCGCCTTCTTGCTTTGTATCCATCGTGCCGCCCTGCATCATTCCACAGCGCGTCATCTGGCCCTGCTGCATGCCCTCCATCCACTGGTGCATTAGGTGCATGCCGTAGCGTACGTTGGATCGTTGTTCCTCCGTCAGTACCTCCAGCGCCTTCTGCGAAGAGCGAGCCATCTCGACCTGCATCTTAACATGCTCATTCGCCCACGCATTGAGAGCAAACTCGTAAGCCTCAAGGTCCGGTTGCTCGGCATGCAGGGCCCCCATCGCTTGCTGACGCAGCGGCGTCAACTGGCCCATGTGGGCCTGGTGGAACTCCACATGCTGCTCCTTCAACTCCTCAAGACGCTGAACCTGCTCATCGCTGAGAGTGAGCGCTTCCTTCTGCTTAAGCAAGAAATCCGGACCTGGTTGTATCATCATGCTCATGCCCATCATCCCCTGGGAATGACCCATCTGCATTAGGCCCTGCGCTTGGGTCTCCTCCCTCCGGTCGTGGTGCTGCCGGTCCTGTGCTCCGAGCAGCCCCGGAAGTGCGAGTGAGCCTATCACCCACATGTTTAGCAACGCAGTCTTCATGGAATTACCTCCTGTCTCGGTTGCTACTGCTCGAACCCGGTTTCACCCTCGGTTTGTGACATCCACGAACCTCCACGACGGCCCGGGTTTCGCTCCACGCATGCGCCAGCGGTTCAAGAATCGCGATCCAACTGGAACGTCCACAGGTAGTCGACGACCGCCCACGCTTGGTCTTCGCTGAAAATCGGCCCCCAATAAGGCATGCCTGTGCCCATACCCCCGCGGATGACCTTGCCGTGCAAGAGCGCTGGGCTGGCTCCGAGCATCGAGCTCGGGTCGTTGAATGCAGCCGGGCTGACGGTGGCGTGTCCGAAGTCGGTCAGCGAGTCGCTCTTCAAGGCCGGAGCCATCACTCCGTCGCCCTCACCGCCTTCCCCGTGGCAGGCGGCACAGTTCACCCGATAAAGACGCTCGCCCTCGCGCAGCGCCTCCGGAGTCGTGTTGCGGTCCCAGATCCAAGCCACCAGGTCCCAAATCGCCATGTCCTGCAGGTCTTCAAGCGCAGGGTCTGAGCGCAGTGAAAGCCACGCGTCCGCCGGACTTTGGCTGCGATAAAACTCAGGTGTTAGATAGTCGGCGCCGAGCATCGGGCCGCGGCTGGTTCCGCGCTCGGCCTTTGGGCGCTCGGCCGGCACAACCGTCGCGGGGTGCGCGGCATCAAGGTCGAGATCGAGCGTCATGTACAAGGGGTAATCAGCCTCGGCTGGATCGGTCAAAGACCCGATCACATCGATCGTCCCCCGCATCCGCCAATGTTCGGGCCCACACCAGCGCGTACAGTAAAAGACGTACCGGCCAGGCTGGTCGAAGGTCAGCGACGTCTCCGTCACCTGGCCGGGGTTGACATCGATGGCGGGCCACCCGAGCCTGCCGATGGCGAAGCCGTGGACCACGTCGTCCGAGGTCAGGCGCACCTGCAGGGTTTCGCCGACGGCCACCCGGAGTGCACTCGGACTCCAGCCGCCCGCCCCGGGCATTTGCCCGTGGATTTCAATCACACGAGCGTCGTGCAGGTTCGGTCCCTTCCAGCGCGCGAAGGCCACAGCCAGTGGTACTCCAACTATGGACGCGAGTACCAACCAGCGTGCGGCGCGTTCGGCATTCATCAGACGAGCAACCACAAGAACAGAATGGTGATAACAAACATGAAGCCGGCCAAGGGAAGCACGAGGCCGGCGGCGCGCGTCGTGGATCGGCCGACGACGACCTGAGCGGCGATCTCCCGGGCCACCCGAACGGACCAGGTCAAACCGGCCAACAGCACAGTTACCTGGAGAAGCGGCACGACTCGACTAACGTAGGGAGTCCACGGAATCCCTGCTGTCCCCACAAGGTTCCATCCCCAACCCATCGGGTCGGACACCGCCGGCCACACATAGGATAGGTTGGCGAAGACAAACCCCAGGCTGAACGCAATCCAAGCGGACAGCCCGAGCGGAACAAGAGCGTAGGCCAGATGAAGGAAGCTCCTCTGCGGCTCTGACTCAGATCTCGCGAGCGCATGTCCAAGCCTCACGGCCAGGTAGAAGGCTGTCGGGAGCAGAACGAGCACTCCAACAAGGAAGGCCACCGCATAGACAAACCAGTGCCAGCCGCCGACGGCGTACGCCACCGACTTGAGCCATCCCCAGGGACCGAGCATCACAGCCGCGTAGACCAGCGCGCTGCCCAGCATGATGAATGCCTTGTACGCCTCGTCGAGCCGTCGTTCGCCCGGACGGTGAAGGTCAGCGCCGAATGAACGCAGATTGATGGCGATGTTGTCGTATGGGCAGGTGCGCACGCATTCCATGCACAAACCGCAGTTGGTGTTCTTCCTCAGCCCGGCCGGGAACACCTGCCAGGGACAGCCATAGCCGTCCGCGTTACCGGTATAGCAAGTCTTCACACGATGGGCGGCGCAGATCGCTGTATCTTTGACGCGAAGCTCGAGAGGGGCGAGTTGCGAGTAGAGGCCGATGAAGCCACCTACGGGACACATATATCTACAGAACGCACGGCGCTCGAACACCAGGCTCATAGAGCCAGCCAGCAACACAAGCGACAACAGGAGAAGGCCGGTGACCAACGGTTGGGTCAAGACGACCGCCGCGAAGAGAACCACAAGCAAGAACGCGGCGTTCTGCAGCCAGATGTTCCGCAGCCGCCTCGGCCAGCGACGCCCCAGCCCTAGGCGGGCCCGCCTAGGCCCGAGCACCGCACCGCGCTGCAGCCACTCACCCGGCGCGGGAATCGGGCACACGCTGCACCAGCCGCGGCCGAGCAATGGCACGGCCACCAGTATCAGCAGCGCCCACCACGCGATCCACACGACGACGATGGAGAAATTGCGGTTGCCGACTGGCGTGCCGCTCAACCCGGCCACGATTGCGAGCACCAAACCACCCAGTGCCAACACGGTCACCAAGAGCTGGGGCCACCGACTGCGCAGCATCGGTTTGACTACCGGCAACCCGGCAAGGTCCAACCCGTTCATCTCTTGATCGCCCCAATCCCGACCACGACCGCCAGCAGCGCCAGTCCGACCGTGCGCCACAACAGCCAATTCGGGCCAACATTAAACTTGCCCGTCATGAAGGGATGCACGGGCCCGCAGGTCACCGAGCAGCGGAAACGGAACGATCCGGACCGGTCGGCTACGAAGCTCAGACGCGCCGTCTGGCCGGGGTCGGCACTCACGGAGAGATCGTAGCCCTCGATATGCAAACCGTGCACCACGTCGGTGGCCACCAACTCGATGGTCACCCGATCGCCTGGGTCCACTGACAACACCGAAGGCGAGTACGCATAATTGCCAGCCTCGACACGGAAGGTCCGCTCGGCCGATCCCGCCTGCCGCACCGGGATTGGCATCAGCGCAACCAGGACAACTGCGAGGCCGAGAAGGAGTTTTGCCCGACCCGTCAAAGAGTTCGCCATGACCCTCGTGCTCTACTAGATCGCCCGAACAGTCTCACGTCAGATCATGTTCGACGGGCCGTACCTCGAATACATCGCATCGATGTTGAGGCGGATCTCGGGAACGCTCCTTCCCTCCTTCAGCATGCGCATCGTGTCCAGCGCGATGTCAACACAGATCGAACAGCCGAGAGCGTGGCCATCGAATCGCGTCGTGCCATTCTGACCTTGGCCCACAAAGCACGCGAGGTTCGATTTGTGTCCCATGCCGCCGCAACCGCAGAAGCAGGGGATCTGACTCAAGACCTGAGGGTTCGCAACCGCGAAGCGATAGGCCTGTTGCACGGGTTTGGCGGCGTGCTGGACGACAGGTGGCATCAGCTCCAGCGATGCCATCGGGAATGGGTAGTCGCCCTCGTCATCACTCACGCTGCATCCCACAAGAGAAGCGATGAGAGCCAAAGGCACTACTATCATGACGAACAGCTGGGTCTTGCGAAGCATTTCTGTACCTCCTGCTTGCAGCGTAACTAGTCACCAGGCGTAAGTGCCATCTCGTCGTGCTGTACCGCGTGGCCGGGCTGCACCGGCTTATGCTTCACCTGCCAGCGCCGCCAGACGAGATATATCGCCGGGATTACGACCAGAGTGAGCAGAGTCGCGGTGAGCATGCCACCAACCATCGGCGCGGCGATCCGCTTCATCACATCCGCGCCCGTGCCCCGGCTCCAGAGGATCGGCAACAGACCCATGATGATAGCGGTGACCGTCATGAGCACCGGTCGTAGCCGTTCCAATGCGCCTTCCCGTACCGCCGCCGCCACATCCACCGCGTCGCGCATCTGGCCATCCCGGCTACGCCGCTCAAACGCTTCGTCCAGATAGATGAGCATCACGACCCCCGTTTCCGCGGCGACCCCGGCCAGCGCGATGAAGCCGACCCAGACGGCGACGCTGGTGTTGTAGCCCAGCGCCCACAGGAACCAGATGCCGCCCACCACCGAAAACGGGAGGGCAAGCATCACGATCAATGACTCAGCGACACCGCGGAAGTTGAAGTAGAGGAGCAGGAATATGATCCCCAGCGTGACCGGAACCACGACCTGGAGCTTCTCTCGCACCCGCTCCATGAACTCGTACTGGCCGCTCCAGACCATGGTGTATCCGGGAGGCAGCGTCATCTGGGCGTTGACCAGCCGCTGCGCGTCACGCACATAGCTCCCGACGTCGCGCTCGCCGTTGTCGACGAAGATCGTGGTGACCGGGAACGCGTTCTCGGTCTTCACCGCCATGGCACCCTGCGTCAGCCCCACACGCGCCACCTGACCCAACGGGATCTGCACCTGTCCGCCCATGGCAGGGATGGTGACCTCGCGCAGTTTGTCCAGATCGTCACGCAACTCGCGCGGGTAGCGGACGTTCACGGCATAGCGCTCCCGGCCCTCGACCGTATGGGCGACGGTGAAGCCGCCAACCGTGGCCATGATCGCCCAGTGCACGTCACCGACATTCAGGCCGTAACGCGCCGCCTCGATACGGTCGATGTCGATGTCGACGTAGTAGCCCGAAACGCCGCGCTCGGCGAAGGCGCTACGGGTGCCCGGCACCTGTTGTACGATCCTCTCCACCTGCTCGCCCAGCATTTGCAGCGTATCGAGATCGGGGCCGAAGATCTTGATGCCGACCGGCGTTCGTACGCCGGTGGCCAGCATGTCGATCCGTCCCCTGATGGGCATGGTCCATGAGTTTGTGACGCCCGGCACCCGAGTCGCGCGGTCCATCTCGGCGATCAGGCGCTCATAGGTCATCCCCGGCCGCCACTCGTCCTCAGGTTTGAGAGTGATCGTCGTCTCCCACATCGAGAGCGGAGCCGGGTCGGTGGCGGTCGTGGCGCGGCCAACCTTACCGAGAACGATGTCGGTCTCGGGAAACGCAGCTAGCACGCTGTCCTGATGACGCATCACCTCGCGGGCCTGGGCGATCGACACACCGGGCACCGTCGTCGGCATGAAGAGGATCGATCCTTCCTGTAGCGGTGGCATGAACTCGCTACCCAGCTGCCGCCACGGGATAATGGTGAGCGCCAAGACTGCCAGCGCTCCGGCCATGACGACCCAGGGCCTGCGCACGACGGAATCGATCACCGGTCGGTAGACCCATCGCAGGCCCCGATTCACCGGATTCCGCGACTCTGGCTTGATCTTCCCTTTTATCAGGTAGCCCATCAGCACCGGCACCAGGGTGATCGACAGCAGCGCCGAGCCCGCCATCGCGAACGTCTTGGTGAAGGCCAGCGGCTTGAACAGCCGCCCCTCCTGCTGTTCGAGCGCGAAGACGGGCAAGAAGCTGAAGGTTATGATCAGCAACGAGAAGAAGAGCGGCGGCCCGACCTGTTTCGCGCTCTCCAGCACGACCTCCCAGCGGTCACGATCTTCACCACCACGCTCCAGGTGCTTGTGCATGTTCTCGATCATCACGATCGCCGCGTCCACCATGGCACCGATGGCGATAGCGATGCCGCCGAGGCTCATGATGTTGGCGTTCACCCCGATCGCCCGCATCACGATGAACGAGATGAGGATGCCGAGCGGTAGCGTCACGATGGCCACCAACGCCGACCGGACGTGGAGCAGAAACAGGATGGCCACCAGCGCAACGATCAGCGATTCCTCGATCAACTTCTCACGCAGCGTGTGAATCGCTCGATGGATCAGATCGCTACGATCGTAGGCCGCGCGGAGTCGCACGCTGGGCGGCAGCCCCTGCTGGATCACTTCGATACGCTCCTTCACACGCTCGATTGTCTTCAGCGCGTCGGATCCGAAACGCATAACCACGATGCCCGCCACAACCTCGCCGCGGCCGTCGAGGTCCGCCGCGCCGCGCCGCGGCGCCGGCCCCACCTGCACTCGCGCCACGTCGGCCACGCGAACCGGTGTGCCGCCTGGCGTCACTCCCACCGCGACGTTCTCGATGTCCCCGACGTCCTTCAGATAGCCGAGTCCGCGGATCATGTACTCGCGGCCACCCATCTCGAGCACCCGCGCACCGATGTCGATGTTGTGCGATCCGATGGCTTGCGCCACCCGGGTCACCGGGATATCGAAGGCACGCAGACGCTCGGGGTCTACCTCCACCTGGTACTGCTTCACGAATCCGCCCAGGCTGGCGACTTCCGAGACGCCCGGCACCGCGGTCAGCTGATAGCGGATGTACCAGTCCTGTAGCGTCCGCAGCTGCGCCAAGTCCAGGCTGTCCGATTCCAGCACGTACTCGTATACCCAGCCCACTCCCGTGGCGTCGGGACCCAAAGTCGGTTCAACGCCCTGCGGCAGTTGCTGACGGATTCCGTTCAGGTATTCCAGCACCCGCGAGCGCGCCCAATAGATGTCCGTTCCGTCCTCGAAGATCACGTAGACCAGGCTGAGCCCGAAGAACGAGTATCCGCGCACCACCCTCGCTCCCGGCACCTTCAGCATCTCTGAGGTGATCGGATAGGTTATCTGGTCTTCGACTATCTGCGGCGCCTGCTCGCGGAAGTCCGTCTGGATGATGACCTGCACGTCCGACAGGTCGGGGATCGCGTCCAGCGGCGTCGTCCCCATCGCCCAGACGCCGCCGGCGACGATCGCCGCGCTGGCCAG
>JBDHJU010000165.1:0-2688 GCA_039586755.1 Gemmatimonadota bacterium | reverse complement strand
CCCAGCGCCTCCACGTCTTTCGCCGCGGCGAGGCCCGATTTCACAGCTGCCCCGTAGCCCCGATTGGTTTCGTGATGGATTAACCGCACATGCTCGTGATCGACGGCGAGCTTGTCAGCGATCTCTCCCGAGCTGTCCGGTGAGGCACCGTCGGCGACGATGGCCTCGTACTCACAGTCCAGGGAATCCAGTAGCTCGACGACCTTGTCGGCCACGATCTTCACCGTGTTCTCGTCCCTGTACACGGGAAAGAACAGACTCACGGATTCAATGGGGTCAGTCGATTCTCTCATGGATCAGGAACCCGTTCCCCCGGAGCCTCACGGTGTAGCGTTCGTCCAGAAGCTCCCTAAGCCTCCGGAATTTCCGCGTCGTTCCCGGCGCACTGGGCCAGGGCTTGCCGGTGATGCTTATCCCCCGAAACTCCTTGACCACTTCTACGCGGACCCTGCCAACGCACTTATTGATTTCGATGATGCGCTTGAAACTTCAGTTGCCAGGTTGAGAGGCAAAGACATCGCTGAGCGCCTCCGCTTCCTTCGGACGCAAGGATTCCAGAGGGAAGGGCGAAAAGACCAACACCAAGGACTGCCACGATGGAGGTTGCGAACTTACCAAGCAAGGTGATGGGGTAAACATCTCCATATCCCACGGTAGTTAGTGTGGCGACTCCCCACCACATCGCGGCGTACCGAGGGTGGTCGCACCCTGTCGGGTGCTAGAACCTATCTCATAGTGCGCCGTGCCAAGGCGCCGATTCTCAGTGGGTGTGATTCCCACCCGACAGCTGGTCGCTCCAGTCGGTAGCCGCCGGAGCGGTCGTGGAGGTAACGAAGCGATCGAAGCCTTTGGAATCGTTCACTTGGGTGATCTGGCGAGCATGCAGGCCGGAACGTGAGTGAACGCTGAGCAGGCCTCGAAAAGTTCAATGCGGGGGCCGACCGGGCTTTGAGATCGGGAAGGCCGTCGTCGCTGGGCGAGACGAGCGACAGCACCCAGCGGCCCCGCCGGGGTATTGGCGTCGGCATGCGTGTACATGGGGATCGGACGCAACACGGGAAGCCCCGTCGGGTGGGGGCGCGTGACTCCCAACCGGACTCCCGCGAGGGACAGGCCGGGTCTGTCGGGGTGGCGGAGGGGCCCGCAGTACCGGGGAAGCTGGGTAATGCTGGTGGAGGGAAGGGGCCCTGGTTCAAGGTCAGCGCAGGAAGCGGCGAGAGCCAGGAGATTGGCGATGAGCCTACGAACTCCGGAGAAGGTTGAGAAGCTGCAGGCGGCGCTGCACGCCAAAGCGAAGGGATCTCTCGGATATCGGTTCTACACCCTGTACGACAAGGTGCACCGCGGCGACATTCTCGAGTTCGCCTACCGGCTGTGTCTCCGCAATGGAGGGGCGCCGGGAGTGGACGGGGAGCGTTTCGAGGACATCGAGGCGTCAGGACGGGACCAGTGGCTGGGAGAGTTGACGGAAGAGCTCAGGAAGAAGACCTACCGACCCCAAGCCGTGCGGCGGGTCTGGATCCCGAAGCCCGACGGAACCCGGCGACCGCTGGGGATCCCGACGGTGCGGGACCGGGTCGTGCAGACGGCGGTGGTGCTGGTCCTCGAACCGATTTTCGAGGCCGATCTACCGCCCGAGCAGTACGCCTATCGGCGGGGTCGCAGCGCCTTGGACGCCGTGCAAGCGGTGCATGGGCTGCTGAGCAAGGGGCACGTGGAGGTCGTGGACGCGGACCTGAAGGGGTACTTCGATGAGATCCCGCATGCCGAGCTCATGAAATCGGTGGCCCGTCGCGTGAGCGACCGGCACATGCTGCATCTGATCAAGATGTGGTTGGAGGCACCGGTGGAGGAGATCGACGATCGGGGTCGGAAGCATCGAACGACTCGCAACAAGGACCGAGGTCGGGGCTGTCCCCAGGGGGCGCCGATCTCTCCGCTGCTGGCGAACCTCTACATGCGCCGTTTCGTACTGGGGTGGAAGAAGCTTGGGTACGAGTCGCGCCTGCGGGCGCGAGTGGTCTCCTATGCGGATGATTTCGTGATCTGCTGCCGTGGGAGCGGAGAGGCTGCGATGGCGGCCATGCCGGAGATGATGGAGAAGCTGAAGCTGACGGTGAACGAGACCAAGACCCAGCTCCGAACGATCCCGGACGAATCGGTCGATTTCCTGGGCTACACCATCGGCCGCTGCTACTCGCCTCGGACGGGTCGGGCCTATATCGGCACGCGTCCGTCTCGCAAGGCAGTGCAGCGGGTCTGTCGCGAGGTCAGCGACTTGACCCGTCGCCGATGGCTGCTCCTCGATGCCCGGAATCGAGTGGCCCGGATCAACCGCCTCTTGCTCGGCTGGTCCAACTACTTCTGCCTGGGTCCGGTGAGCAAGGCCTACGGAAGCGTGGACCGACACGCTCGCCGCAGGCTCCGTCAATGGCTACGCGCGAAGCACAAAGTGCAGGGGGAGGGGACCGCACGCTTCCCCGACGAGTACCTGCACCAGGAGCTGGGACTGATCCGGCTCCGGGAGCGGACGCGTAGCTTCCCGTGGGCGACCGCGTGAGTCCTTGTCCGAAAGCCGGATGCGGGAAAACCGCCTGTCCGGTTTGACGAGCGGGGTGTGGAAACGGAGTACGGGAGAGCGAGTGAGGCACCGGCAACCGAAAGGGCCGGCAACAGATGGGCTTCCCC
>JBDHJU010000096.1:0-14562 GCA_039586755.1 Gemmatimonadota bacterium | reverse complement strand
GTGCCGGCCATGCTTCCCCTAAACGCGGACCTAGAGGGGTTGATCGGCGGGCTCGGTATCTCGAACGACGATCATGTAGTGATTGTGGCGGAGGGTCAGTCGGCGGGGGACCTGGGCTCGTCCACGCGGGTCTACTGGGCGTTCAAGAAATTGGGGCACGCGCGGGTCTCGATCCTGAACGGTGGTTTCAGGGCATGGGAAAACGCTGGGTACCCGACCGAGGCCGGACGTAATGAGCCGGCGCCCATCACTTACACTGCGGACTATCAACAGCAGGTCGTAGCCACCACGCAAGACGTCGTGGCTGCGCTCGACAGCGCTACGCCGCTCATCGACGCACGCTCCGAGCCCTACTATCGGGGGGAGCGAAAGTACGCTATGGCGGCACGCTACGGCACGATCAGCGGTGCCAAGAACGTTCCGGGTCCGAGCCTGACGGTCGATGGCGGGGGGACCTTCGCCAGCCCGGAGACGGTCGCGGCTCTGTGGGTCGAGGCCGGGCTGCCCAGCGAGGGTGAGCAGATCACCTTCTGCAACATCGGTCATTTTGCATCCATCGCGTGGTTCGCTGCCTACGAGTTGCTCGGCAACAAAGAGGCGCGCCTCTACGATGCTTCTCTCGTGCAGTGGTCGGCCTACACCGACCTCCCGATGGACAACACCGACAACCCGAACCGCCAGTAGCAGGCAGGGCAGACGAGACCGCGCAGCCTGGAATCTTCGGTTAACGTGTATGGAGGGTGAGAGCCGGTCGCCGCGAATCACGCACCTCTCGTGGGGCCGCATCGAGGTGGAGGGCGCCGCAGCCCCTTACAAAGATGCAAAACTCTTCCCGGGCGGCTCGCGTGAGTGGGATTGGAGCGAGACGGGTACGGACCATTCACGCGGCATCCAACTTGCCGACGTCGAGGAGCTGTTGGAGCACGGGGCTACGGTTGTTGTACTGTCGAGGGGAATGTACGAGCGGCTTGGCGTACCGGGGGAGACCCTGAAGCTGCTGGCCGACCGCGGAATAACGGCTCACGTACTGCAAACCGAGAAGGCGGTCGAGCTATACAACGAATTGGCGGGTAGGGAGCGCGTAGGCGGCCTCATTCACACGACGTGCTGATAGTGCGGCTGGCGCATATCTTATAAGCGCCGCGAAACCACCGTGTCGGAGAAATCGCGAAACGGAGTGGCAGCCGCATGACACAGTCGAAAAGGGTGGAAACCGTAATGTCCATTCGCTCTGCGATCGATCAGAGTCTGACGATCCTCGGTGTCATAGTCATAATGGTGACGGTGACGCTGCTGACCGAGGCGTGGACGCCGCTTTTCGTCGTCATGGCGCCGCTTTTCGTCGTCATGGCTGGCGCCCTGATGATTGGAGCCGGTGCCTGGCGGCTGGGTACTCGCCTGCTCCCCAATAGACGGATCTACGTAGGGCTCCGCTCCGAGGTCGAGTATTTCATCAGGCTCGTGCGGCGGCTCAACACCCACGCTCTGGCGGAAGAGAGCCAGAAAGTCGAGAACCTCAGGGTCGAGATGAAGGAATCGGTCGACCGCATGGTGTCTCTCGCCGGCCAATCAGGCGGCCCGCTAGAGCCCCGATCGCGCCGCCGTATTCCTCACGGCTTCATAGACTGCCGCCGCAGACTCCAGGGCCGGCCAGGTTAGCACGCCAAGCGAATCTTCCACGTAGTCGACGCTGCGCATGCCGTTCAGAACGACCGTGATGCCCGGCGTGCTGGCCAGTGTCCACAACGCTTTCCTCGACAGGCTCTCCGGCCTCCTTTCCTCCGGGAGTAGCGGGTCGATGGCGGCGCCCAGTGCTGCGTTGCGGGCCTGCGAGCGCTCAGCTGCCTGGCGACGCAACTCGCGGATGAGTTCGTCGAGCTCTGGCAGATAAACGTCACGCCAGTCCGACCAGCGGGCGGCCGCTTCTCCATTGAGTCCCCGATCGAGCGCGCTCACTACGGCTTGAACCGTGTATAGGATCTGAGTCTCCAGTTCCGACCAGTGAGCCAGGCCGACGAGCGAGCCTTTGATCTGTGCCAGTCGCTCGGCCATGCGGAAGTACTCGCCCGGATCGAGGGAGTCGGGTGCGGTCTTGAGATGAGGCGCGATCTCGGCGCGGAAGGCGACCTCGAGATCGGCGACGCGGGCCAACTGCTCCTCCAGATCGATTTCGCTCTCCTCGACCTCGACCTCGGCGAGGCGGATGAGCGCGCCACCGACAAAGGCGTTGAGCGGTCGATTCACCAGCACGGCGACACCCTCCGCCCGCGCGATCTCGAGTAAGGTGCGATCCGCGTCGTCATCCTCCCGCTGGAGGAAGGCGGCCCCGTCCTCGAGGAGGTTCAGTGGAATCTGCAACACGCGAAAATGATGCTCTGCACCGGCCGCCTCGTTCGCGACGGCGAGCATGCGGGTGAGGGAAATCGCCTCATAGTCGTCGCTGGATGCGGCTGCCGTGTTGGTCGAGACACCGTAGCCGGCCAGGCGACCGGCGCTCACCTGGCTCTCGAGGTAGGAAAACGCCTCCTTCAGGCGCCGGTAGAGCTCGTCGCGCGACTTCTCCAGCCGCTCTCCCCGACGCGCCGCGTCGGCCAGGAAGTATTCTGGGTTGTGGAGCAGGCAGAAGTCGAGGGTCTCGAGCTCTAGTCGGTCGAGTGAGCGACCCAGCTGGTCCTCGAGGAACTCGGGATGCACGCAATACCAGAGCTCGTCCTCGTATTTCACCATCTCCGGGAAGGGGGCGCCGCCCTCCTCGCGCTCCAGCGCCTGCTCACGCGTGGCCCCCTGCGCGGGGCCGATCTTCGACACCACGATGACCTCTTCGCGTGCGAGGTCACCGTTGTCGACCAGTTCGCGCAGTGCGCTGCCTACCAGCCGCTCGCTGGCGCCGTCGATGTAGTTCGTCGCCGTGTCGATGAGGTTGACACCGGAAAGCAGGGCTCGCTTGAGCGCCTCGCGATGCTCGGGAGAGTGGTCGTGGGTTCGATAGCTGCCGAAACCCAGGCGGCCGGTTCTCAGTCCCGTCGTCCCGAACTCGGTAGACCCGGTTTCGGCGAAGCGGCTAGCATAACGAACGGTTCCCGCCGCGGTGGCACGCCCGGGGAGATGAATCGCGATCGTCGTCGGCGGCCGCTCATCGGCGCGCGGCGCTTCGAGTTCCGCGGCGACGGCTGCCGGGTCGGTGATCGGCGCCCGGCAGGCGAAGTCCCGGCAGACGTAGAGCGCCGCCACCCCGTCGACCAGCTCCTTGCCGCGCAGCAGGGGCAGTTCGGCGGCGCCGACATCGACGCCTGGCTCGAAGACCGCTGCTATGCGGTTGGGCAAATAGTGCTCCGCCACGGCGCGCTGCAGCGCTTCCAGGTCGGCCGCGCCCCTCCTACCCACCAGGGCGATCTCCACCGGCCCCTCGAGCAGCAGATCGACGGCGCGGAGCGTCGTGGCGAAGGCGCGGGGGAAGCGCGAGATCAGGGGGCCGAAAGCCTTGATGGCGCCGGCTGCCGCGTGTCTGAGCTCGGGACGGTCGAGATGGTACGACAGACGTACCAACGCGTGAGCGGCAACGGCATTGCCCGACGGTGTCGCTCCGTCGGCGCCGTCCCGGTAACGCATGATCAGCTTCTCGTGATCGCTCGCCGTGTTGAAGAAAGAGCCCGTATCCTCGTCGCGGAAGTCGGCCAGCGTCCGGTCGAGTAACCGCTCCGCCTCGCGCAGCCAATCGAGCGAGCCACCCGCCTCGTACAGATCGATGAGCGCTTCGCCCAGGTAGGCGTAGTCTTCGAGGACGGCGCTCAGGTGCGCCTTCCCCTCACGGTAAGTGCGGTAAAGCCCTCCGTCCTCGCGTGACAGCTTCTCCAGGATGAACCCGGCGGCGCGCTCCGCAGCTTCGAGGTAACGAGGTTCACCGAGCACCCTGTATCCCTCGGCGAGCGCGCCGATCATCAGGCCGTTCCAGGCCGTGATGATCTTGTCGTCCAGGCCCGGCTTCACACGCCGCTGCCGCGCCACGTAGACTTTCTCTCGCGCTGCCTCCAGAGAGCGCTCGAGTTCGTCGGACGCGACGCCGAGTCCCTCCGCGACGGCGTCGAGTGGGCGCGGCGTGTTCGGGATGCTAACGCCCTCCCAGTTGCCCACCGGCGATATGTCGTAGTACGCGTTGAAACCGCGCGCTTCCTCTTCGTCGAGCACATCGGCGATCTGCTCGGGCGTCCAGACGAAGAACCTCCCCTCTTCACCCTCCGAGTCCGCGTCGCTGGAGGAGTAGATGCCGCCCTCCGGGGCCACCATCTCGCGCAGGATGTAATCGAGCGTCTCGACGGCGACGCGGCGGTAGAACTCATCGCCGGTGACCTGAAAGCCCTCGAGGTATGCCTTGGACAACAGAGCGTTATCGTAGAGCATCTTCTCGAAGTGGGGCACCAGCCAGCGGCGATCGGTGGAGTAGCGAGCGAAACCGCCGCCCACATGGTCGTACAAACCACCCCGCGCCATCGCTTCCAGCGTAACCCGGGCCATCGCCAAGGCGTGCGGGTCGCCGAAACGGCGGTGAAGTCTCAACAACAGCGAGATCCCCACGGCCGGCGGAAACTTGGGGGCCGGGCCGAAGCCGCCGTACTCGGCGTCGAATTCCTGGCTGTACTGTCCCAAAGCCTGCTTCAGTTCCCTCTCACCGACGGAAAGTGGCGGCCCCAAGCTCTGGTGGCGACGCAACACCTCGGCGAACTCGCCGGCCCGCTGCCGCAGGCTTGCGCGGTCTTCGTGCCAGGCGCGTGACACCTGCATCAGCACGGTCGAGAATCCGGGCCGCCCATGCATGTCGTGGGGAGGGAAGTAGGTGCCGGCGAACACCGGCTCCAGCTCCGGCGTCAGGAAGACGGTCATCGGCCAGCCGCCCTGGCCGCGGTTCATCGCTACCGTGGCGGCCATGTAGATCTCGTCTATATCGGGCCGCTCCTCACGGTCGACTTTCACGTTCACGAAGCCCTCGTTCATTATCTTGGCGATCGCCTCGTCCTCGAACGACTCGCGCTCCATAACGTGACACCAGTGACAGGCCGAATAGCCGACGGAAAGCAGGATGAGTTTATCCTCGGCGCGTGCTCGCTCCAGCGCCTCATCGCCCCACGGGTACCAGTCCACCGGGTTATGCGCGTGCTGCAACAGATAAGGACTGGTCTCCCCAATCAGCCGGTTCGTGTGCTTCTCTTCCTTCCCTTCAACCATTCCGTTCATTCCCACTCGTCATCCTAATCGTGATCGTACTCGTGATCGTACTCGCAATCGCGAAACCGCTCGGTCTCGGTTCCATGGCATACTGCAAAATAAGCCGGGGCGCGCCTCCCGCGAAGCGCGCCCCGGCGAATTGGTTGGATTGCTGCCCTAACGCTGGTTGGCGGTCCGGTTCTCGTACCGCGGGCGCTGCGCCCGAACCGGCGGGTTCTCCTCCAGCAAGCGCATGGTTTCCTCGATCGCCCGCTCGAGCTGCGGGTCGACGCCCCGCGCCAGTGGCGTCGGGTCCTCGATGACCTCGATGTCGGGATCGACGCCGTAACCCTCCGCGAACCAGACACCGTCGGTGCTGTACATGCGGAAGGTGGGCACCGTTGCTACCCCGCCGTCGATGAGCGCTGGGATGCCGCTCATTCCGATGAGGCCGCCCCAGGTGCGCGTCCCGATCAAGGGTCCGACACCGTATTCCCTGAAGTAGTAGGGGAACGCGTCACCGCCCGAGCCGCTCCAGCCGTTGATCAGCATGACCTTGGGTCCGAAATGCGACACCGGCGGCCACTGCCAATCCATGCCCGAGCGCACCGCCCAGAAGGCGAGTGGCGGCCGCTGCAGCAACTCTACGAAGCGGTCGGGGATCTGACCGCCGCTGTTGAAGCGCTCGTCGATAATCAGCCCGTCCTTGTGGAACTGCGCGGCGAACTGCCGGACCAGCTCGCGCTGG
The DNA here is from genome assembly GCA_039586755.1 of Gemmatimonadota bacterium. Classification (GTDB taxonomy): domain Bacteria; phylum Gemmatimonadota; class Gemmatimonadetes; order Palauibacterales; family KS3-K002. The sequence continues at coordinate 8,615 of JBDHJU010000096.1, read as the reverse complement.
CCGTCGCCCCCGGTGCTACGCACGTAGACGTATCCGACCCGTCCCGCGCTCGCTTCTTCGACGCGTTTGCGGTTGGCCTCGATCCAGGCGAGGTGGCGGAGCCTCGTCTCGCTACGTAGCGTCTCGACCAGAACGGTGCGTGCCCCGTCCATCGTCGGCCTTCTGTTCACAGTGAGTTCCACCGTCCGTCCGGCGAGGCCCTGGAACGAAGCCCAGGGGTCCTTCGACGTGTCCAGCGGCGCGCCGTTCACGGCCAGCACGTAGTCGCCCTCGTTTACATCGACGCCCGGTCGGGCCAGCGGCGAGCGCACCTCTGCGTCCCACGGCGCGCCGTCGACGATGTTCGCGATCCGGTAGGCGCCGTTCTCCAGGCTCCAATCGACGCCCAACAGGCCGACGCTGCGCCGCTCCGAACCCTCGACGTCGCCGCCGCCTCGGTACGTATGCGAGGCGTTGAGCTCGGCTATCAGTTCGCCGATAACGAAGTTCACGTCCCAGCGCGTTACGGCGTCCTCGAGCAGACGCCCGTACTGCTCCCGCATCGCGTCCCAATCGACGCCGTGCATGTTGCCGTCGTAGAAGAAGTCGCGCTCCAGGCGCCAGGCGTCGGTGAACAGTTGGCGCCACTCCGCTCGTGGATCGACCGTCGCCTCCATCTCAGCCGTGCGGAGCCGCGTGTCCATCTTCTGGTTCGGCGCCACGCTGACGATGGCGAAGGTGTTGTTGTTCCACACGAGCATCTTCTTGCCGTCAGCGGTCACCAGGAAGCCATCGGCATCCGCCATGACGGTCTTCTCCTCGCGCTCCTCGAGGTCCCAGAAGACGATGGGGCTCTCGCTGTCGCCCGATCCCGTTCTGGGCAGGCGGCGATAGAGCACCTTCCCCGATACCGCCTGGAGCTGGGTGTAGTTACCGGCGTCGGGCGGAAGGATGACGACGCGATGCTCGAAGTTATCGAGCTCGATCTCGACGCCTTCGGCCTCGTCATCATCCGCCTCCTCGCCTTCCTCTTCCTCAGCGTCAGTCTCAGCCTCCTCGTCGTCGCTGCGCGGCGCCAGCGGCGACGGCACGTCGGAGCGTAGCGAGACGGCGACGATATTCGTCGTGTTCGGGTAGACCCACGTGTTGTCCACGTCGCTGTAGACCGGCTGGAGAGTTCGGTTCGACAGGTAGTACAGGTAGTTGCCGTCCGGGTCGAAGGTCGGCTGGAAGTCGGAGTAGTAGCTCGACGTCACTTGGTGAAGCCGCCCTTCCTGAGTGTCGTACAGGAAGATGGCTCCGCTACGGTTTTCGAGCCCACGCGAGTATGCCATCCAACGGCTATCCGATGACCAGCTGACGCCGAAGGCGTTCAACTCGCCGTGGATCATCCACATGTCCTGGTCGACCTCAGTGGTGCGGCTCCGATCGACGTCGTAGATGTGTATCGTCTTCGCGTCGTCGACGAACGCCAGCTTCTTGCTGTCCGGCGACCACTGGGGGCGGTAGCGATAGCCCGCGCCCAGCGAAGTCAAGCGCTCCTCTGAACCCGAGCCGTCGGCGGGCCGCAGCGTGAGCTCGTACTCGCCCGAGCGGTCGCTCCAGTAGGCGATGTGCCTACCGTCTGGTGACCAGGTCGGGTAACGCTCGGCGATCCCACTGCTCGCCGTCAGGTTGCGGATCGGGCCGTGCTCGGCCGGGACCGTGAAGACGTCGCCGCGCGCCTCGAAGACCGCCCGCTTGCCGCTGGGCGAGACCCAACCGCTGAAGATCAGGTCGGAGACTCGCTCGACACGTGGCTTCAGGGTGGCCAGATCGGTCACCACATCGATGGCGACCTCCTGGTACTCTTCGCTGGCGAGGTCGAGAAGGTAGAGGCGACCGCCGGCCTCGAACACGATGTCGGATGGGCCGATCGCCGGCAGGTGGATGTCGAAATCATCGAACCGTGTAACCTGACGGAACGCCTCGGAATCGAGGTCGTAGGCCCAGATGTTATGCCGCTGGTTGGGTCCACGGTCCGACAGGAAATACAGCGTGCGCCCATGCCACATGGGATGCGCATCGTTGGCTTCGCTGGTCGTGATGTTGCGCGAGGTGTAGTCGTCTAGGTTGAACAGCCAGATGTCGGGTGCGCGACCGCCCCGGTACCGCTTCCAGGTCCGCGAGTCGCGCTCGATCTGAATGAATGCGAGCCACTCGCCGTCCGACGAGATGGCACCGTACTCGGCGTAGGCGAGTGGCAGCTTCTCGGGCAGGCCGCCGCCCGGCGCCACGCTGAAGAATTGGTTGAACCGTTGGCGACCGCTCTCCATCGACGACGCGTAGAGGATGCCGTTCCCGTCCGGGTACCAATCGACGACACGGTCACCCATCGGGTGGTGTGTGACCCGCACGGGCTCCCCGCCCATCGTCGGGATTGTGTAGATGTCGGCATTGCCGTCGTAGTTGCCGGTGAAGGCTATGGTCGAGCCGTCCGGAGAGAAGCGGGGCACCGATTCCTCGCCGTTCGGCGAGCTGAGGCGCTGCGCCGTGCCGCCGCTCTTGGGGACGACCCAGATGTCGCCGGCGTAGACGAAGGCTATATGTGTGCTCGAGACGTCCGGCTGCCTCAGCATCCGGGCGTCGATCTGCGCCTGTAGCGCTCCTGCCGAGAGCGCTACGAGCAAGATGGCGGATAGAAACCGAAGTGTCCGCATCGGAATCCTCATACGTTGACAGTTGTAACTGAGCTGTGGCTCACGTGCGCTGCACGTCTGATTCGGCGGCGATGTATCCGAAAGCTGCCCATTGGGTTCCTTCGAGCACACTACGGAAGACGCCCTCCGCTTGTTCCAGCCGGCCGTTGTAGTAGTGCCAGTTGCCGATCCCGTAGCCCATGGTGGCGTTCTCGATCCCGTCGGCCGCTTGCGACCCTGCCAGCAGAGCCTCGGCATCGAGCTCGCCTTTGTACATGAGGAGCAGTTGATGGTAGGTGCCGTTCTCAATGATGTCCATCTCGGCGTTGATCGGATCCAGGACCGCCGCCGCCTCGTCGTCGCGGCCCAGGCGCCTCAGCGTCATGTAGAGCCAGTGCGAGGTTGCCACCAGCATGTCGGGATTGTTCGACACCATCATGCACTCCCGGTAGGCGCGTAGCGCGTTCTCGAAGTCGCCCTTCAGGTAATAGGCGAGCCCGAGGTGATACCAGATGTTGGAGTGCAGAGTGCTGGTCGGGATGTTGCGGGCATTGGGCATACCGTCGGGCTCGACCTCGTCCTCGCCCCCCGCGATGAGCCGTGCCGCGCGCTCGAGGTCGGCTATCGCATCGTCGAAACGGCGCACCGTGATGTAGCGGTGGCCCCGGTGGCGGTACATGCGCGGGTCGTCGGGGTGCTTGGCGATCCCGTCGCTGTAGATCGTGATGGCTTCCTGGTATTCGCCCAGGTAGGCGGTGCGGCGACCCAGCCAGATGATCGCGTCGGCGTCCTCGGGATCCGCCTCGTACCCGGCCCGCGCCTCCGCCAGCCTGGCCTCGCGGTCTGTGCGTGCCTCCTCGGACATCTCCGGGGGGTAGAGCGCTTCGCCGGAGAGCGACATCGCCTGGGCGGTGGCTGGAAGCTCGGGCGCCGCGGCGGTTTGGCTTTGGTCGCCCTGGTCGCAGGCGGTGACTAGAAATAGGAGCAGCGACATTAACACGAACCGCATGAAAACCTGCCTGTTGGGGTTTGTGGAAGCGGAGCAATCGTAACGGATAACGACGGGAGGGGCCAGAAGCGGCTAGGTCTTGCGGCGTTTCTCGGTGCGCAGGCGGCGAATCTCTTCGTGTTGCGCGCGAATCTCCACCATCACCTTGTCCACCAGCGCTTGGGCCGTCTCGCGCGTGCGCGGCTGCGAGGCTAGGTCGGAGTAGTCGATCGGCTCGCCGTACTTGATGTAGATATGCTGGCCGATCTTGGGGAACGAGCGACCAATTGGCAACAGGTCCTGCATCCCGTCGATCGCGACCGGGATTATTCGGGGTCTTGTGGCCAGCGCCAGCAGCCCGGCCCCTGGCCGTCCCTTCCCGACGTTGCCGCTGCGGCTGCGTGTCCCCTCCGGGAAGAGGATGATCGTCCCCTTGGGCAGCACTTCCATCATCTTGTGGAGCGCGTGCAGGTCGCGTCGGCCCGGTTTCACCGGGATGCAGCGCGTGTGCGTGGACCACCAGGCGATGGCTCGGTTCTTGAAGAAGTTCTCCCGTGCCGCCGGATGCCATGGTACCAGATAGGGCCTGATCCACGACTTCGGAAAGAAGGCCTCTATCCCCACCGGCATGCTGTCGATCATCGATTGATGGTTGGAAAGCAGAAGCATGTTAGGGTCGTCACCGATATGCTTGCGGCCGATCACGGTCGTCCGGTTAAAGACGTGGAAGAAGATCCAGGCGAGCGTAACGGTGATGTTAGTGACGAAGTAGCTGCTGATGTGCCAGATGATGTTGGAGAACCAGCCGGGTCGGCCCCTGGCCTGGGCCGCGACACGGCGGCTGTGCTTCTTGAGTCCAAGAAAATCTCCCATTCACCACTCCGCGGTTGACCTGCGCATGAAGCTAAGGCTGGGCCCGGATGCGCGACAAGGGAGGCGCGCCGGCATTGGGGCGTTGCGCCGGCCCCGTACCCAAAGCCATCGGCATCGCTAGATTGGGCGCATGACCGGCTCTGGTAAACGAGGCATCCTGCCCTCCGGCGTGCGCTACATCCTTGCCAGCACCCTCTTCTTCAGCCTGATGAGCGTGCTGGTGAAGTTGGCGGGCCAACGGTTGCCGGTCCAGGAGATCGTCTTCAGTCGCGGTGTTGTCAGCCTCTTCCTCAGCTATTGGTTGGTGCGGCGCGCCGGGATCCCCCTCTGGGGTAACCGACGCTGGATCCTGGTATTGCGCGGGCTGGTCGGCTTCGCGGCAATGAGTTGCTTCTACTTCGCCCTAACACGGATTCCGATCGCCGAGGCCACGGTCCTCCACTTCACCAGCCCGCTTTGGACTGCACTGCTCGCCGCGCTCCTGCTCCGCGAACCCGTCACGGGCCGCATAGTCGCCTCGATAGCGGTGAGCTTCGCCGGCGTCGTACTCATCACGCGGCCCGGCTTTCTGTTCGGGGGCGCCGCCGCGGGGACCGACCCGTTGGGCATCGGCGCCGCGCTGCTCGGCGCGTTTCTCGCTGCCGGAGTTTACGTAGCGGTCCGCGAGGCGAGCAAGACGGAGCACCCGCTGGTCATCGTCTTCTACTTCCCACTCGTGATAATCCCGGCGAGCGCTCCGTTCTGGCCCAGCTTTCAGTTGCCAGAGGGCTGGGAGTGGCTCGTCCTGCTCGGCGTCGGCGTCAGCACTCTGATCGGCCAGGTATTCCTCACGCGTGGTCTGAGCTTGGAGCCCGCCGCCCGGGCGATGACGATCGGCTACTCGCAGATCGTGCTCGTAGCGATCTGGGGGATGGTCTTCTTCGGTGAGTTCCTGGATGTCTGGAGTGCCGCCGGATCGCTCCTGGTGATCGCCGGCACGTTGGCCGTGGCGTTGAGCGGCCGTACGCCGGTCCCGGGCGCGGCACACACAGAGAGCGCCGCGCGTGCCGACGCCGCCGAAGCGCGCGTCACCTAGGGGGTAACGGGCGTCGGGGCGGGTCGTCTCGCTCCGGCTTCCCCCGCGCTCGCAGCTGCGCCGCGATCGCGGGGTCGCTAACCCCAGCTCCGCTCAACGACCCTCCCCGACGCCCGCAACCGGTAGGTGAGCGCGGACCGCGGCTCAGTACTCCCTGTTTTCCGCGACGTCCCAGCCCGCAACGATGTCGGCCCTTCCCCCACGTTCATCGGTGTGGTAGTACGTCCACTGAACGCGGCTGAACGCCAGGCTCACGGTCTCCGTCAGGCCAGCCGACGAGCCCGTCCCACTCTCTACGGAGCGGACTCTGACGCGCGATAACCGGATGGTTCCCGTGGGCTCATCATCCGAAGCTTGCGCGTAAAAGACCAGCTCGGCCTCCTGGATCATCCTCCCTTCGGCGGCTGCCAGAGCGAGGATCGGGCTGGCCTTGTCGAGCGGCTTGCTGATGACGAGGTCCTGGAATTGGGGGCGGTTGCCGGTCACCATCTGCGTGCCCGCGAGCGGGACCGCGTTCGCGAGGCCCCAGTTGAAGTCGAGCACCTCGATCGAGTTCGCGTGGGCGCGTTCCGTCACCCCACCCTCGATCTCGGCCAGGGTGAGATAGGCCTTCACCGTCGGGCCCATTTGGAGCAACTGCTGGCCATCCGCGACGCGCGAGGACACCGCCGCCGTCACCACGAGTACACCGATTACTACGGCGGCGAGAAGGGTTGCTGATCTTTTGCTCGACATGGCTGTCTCCTCCATGCGCTTAGAGTGGGGCTGTCAGATCCGATCCAGGTCCGTTACGGTTCTCTCGCTCTCCACGTTGCCGGTGTTGAGCGTCGACTTCGGTTCGAACAGGACGACGTGAACTTCCTCCGGCGCGACGGGCATGTGCTCGACACCACGGGGGACGATCACGAACTCGCCTTCGTTCAGCCAGAGGTCCTCGTCGCGGAACCTCATTTGGAGCCTGCCCTTCACCACGAGAAACATCTCGTCCTCGTTATCGTGATGGTGCCAGACGAACTCGCCCCGGAACTTGACGAGCTTCACGTAGAAGTCGTTCAGCTCGCCGGCAATCTTCGGGCTCCAGTGCTCCGTGAACAGGGAGAACTTCTGGGCCAGGTTAACGACCTCGGGCATGCGGCCTCCTCCTCACTCGGTGCCGGTCTGGCCGGCGTTCGCCTGACCACGTTGGGGTAGCGGCGCAACTTGCGCAACGAGTCTCATGATGCCGGGTCGTAGCTCGGCATAGCTCGGCATGAGCAGATTGCTCGCGGCTCCGACGCGGGCCATCTTGTAACCGAAGTCACTACCTCGGCCCGAAGCCCCGACAGTCCTGGGGCCGCGAAGAGGCAGCATGTCCCATCTGAAGCGGCTGACCGATGAACTGAAGCGGCGGCGCGTCTTCCGCGTGGCCGTCGTCTACGCCGCCGTCGCCTTCGTGGTTTGGCAGGTCGCTGAGATCGCAGTCCCGGGGCTGAACCTCCCCAACATCGTTCTTACGACCGTCATCCTGCTGACGATCCTCGGGTTTCCTGTGGCTCTAGCCCTCGCCTGGGCGTTCGACATCACGCCGGAGGGTGTGAAGCGCACGGAGCCGGAGACCGAGGCGGTCGAGGGGCCGGCGGCACCATCTGTGGACGTCCCGGCGGAGCGCAAATCGATCGTCGTGTTGCCGTTCGACAACATGAGCCCCGATCCGCAGGACGCCTACCTGAGCGACGGGCTCACCGAGGAGATCATCACCGGCCTCTCGTGCTGCGGTCCTCTGCGCGTGATCTCGAGAAACTCGGCCCGGGCGCTCAAGGGCACGCAGAAGGACACGCGCACCATCGCGCGGGAGCTAGAGGTCCAGTACGTGCTCGAGGGGAGTGTGCGGAAGGCGGGGAACGATCTCCGCATCACCGCCCAGCTGATCGACGGTAGGACTGACGAGCACCTCTGGTCGGAGCGCTACAGCGGCACGCTCGATGACGTGTTCGAGATGCAGGAGAGACTTTCCTGTTCGATCGTGGATGCGCTGATGCTCGAGCTCAGCCCGGAGGAAGAGCGCCGGCTGACGGAGCGTCCCATCGACAATGCACAAGCCTACGAGTGTTACTTGCGGGCGCGGCAGGAGACCTGGCAGTGGACGAAAGATGCGCTGGACCGTGCGCGCCAGCATCTGCGGAACGGTCTGGATATCATCGGAGAGAACGCCCTCCTGTTGGCGGGAATGGGCTACGTGTACATGCAGTACGCCAACACCGGGCTGGAACAGGAGGAGTACATCGATAAGGCCGAGGAATACGCAAGGAAGGCGCTAGAGCAGGACCCCGAGTCTCCGGAGGCCCACCTCGTCCTCGGCTTCATCCATATGGCCTTTCGAAGAGACGCGAGAAAGGGCTTCTACCACCTGAGGCAGGCTCTCGCCGGGAATCCGGACGATCCCCACACGCTTGTCTGGCTGGTGGTGGGCCACACTGCCGTGGGCAAGGTAAGTGAGGCGTATCCGTTGGCGGAGCGAGCGGCACGGGTGGACCCGCTCAACCCGCTGTCGGTAGTTCTGCCGACCTTCCTCGACGTGTGGGGAGGACGGTTCGATGTGCCCTCCGAGGAGGTGACAAAGTGGTTTCGCATGGAGCCCCAGAACCCGGGTGCTTTGCAGATCTGCGCCCAGTTCCTGGCGTACTGCTCCCGCCACGACGAAGCGCGCGACTTGATCCGGGGAAACGTCCGAGCGGACCTTGAAGACGTCTCCACGCGCATGACCCTTCTTCTCGAGGGCGCTCTGGACGGCGACACCTCGAGGTTCCGGGAAATTGTGACCGAAGGCTTCAGAAGAACGGCGCGGCGCGATCCGCAGTTTTCGTATTTCGTGGCTGGGATTCACGCGCTCGCTGGGTTAAAGCAGGAAGCTCTGGATTGGCTGTCGAACGCGGTGGATCGGGGCTTCATCAACTACCCCTTCATCGCCGAGCACGACCCGCTGCTGGAGTCGATTCGCGGCGAGCCGCGGTTCCGGGATATCGCCGCGAGGGCCAAGCACGAG
>JBDHJU010000021.1:0-44857 GCA_039586755.1 Gemmatimonadota bacterium | reverse complement strand
TTGACACCTCGGTCTGGTACGCGGCTGCGGACGCGGGGGATCGGAGCAACGGGCGCGCCCAGGAGCTGCTGTCAGGCGGCGACCCTCTTGTCACCACCGACCACGTGCTCGTGGAGACCTGGGCGCTGCTGCGGCATCGGCTGAGCCGCGAGGCAGCGGAGCGGTTCTGGAGCGGACTAAGGGCAGGCGTGGCGGCCATCGAGTCGGTGACGCGGGCCGACCTGGAGGTGGCCTGGGCGGTTGGCGAGGCCTTCGCGGACCAGGACTTCTCCATCGTCGACCGAACGAGCTTCGCGGTGATGGAGCGCCTCGGGGTTCACCGGGTCACGACCTTCGATGACGACTTCGCCGTCTATCGCTTTGGTCGGGAGCGGCGGCGCGCCTTCGAGGTCGTGAGGTAGAACCGCACTCGAGCACGATGCGCAATTGCACCCCGCCGACCGCCCGGCGGAAGGTCGGCGGGGCGCCGCTCTTACAAGCTCGACGCGGCGATCGTCAAATCGGCGGTCGACCAGGCCGCTCGAAATCTCTCGCGCAGCTCTTGCGCCTCGGCGCGCTTGCCCTGCGCCTCGAGGCTTTGGGCCAGCCCCAAGAGCGACCAGCCGTTATTGGGGAAGCGCGCCAGATCCTCGCGATAGACCCGCTCGGCCTCGGCCGGGCGGTCCGCCGCCAGGAGAACCGCGCCCAACTCGTGGCGCACCGGGACCGTCCACTCCGGCGGCTCTCCATATAAGAGGGCATCCTCGAGGCGCACTGCCTCCCGGAGCTCGCTCACGGCGCGGTCGTAGTCTCCTCTGGCCTCGGCCAAACGGCCGGCGAGCGTGTGGACGGCGATGGACAGGACGTGTTGGGAGCCGTTGAACTCCAACCGCAGGCCTGCCAGTTCGGGCCCCTCCGCCGCCCCGCGCAGCTCGGTCAGTCCATCCTCAGCCGCGGCCAGATCACCCGCGCCGACCAGGGCGCGGCCCCGGGCGTAGTGCCAGATGGCCCGGGCGTGAGGATACGACTCGGCGGGCGCCGGTGTCTCGAGGATCTCCTCCCAAAGGCCGAACCGCACGTAGACCTGGAGCGGCCGGGTCACATAGTGCTGAGCGAAGACCATGTCGCCCAGCTGGAACATCTCCTCCGGGATGACCGTGGCCATCTTCTCCGCCGCCTCGACCGCCACCCCGCTCTGCCCCGACATGGCCGCCGCGAAAGCCATGAAGTCATAATTGTGCGGGTAGTAGCCGGCGGTGTAGATGCCCACCCCGGGCCGCTGGTCCTGGATGTACATCTCGTCGGCGTGCACCGCGTGCTTGTTCGCCTCGATGGCGTCCTGATAGCGGCCGACCCGGATGTAGATGTGCCCGGGCATGTGCACCAGGTGCCCGGCGCCCGGCATCAGGCCGGCCAGCCGCTCGGCGCACGGCACCGCCCGCTCGGGGTAGACCTTCTCCACCGCGTGGATGTAGAAGTGGCAGGCGCCCGGGTGCTTGGGATCCGCCTCCGTGACCCGCGTGAGTTGCTCCAGCGCCCCCGGCATGCCCGGCTGCGGCTCGCCGTCCTCGGTCCAGTAGTCCCACGGCCGCAGGTCCATCAGCGACTCGGCCCAGAGGACCGCCGCCTCCAGGTCGTCGGGATAGCGCTCCACCACCTGGGCCATCGCCCGGGCGTAGGCGGAGTCGAGGGCGGCCCGCTCGGCCGGGTCCGGAACCTCCGCGTACCTCTCCGCCAGCGCGTCGATCAGCGCCCGCTCCCGCTCGCTCGCCCCGTCGCGAACGGCGAACGCCCGCCGGACGGCGGCGTAAGCCGCGACGCCCGCCGCCGAGTCCATCGGCAGGTTGATGTTCGGCCCCCAGGCCAGCGCCTCACCCCACCAGCACATGGCGCACTCGGGGTCCAAACGCTGCGCCTCTCGGAACGAGCGGACCGCTTCCGCATGGTTGAACGCGTAATAGAGACGGAGCCCCTGGTCGAAGTACGCCTGCGCCTTCGGCACCGAAGTGCTAATCCCGTAGTGATGATCCCCCAGGTTGTCGTAGAGCGGCACATCGTCCGACGCCGCCGCGTGCCCGTGCTGGGGAGCGGCTAGGGCCACGAGGACGGCCAAGGTCGAGCCGAGCATGCTTCGCCTCCTTGGTGATGGTCAGGGCGTTCGCGCAAACCAGACTGATTGGTATGGGAAACTAGGACGGGTTCTCCCTTATGTCAAGGACTTCTCCGGGACATGTCGGTCCCACCGAGCTTGACAGCATACTGTACAGTATGTTAGACTGCCGTTGAGATGGCTACAAACACGACGGACAGCCGGACCCTCATCATGGACGCCGCGCAGGAGCTCATCCTGCAGCACGGCTTCGCCGGCACCTCCATCGACGCGATCCTCGAACGGGTGGGGCTCACGAAGGGCGCCTTCTTCCATCACTTCCGCTCGAAGAGCGACCTGGCCCACGCCCTGATCGAGCGGTTCGCCGAGGCCGACGAGGCGCTGCTCGAGGGGCTGCTCAAGCGGGCGGAGCGGCTGAGCCGCGATCCGCTGCAGCAGGTTCTCATCCTCGTGGGGCTGTTGGAGGAGATGGCGGACGAGCTGACGGAACCGTACCCGGGCTGCCTTTTCGCGTCATTCTGTTACGAGACGCAGCTGTTCGACGACGAGGTGCACGAGGTGATCCGGGAGGCGTTCGCGTTGTGGCGGAAGCGATTGGGCGAGAAGCTGCGGCAGGTCCTGGAGGTTCGGACGGCGCGGCTGCCGGCCGATCCCGACGCCTTGGCGGACATGCTGACGGTGGTCGTCGAAGGGGTTTACGTGCTCTCCAAATCGATGAAAGACCCCAAGCTGGTGGCGACGCAGCTGCGTCAGTACCGCAACTATCTCGAACTGCTGTTCGGGGAGGGGTGAGAAAGGCCTCTGCCGCGGTGGCCCTGGGCCCTGGCCGCCGTCGGTTCTGGTCAGACGAGAAGATATTGACAAAACCGCACCTCCGGGTGAGAATTCCCCGTTATTCAATGCGAGCGCCGCCCGGGGACGGGCGGCCTCAGAGGGGCCCGGGCTTCACCGTTCGATTGGCGCCGGGCTTCCGCATTTTTTGTCGCGCAGCCCCAACCAGGAGGTAATCCATGCGACGCGCCATCCTAACCGCAGTAGCCGTAGTTCTCATCGTACCCGGTATCGGGAGCGCCCAGGACAAGGCAGCGAAGATCGCGAACGCGACGAGCGCCGCGCCCGAGTCGGTGAGCAAGCACGCCAAGGTCATGGACTGGGACAACACGGTCCTGCGCGAGGGGAACAACGGCTTTACGTGTTTCCCCGACAATCCGGACTCGCCGGGCAACGATCCCATGTGCCTAGACGCGGCGTGGATGAACTGGGTCCACGCCTGGATGACCAAGACGGAGCCGACGTACGACCAGGTGGGGATCGCCTACATGCTCGCCGGCGGTTCACCCTCTAGCAACACCGACCCCTACGCCGACATGATGCTGGTGCCGGATCCGAGCAAGCTGAGCGATATGCCAACGGACGCCACGAACGGCGGCCCGTGGGTGATGTGGCGTGACACTCCTTACGTTCACATCATGATCCCGACACCCGGCCACGGGATGTAGAGGGAACGAAGACAACTGCAGCGTACGCGCCGGTGCCACGTCAGGCATCGGCGCGTTTTTCTTCGGCGCTCCCGGCTTGCCGGCCGGCCGCCGCCCCGGTCATCTTGGCAACGGCAGGCGAACATCTCGAACGTGCAAGGAGTGAGCCGATGACCAAGCTGACCGACAAGGTAGCACTGATCACGGGCGGCGCCGGCAACCTGGGGCGGGCGACGGCGCTCGCCTTCTTGGAGGCAGGCGCCCGGGTTGTGCTCATCGACCGAGCGCCGGCGCGGCTCCGAGACGTGTACCCGGAGCTACGCGATTCCGCCGACCACAGGCTGGCGGAGGGAATCGATGCGGGCGATCCGACGGCGGCGGCCGCCCTGGCGGACGAGGTGGCGGTACGCTTCGGCCGCATCGATGCGCTGGTCAACACGGTGGGTACTTATCGCGGCGGAAAGCCGGTGGAAGAGGAAGAGCTGGATACCTGGGACCTCTTGTTCGAGGTCAACCTGCGGACGACGCTGGTCATGTGCCGGGCCGTGATCCCGGTCATGCGGGAGGCCGGCGGCGGCCGGATCGTCAACGTCGCGGCGCGGAGCGCGCTGGCCGCCGGCGCCAACGCGGTCGCCTACGCCGCCAGCAAAAGCGCCGTGCTGCGCCTGACCGAAGGGCTGGCCAAGGAGCTCGTGCCAGCGAAGATCGGTGTCAACTGCGTGCTGCCCGGCACCCTCGACACGCCGCAGAACCGCCAGGCGATGCCCGATGCCGACCCCACAGGCTGGGTCGCCCCGGAGGCGGCCGCCGCTGCCATCGTCTTCCTGGCCAGCGACGAAGCTCGCGCCATCAGCGGCGCGGCGCTGCCGGTCTAGCTCGCTCCAGGGGATCCTAAACCGTCGCTAATGACCGCCTCGCGGTGTGTGGGGCCACAGTCCTCAACAAGAAAGAGCCCGGAGGTTTCTCCGGGCTCTGCAGTTGGGGCCGTCTGGTCGATTCTAGTTGCCCAGGCCGTACCAGAAGTTGGGGTTGTCCGGGTCCTCGCTGCTGTAGAGATCTTGGTCCTCGTACAGCCCTTCCGGCATCTCGAGGGCGACGAGCTCGAGGCCGTAGACCGTAAGGATGTGCCCACAGCCGAAGCAGAGGCGCTCCTCGCCCTCCCAGATGTCGAAGTGGAGGGCCCCACAGTGGGGGCAATGTATACGGGTCACCACACCCCCGGTGGCCAGGGGAATGTCATAGCGGTACGAGATCAGCGGATAACGGGCCACGGTGGTCACCTCCTCCTAGTCAGGGAGGCGTAGCGGACAGACCGGCTCTCGGCCGGCGGGGGAAGTGAACGGTTTCGGCGGGTCTCGCTGCCGGGTTCCGGTGCCGCGCCGGTCCCTAAGGCAGCCCTACGAACTCTTCGGCACAGCTACGGCAAAGCCCCTCCTCCCACCACTCATATTCGCTATCGATTTCCGCCCCACACGCCATGCAGTACGTCCCAGTCTCGAACTCCATGCCACAGGTCTTACAGAACGAGTCAGCGGGATCCAGCTCCGCACCACAACGTTGGCAGATGTCCATTAAGTCCCCCAGGTACAGAAGCTTGCGAGCACAGTCGCACGCTAGCGGCGGGATTGATTAGGGGGTTGGTCGGATAGGGTCGCGGCGGGTGGACCTATATATACGCCGCCCGGCGGTGGGTGTTCCGGCGTGTCGTACAAATAGAGGGGCCCGGCTCGCTGGTTCAGCTGGGCCCCTCGGGATTGGCCGGAAACCCGGCTTACCAGGCCACCTGGCCCGCCCAGGCCTCGAACGAGGTGGGCTCGATTCCGTACTTCTTGACGTTGCCCTCGATGTCGGCGCTGTAGCCGACGCGGTCGAACCACTCGAGCATGATGGCGAAGTCCTCGCTCATGGCGCGGACCTGCTCGATGGGGACCTGGAAGAAGCTCACCGGCTTGCCGGCCGCCTTGCTGACGATCTCGGCCGCCTCGGGCCCGGAAAGCTCGTCGCCGGCGATGTCGATGGCCTGGCCGTTCAGCCTCTCGTGCTGCTCGAAAGCGAGCTTCCCGTACACCCCGATGTCGGCGACGGCGATCTGCTGCAACTTGGTCTCGGGGCTTATGCCGATGGCCAAGCTGCCCTCGTCGATGGCAGGTTTGAACCACGGCGAGGTCCAGTTCTCCATAAAGAAGACCGGCCGCAGAATCGTGTGCGACGGGAAGTCGTAATCGCGAATCGCCTCCTCGATCCGCCACTTGTTCTCGAAGTGGGGGATGCCGGTCTTGCGGTCCGCCGAGCCCACCGAGCTGTAGACGTAGTGCTTGACCCCGTGCTCGCGGGCTACCGCGGCCAGCCGCATACCCTGCTCCTCCTCGAGCTCGACACCCGCCTCCCAGGTGTTCTGCAGGGCGAAGACGCCCCAGGCGCCCTCTACCGCCCGGACGAGAGACGCCTCGTCGTTGAGGTCGCCCTGCACGACCTCGGCGCCCAGCCCGGCGAGCGCCTTGGCACCCTCGCTCTCGGGGTTCCGTGTCATCGCTCGCACGCTATGGCCGGCGGCGAGCAGCTCGCGCGCCACGGCACCGCCCTGCTGGCCCGTGGCACCGGTCACCAAGATAGATCCTCCTATGATCATGCACCCTCTCCGTTGTTGATGGTTGGGGCTAACCGTTCAGGGTCTTAACGCATAAGGTGGCCCGGAGGGTTTCACAGCGGCCGCCATCGCCCGAGAAGCGCGCCTAAACAAACGTTTGGGGCGAGCCTCACGACCCGCGACCCGATGACTTGAACGCTCTATCCCGGCCATTGCGCAAGAGCTAGTTTATTGTCCGGCGGACGACCGTCGCCCTTCCAAACAAGCCCGAAACCCTAGCTAGGAGCGAACCATGGAGAAGATGGGCAAGTATGCCTTCATCGCAGGCCTCATCATCTGCGCGCTTGCCGGGTTCGGCCTCGAGGCGACCTGGGTGCCGTGGGTGCTGGCGGTGCTGGGCTTGATCGTCGGCTTCCTGAACATCGGCGACAAAGAGGTCTCGACCTTTCTTTTGGCGTCGATCGCGCTGATCATGTCGGCGTCGGCCATGGCGATGCTGCCCTTCGTGGGTGGGACCCTGACGACGATCCTCGCCTACCTGGTCGTCTTCATCGCGCCGGCCGTTCTCGTCGTCTCTCTGAAGGGTCTCTTGGCGGTGGCCAGAGACTGATCTCAAAGAGCGGCGACGAAGCGTCCACCGAACAAAGGGGCCCGGTCCAGCTGCCGGGCCTCTTTTCTGTTGGTGCAAAGACGGGCGCCGCTCAGCGGGAAACGGATGTCGGCAAACAGTTGTCGGCAAACAGTTGTTGGCAAACAGATGTTGTTGGGAAGGATGTATGATTGCGGGCGCGCCGGACGGTGCAGGCGAAGGTCACCTGCGAGCAGTCGGCGGCAGGCGGGAATTTGAGTTTTCTCCGCTCGGACTGCTCCGCTTCGCTCGACCGGCGAACGAGTCGCCGGTTATGTACCCAAGCTGGTGACGCTCTTTCCGAGACGCAAGGTGTTCAGAACTTGCCTTCGCGCACCTGATCCTTCTTGAGGCCGTGGCGCAGCATCTTCACGTTGGCGGCCTCGACGGATTCGTTCTCGGGTAACGGGACGTCACCCTTCTCTTCCCCCAGCTCTTTGACGCTCTTCACGCCCTTGAGCGCCTCGCCACCCTCCAGCGCCCCGGCATCATCGTCGTAGAGATCGAACCAGGGGAGCCCGGCCTGGTCGTACTCCTTCGCCGTGAGTGGCACGGTGGGCGGCGACTCGCCGGTGATGGAGCGCCAGACGAGGGAGTTCACGGTGTGGATGAAGCAGCGGCTGGAGTACCGCTGGTCCCAATCCTCGAACTTGAACTCGTCGTCGTAGATCTTCTGCTTCATCCGGCCGCCGGGGGCGAGGCCCATCGAGAACCTGGCCTTGGCCGGCATCGGCTCGGCCAGGTAGTCGTAGGCTCTGTAATCCGCCTTGGGCAGCCGCTCGTACGCCTCGCGCTTCAGTGGGTAGGCGACGATCTGCAGGCCGCCGTACTCGGCAGCACCGGTGAGCTGCTCCTCGGCGCTGTAGCCGGCGCCCAGCGGCATGGCGACGAACTGGCGGATGACGCCTTTCTCCACGCAGAAGCCGTCGAGCCACGGCTGTTGGGGAGCGACCAGGTAATCCTGCGGTCGCCGGTTGAGCCCGTCCTCCCACCCCTTCCCCGTCACCGCGTTCACCTTGCCGGCGGCGACCTTCAGGGCGAAGGGGTAGTCGCTGTGGGCAAACATGATCCACAGCGCCTCCGATTGGTACATGGGGAACATGACGCCGCCGCGCTCGAGCCAGCCCTGGGGGATGCGCTCGGCGAAATCATCTACATGACGGAGCGGGAAGTTCCCGAACCCGGGCGGCAACGGATAGTTCTTACCGTCGTCCGGGATGCGGAAGGTGCGTTGAAAAGCGATGCGCAACACCGCGTCCTTGTGAACCTCCGGGAACGAAAAGACCAGCGTGTCATTCTGAAGCTCGATCATCTTCAACCTTCCATCTGCGGTTTTCGGCCGTCTACCAGTCGCCGTCGCGCACCTCGCGCACCAGACGCAAGACCGCGCGATCGGGCATATCCTTGAGCTCTCTTATCAAGTCGGCGAAGAGGCGCGGCCGCTTCCTGATCGCCTCCAGCAGGTCGCTGGAGACCTTACCCGCCAGCGCCAGCATCACGTCGGGGTCCTCGCCCAACTCCTCGGCCAGCCTGACGATCGTAGCTTCCGAGGGGGGGCCGACATCGCCCCGCTCCACCTTGCTCAAATAGGAGGGCTGGACCCCGATCCGCCCTGCCACCTGCCTCACCGAATAGCGGGAGTCCTCCGCCCGGAGGGCTTCCCGGACCTCGCGCACGAAGTCGCCGAATGCCGACATGACTGCCTCCTGGGGTGTATACTATATAGTACACGATATACAGTCAAGGGGATCCGTTGGGCGGTCGGCGGTAGGCAGTGGGCGGTAGATTGGCGATCCGCTAGATTGCCGAGATGCTCACGTCCCGCTTCTTCAGGAAATACCTGCTTCCCGGCTTCGTCTTCCAGTCGGTGGTGATCGCCGGCGGCTACGGGACCGGCCGCGAGCTGGTGGAGTTCTTCCTGACCTTCGGCCCCGTCGGGGGTCTTCTGGCGATGCTGCTCGTCTCCATGGTCATCTGGAGCGCGGTCTCCGCCGCGAGCTACGAGTTCGTCCGGGTCTTCAAGGCCTACGACTACCGGAGCTTCTTCACGCATCTGCTGGGCAGGGGATGGTTCCTGTTCGAGATCTGCTACTTCGCCCTGCTGGCGATTATCCTGGGTGTGATCGCCGCGGCGGCGGGCTCGATCCTGGAGGAGACGTTCGCCCTGCCCTACGCGGTCGGCGTGCTGGGCATCATGGCGGCCGTTGGGTTCCTGGTGTTCCGGGGTAGCCCGACCATCGCGAAAGTGCTGGCTACCTGGTCGGTCGTTCTTTACGCCGTATACATAGTCGTCTTCGTCTGGTCGCTGGTCGAATTCGGGCCGGAGATCCGCGCGGCGTTCGCCGCCGGAGTGACGGAGCCCGGTTGGATCGTCGGTGGGATCCGCTACGCCGCGTACAACCTGGCGATCATCCCGGCGGTGTTCTTCACGCTGCGCGAAGTCGAGACGCGGCGCGAGGCGGTGGCGGCCGGACTGCTCACCGGCCCCATCGCCATCATCCCCGCCCTGTTCTTCGTCATCGCCATGAGCGCCCACTATCCGGCGATCCTCGAGCGACCCGTCCCCGCGAACCTCGTGCTCGAGGCGCTGGGCTCGCGGACCCTCCAGCTCACCTACCAGATAGTTCTCTTCGGTACGCTGATCGAGACGGGCACGGGGCTCATCCACGCCGTGAACGAGCGGATCGCCGGCGTCTACGGCGAGAAGCTACGCGAGATGCCCAGGCTTCTGCGCCCACTCACCGCCACGGCGCTCCTCATGGCCGGCGCGGGTCTGGCGAGCTTCGGGCTGATCGGGCTCATCGCCCGGGGGTACGGGACGCTGACCTGGTGTTTCCTGGTCATCTTCGTCATCCCGATCCTCAGCTGGGGGATCTACCTCATCCGATCCAGGCCGTCACGCTAGCCACTATCGCGCCGGGCCCCGGCCTTTCCCATCTTGTGCGGAGTGAGAACTTGGGTACGCGTCCACCTGCCCGGCTGAGGTGATGACCGCAAACGATTTCACGATCCGGCCCCTCGAGTCGCGCGACGACTTCCTGCAGTGCGTCGCCTTGCAGCACGAGACCTGGGGCGCGGATTTCGAGGAGTGCGTGCCGCCAAGCATCCTACAGGTCTCGCAGAAGGTGGGCGGCGTGTCGGCCGGCGCCTTCGACGGCGAGGGCCGGCTGGTGGGCTTCGTGTTCGGGCTGTCGGGGGTTCGCCACGGCCGGCTGGCCCACTGGTCGGACATGCTGGCGGTGCGGGAGGAGCTGCGCGGGCGCGGGCTGGGTCAGCGGCTGAAGGCCTACCAGCTGAGCCAGCTGCTGGAGCGCGGCATCGAGGTCGCCTACTGGACCTACGACCCGCTGGAGGCGGGGAACGCGAACATCAACATCAACCGGCTGGCGGCCTTCCCCGTGGAGTACGTGCCCAACATGTACGGACACGTCCCCGGCAAGCTGCACGCGGGCTTGGACACCGATCGTTACGTGGTGGAGTGGTGGCTCACAGACCCGCAGGTCGGCACAGCGCTGGCGGGTTCGGCGTCGGCAGAGGGGACTGACCCCGGGGCCGAGGCGCCGATCGTCAACACGGAAATCGTCGGAGGCGTGCCGATGCCAAGAGATCTCGAGCTTCCCGACGCGTCGCCGGTTTGGGTTGAGGTCCCGTGGGAGATACAGAAGATCAAGAAGGAATCGATGGAGGCGGCGGAGTCGTGGCGCGCCAACACGCGCCGCGCCTTGATGCACTACCACGAGCGCGCCTACCGGGTCACGGGGTTCCAGCGCGACACGGAAGCACAGCGTTGCTTCTACGTTCTCAGGCGCGGTTGAGGTGGAGATGCCCGATACGGTCGCCATCGCCGGGATGACGCTGCGCGAGATTCGGCTGCCGCTGCGCGAGCCGTTCCGCATCTCGTCGGGTATAATCACGACCCGGAGGATCATCCTGCTCGAGCTCAGGGACCGTGACGGCGTAACCGCGTGGTCCGAGTGCGTCGCCGGCGAGTGGCCCAACTACTCGCCGGAGACGATCGACACGGCGTGGTTGGCGATCAGCGAGTGGGTGGCGCCGCGGGTTTTGGGGCAGGAGTTCGCGGGACCGCAGGAGGTCGACCCGGCGCTGGCCCGCGACTTCCGCGGCCATAACATGGCGAAGGCCGCGGTAGAGATGGGCGCCTGGGGGCTGGTGGCGGAGCGGCGCGCCGTCAGCCTGACGGCGGTCCTCGGAGGCACGCGGGCGAAGGTCGCCACCGGCATCTCGCTGGGTATCCAGCCGGATCCCGACTCGCTGGCCCGGGTCGCGGCGGACGCGCTGGCCCAGGGGTACCGGAAGATCAAGTGCAAGATCGCGCCGGGCGCCGACGTCGAGTACATCGCCGCGGTCCGCGATGCGTTGGGCCCCGACGCCCCGCTGATGGCCGACGCGAACAGCGCCTACACGCTGGACGACGCGGACCATCTCGCGAAGCTGGACGAGTACGACCTGCTGATGATCGAGCAGCCGCTGGGGAGCGACGACCTGGTCCGTCATGCCGAGTTGCAGAAGAAGTTGGAGACCCCCATCTGTCTGGACGAGTCGATCACCGGCATCGACCGTGCGGCGGACGCGCTGGCCCTGGGCAGCGGCAAGATCGTGAACATCAAGCCGGGCCGTGTGGGTGGGTTCAGGCAGGCGAAGGCGATCCACGACCTGTGCGCCGAGGCCGGCGTACCGGTCTGGCACGGCGGCATGCTGGAGAGTGGGGTCGGCCGCGCCTACAACGTGGCGCTGGCCACGCTGGCGAACTTCACGCTCCCGGGCGACCTGAGCCCCAGCGCCCGCTACTGGGAGCGCGACATAGTGACGCCCGAGTGGATGATGGCGGAGGACGGGATGGTGCAGGTACCTTACCATCGACCGGGTCTCGGCGTCGCCATCGACATCGATCGCGTCGACGACCTGACCGTCCGCAAACAGACGCTCAGCGCGGAGTGAACCTAGGGGGATGACGAACCTGGAAGCGCTGTTCCCGCCCAAGCTGCGCGAGCGCCTGCTGGAGCTGCGCCGCGATATCCATCGCAATCCCGAACTGGCGTTCCAGGAGGAGCGGACGGCGGAACGGTTGTACGCCGAATTGGCGGCGCTCAAGCCGGCGCACCTCGATGCGATCGCCGGGACCGGCATCATCGCCCGGATCGAAGGTTACGATGCGAAAGCACCCACCGTCGTCGTGCGGGGCGACATCGACGCGCTACCGATCCAGGAGGAGACCGGTCTACCCTATGCCTCGCAGAAACCCGGGGTCATGCACGCCTGCGGCCACGACGTCCACGCGGCGTGGACGGTGGGCGCCGCGCACCTCTTGGCGAAGGAACCGGCGCGCGGCGATGTGCTGATCCTGCTGCAGCCCGCCGAGGAGACGGCGCAGGGCGCGCCGCGTGTGCTGAAGAGCGGTGCCCTGGATGGCGCCGCCGCCATCTTCGCCGCGCACGTGGATCGGCGATTCGCCGTCGGGCAGGTCGTCGCCGAGGCGGGTCCCATCGCCGCGGCGGCGGACGAGTTCACCATCGAACTGGTGGGCTCAGGCGCGCACGGCGCGCGGCCCCACGAGGGGTTCGATCCCATCGTCGGGGCGGGCGCGGTGATCACGGCCCTGCAGACCATCGTCTCGCGCCGCCTCAGCCCTGGCTCGCCGGCCGTCGTGACCATCGGCATGCTGCAGGCGGGGACGGCGCCCAACGTGATACCCGACACGGCGCGCCTGCAGGGGACGATCCGTTCGCTCGACCGCGAGTCCCGGGACCTTTTGTACGATGAGCTGCTGCGCATCGCTGAGGGCACGGCGGCGGCCCACGGCCTCGACGTGCGGAACTCGGTCAGCCTCGGGCCGCCGCCCATCGTCAACGCCGAGGAACCGGTGAGCTGGGCGCGGCAGGCGGTGGAGGATGTGCTGGGCCCCGAGGCGCTGGTGCCGCTCGGCACGCTCAACATGGGCGGCGAAGACTTCGCGTTCTATCTGGAGCAGATGGCCGGCTGTTTCCTACGGATCGGTGCGCGGGAGGAAGGCGGCGAGCAGATTCCGGCACACAGCTCGCGCTTCTTCGCCGCCGACGAGAGCATCTTCATCGGCGCCGCGGTGCTGGCCGAGACGGCCCGGGTCGCTACGCGACGGCTGCGACGAGGTTGAGCAGGACATAGAGGCCGAGGAAGAGCCCGATTGCAACCATGCGGCCCACGCCGATGGGGCCGTGGGTGATTGAGAAGTTCCCCACCCTGTCCCAGGAAGTGATCCCCTCTTTGGTGAGCTTGTTGTAGGCCGTGACCAGAGTGACCAGGCTGACGATCGGCAACCCGGCGCCCAACCCGAAGAACCAGACGCGTGCGCTACGCTGGAACGCTTGATCCAACCTCAGCGACCTTCCCTCGACCGTCTTCAGACGGATGTTGAGCAGCGCTTTGCCCGGCGTGTTCTCGAAGTGGGTGAGCACGAACGGCTCGGCCACCATCCAGACGAGTAGCACGAGGATCGAGGTTCCCAAGCTGCTGTTGAAGATGGTCGATTCCGGTGCGGCGATGCCGACTACGATACCGAGCAAAAACGCTGTGATCGTCATGTCGACGATCCGCGCAAACCAGCGGCGCCAGGGGTGCGGCTCGCCGGCGAGGAGCGACGCGTCGAGATTCCCCACGTCGCTTTCGCCAAACGGTGGGTAGGGATCCGCCTGCGGCTCGGGCCCGGGGCTCGTAAAGGGCGAAGGTTCCTCCGAGGGCACCTCTTCTCCAAAGACGGGCTCCTCTATGGCCGGCGCCATCGGGTCGCCGCCGAAAGCGGCGGCAGCCGGAGCCGTCGCGGCGCCCGCCGCGGAGAACGGTGGCGGGGTCGCGGCGTCGGGGACGTCCATGACCTGGCCGACCGTCGTCCACTCCTTGAACCCGGGAGCCCAGATCTGCACATCCGCGCCGAGCAGGCCCGAGTTCACCGACGCCTGCAGCAACTCGGTCGAGCAGGGGCCCACCATCTGGCCCTCGTACATGTAGTACCAGTCGTCTCGGTCCGGCACGTCCGCCGGCATCGGCCCCCTTGGCGGTTCTCCGCTCCTCACCTCCTGAGCCGAGATCTCGCTCTTGCAGTAGGGGCAGACGGTGAAGCGCTCTTCAACCGCCTGACCGCAGAGACATTGACGATACCTCACTCTGACCTCCCGTGACCGGGGAGCGACGGCCCGGCGAACGGGGACGGCTGTGCCGCTCGGCGGACGTCTCCTGGGAAAGCAAGGCAGAATGCAGGGTCCAGGGGGATGGACGCGGGGACGGCGGCCGCACTCCCAGGCGGCTGCCAACCCTTGGTACCCCACCACGTCGGGCGGGGGTTCCGACCGATTTCGGGGGCCTCAGCGGCGGCGACCCCGGCCTCTCGTTACATTAGGATCGACATGGAACCACTGTTGCGCTTCCTCATCCCCGCTTCCCAGGACCTCGACCCCGAAGTCGAGCGCGACCGCTACCGCGGCGCCCTCCTAGGGCTGGCGGCCGGCAACGCACTGGGCGTGCCCGTCGAAGGGTTCTCAGCACTCGCCATAAGCTCGATGTCGCCGGACGCGTTGCGCGATATCCGGCCGGAGGAGGCGGGAGCGCCCTGGGACGACGATGTGGCTCAGGCCATCGAGCTGGCCGAGTGCCTGCTGGAGGGGCCGTTCGAGGCCGACGCCTACATGGCGCGACTGCTGCGCTGGATGGCGGAGAGCGGCCGCGGGATAGGCAGACAGACTTACTACGTCCTCGTGAAGGCGAAGGCCGGCACCCGGGGGACGGACGCGGCGCGGGAGGTCTGGGAGGAATCGGGCCGCTATGCCGCGGGCAATGGCGCGGTGATGCGCTGCGCGCCGGTGGCGCTGCGCTGGCGGCGTGACCCGGTGAGCCTGGTGGAGGACGCCGGCCACAGCGCCCGGGTCACCCACTACGATCCGCGCTGCGTCTGGACGACGGCGGCCACCTGCGCCGCCATCGCCCACGCCCTGGCCGGGACCCACTGGACGCTCCACGAGCTGGCGGACGGGCTGGACGCGGTGGGAGCGCCGGAAGAAGTAGGTGAGGCGGTGCGCCGCTCGGCGACCAGCGACCTGGGCGGCCTCGACCTGGACGAGCCTTCGTCGATGGGCTACACGATCCACGCGATGACGGCGGGGCTCTGGGCCTTCCTCAACGCCGGAGACTTCGAGACGACGCTGCTGGAGGTGATCCGCGCCGGCGGCGACACCGACACCAACGGCGCCGTGGCGGGCGCGGTGCTGGGTGCCAAGTTCGGTGCGTCTGCGATCCCCCAGCACTGGATCGAGGGGCTGCCCGATCCCCACCGGATGACGGGGCTGGCGGATAGGCTCTGCGACTTAGCGCGCGGGTGAGTTCGCTCCGCGGCTGCGGAGGGTCGGGCGCGGCGATGGGCCCTCCCACTCGCGAGGTCGTCCGCCGAGTGCTGCAATACTGGCCACGGCAGGTCAGCACGGCGCCGTAGTGTGGGCCCGGGACACCAACTTCGAAGGTCTCGAGGGCATCCGCTACGCACCCAAAGGCGAGGGCGACAGCTCGCGGGGCCGCTCGTTTCAGAATACTGAACCGATCTCTTCGAAAAGCTGTCGAGTACAGGCCACACACCTTCCTGCAGCCCGCCAGGCTCAGGTCATAATCGCTTTGCCGACAACGGATTAGAGACAGGTCCGTCTACGCGGGGTTTCGGCACGCCGGTTGCTTTGCTTAGGAGCGTGTAAAGAGGATCGCCGTACGGGTCATGCGCTGCAGGAGGACCAGCACTCGATGAAACTGCGCATCCCACTCTCCATTATCGTCCCGTTCCTACTGCTCGGGCTGCTAGCGCTGCTGGCGTGCGGCGGCATCTCGAGCGAAAAGCTGGCGGGCCTGGATGAGGATATGGGCGTCCTGGAAGGGATCGTCCACCTGGTGGGCGTCCCCTGCCCTCCCAACAGCCCCCAGCTCCCGCCCTGTGACGGCCCCTACCCGGGTTACAACGTGATCGTCCACGACAGCCGTGGTGAGAACGTGGTGGCGCACGCCCGTACGGACGATCGAGGCCTCTACCATATCGAGCTCGAGGCGGGCAAGTACCTGATCTTTACGACCCAGGGGCTGGGTGAGCCGTACGTCGAGACCAACGACTTCGCGATCGTCGCCGGCAAGATTACGGTCCTCAACCTGACGATAGACTACGGGATAAGATCGCCCGCTACCCTTCCCTAGCGGCCGCGGCCGCTGATCGAATTACCTGAACGATCTTCGGTGGAAATCCGCCGGCCCGGACGTAGATTGGCAGGCATGAAAAGTACAGCCAATCTGCCGCCGGCCCCCGAGATGTACCGGGCGCTTTGCGACCGCGATGCCTCTTACGAGGGCGTCTTCTTCGCCGCCATCCGCACTACGGGCATCTTCTGCCGCCCGACCTGCACGGCGCGAAAGCCGCTGGCGGAGAACGTCGAGTACTACCCGACGACGCAAGGGGCGCTTTTGGCCGGCTACCGGCCCTGCATGCGTTGCCGGCCGTTGGAGCCGCACGGCACATCGCCCGACTGGCTGCGTCCCCTACTGGACGAGATCGAGGCCGACCCGAGCCGCCGCTGGAAGGACGCCGACCTGCGCAACATGCGCCTCGATCCGGGGCGCGTTCGTCGTTGGTTCCAAACACACCATGGGATGACGTTCCAGGCCTACCAGCGGGCGCGCCGCCTGGGACTGGCGCTGGGCCGCATCCGGCACGGCGACGACCTGACCAGCGCCGCCTACGACCACGGCTTCGAGTCGCTGAGCGGGTTCCGCGACGCCTTCGCCCGGACGTTCAACGATACACCGGGCGTTAGCCGCGACGCGGACAGCATCAAGGCGACGCGCCTCCTCACACCGCTGGGACCGATGGTGGCGGCGGCGACCGACGAAGGCATCTGCATGCTCGAGTTCTCCGACCGGCGGATGCTGGAGACCCAGGTCAAGCGCCTCAACAGGCACTTCAAGGCCGAGGTGGTACCGGGAGAGAACGACCACATCGCCCGGCTGGGCGACGAACTGAAACGCTACTTCGACGGCGCGCTACGCCAGTTCACCGTTCCGCTCATCTATCCGGGCACCGACTTCCAGGTCGCCTGCTGGGACTACCTGCGCACGATTCCGTACGGCGAGACGCGGGCCTATGCCGACGAGGCACGGGCGATCGGCAAGCCGAACGCGCAGCGCGCCGTGGGCCGCGCCAACGGCGACAACCGCCTGGCGATCATCATCCCCTGCCACCGGGTGGTCGGGAACGACGGTCGCCTGACGGGCTACGGCGGTGGCCTCTGGCGAAAGCGCTTCCTCCTCGACCTCGAGCTCAAGCACCAGGACCTCGAGCTCAAGCCCCAAGATTGAGGGTCCCCACAAACGCCAAGCCCGGAGGATCTCTACTCCGGGCTTTTTCCGCGACGAAACGGCTTACGCTTGCCCAGCAATCAAAGCGGAAGCCCGTGCGGGAGGCGCTGGGGGTCCTACGAGCGTAACTCGCGAGCGGGCCCGATGGCGCTGCGCTACTCGCCGGTGCACGCGAGCGGTGAAGCTCGAGGGCCCCCACGCCGACCCGCGGGCACGGACCGAGGCTGACCTGTTCCAACTATCGCCGGAAACTGAACAGCGCGCTGAACCCTAACCGCTGGAAGTACTGGTTGCGGAAACCGGTCTCGCTGCGCGACCACTCGCCGCGCAGGTGGAGACCGGTGTTGGCGCCCAGGGGACGGGTCGCCTGAACGATGACGAAGCTTCCGGTGTCGCGATCGCTGGGGGCGACCAGCGCGTCGGGCGGTCCGGGATCGGTGTACTTCTTGAAGGCGATGCCGGCGTAGACCTGGGCCGAGGCGCTGCCGACGGGCGCCGACAGCAGGAGCGCGGCGCGCTGCGAGCGATAGTCGAAGCCCGCGATGTTGGAGTAGCCCCAGCTGAGTCCGCCCTCGAGTTGCATGAAGATGGTCTCGGCGGTGGCCCAGTCGAACCTGAGCCCCCAGCGGCTATCCTCGCGATTGAAGGCGAGGGGGTCGGTGTACTCTTCGCCGGCGACGGCGACGGTGAGTCGAGCCACGCCCGGGCCCAACGTGTGATTGACGCTGAGTGCGCCGAGCGCGCCGTTGCGATCTAGGACGCGCCACTCTTCGGGCGTGTAGCGGACGAGTCCGGCGGAGCCACGCGCTTCGACCGAAAACCCAAGGCCGACGGGGAGGCCGACCACGGCGTCCGCCCAACCTTCACCGCGCCCGGGTTCGAGGTAGACGGGCAGCTGAGGCGGGTCGGTGAGATCGCGCAGCTTTCCCCTGACACCGACCTGCCAACGCAGGCGCCCACCACGGGCGGCCGAGCCGAGCGACGCCATGAGATCGGCGATCAACTCGGATGACAAGTGTTCCTCGAAGGTGAGGAACCTGAGGCCGACACGTGGCTCGACTGCGAACGCGACGGAGCTCGAGCGCGTGGTCCAAAAGAATCCGCCACTGGCCCGGGCGGCGAACGAACCTTCGCTTACGTCATTGGCTTCGAAGAAGAGTAGCTCGGGTCCGGCGGACAGGTCACTGCGCAGCGACTGGGCGGGTAGCGGGGCGCCGAATGTAAAAGTCGCCACGACGCCGGCGGCGATCGCGGCGGCGCGCATCAGGGCGGCCCCCTGAGCAACTGTCGGAACTCTTCCGCCTGGCGGTCCAGCGCGTCGGCGCGTCGCAGCAGGTCCTCGCGCAGTCGGTCGAGCTGTTCGAGCAGGGTCGCCTCGTCCAACGGCAGCTGAAGCTCGCCTTCTACCGGTAGGATCGGGAGGTCTAGGGCCCGCTCGCCCGCCGGTGCGACCGCCACATCCCCCGGCCCGACGCGGAGACCGGTGGGATCGGTAAGCACCTGGTTCTCAGGCGTCACGTCACCTCCCGCCTCAGCTGCCACGGGCGGCAGCCCCGCCTCGTCGAACAGGCGGACCTCGGCGACCAGCCGCCGCATCTCTTCCTGCAGGTCGCCGCGTCGCTCGACCCGGGTCATCTCGGAGCCCACCACGTCGGCGGCGTTCCGCAACTGCGTCGCACGATCGGAGAGGAAGTCGGCCTTGAGCGCGATCTCCTCGGGCCCGTCGCCGGGCTCGATGGCGACGGCGGGCAGCTCGGTGGCCGGCAACTGCAGCGGCGCCTGAAAGACCGCCAGCTCGCCGGCCAGCGACTGGGCGAGCTGGGTGAGCGCCGCCTTCTGGACTGGCGGCGCGATCTCGGCATCGCTTAGTGTCCGCGCCAGCTCGGACTCGAGCTCCACAACCAGCGCCTCCCGCACCTCGCGCTCCGCGGTTAGTGCTTCCGCCAGCGACGCGTCCAGCGCATCGAGGCTATCGGCGGCGAACTGGGCCACGGCCAGCGTGTGGCGCAGCGCATCGGTGCCCTGTTCCCGGGCTTGCGGGATCACACGGTAGAGCCGTTCCGCCCAGGCCTGGGCGCTGTCGCGGGCGATAGCGAGCTCCGACACACGGGCCGTAGCCTCGCCGTGCGCGCTTCTCAGCGAGTCGACGCGCGTCTCCTGCGCCGCCGCGTCGCCGATGGCGATGGCGAGGCCCAAGGCGATGGAGACTGCCCGCAATGCGTGACTCATATGTCGATACCGTACTTCTGGAGCTTGTAGTGCAGCGTTGCCGCCGGGATGCCGAGCAGTCGGGCCGCCTCGGCTTTCACCCCACGTGCCTGTACCAGCGAGCGACGCAAGAGCTCCCTCTCGTACGTCTCCACCGATTCCTGTAGCGTCCCCTCCGCCGATTCCGAGGGAAGCGGCCGCGTGACGGTGGGCGCGAGAGCCGGCAGGTCGGCCGGCGTGATCACAGCGCCGCGGGCGAGTACGAGTGCGCGCTCGATCACGTTCTCGAGCTCGCGCACGTTGCCCGGCCAATCGTAAACCTCGAGCGCCGCCATCGCCTCGTCGGAGATGCCAGTCACCTTGGTACGGGTCCGCAGCTTGAGCTTGTCGATGAAGTGCGCGGCGAGCAGCGGGATGTCTTCGCGTCGGTTGCGGAGCGGCGGCAGAACGACGGGGACGACGTGCAGGCGATAATAGAGATCCTCGCGAAAGTCGTCGCTCGTCTTGAGCGTCTCCGGCGCCATGTTGGTGGCGGCGATGATACGGACGTCGACTGGGATCGTTTCCTCACCGCCGACCCGCTCGATCTCGCGTTCCTGCAGGACGCGCAGCAGTCGCACCTGGGTCTCGGGTCGGATCGTACCGATCTCGTCGAGGAAGAGGGTGCCGCCCTCGGCGAGCTCGAAGCGGCCGCGGCGGCGGCGCTCGGCGCCGGTGAAGGCGCCCTTCTCATGGCCGAACAACTCGGAGTCGAGGATCCCCTCGGGCATAGCACCACAGTTGACCCGGATGAACGGCGCCGTGGCGCGCGGCGACGCCTGATGGATGGCGCGGGCGACGAGCTCTTTCCCGGTGCCCGACTCGCCGTAGATCATCAGGGTCGAGTCCGACTGGGCGACGCGATCGATCCAGGAATAGATCTCGCGCATCGCCTGTCCGCGGCCGACGATGTCGCCGAACTCGCGGTCGAGCTCGCCCCGCAGATAGGTGTTCTCGTCGCGCAGTCGCTCGCGCTCGGCGCGGGCGCGCAACAGGCTCTCGACGCGTGCCGCGAACGCCTCACTGCGGAACGGCTTTTCGATGAAATCGATGGCGCCCGCCTTCATGGCCTCGACGGCGATCTCGACCGAGCCGTAGGCGGTGATGATGAGGAAATCGATGCTCGGGGCGCGCTCGCGGACGGCGCGCAGCATCTCCATCCCGTCCACCGGCGCCATCTTGAGGTCGGCGACGACCAGGTCGATGTCGTCCTGGCCGTCGAGAATCTCCAGCCCTTCGGCCCCATTGGCGGCGCCAAGCGTACGGTGGCCCCGGCGGCGCAGCAGGAGCTCGAGCCCCTCGCGCATCGAATCGTGATCGTCGACGATCAGTACCTTCGCCATACCTCTACTCTCGGCACGCCAGCCGGCTAACGCAATCCCCTGGCTCGGTGGCGGCAACGGCGCCCCACACCTCCCTAACCCCACCGCCGGGAAGAGACACCGTCGCCGCCTCCAGGTCGGGCGCGCGCTCTGTCGAGAACCCGATGCGAATCCGCCCCAACATCCGCCCAGGACGGTAGAGACATCGTTGCGCGCGCCCACTGTATCTATCACTCCCTAAGGCTACCGCGGCCTGCACAGCTGCTCCCCCGACGTTTAGTTCCCGTCGACTGCACAGGCCCACGGCAGCACTTCAGTACTCGAACGACACGATGAAGCTCGTCTCGCCCTCCTTCGTCTCGAAGTCCACCGAGCCGGCGTTCGCCTCGGCCAGCTTGCGCACGATCGCCAGGCCGAGGCCCGCGCCGTCGGCCCTCGTCGTGAAGAAGGGCTGGAAGATGTTATCGCGTACATCCTCTGCGATACCCGGCCCGTCGTCGCTCACCTTCAAGCTCGCCCGCTCGCCGTTGCCGACCGCGGCCAGCACGACTCGTCCCTGCGCAGCTGCTACGGCATTGCGCAGCAAGTTGACCGCGATGCGCTTCACCTGGTCGGGGTCAGCGACTATGTAGAGCGGTTCGGCCGGCAACTCGACCCGAACGTCGACGTCGCCGGCGTCGCCGATCATCTGTGCGGCCTCCTCGAGCGGCTCGCGCAGGTCGATTCTGCGCAGCGCCGGTGCCTGTGGCTTGGCGAAGGCGAGGAAATCGGTGATGACGCGGTCCAGCTCGCGGGCCTCGGCGCGAATCTTCTCCAGGTGGCCGCGGCGCTCGTCCTCGACGGGCAGCCCCTCGGCGGCGGCGCCGGCGAAGAGCTCGATCCCGCCCAGCGGGTTGCGGATCTCGTGGGCGACCTGGGCGAGCATGAGGCGAAGTTCCTCCTCGCGTCGGATAATGGCGACCCGCATTTCCTCCAGCGCCCGCGCCAGCTGACCGACCTCGCCGCCCGCGCCGGCGGGTACCGGGTCCCCGTACTGCCCTTCGCCGATCCGCCGGGCCGCACCGGAGAGCTGCTCGAGGGCCCGGGTGAGGCCGCGGCTCAGGATCGCCGCCGCCAGCGCGATGGCCGCCAGCGCGATCAACGCGAAGCTGATCATCTGTGCGCGCAGCCGCTCGAGCGGCTCGAGGAAGCTCGCCGGCATCGACACCGCCAGAACCGCAGGGCCGTCGTCCAGCCGGACGAAACCGAGCTTGTACCAGCGGCCACCCTCGTCCTGGAACAGCGTCGTCGTCGCTGTGCCCGTCGCCCGCGCCTCCTCGATCTCAGCACCGTAGAGATCGAGGCTGTGCACCCGATCGCCGATGGCCGGACCGGGCCAGGAGGCGACCAGCAGGCCGCCGGCGGAGTCGAAGACGAAGGCGCTGGCCGCGACGGGGGCCAGCTCCCGCAGCCGCGCCGAGTAGGCCTGGAAGAGCCGCGTCGTTTCATCGCCCGGGCGCAGCTGGCTCACCAGGTCGCCATCGATGCCCAGCGACGCCGAGACCGCCACCGCCTCGAGCTTCTCGTCCAGCCCCGCCTCCAGAAGCCCACGGGTAGACCGGTACACGAGCCAGCCCCCGATTCCGAGGGCCCCGGCCGCAAAGACCACGAAAGCCACGGCGAGTCGATAACGAAGCGGCATAATCCTCCCTTCCGGCCGGCCAAGGGGCAAGGCACATGCCATGTACGGACCTTCGAGCCTCAGGGGTCAACTCGTTATTTTACAGATAATTAGAACGTTGGCGGAGCGGTCGCCTCACCCCCGGCCGGGGCCCGGCATTCAGGTTTTCGAATGCGCCCCTCAGCATTCCGTCCGCCCCGATTGTCGGGGGCGGTCCGTCCCTGCTAGATTGTCGGTGCTGGTCATAGCGGCTCAGTGAGTTCCCGCCACTCAACTGGAGACAGCCGCAGCCACCGCACGCGGCCGGCACGGGTTTACCCGCCAACGCCCAGTTTCCAAGCCGTGAGCCGGCCGCAGGGATAGGCCTCTCTGGGTAGAGAGGGTTAGAGCAGTGCTTAGCGAGGCGGTCATGAACGAGCGTCGCAAATTCGTGGCGGGTGTGGACGGCTGTAAGGGCGGCTGGGTAGTAGTTCTTCTCGAGCTCAACGGCGAACGCAGGGTCGTCGGCGAGTCTTGTCGCGTAGTTGATTCCTTTCAAAACATCCTGGTGCTGCCTGAGGCGCCGCGCTTCGTGGCGGTCGACATGCCGATAGGGCTGCCGACGGTGGCGATGCCTGGCGGCCGAGCCTGCGACCGCGAGGCGCGGCAGATGTTGGGTAGGCGGGCGACGAGCGTCTTTTCACCGCCGGTGCGGGCCGTGCTTTCTGCCGATTGCTACGAGAAGGCGGTGGCGCTCTCGCGGG
This sequence comes from Gemmatimonadota bacterium, assembly GCA_039586755.1. Classification (GTDB taxonomy): domain Bacteria; phylum Gemmatimonadota; class Gemmatimonadetes; order Palauibacterales; family KS3-K002. Next base: position 21,732 of record JBDHJU010000021.1, on the reverse strand, counting down.
CGAGCTCGCGCCATACGATCGGGATCACGAAACAGGTCTACGGCCTCGTGCCGAAACTGCGCGAAGTCCACGACGCCATGACACCCGACCTGCAGCTTCGCGTCCGCGAGGTCCATCCCGAGCTCAGCTTCAGCATCATGAACGGCGGCGAGCCGCTCGACTCGTCTAAGCATTCGAACAAGGGCAAGACGGAGCGGCTGGCGCTGCTGGAGAAGCACTTCTCCGGTGTCGGCGACGCACTGGACGGGGTGAGCAAGTCGGCGGTCCCGGATGTGATCGATGCCTACGCCGCCGCCTGGAGCGCCTGGCGCATGGCGCGTGGAAAGGCGCGCTACATCCCGGAAGAGTTGCAGATGGATTCCCGGGGCTTGAGGATGGGGATCTGGTTCTAGTCCGAGGCCGCGCTCCCTAACTCCCCGTGAGCTTGCGGCGCTGTCTGCGGATCCAATCTTCCACACTATCGGGTATGAGCAGACGGTCGGCGATCGACGCGATCTCCTCCGCCTCGCGCCACGTCTGCTCGAGGAGCGCCAGCTCACCTTCGAGTGCTCGGCGCTCGCTCTCTTCGTGAGCCACCATCTCCAGCGCCAGCCGCACCTCGGCGCTCATCTTTTTGACGCTACTGCTGAGTGTCTCGGACGCGCGAGCGAAGACCCGCTCCGGGGCACGGGCGTCCTCGATGCGCTCGACCGCTGAGCGCACCTGCGAATCGGTGCCCCCCCACGAGTTGAGCTTGGGGAGGATGTGGCCGGCGGCGCGAATCGCCGTAGGGCCGGTGAGCGCCGCCGCTTCGCGCTTGCCTTTACCGTACGCCGAGAACAGCCCGGCCTTCTCGATCGGGCGGTACGGCACGATGAGCGACCAGCCGTCAAGGGCGTCGGCGCGCGTGAGCTGCACGCGTGACAGATCCTTGCGAACGACTGACAGGCGCCTCCCGCCCTCGTCGCGGACCCGCGCGATGACCCTCTTCTTTCCGCCGAAGATGAAGAACCAGATGATGTCCATTCCCGCTGCAGCCGCCGCCACCGTGACCGCCACCTGCGTGCCGGTGACGATCATCTGGCGGATACGCCGGCGGATGAACTCGCGGCCGTAACGCCAGGCGGCGAACTCGCGGCGCTGCGGTCTACCGATGCGGACCAGCTCCAACCCCTCGGACAGCCTGGCCAGTCCGATGTTGTCAGTGGAGAACCTCTGGGACGTGTCGTGGAACTGGCGCTCGCACTCCTCGATCGCCTCCCAACGTTCTTCCAAAGGCGAGAGATTCCAGCGCCGGCAGTAGTCGCAGACCACCCACAGCCGGCCCTTCTCCTGATCGAAGGCGAGGCGGCGGCCGACGGGGAAGTTCTCGACCATCTCGTTAGAGCCGAGGTTGCGATTACAGTAGATGCAGGTCTTGTACATTCCGGTGGTCGGTTGTCGGTGATCGGTACCCTATTGTCTGTCCTAGCGGAAGATCGCTGTTAGCGACTACTGATCACGGACTACTGGTCACCGGCCTCGGCCATCCACTCATCCACATCCTTCGGGATAAGCAGCGTGTCGGCGATGGCGGCGATCTCTTCCGCCTCGCGCCAGGCCGCCTCCAGCACCGCCAGCTCGCCCTCCATGGCGCGGCGCTCCGTCTCCTCGTGCGCCGCCATCTCCAGCGCCAGTCGCATCCGCGAGTCCATGCGGGTGAGCCGCGAAACGCCGGTTAGAGCGGGCGCCAGGGCAAAGACCTCAGCCGGATCGCCGATCTCCTCGATGAGCCGCACGGCGTCTTTCACATCCCAGCGCGTGGCGCCGAACGGATTGAGCCAGGGCAGGACGTGGCCCGCCGCCCGAACCGCGGTACCGCCCTCGAGACGTACCAGCTGGCGTTCCCCGCGACCGCGGCTGCCGAACAGCCAGACACGCTCGCGCGGTCGGTTGGGGACCGTGAGCGACCAACCTTCGCGACCGGCGCCCGGCTCGATCTGCAGCTCCTTCAGGTCTTTGCGAACGATCCGCAGCCGCTTCCCCTCTTGGTCACGGACACGGGAGATCACCTTGGAGTTCTCGTCGCTGACGAAGAAGAAGAGGATCCCCAAGAAAGACGTAAGCGTATAGCCGACGCCTGCCACGGTAGCCTTGAGGATGTTGCGGGCGCGGCGCTTGATGAACTCCTTGCCGTAGCGCCAGGCGGCGAACTCGGGACGCAGCGGCCGGCCGACTCGCACCAGCTCCAGCCCTTCCCTGAGCCTGGCGAGCCCGATGTTGTCGGTCGAATAGCGCAGGCGCGTACGGCGGAACTCGCGCTCGCAGTCCTCGATCGCCTCCCAGCGCTCGTCCAGCGGCGAGAGGTTCCAGCGCCGGCAGCGATCGCAGACCACCCACAACCGTCCCCGCTCGCCGTCGAAGGCGAGCCGGCGCCCGACGGGGAACTTCTCGACGACTTCGTTATCGCCGAGATCGCGGTTGCAGTAGATGCAGGTCTTGTACATTCCGGTTGTCGGTTGTCGGTTGTCGGTGGCACACAAGCGTGTCAGGCATTCTTTCTGTTACTGACTACTGACCACCGGTCACCGACTACCGGTGTTTCCGTATCCACTCCTCCACGCTCTCCGGGATGAGCAGACGGTCTGCGATGGAGGCGATCTCCTCCGCCTCGCGCCAAGCTTCCTCGAGTAGCGCCAGCTCGCCCTCCAGCGCGCGACGCTCGCTGTCCTCGTGCGCCGCCATCTCGAGGGCGAGCCGCACGTCGGCGTCGAGGTTCTTGAGCTCGGTGGCGTCCCGGTCGAAGACACGGTCGGGTATCAACGCACCGCGGTCGGCGGCGATGCTGGCGAAGAGACGCTCGGGCGCACGTACCTCCTCGATCATCGTCACGGCTTTCTTGACCTGCGACTCGGTGCCGCCGTACTCGTTCAAGCGCGGCAGGATATGGCCCGCGGCACGAATGGCGGTCGCCCCGGAGAGCTCGGTCTCCTGGCGCTTCCCCTTCCCCAGCGACCAGAGCAAAAACTGCCTCTGTTCAGGGCGGTAGTGGACACTCAGCGCCCAACCATCTTCCGCATCGGCACGGTGCAGCTTGAGCCGCCTGACCTCTTGGGGGGTAATGAACAGACGTCCGCCGTTTTCACCCCGGACGCGGGCAACGACCCGGTTGGCCCGTATTCCCAATATTAGCGGCAGCAGGTTGGCGCCCGCGATCACGGTCCCGATTCCGATGGCCACCTGGACCGCCGAGGCGACCAAGCTACGGACGCGGCGCTGCCAGAACTCGCGCCCGTAGCGCCAAGCGGCGAACTCGCGGCGTTGCGGCCTGCCGATGCGAACGAGCTGCAGTCCCTCGGAGACCTGGGCGAGCCCGATATTATCGGTCGAGTAGCTCTTCGGTGTGTCATAGAACTGGCGCTCGCAATCCTCGATCGCCTCCCAGCGCTCGTCCAGCGGCGACAGGTTCCAGCGCCGGCAGTTTTCGCAGATCACCCACAAGCGGCCCTTTTCCTGGTCGAAGGCGAGGCGACGCCCGACCGGGAAATCCTCCACGACATCGTTATCGCCGAGGTTGCGGTTGCAGTAGATGCAGGTCTTGTACATATGTCTTTAACGGAAGCTCGCTAATCGCGAGCAAGCTTCCGGCGTTGTTTGCGGATCCACTCCTCCACGCTCTCCGGGATGAGCAACCGGTCGGCGATGGCGGCGATCTCTTCCGCCTCGCGCCACGCCTCTTCCAGTTGTGCCAGCTCGCCCTCGAAGGCTCGCCGTTCAGATTCCTCGTGGGCGGCCATCTCGAGCGCCAGCCGAATCGTCCCATTCATCCGGCCGAGCTCGCTCGCCTCGACCCGCACGACAGAGTAGGGTAGCCGCTCCTTCCCCTGTACACGAGCCGCAGAGTGGAAGAAGCGCTCGGGGCCCCGGGCGTCCTCGATCAACCTCACAGCGTTCTGGACCTGCGCGTTCGATCCGCCGAACGAGTTGACGCTCGGCATGATGCGCCCGGCAGCCCGAATCGCCACTGGGCCCTCCAGTTGGGTGATCTTGCGCTTCCCCTTCGCCCAGGCGCCGAAGACCCCCCAGTTCCGCTCCTGGTCGCGGTACGGGACGCTCAGCATCCAGCCGTCTTCCCTTTCCGGCGTCCGGATGAGGCGCGTCTTCTTCGCATCTTTGAGCGGGACGTACAGCCTGCGCCCGTCTTCCGACCTGATCCGGGCGACGATCTTTTCCTGTTGCTCGGCGAAGAGGTGAAGGACGAAGACGCCCGAAGCAGCGGCCGCCACCATCGCACCCAGCTTGACGCCCCATACCGTGAGCGTCTTTATCCGGCGCCTCATGAACTGCCGGCCGTAGCGCCAGGCGGCGAACTCGCAGCGTTGCGGCCGCCCGATCCGCACCAACTCGAGACCTTCGCGTAGCCGGGCCAGCCCGATGTTGTCGGTTGAGAAGCTCTCCTGCGTATCATGGAAGGCGCGCTCGCACTCCTCGATCGCCTCCCAGCGCTCGTCCAGCGGCGACAGGTTCCAGCGCCGGCAGCGATCGCAGACCACCCACAGCCGGCCGCGCTCCCCGTCGAAGGCGATACGCCGCCCTACCGGGAAGTTCTCGACGGCCTCGTTCTGGCCCAGACTGCGATTGCAGTAGATGCAGGTTTTGTACATGGCGGTGCTCGACCTCGACGCAGATCGCGTCCGCAGCTTCTAACTAATATGACGTCCTTGGTCAGGCCGATGTTTCTGCCGTGCAACCGGTCTTCCCATAAGAAGATACACGTGCGAGAGCGTCGTTATTCGCGGGTTTGGATGGACACCGGGCCAGCGGGGGAACGCCGGAATCGTCTCAGCCCGGTCGGCGAGGGTGCCGATGGAAGGGGCTAGGAAGAGAGTGGATAGGCTAGATTACTGCCCTGTATGAGCGAAACGCGGCCTCGGCGCGTACGGTTCCCGGCGTCCTCGGACCGGACACGCGACGGGCGGGCCCGCGGGCCCGCCCGATGTCGTGCGGCCTGACTGCTCGCGTTGCGGGCGTCTCGTCAGTCCGTTCCACCCATCATCGCGTCGCGAACCGCCTTGAACTCGGTGCCTTCGTTCCAGCTCGGGAAGGTCGACTCGTCCGCCAGCTTGTAGCCGACGAGGAAGAAGAGGTGCAGGTCTTCGACGGCGCCGGCCAGGTCCCAGTCCTCGCTGTATTCGTCGGAGGGCTGGTGGTAATCGTTGGCCGTGTACTCGTCCTTGCGTTGGCGCGTCCACTCTTCGCCGTGCTCGACGTGGTCGTTCCCGATGTGGGTGTAGAGCGAGGGCACGCCCATCTTGGCCAGCGGGAAGTGGTCGGAGCGGTAGAAGTATCCGTTCTGCGGCCGGGCATCGGGCTTGACCACCCGGTCCTGCAGCGCCGCGGCCTCGACCAGGTACTCGTCGAGCTCGGAGTTGCCGTAGCCGATAACCTCTATGTCGTGCATCGGGCCGTAGATGTTGAGCCCGTCGAGGTTGATGGCGCCGACCGTCTTGTCCAGCGGGTAGACGGGATTGGCGGCGTAGTAGGCCGAACCGAGGAGCCCCTGCTCTTCAGCGGTCGTCCACCAGAAGACGATCGAGCGCTTCGGCCGCATCTCGAGCGACACGAACGCCTCGGCGAGCTCCAGGAGGCCTGCCGTGCCGGTGGCGTTGTCGTAGGCGCCGTTGAAGATCCGGTCACCCTCGAGGGCAGGGTTCATTCCGAGATGGTCCCAGTGCCCCATATAGATGACGTACTCGTCGGGCCGCTCGCTCCCCGGTAGGAGCCCCAGCACGTTGTGGGACATCGAGCGCTCCACCGTATTGCGGATAGCCGTCGAGGCTGTGACCCCCATCGGCACCGCTGTGAAATCGCTCGCCTTCGCCTGCTCCGAGAGCTCGTCGAGATCGAGCCCGGCCATCGCGAAGACTTCCCTGGCTACCTCGAGCTGCAGCCAGCCTTCGACCTTCACGCGGCCCATGTTGTTGTCTTCGCTGACCATATTGAGCTGCGGGCCGGACCAGCTGCCCTCCACGGTGGCCCAGCCGTAGGCGGCGGGCTCGGTGTCGTGGATGATGAGCGCCGCGGCGGCGCCCTGGCGCGCGGCTTCCTCGTACTTGTAGGTCCAGCGTCCGTAGTAGGTCATGGATCGGCCGTTGAACAGGGCCGGGTCCTGGGTGGCGAAGCCCGGATCGTTCACCAGCATGACCACCGTCTTACCGGTGACGTCGAGCCCCTCGTAGTCGTTCCAGCCGTACTCGGGCGCCACGGTACCGTAGCCGACGAAGATGAGCTCGGAGTCGGCCAGGTCCACTTCGTCGACGACACGCGTCGTCCAGGCCATGAACTCGGTCCCGTAGGCGTAGCTATTCGTGCCGTCGGGCCCCGAGAAGCTCAGCGTCATCCCCGGGTCGGCGGTGATCGAGACGAGCTGGACCTCCTGGAACCAGCCGTCGCCGGCGCCGGGCTCGAGCCCGATTCGCTCCGCCTCGGTCCGCAGGTACTCGAGCGTCTTTTCCTCGCCAGGCGTGCCGGGGAAGCGGCCCTCGTACTCATCGGAGCCGAGGACCAGGACATGGTTCACCAGGTCGTCGGTCGTGATCGTCGCCATCGCCGCTTCCGCACCCGGGTCGATCTGGTCGGCGGGCACGCAGGCGCCGACGGCGACCAGCAGGACGACGCCGGCGGTTACGAGCTTGTTCGAGATCGTGCCGTTCATATGGTCCTCGCTGAGGTTCTGGGTTTCAGCGGATTGTCTGGGGCTCGTGGTTTTGGCTGCGGGGAACGTACGCGCCGCCCGACGCGGCGCAAGGTCGGACGCTCGCCGGTGGATCGGCTTGGGGGTCCTCGAGCTTCACCGCTCGCGTGCACCTATGGAAGCCGTGGCACCATCGTGCTCGCTCACGAGTTACGCTCGTAGGACCCCCAGCGCCTCCCACGGCGACGATCACACCGGCGCGACGCGTGCTTATACAAACAACGTCAGCGCCAGTACGGTGTTGGTGGACAGGTTCCAGACGACGTTTGCCCCCAACGCCGGTATCGGCACCGGTTGCTTCGGCTGCTTGAACGCCCAAGCCAGCGGCTTCGGCAGCAAGATGATGCTGGGCAGTATCGCGATGAGCGACAGCGTAGGCAGATGATGGAGTACGACGGCTGCACCCAACCAGACCGGCACCATGATCGCGAAGAGCGCGTACAGGATAGCGGCCTTGGGTCGTCCGAGGAGCAGCACCAGGTTCCTGCGTCCCCCTTTCCTGTCCGCTTGCTCATCGGGGAACTCGTTCAAGAAGAGCAGATTTAAGGTCATGAAGAAGGCCGGCAGCGAGGCGGCGATCGCTACCACCTCGTAGTCGCCCGTCTGCACCATCGTGGTGCCGATCACTGGCAGCGCACCGAGACCGAGCCCTGCAAAAAACTCGCCGACGTAGATTCGCGCCAAAAACGGGGTGTAGAAGAAGGCCGCCAGGGCGCCGACCGCGAGGATGGGGATGAGCTTCGTGCCGACGACCGTCAGGAAGTAGACACCGACGGCGACCCCGATCATGCCGCCCGCGAGTCCGGTGGCCACAGCTTTGCCGTAGCTCAGCCGCTCGGCCGGAAGGGTACCGCTGCCACCGCTGAACGGGGTACGCTCAGTGTGGAAGTCGATACGCGTCTTGAAGTCGCTGGCCTCGTTCAGCGCGTTCACGGCGACGTGGACGCCCAACATACCCAGAAGCGCCAGCCCGGCGCGAACCCAGTCGTGCTGACCGAAGTAGGCCGCAGCGCCTGTGCCGACGGCGACGAGGGTGACCGGAAGCAGCAGGAACGGTGCCCGGGCAACGCCGGCGATCGCGGAAACGCTCATTCGTTATCCTCCCCAGAGGTTATGAATCGGGGCAGATAATCGATCACGGCCCGAAACGCAAGCCCACCCCCCGCGCGTTCCTAGCAGGCGGCCCGGTCAGGGGCCATATTGCAGGTTCGATTCGCAGATTCGCAGAACGGAGGTGCCATTCATGAACCGCCCCGATCCATCGGAATACTTCGAGTACTACGGCCGCTATGTGGACCTGGTTCCGGAGGGCGACATACTCGTAGTCCTGGCCGCCGAGATGCAGCGAACGTTGGATGTGCTGGCCGGTGTGGGCCCCGAGCTGGCGGACCATCGATATGCGCCGGAAAAGTGGAGCGTCAAGGAAGTCATCGGCCACGTCATCGATGCCGAGCGGGTGTTCGGGTATCGCGCCCTGCATTTCGCCAGGCGCGACCCCGCGCCGCTGCCGTCGATGGAAGAGAACGACTGGGCGCAGACCTCGAACGCGGCGGCGCGATCGTTAGAGTCGTTGGCAGGAGAGTTCGAGCTGGTGAGGCGATCCCACATCGCGCTCTTTAGGGGCTTCGATGAGGAGCAGAGCAAGCTCAGCGGCACGGCGAGTGGCTACGAGTTCTCGGTGCGCACCATCCCGTATCTGATGGCGGGCCATGAGATCCATCACAGAGGGGTGCTGCTGGATAGATACCTGTAGCCGGTGGGTTCGAACTCTCAGAGTTCCAAGAGTCCGGCCCGGCTACTGGCTACCGGCTACCGGTCCCCGACTCACCTCGATGCTTGCGAATCCACTCCTCCACCTCTTCCGGCACCAGGAGCATGTCGGCGATAGCGGCGATTTCCTCGGCCTCGCGCCAGGCCTCCTCCAACTCCTGTAGCTCGCCGGCTAGGGCGCGCCGTTCCGCTTCCTCGTGGGCCGCCATCTCCAGGGCGAGCCGGATCTCCGGCCGCATCGTTTTGAGGACGCTGGCGTCCCTGTCGAACAGCGCACCCTGCACGTAGCCCGGCGCTTGCGAGAGCACCTTGAAAGTGCGCTCGGCGTTTCCGGCGTCCTCGATGAGCTCCACGGCCCCCTGGACCTGGCGGTCCTTGCCGCCGTACAAGTTGACCTTAGGCAGGATCTTGCCCGCGGCACGCACGGCGGCCGAGCCCGTGAGCTCTGTGGTCTCCTCTTCGCTTCCGGCGTACTCCGACCACCAGCGGCGTTGTGCCAGCCCCGCCCGGTGAGGCACCCTCAGGATCCAACCCTCCGGGGTGCCCGACTGCACCAGTCTGACCGCGCTGATGTCTCCCCTCGAGAGCGGCAAGCGCGTGCCGTCCTCTGCGCTTACCCGGGTGACGACCCGCAGCTTTTCGCCGCCCGTGAAATAGAAGACGAGCGCGTCGTACGCCGCGACGAACAGGTTGAGCGCGAACGACGCCTCGACAGCGACTCGGCGCTGCAGGAACTCGCGCCCGTAACGCCAGGCCGCAAACTCGGGCCTGAGCGGCTTACCGACCCGCACCAGGTCGAGCCCCTCGCGCAGCCGGGCCAGCCCGACATTATCGGTCGAGTATCTGACGGTCGTCTCGCGGTACTGGCGCTCGCATTCCTCTATGGCCTCCCACCGCTCGTCCAGCGGCGTCAGGTTCCAGCGCCGGCAGTTGTCGCAGACGACCCAGAGCCGACCCTTCCGCGCGTCGAACGCCAAGCGGCGCCCGACCGGGAAGTGCTCTACCGATTCGTTATCGCCGAGATTGCGATTACAGTAGATGCAGGTCTTGTACATCGGCTACCGATGCTTCCTAATCCATTCCTCGACGTCTTCGGGCACGAGCAGCCGATCGGCTATCGCCGCGGTCACCTCGGCGTCACGCCAGTCCCGTTCCAGCTCCTTCAGCTCGCCCTCCAGCGCGCGTCGTTCCGCTTCCTCGTGCGCCGCCATCTCGAGGGCGAGTCGGACCTGCGGATGCATCGAGCCGATGATGCTGGCGTCCTTGTCGAACACCGCCGCAGCCACATAGCCCTCCTCGCGCGCCGCCTTCCGGTAAAGCCGCTCGGGGCTGCCGACCTCCTCGATCAGCCCGATGGCGTCCCGCACCTGGCCGGCGCTGCCGCCGTAGGTGTTCACCTTGGGTAGCAGCTTGCCCGCCGCACGCACCGCCGAGGGCCCAACCAGCACCGCCGTCTCGCCCTCCGTGTCGGCGAAGGTGCGCCAGGGCTCGATCTCCATGATACCCGTTCTGTACGGGACGCTCAGCCCCCAGCCCTCGGACGTCTCCGTGGTGACCAGCCGCACCTCTTTAATGTCGTCGGCCGCAACCGGCAGCGCCTTCCCGTCGGGCGCCGTGACCCGCGCGACGATCCGGCGTTTCGAGCCCATCCAGACGAGCCAGAGGATGGCGTTGACGCCGAGCACATGTGCCGCGACGGCGCCGGCGGCCACACTCAGATCCTTAGCCAACCTGACGAGCCGCCGCCGCATGAACTGACGGCCATAGCGCCAGGCGGCGAACTCGGGTCGCTGCGGCTTGCCGATCCGCACCAGGTCGAGACCCTCGCCCAGCTGCGCCAGCCCTATGTTGTCGGTCGAGTAGCGAATCGTGGTGTCGCGATAGTAGCGCTCGCACTCCTCGATGGCCTCCCAGCGCTCCTCCAGCGGCGTCAGGTTCCAGCGCCGGCAGTTATCGCAGACCACCCACAGCCGGCCCTTCTCCGCGTCGAAGGCGAGGCGCCGCCCGACGGGGAAGTTCTCGACCGACTCGTTCTCACCGAGGTTACGGTGACAGTAGATGCATGTCTTGTACATCGCCGATTGGGCTCAAACGCGGCACGACCAGGTGCCAGACACGGTGTCCCCCATATACCGTACGACGGCGAACCGGAACAGCTTTGACATGCCACCGGCGCGGCGCCCTTGGCTAGGCTCGCCGTGTCGATCGTCTAGGGAAAAACCGCGGTACCCTGCTGCAATACTCAACGTACTCCTGGCCGAACCTGTCGCACAGCTCCTTCTCTTCCAGTACGACGACAAGGTAGAGCGCCGGTATGATCGCGACGGCGATCACATAGACGGCCAGGTAGTTGGTGAAAAGAGCGACGGCCACTGTGCCCAGCCAGACGGCCACGTACCGGGGATGCCGGATGCGCGTGTAGATACCCTGGGTGATAAGACTGCCGCCGCGCCCGTCGGGCGCCAACTCCGGAACACCCACCAGGATCTTCCCCTTCAGATATTTGCGGCAGCGGATCTCGATGTAGACGGAGATCCCGTACACGAGTAGGACGAGCGGCCACAGGGCGCGGTTCGTGCCGTACTCCACCGCGAGCAGCGGTTCGCGGACGAGATAGATCGCCCCCATGATGATGAACGAACCGATCGTGACGATCGTGTAGAAGGCGGGCCGTCCCAGCCTGCGCCAGAATCCCACGAACGGGTGGGTCACGTACCACCATCCCACCGCCGGCGGGTACATCATGATCGAGAGCAAAGCCAAAACGTAGCGTACTTTTTCCATAGCCGGCTAAAACACAGTCTGAAGGTTGGCCAGGTTCTGCGTCATCACCGACTCGAGGTTTCCCACGGCCGGTCGATTGGCGCACGGATCGAAGACCAGGCTGACGATTCCCAACTCGCTGAGCCGCGCGGCGATCTCGGGCAGCGGCTCGGCTTCCCAGAGCATGACGTCCGCGGGGTGATCGCGCAGCAGCGCCGCCAGGTCACGCCAGCTCGCTTCATCGGGCAGCTCGTCGGGCTCGAAGTGGACGCTCTGTAGGTTCAGGTCGTAACGCCGGGCGAAGTACTGGTAGACGGGGTGCGAGGCGAGCAGCGGCCGCCCGGGGTTCGCGGCGAAGAGGGCCTCGAGTGTCCCGTCGAGGTTCAGCACGTCGCGCTCGAACGCCGTGTAGCCTCGTTGGAACGCGGCCTCGTGTTCCGGCAGTGCGGCGGCCAGTGCATGCTGGATCGCCCGCGCCTGCTCGAGCGCCAGGGTCGGATCCAGCCACGTGGTGAACGCCAGGTCGCCGTGCGCATGCTCGCCCTCGGGACCGTGGCTGTGGGTCACAACACCTTCGAGCGCGATGTAGCGATCCTCGAACGCCTGGGACGTGTTCACCAGCTTCGAAGCGGGCAGCGTGGTCGACTCAACCCAACCGGCGTAGCTCGCACCGTTGAGCAGAATCAGGTCAGCCCCTTGATAGGCGCCGATGATCTCCGCGTCGGGCGACCAGTAGGCCGGGTCGACGTCGGGGGGCGCAGGGAACTCGACCTGAACGAGGTCGCCGCCGATCCGCTCCGCCATGAATTGCAGAGGATAGTTGACCGTGTAGACGGTTAGCTCCCTGGCTTCTGCCGTTTCCGGCTGCGATTCATCGGTCCGCGATTCACCGCACCCAGCGACCGTGGCAGCGAGTCCAAGCGCTGCTATTCCGAAGACCAAACTGCGGCAACCCATCGATACCTCCGATCGGGGGTCAGTATCACAATCTTATGAAGGCGCGGATGGCGGCGGAGCCGAACTGACTGGTCAGGAAGGTAAGCCCGCCTGCCAGCAGGACACCGACTGCCAGCACCGCAACGATCTCGGATGCCATGACCGACGCGACGCTGAGGCGCGAGCCGCCGATCTTGAACATAGTCTCGATCTCACGGCGTCGCAGTCTGAGCGACAGGAGGAAGACCAGGGCCGCCGTCGCCAGCGTGGCCAACCCGACGATGATCGCGCCCGCGGTGACGAAGCTCTGCACTGTCAATATCGTATCGAGCAGCTCGTCCATCACCTCCACCGGTCGCACGATCATCGCGATCTCGTCGGCCGCCTGGTAGCGGCCCTGCAGAATCGCCGACGACCGTTGATCCGGCGGCACCGCCAGGACGGCGGTGACGGGGAACTCGGACAGGTCGCCGTGGAAGTGGAAGCTGTCGATGTTATCGGGTGTGATCTCGTTGTATTGCACGACTGCCGGGTTGCCGATGACGTTGGTAGAGTCGCGCCTGAGCACGCCAGCCGCCGCCTCGGGCCGCGTCAGGTCCATGTGACCGTGGCCCAGTCCTTCGATGATCCACGCCGTTTTCACGTCTACGAAGATCGCGTCGTCATCGGCTCTGTCCGAGTAGCCCAGCACACCGACGACTTTCATACGCAAAGGATAGACGCCGGCCAGATCGAAGACGCTCTCGGGAGACGAGATGACGAAGTCACCGGGACCTACTCCCATCGCTTCCGCGACCCGCGACCCCAGCACGCACTCACCCAACGTGACGAGTTGGCGACCCGACTCGATCTCGAGGCCGCGGTACTCGAAATACTCGTAGCTGGTGCCGACGATCGGATGGCCCTGGGCGTTGAACCGCACGTACATGGGAACGGCGAGTGCGAGTCCCGACTCGGCGACACGCTCGGCCTGGGCGTAACGCATGGGATCCGGGTAGTCGGACCGGAAATACAAAGTGTTGAGTACCAGCTCCAGCGGGCTGCCCTTGACCCCGATGAGGAGCGGCGTGGCCACCGCCCGCGCCGTGAGCTGTGCCGCGCTCTGATCGACCAGCACACGAAGCCCGATCGGCAGATAAACGATCAGTGTTATCGCGACGACCAGGATGCTCGTCTTCACGCGGTGGAAGGCGAGATATCGCCAGGCGAGATAGAGCGTCTGCTTCACCCGATCACCCCGAAGTCTTTGATGTCGATGACCTGGTCGAACTTGCTGAGTAGGTCGTGATCGTGGGTGACCGTGAGCAACGTCGCACCGGTCGTCTTCGCGTACTCGAGGATGATGTCGAGCACGCGTCCCTTGTTCGCCGGATCGAGGTTACCGGTGGGCTCGTCGGTGAGCAGCAGCACGGGCTCGGGCAGCACCGCCCGACAGACGGCGACGCGCTGGCGCTCGCCCTGCGACAGCTTGCGGGGATGACGCGCGAGCTTGTCACCGATCCCCATCTGCCGGGCCAGGCTGCCTGCCCGCTCGCGCACCGCCGGCTCGAGACGCAGAGCCGGGTTGATGCGATAGGGAAGCAGGATGTTGTCGAGCACGCTCAGGTACTCGAGCAGTTCGAACTCCTGGAAGACGAGTCCGATGTGGGTGATACGGAAGCTGCGGCGCTCTTCGTCGGAGAGCTGTGTCACCTCCACCTGATCGGTGACGACGCTTCCCCCCTGGGGGGTCAGGATCCCGGCGATCAGGTTGAGCAGCGTCGTCTTACCCGAGCCGCTGGGCCCGATGCAGGCCGCTGTGACGCCGCGTTCGACGCGCAGCTCGGCGACGTGGAGTCGGAACTCCCCTTCCCCGTAGCGGAACTCGAGATCGCTGACCTCGATCATCTAGTCGACAGGTTCTCCAGCCCCTGGAGCCTGTAGAGCACGGCTTCGAGGCTGGCGCGGCGGTGCGTTAGGGCGAAGCCCAGTCCTCGGGCATGCACTGGCCGAATACGACCATGGCCGCATCACCCAAGTTTACGGTGACCGTAGCGCCGCCATCGGCCTCGGACAGAATCATGCTCCAGCTCCGTCCGGCTTCGACGCCGCTCATGATCACACGGTCGCCGTCCCTCTCCATGACGCGGATCCGGGTCGTCTCACCCCGACGCTCGGCGGGGGCCAACAACGTGATAAGGTTGTCGTCCAGATCCACGTGGATGAAGGTAGGCGGAGGCAAGAGCGGCGCCGGGGGGGCGCAGTTGAGGTCGCCATCGCACTCGACGCCCTTGTTCAGCGAGCAGACGTACTGATCCTCGTCGCCGGGAACGGCGGCAGCCGTCAGCAAGGGCACGAGGAGCAGCGCCGCGGCCTTGGTTGCGGTGATATAATTAAACATTGGTCCTCCCGGATTCCTAGTTCACCACGTAGTCGCGGCCCTGCATACAGGCGACGTAGTTCCTGTCCCAGGTCTGCAACTGTCGGTTGAACGCCTCGATCGCAGCCTCCGCCTGGGCCTGAGCCTGCGCCTGCGCCCGCCGCGACCTCGAGCCGCCGGCCAGACCACCGGCTACCGCACCGATGGCGGCGCCCTTTCCAGCGTCACCGGCGATGGCTCCAATGGCCACGCCCGCCACTGCACCTCCCGCGGCACCTCTGATCATGCCGCCCTGGGCCTGCTCGGCGGTCTGCTTGGCCGCGTAGCCCTGCTCGACCAGCTCATCGTAGGCGACGTATGGGTCCCAGTTCGTCTGCTGCGAGGCCCAGCGGTAACACTCCAGCTGGTCCGTCATCTGCTGCTGCTCGTCCTGGCCCTCGGCGGGGTAGATGACTCGCTGGGTGGGGTTGGTGCTGGGCGGCAGAGTCTGCGACTGCTGCTGCTCCTGCTGGGCGGCCGCCGCAGCGAAGAGTCCCAGCAGCATTAGCGCGCCCAGCCCGCCAGCGCCGATTCGGCGTGTTGAAATCCTCATTACAGCCTCCGGTTCCGAGTTACTTCTAAATCTGCTATCGACTAGAGCAGCGCCGCCTCGAGCTCGAACCCCACGTTCCCCTTGAGAGCGTTGGAAACCGGGCAGCCGTTTTTGGCCGCCTCGGCCGCCTCCTGGAAGGCCGCCGGGTCCATCCCGGGCACCTTACCCTGCACGACCAGCCGCATACGGGTGATGCGGAAGCCCTCCTCCAGCTTCTCGAGTGAGCAGTGCGCGGTTGTCGTGATGCTCTCCGGCGGTGTTCCGCCCCGCTCGAGACCGGCGGCGAGGGCCATGCTCAGGCAGGCAGCGTGGGCCGAGGCGATGAGCTCCTCGGGGTTGGTGCCGGGGGTACCCTCGAACCGCGTCGGAAACGAATAAGCTCCCGTGAAAGCGCCGGAGCCGGCGCTGAACTCGCCCGTCCCATCCTTTAGGCCACCCCTCCATACGGCACTCGCGCTGCTGGTCGGCATGCTCCGCTCCTTTCTTGGCACGGCTAAGTTCGGCTACTGGGAGAACTCGGGGAATATAGAAATTCCCACCTATAACTCCAGCAGGCACCATTCCCTGTCGCAGGGCGCCGTCCCCATCTGAAGACCCTTCTCCGCCGCGACCAGCACGTTGTTGCCGTGGTTATAGCCGAACCCGTTCTCCGGGTCGTACAGGCCCGGCTCGTTGGAGAACTGCATGCCGGCCCGCATGACCGTGTAGTCGCCCAGCGCCTGATAGGGCGGCTGGTGGCCCTCCATCCCCTCGCCGTGGCCGGGCCGGTGATAGATGAGGTGGGCGCAGCGGTTCCTCACCTGATAGTCGTGCACCGCCTTTGCCACGTTCGAGCAGGTGTTCCCGGCCCGCGTCTCCTCGGCCTGGATGTAGTACGACCCGGTGTGGACGTCCCAGACGTGCTCCTGCCACTCGGTCCAGGGGGCGAAGAGGAACGAACGGTACTGTTCGCCGCCGTAGCCGCCGATCCGCACGACGCCGGCGAACTGAAGAGCGTGACCGGGCTCGATGCGGGCCCAAGAGACCTGGTTGGGGTGCGGGTAGGCGGTCTTGCGGCCGGTACGGCAGCCGAGACCCACATCGATGCCGACCGCGTTGTGGGTCTCGCCGTCCTGGGGGATATCCTGCATGATGCGGTGCATCCCCCAGAGGCGCGCGGCGTTCTCGACCTCCCAGTCCAGCGTGCCGCGCCCCCGCTCGATGAGATAGTTGCGCACGAAGGCGTGGATCTCGGAGAAGTAGTCCATGGCGCGCTGGGTCAGCCGGTTCTCCATCTCGTCTTTGACCACGCGGTGGCGGATGAGGATGTCGTAGACGTCTACGAACTGGGCGTCCGGCATCTCGCGCGCCATGATCCCGAACTTGCCGCCCTCCGGACGATGCTTCCGAGGTGTATCGATCTCGCCGAACATGTCGAGCCGGTCCGCGTCCTCGTGACCGGGCAAGAGCCCGATCTCGGCGGCGGCACCGCTGTCGATGCCGATCGTCTTGTCGCCGTAGCCCAGCTGCGCCAGAGTCCGGCCCCACCACTTGTAGACGTTCACCGTGCGACCCTGATCGACGCGCTCGTCGTAGGGCTCGCCGCCCACGCCGTGGTGGTAGTCGAAGTACGAGTGGGCGTCGGTCTTCCACCAGTCCTGAACCAGCTGGTGATCGAGGTACGGGTGTAGCCAGATCAACCCCTCGTCGTCATCCATGGGGAAGAAGCAGGCGAACGGCCGTTCGGTGGTGGAATGGAGGAGCCCCGTGGCGTAGATGATGTTCCAGCGCGTCGTGAGCAGGATGCCGCCGTCGACCCCTCGCCGGCGCGCTTCGTCTTTGAGCGCCTTCGCTTTGGCCTTGTACCACTCGAGGGGGAGGCGGTGGAAGTCCGCCGCCGGCGGCAGCTCGGCGCGGCGCTTACCCTGTTCTTTACGCAGCAGGACGAAGCTCTCACCGGACTCGGCGCGCGCCATGGCCCGCTCGTCGGGCCAGGCGAGGCGCGGTCCCGTCACCAGCGCTGCGCCGGCGCCCAGGCCGGCGACCTTCACGAAATCGCGTCGCTTGATTGCCATCGTTCCCTCCAATTGATGTCAGGCATTCCAGGCGCCGGATCAGAACCCGTGCCGCAGCAGCGAGGACAGCTCGTCCAGCGCGCGATCGATGTCTTCTGCCGTGGTGAAGAAATGGGGCGCGATGCGGATCACGTCGCCGCGCGCCGATGCGATGACGCCGCGATCCTTCAACAGTCCCTCTATTCTAGCCGGCTCGGGCACTCTTATGGCCGTCGTAGCGCCCTTCTGGTGAACTTCGTCCGGGCCACTGTATTCCAGGTCGCGATCGACGGTGCCTTTTATGGTGTGCGCGGATAACTCTTCGATCCGCGCTTCGATGCGCGCCGGGTCGGCCTCCTCGATCAACCCCATGCCGGCGCGGGCCGCCACCGCGGCGAAGATCGGGGGCGTGCCGGTCTCCAACCTTCGGGCATCGTTCGCGTAGTCGAGCGTCTTGGGATCGAAGGCGAACGGGTTCACCCGGCCGAACCAGCCGGTGAACGAGGGCTCGAGCCGCTCGATCAGCTCCTCCTTCACGAAGACGAACGCGACGCCGGGCAATCCCAGCAGGTACTTCTGGTTGCCGCTCACCAGGATGTCGACGTCGAGCTCGCGCACGTCCACACGACACGTGCCCAGCGACTGATACGCGTCGACGAGGGCCAGCGCGCCGGCCCGGTGCGCGATCTCGGCGATCCGTCCCACATCCTGCTTGAAGCCGTTCTGGTAATAGACGTGCGTGGCGGAGACGATGAGCGTCCGCTCGTCTACCCTACGCTCGTACTCGTCGATCTCGATGGCCCCATCGTGGACCGGAATGAACTCGACCTCGAGGCCGTAGCGCGCGTGCGCCAGCCACACGTGTCCGACGGTGGGAAATTCGGCCTCCGTCGTCACGACGCGGCGTCGCGCGCCGCCCCTGGCCAGCGCACTGGCTACCGATGAGACCGCCGCCGAGGCCGAGGTGGAGAGCGCCACCTCTGCCGGCTTCGCTCCGATCAGCCGGGCGAACGTCTCTTTGGCGCCCTGGATCTCGGCGATCCAGCTCTCCCAGTCCATCCCCTTCTCGAGCCAGCTGTCGAGGTAGGCGTCGATCGCTCCGCGGACGCGCCACGCTTGTGGGCCGTGAGAGCAGTTGGCGACGTGGATGGTGCTGGCGAGGCTGGGAAATTCCTGCTGCCAGGCCTCGGCTCGGGTATCGTCGATCGGCATATCACTCATTGAAAGAAAGTCCTGAACACGTCACGCAGACCGAGCACGAGGATGACGCCGATCCCGATGGGCACGACGTACTTGATCCAGAAGAACCAGAAGCGCCCGATCGGCCGTCCCCTGCCGCCCTTGTTCGCCTCTTCCAGCGCCCGCCCCAAGCCGACGACCCAGGCGAGCCCGATGAGCGCCAGAGCGCTGCCGACAGGCTGCATCGTCGATCCCCAGAAGAGGTCGCTCTTGAGGATGTAGTCGAGGCTCTGCATCGGCACGATCGCGAGCAATAGGGCGGCAACACAGAAGACCGTCACCGCGATCTTGCGATCCCAGCCGTGCTCGTCGGCCACGCCGGCGACCAGCACCTCGAAGCCGGCCACGGCAGAGAGGAAGGCGGCGAAGAACAGAAGGCCGAAGAAGAGCGTGGCGAAGAGGGCACCGGCGGGGACGCGGGCGAAGATGCTCGGCGCGGTGACGAATGTGAGCGGTGGACCGCTGCCCACCTCGATACCTAAAGCCACGGCGGCGGGCAGGATGACGAACCCGGCGAGTATAGATGCGAACGTTTCGCCGACGCCGATGGTGACGGCGCTTTTCCTCAAGTCCACTTCGTCGCCTAGATAACTCGCGTAGGTCACGAGAAACGTCCCGCCCAGAGCCAGCGAGAAGAAGAGCTGCCCCAACGCCGCGGCCACCACACCGGCGTCGATCATCGAGAACTCGGGATACAGATAGTAGGTCACCCCGGCTCCGGCGCCGGGCAGCGTCAACGAGCGGGCGATGAGCACGAAGAGGAGCAGGAAGAGGAGTGGCATGCCGACTTTGCTGACGCGCTCGACGCCCTGCTTGATCCCCAGAACCAGAACCACCGCCACCAGCGCCAGGACGATGGCGGTCGTCAGGAACTGTCCCCAGAACCCGCCCAACATCGTCTCGAAGAACGACTCGGGCGCGATCGACCCGATAGCGCCGCTGGCCGAGATGAACGTGTAGCGTAGTACCCAGCCCACCACCACGGCGTAGTAGCTCAAAGCCACGAGCACCGTGACGAAGAGAACCCAGCCGACGACCCTCCCACCCGGCATCCCGATCCGCGTGAACGCACCCACCGGACCACGCCGCGTCATCCGCCCCAGCGCCAGCTCCGCCATCAGCGCCGGGATGCCGAAGGCGAAGAGCAGAACGATGTACACCAGAAGGAACGCCCCGCCGCCGAACGCGCCCGCCATGTAGGGGAAGCGCCAGACGTTGCCCAGCCCCACCGCGACCCCGATGAACGTCATCAAGAGACCGAAGGCCGAGCCGAAACGGGGACGACCCGCCGCCCGGGCGTCGCCGTCCGTTATCGAATTTCGCTCCATGAGCTACCTGATAACACACCGAGAGCGCGGGTGAAAGCCCTCCGGGCTCCGAGTGGCAGGGGCGGCGCGCAACCCTTTGTCGTCTTGAGAGCTACGGGACCCGGAGTAGGCAATCTGTACCGGCCGATCGGTCAGAAGTACGGAAGAAACCGTGTGCTAGCCGACTCTCCAGGAGTGGAGATCGTCATGTAATTACTGTTATCGCTTGCACTTAGCGCCGCCGGACCGCCCGCGGCGCCGTATTTGCTCTCGCCCTCCCTCGTAGCCGCCCGCCGTGGTTGCAGAGTGAACGGGAGGAGGGTGAATGCGCAGGGTGGTGCTGGCCCCGAAATCGATCTGTGAGTACGAGGGGTTGATCGGGGAGGAGGCGGTAAGCGAGATCAAGGAGCTGGCAGCCCCACTGAAAGGTGCGCGGGTGCTGCACGTAAACGCCACGGCCTACGGCGGCGGTGTGGCCGAGCTGTTGCCGTCACTGGTGGGGCTTAAATGCGGCCTCGGCCTCGAGGTCGAATGGCGAGTTCTCAGCGGCAACGATTCGTTCTTCGAGCTGACGAAGAAGCTGCACAACGGGCTGCAGGGGATGGATGTCGACCTCGACCCGTCGGATCGGGCTCTCTACCTATCGACGCTGGAAGGGAACCTGGGGGTCTTCAGCCAGGACTGGGACTTCGTGGTGGTCCACGATCCGCAACCTATGGGGCTCGTAGGTCTGCTGGACGGCCGGCGCACCGGACACTGGCTTTGGCGCTGTCACATAGACACCTCGACTCCCGAGGCGGCGGCGGTCGATTTCCTGGCGCCGTACATCGGTTACTTCGAAGTCGCGATCGTGTCGATGCCCGGCTACGCGACACCGAACCTGAATTTAGGCCGGACGGAAGTCGTGCTGCCGTCCATCGACCCGCTGACGCCTAAGAATCAGGCGCTCGCCCCGTCGCTGGCGCGACAGATTTTGGCGACCCGCTTCGGGCTCGACCCGGAACGGCCGATCATCTCGCAGGTCTCGCGCTACGATCCGTGGAAGGACCCGCTGGGCGTCATCGATACGTACCGTGAAGTGAAGCGCATAGTGCCCGAGGTACAGCTGGCGCTGGTGGGCAACCTGGCCGACGACGACCCGGAGGGAACCGAATACCACGCCAAGACGCTGGACCACGCCGCCGGCGACCGTGACATCCACGTGTTCAGCACGCTCGATCGCTTGAGCCGTGACGAGCTGACCCACGCGCTCGAGATCAACGCCTTTCAGAGCGGCAGCGATGTCGTGATCCAGAAGTCTACACGCGAGGGTTTTGGTCTGGTCGTAACGGAAGCCATGTGGAAGCGGGCGGCGGTGGTCGCCGGTCGGGTCGGTGGCATTGTCGAGCAGATCGAGGATGGGGTGCACGGCTACCTGGTATCGAGCGTAGAAGAGTGCGCTGAATGCGTTGTCGTACTGCTCAAGAAACCAGAGCTGCGGCGCGAGATGGGTGAACGGGCGCGCGAGCGTGTGCGCGAGCGCTTCATCACGCCGCGGCACCTGGCCGACTACTTGAAAGTCTTCCGGTCGTTCTAAAGGCGCGGCCGCCGGCGTGACCATTTCGCCGTAGGGGAGCTGCCGCTCGTCGGCGCTATTGCCCCCTACGGTTCGGCCGGCTCACTCATGGCGGCACTATCGCGTCCCGCTGCAGACCGACCAGCATCTTGCGGAGCGCCCCTTCCACCGCCCCTCGCTCCCCTTCCGCCAGCGTTCCCAGGGCTCTGCGAACCTCGCCCAACCGCGCCTCGATGGCCCGATCGGCCAACTCCCGCCCCTCCTCCGTCAAAGACACCAGTATGCCGCGCCGGTCTCTCGGATCCATGCTTCGTTGCACGTAACCCGCCTCCTCGAGACGGTCGAGACGCGTCGTCATCGCCCCGGACGTGAGCACGGCATACTTGCGTAGGTGGGTCGGCGAAAGCTCGAACGGCGGTCCCTGCCGCCTCAAGGCCAGCAAGACATCCGCCGCCCAGGGGGCCAG
>JBDHJU010000164.1:0-3553 GCA_039586755.1 Gemmatimonadota bacterium | reverse complement strand
CCATGACGAAGATTGGCACCTGTACGACACGGAGAGCGGCGCGACACGCAACCTGACCGCCGGCCTACCCGTCTCGTTCGCCGACGAAGACCACGACTATCCTAGCGCGCGATCGGGCTACGGCGTGGGCGGCTGGGTCGACGGCGAGCGGGCGGTCCTCATCCACGACAAGTACGACGTCTGGCAGTTCCCCACCGGCAGCGGTCAGCCGGTTGTCCTCACCCGCGGCGAGGGGCGGGCGGCCGGCAAGATCTACCGCGTGTTGCGCGTCGACGAGGGACAGAAGAGCTTCCCGCGCAATTCGGCCATCTACCTCACCTCGTTCGATGAGGACCTGAAGAACTTCGGCTTCCATCGCACGCGCACAGGTAGCGGTGGCCTGGAGCAGCTGCTGGAGGAGGATAAGATGTTCAGGTTCCTGGCCAAGGCCGAGGACGCCGACGTATTCCTGTTCAGTCGCGAGGACTACGACGAGTTCCCCGACCTCTGGGTCAGCCGGCCCGGGTTCGAAGACGCCCGCAAGATCACCGACGTGAATCCGCAGATCGCGGAATTCGCCTGGGGAAAGGAGATGCTCATCGAGTACGAGAGCCTGGACGGCACCAAGCTGCACGGCGCGGTCATCCTGCCGGGAGATTATCAGGAGGGCGTGCGCTACCCCGTGCTGACGTACTTCTACCGCTTCTTTTCACAGCGGCTGCACCAGTTCAACGAACCGGTGATCAACCATCGGCCCAGCTTCCCCATGTACGCCTCCAACGGCTACATCGTCTTTCTGCCCGATGTGCGCTTCGAGGTGGGGCGGCCCGGCTACTCGGCGATGAAGAGCGTCGTGCCCGGCGTCCAGGAACTGGTGGACATGGGACTGGCGGACCCGGATGCCCTCGGGCTGCACGGGCACTCGTGGAGCGGCTACACCACGGCGTTCATCGTCACCCAGACAAACGTCTTCGCCGCCGCCGTCGCCGGCGCGCCCGTGTCCAACATGACCAGCGCCTACGGCGGCATACGCTGGGGCAGCGGGCTGGCACGGCAGTTCCAGTACGAGGCGGGCCAGAGCCGCCTGTCGGGCAGCCTCTGGGAGGCGCGGCAAGACTATATCGAGAACTCGCCGCTCTTCTACGCCGACAAGGTCGATACGCCGCTGCTCATCATGCACGGCGACGAGGACGAGGCGGTACCGTGGTACCAGAGCATCGAGTATTACCTGGCGCTTCGCCGCAACAACAAGAACGCCATCTTCCTACAGTATCGAGGCGAGCCGCACCATCCGCGGAAGTACGCCAACAAGCTCGACTACTCGATCCGGATGATGGAGTTCTTCGATCATTACCTGAAGGGGGCGCCGGCGCCGGCCTGGATCACCGAAGGAGTGCCTTACGACGGGCGCTGAGCGGCTGTTCGGCGGCCGCGCCTACTAAACGAACGCCTCGTCTTCGGTAAAGACGTGGAGTCGGCGGAGACCTCGGGGGCCGAGGTGGAACGCATACCCCATGCCGGCACCCCCCGAGAAGCAGGTGCGCTCGCTGGAGCTTGTCGAGCGGGCAAGCCCCCATCACCGGTAGCAGGTCGCCCACTGCGCGCTGGTAGGTCAGAACGCCCGGCTATGTCGGATTGACCGAAATCCCCAAGGGCCTGCACCCCACAGAATACTCGAAGGTCGATGCTCTAATCCATTTGTAAACAATAACTTACGTGAATCAGCCAAACGGGTACGCCGCTTGCTTCCTAGCCCGGCGCCCGCGGGAGACCCACCCGCAGCGGCCAGAGTCGAGCTCACCTACCCCCGTCTCACTCCAAGGAGTCCGACCGAGTCGATGATCGTTGCACGTTGCCTGGCAGCCTTGATGCTCTCCACGCTGAGCGGCCCGACCGACCCAGATGCGGACTCGACGCGCGATGCCGCGCTAGGTGTGGTTTCCGCGCCGCCGGCGGACCGACCGGTCTGGGACATTCCCATCGAATACAACACGGCGGTCGACCACTGGCTCGATTACTACCAGAGTCGCGGACGCAGGACCATCCAAGTTCATCTTGGGCGAGCGGGTCGCTACGAGGAGACGTTGCGGGCCATCTTGCGCGAACACGGCCTGCCGCAGGATCTGGTTTATCTCTCGCTGATCGAGAGCGGCTACAACCCCAACGCATACAGCAGGGCGCACGCCGTGGGGCTCTGGCAATTCCTAGCCAGCACCGCTCGCCGCTACGGCCTACGCGTCACCTACTGGATCGACGAGCGGCGCGACCCGGTGCTGGCCACGCACGCCGCTGCCGCTTATCTGAAAGACCTTTACGAAGAATTCGGTTCGTGGTACCTGGCGGCGGCCGCCTACAACGGCGGGTCGAGCCGTGTGCGGCGCGCCATCCGTCGAACGGGCAGTCGCGACTTCTGGACCCTGGCCCGTCGCGGATATCTTCCGTCCGAGACGCGGAACTACGTTCCCAAGTTCATCGCCGCCGCGCTCATCGCGAAGCAGCCGGACAGGTACGGGCTCACCGTCGCGGCCGTTCCACCAATGAGCTATGACCTCGGCCAAGTGCCGGACGCGACCAGCCTGGAGGTCATCGCCGAGGCCGCCGGCGTGGAAGTCGCCGAAATCAAGGCGCTCAACCCCCAGCTGATCCGTGGCGTCACGCCTCCCGGCGAGCGCTATTACGTGCGTTTACCGCCACGAAGCGGCGACAGGTTCGCCGCCAACTATAAGGTCCGGAGACACGCTCAGCCGACTTGCCACGGCCTATGGCTCCGACCTTTCCGCTATCCGTTCGGCCAACCCGAGCGTCCGTCCCGAGCGGCTCCAAGTGGGACAGCGGCTCTACATCCCCGTCACTCAAGACCGGTAAGAAATCACCATCCTCTCGCGAACTCGGCCCAGAAGAAGTCGCCCAACTCCCACCATCTCTGCATCGTCGCCCGGGCGAAGTTGTTCGTGTACCGCGTCAGGAGCTCGCGGTAGATCCACGGATCGTCTCCGTCGTTCGTCGCCATCAGCTCCATCGCGCGCCCCTCGATGAGCGGCACCTCATCGAATGCCTGGATCTCGTAGTCCCGGACGGCGGCTTCCAGGTACTGCCGCGCCCAGCCCCACTTGATCATCGCCAGTCGGTTCGCCCGGCGATACCACCAGCAGGCGGAATCGGTTCTATACGACTTCTGGCAGCCGATCTTGAATGCCTCTGGCAGCTCGGTCACGCCGGCCCAGATGGGAATGCGCGGGCTCTGTCCCGGGTTGTCGAACGAGAACCACGCGATGGTCCCGATCTCCGGCGGCAGCCAATCGCGGTTCTGGATGATCTGCGAGTAGGAGCAGCGGGCGACGGCGATGGTGCGCACCGGCTCCACGATGCCCGGCTGAATCTGATTCAATAGCTCCGCCATGTCGCGAATCGACCAGTTGTTGACGATGGGGCTCTTGACCATGTCGGGCTGGTCGGTGCGTTCTTCGCCGCGGCGCGGCCGATAGGGCACCATGAGGTTACGTGTCGGGTCGAGGTCGCTGCCCTCGTACGTCTCGCGGTAGTACCGCATGACATCCTGGACCGAGACCTTCTC
>JBDHJU010000163.1:0-4642 GCA_039586755.1 Gemmatimonadota bacterium | reverse complement strand
GCGCCTCGCGTCACACCGCCTCCGTTAAACCCCGGCTCGCCCCATCCAAAGTTGTCCATGAAGATCAGGACAATGTTTGGCCTTTCCTGAGCGTATGCGGGCGAAGAGCAGGGCACCAATGCACACGCAATCAATAGGAGGATTGTCGCTTTGAGCGTTTTCATGGTATTGGTCCTCTTATTTTCTAGCGCCAAATGAACTTCAATGCGAACTCGAAGTTCCAATCAAACGGCCGGTCCGCACCGATGCCGATGCCCGGGCGCACGTATCCGCTGATGCCAGATAGCGGCACGATCATGAAGCCCCATTCGGCATCGACTTGCATGAAGTCACGGGAGTTTTCGTGATCCAGGATGATCTGGGGATCGAACAGCAGCCAGTTTTTACCTCCCGCCAGAATCCAGACGAAATACAGGTCGATCTGACTGCGGCTGACGTTGTTCCCGGCGACGTCGAACACGTATTGATAGCCCGGCGCAAAGAGACTACCAGGTCCCAGAACATTGAAAAGCGGAACGAACACGACCGGCGCGAGACTGGTACTGCCGGATCCAAGGAAGTCATTCGAAGCGGTGTTGAAAATGGCTTCCAACCCTGGGACCAGGCCCCACTTGCTGTTGACAGTTGCGATCCAAAGAATACGTGCATCGATGTCACCGATACCCGAAACGCTGCTCGACCCGAGGTTACCGGTACCGTCGTTTAGGCTCAGATTCTGGTAATACGCCCGCATGCGCAGACCGAACCTCTTTCCCAAGTCGGAGATGGTGCTGCCGCCTCCGAGATTCCCAATATCTCCTCCCAGGGGTGCCCTCCACTCGAGCGTATGCTTGAGCAGCGAACCGCCATCGTCCTTGAACCACTGCATCTCCGTGATGAAGCGGAGGTCGTACGTGAAGTTCACCGGGTTGGTACCGGCGGGTTGGTACCGGTATTGTCCTTTTCCTCCTGCGCCAGCCCAGGTGTCGCGAGAAACACGAGTGCCAGGGAAGCATAGGAAGCGTACGCGACGATCTGTCTCATCTTGCTTGCCCTCCTCCAGACCGTTGGTGCGCGCCACAGACTGCACGCCCGAAGACGACACTCAGGGCTCAGCCTGGGTGCTGTCGGCATAGGGCGCCATCACACCTTGGTGGAATAACACCTTATTGGTATGGCTGCCTACTAAGAACTTTGTGGGTGGCTCCGCGAGCTACACTGTGGATTGCGCCTGCCTGTGGGCACCGCACTCTGGATCCGGAGCCGCTTGAAAGCCCGCATGATTGGCGGACTCTGACAAAGCTGTGGCACGCCTGTGCCCCATGAGCCTCGGCGGTGCTCGGCGCCATGGGGGGGCGCCGAGGCGTGCGATGATTGGGCAGCACCGTGCACACTCACTCCGTTGTACGGGGTCAAAACACACGGACTCGGAGTCCTCGACCCACGGACAGTCAGTCCGCTGCACGGTCATTCACTCTTTGCGCAGCACCTGCACCAGATCGACGCGTGTGGCCCGCCAGGCGGGCAGCAAGCAGGCTAGCGCCGCCCCGGCCAGGAGCATCCCTCTTCTCAGAATCATGCCGAGCAGGTCACCGTTCGAGGCGCCCATGGCCATACGGACGCCGATCTCGTTGAGACGCTGACTCACGTGGTAGGCGAGCACGCCGTAGAGGCCGATCGCCGTGAGGGCGAGGGCGACGGCCGAGAAGAGAACCAGAGACAAGATCACGATCCGGAAACCCGACACTTCATCATCGAGGACCGACGCCATCGTCGACGCCTTGGCAAAGACGACGTTCGGGTCCTTGCGACGCAGCAGGTCATCTATCGGCCCCACGAGGGTTGTCGGTTTCACCGACGTGCGAACGGCGATCTGCGCCCGCGACGGACCCATCTGGGCGTGTGACATGTAGAACGCCGCGTCGGGCTCGCGCCGCAGCGTGTTAATGCGTGAATCACGTACGACACCAACCACCTCGAAGGTCCGCCAATCGGCGACGTTCACCATGCGGCCGACGGGATTCGAGCCCTGGAAGAGCACGTTCGCCACACCTTCGCTCAGCACGATGACGAAGGGGCTGCCCGGTACATCGGTCGCCGCGATGTCCCTCCCTGATACGAGTGGGATGCCCATCGTAGCGAAGTAGCCGGGCGGTACCCAACGGGCCATGGCCGAGAAGGATTCCTGTGCCGACGGCGACGGCTGCTCTGCGGGCCAGATGGACCAGTCCTGCCAACGGCTGAGAATCGGTAGCCGGTTGGCGACGGTCGCCGAGACCACGCCCGGCAGCGCCTCGATCTCCTCGAGCAGCGACGTGAAGAACTGGTTGCGTTCCTCCGGCGTCGGGTACTGGGAGGGTTGGATCTGGAGCTGGC
This sequence comes from Gemmatimonadota bacterium, assembly GCA_039586755.1. Classification (GTDB taxonomy): domain Bacteria; phylum Gemmatimonadota; class Gemmatimonadetes; order Palauibacterales; family KS3-K002. The sequence goes on along the minus strand of JBDHJU010000163.1, from coordinate 2,287 downwards.
CGGTGAGCAGATTCTCCGGGTCGAACCCGAGATCGACCGTCGACAGATGCGCGAAGCTGCGGATCAGCAGGCCGGAGCCAACGAGCAGCGCCACCGAGAGCGCGACCTGCAGAACCACCAGTCCACTCCTCAGCCGGCTACTGCGGACATCCTCGGAGGCGCGGCTCGCCGAGCGCAGCTGCTGGGCCGGATCGCTACCCGTTCCCCGCAGGGCCGGAATGACTCCGACCAGCAATCCTGTGGCAATCGACACCAGCAGGGTGAAGACGAGCGCCGTCGAGTCGATGCCGGGGCGCTCCATGCCCAGTTCGCCGATGGGTAGTAGCTGCAGTATTACCCCCTGCAGTAGGTAGGCGACCGAAATGCCTAGTACCCCGGCCGCGACCGTGAGGATGAGACTCTCGGTCAGGAGCTGGCGGAGCAGGCGACGCCGGGAGGCCCCCAACGCCGAGCGCATCGCCATCTCTGAGAGGCGCCGTTCCCCACGCGCCAGCAGGAGGCCGGCCACATTGCCGCAGGCGATGAGCAGCACCAGCACCGTCGTCCCCATAAGCAGGAGCAAACTGAGGCGGACGTCGCGCACCATGTAACTCTGCAGTTCCGTCAGCAGCAGCGCCTTGCCCGCGTTGCTCTCCGGGTACTGCGCCGCCAGCGAGTTGGAGATCGCATCCACATCGCTCTGAGCCTGTTCCTTCGTCACGCCCGGCTTCAGCCGCCCGATGACCCAGTGACTGTGCGAATCGCGCTCCGTATCGAACGGACCATCCCTGTCGACCAGGGCCCAGACATCGGCATCGAACATGAACCGGAAACCCGGCGGCATCACACCCACAATGGGGGACGGGAAGCCGTCCACGTTGAGCGTGCTCCCTACGGCGCCCGGGTCGCCCCCGAAATGACTCTGCCAGAAGCCGTAGCTGATCAGTAACTCGCCGCCGCCGCCCGGGTCCTCCTCTTCCGGCAGGAAATGCCGCCCGACGATCGGGTTCACGCCGAGGGTACGGTACAGATTCCAGGTGACAAACCCTGCGTCGACCAGTACTGGCCGGCGCCCGCCCGTAACGGTGAACTGCATCGTGAACGTGGTGAGCGCCGCCAGCTCCTCGAACGACCGGCTGTATTCCCGGTAGTCGAAGTAGTCGACCCTAGAGACGGGCCCGGACATCTCTCCATCCATCGTCTTTAGGCCGATGACCAGGCGGTCGGGTTCATGATACGGGAGGCCGCTCAGCAGAGCCGTGTTGATCGTGCTGAAGAGCGCCGTGGTGGCGCCTATGCCGATGGCAAGAATCAGGACGGCTACGACGGTGAAGCCCGCGTTCTTCCGCAGAGTTCGGACCGCGTACCGGATGTCTTGAAGCAACGTGTCGGTCATCGCGCCGACCCGCCTCTCCCGCACCTTTTCCTTCACCTGCTCGACGCCACCGAGTTCCAGCCGTGCTGCTCGCCGAGCCTCGTCCGGGCTCATCCCCGCCTCGACCTTCTGGGCCGTCAGCAGCTCCAGGTAGCTCGCCAGCTCCTCATCCAGGTCGCGGTCCAGCTCTTCCTTACGGAAGAGCGAACGGAAGGTGCTGATAATCCGTCTGTACGCCGGCATGGCTCACCTCTCAGGTAGCCTCCATCACCTTGCTGATCGCTAGAACGACCTGCGCCCAGTTCCGCTTCTCCTCGCCCAGTCGACGCCTGCCCGCCCCGGTCAGCCGGTAGTACTTGGCCCGCCGATTGTTCGCCGATTCGCCCCACGAGCCCTCGATCCAGCCTTCCTGCTCGAGGCGGTGGAGCGCCCTTCACCTGGAAGACCCCGCCCGTGACCTGCTCGATGCGCTGCGAGACCCCCAGCCCGTGTAGCGGCTGCAGCGACAGCGTCTTGAGGATCAGCATGTCGAGGGTACCCCGGAGGAGCTCTGTCTTGCCGTCGGCCATCCGCCCTCCTATCGAATGTCTATAGATATAGACGCCCGCAAGCGGGAAAGGGTTGTAACCGCTCGGTTGCGTCCCCCCGCGCCGGCCCGCTAGTCTGCTTTCGACACTCCACTCGGACCCAATCACGGATACGGCTATGCACCTGAGATGCACCTTCCCCGCCGGCCTGGCCATCACCCTGCTAATCGGCGGCTGTGAGTTTCTGGGACTCAACCGAACCGAATGGACCGCCGGCTCGCTTCGCCTGGAGGTGGACGGGCGGGGCCGGATCGTCGCTCTCGTCGACAAGAACACGGGCCTCGACTACCGGGCCGACGCAGTCGAGTCGCCGCTGCTCTCTGTGCAGCTGGGCGGTGTGCTCCAT
>JBDHJU010000162.1:0-2794 GCA_039586755.1 Gemmatimonadota bacterium | reverse complement strand
GTCACAGTAAACCATGTCCCCCGAGCCCACGGTCTCCACGAGCGCCACGCAGTCCACCAAATCATCCCAAGGCGTGGCGTCCAGGGTTCCATCGTCGTCGGTGTCCAGGTCATCCCCGTCGCTGCCGCTGAAATTCGTCACCAAGAGATGTGTCACGTTGTCGCTGTTCTCGAAGTTGAGCGACGCTGTGAGATCCGCCGCCGCCAGCGAGAACGTCGCCTCCGCGGCCACGAAGAAGCCGCTCGCCGGGATGGCGCTACCCGTCAGATCGACCACGGCCTCGATGGTACCTGATCCGGTGGTGCCGTCGCCGATCACCAGGTAGGTGAGACCGTCCAGCGATGTGCTCGCGGGACCCGTGAGCTCGAAGTACTCGTCGTTGTCCGTGGAGGGCTGGTCGATCCGGATCTCGCTCAGCCGGACGTCGCTCAGGCCGGCGGAGTTGAAACCGAGTGCAGCGGTCTCGCTGCGGCTCGGGGATGTAGCGCTATCGCTACAGCTGCCGGCCACCAACGCCATGGCGAGGATGGCGCCGGTAGACGAGAGTTGCCTGAGAGTCATCACCGGTACCTCGCTTCTTGAGGGTAGGAGCTAACCCGGGTTTCGACGCCCGCCGTTAGGATATTGCCAGCAATGCAGCATGCATGCCACCGCAGTCATCCAAGGAACACAGGATCGGTTCCGGGTGTCTTACTCTACCCCTCGCCGGAATTCCCCACGAAGACAGCGAAGCGTTTGACCCCTCCAACAGGCCGTGGGAGCGGGCTCACGCCTACGCCGGAGGAGTTCCGATGAAGAAAACCGCCCTCACACTGATCGCCGCCCTGGCGACGAGCGCCTGCGGCACCGTGCTGGTCACGTCCGACCCAACGAGCGACGAGCCCGCAGCCTCGTCGCAGTCCGCCGGAGGACCGGGTCCCAGCACCGCGGCGACCCTGGGTATCCCGCCGGGCCATCTGCCCGAGCCGGGCCAGTGCCGCGTCTGGATCCCCGGCGAGCCGCCGGGCCACCAAGGCCCCGAAGGTGATTGTGCCGCGCTGGCGAGCCAGGTCCCGCTGGACGGCTGGCTGGTCTACCGGCCCTCGAAGAGCAAGAAAGAGGTGCAGGTGTCGGTGTACGACGGCCGGCGGCCCAATGTCGTGGTCGTGATACGCTTCTACGACGCGAACCGGGGGACGCTGCTCAGGGAAGAGGCACCCCAACGCTAGCGATCACGTAGGGTCCCAGCCAAAACACATCTGCTACCGCGGAGCGGACCTCGCACGCGCGTTGAGGATCGTGTGACGTCGTTCCCCTACCCCTTCGGGCGACCGAGTCAAGCTCGCCGCCACCGACGCCCGGAGGTATTTTGTGGAACGTATGGCGACCACCCGATTCACCTGGCAGGACGTGCTCATCGCGCCGGACGACGGCAACCGGTACGAGGCGATCGACGGCGATCTGTACGTGACGCCGCCGCCCAGGTTCGAGCACCAGCGGATCAGCCACCGGCTGGCCGTAGCGCTCGATCGAATCCTCGTTGCCCCCGGCCACGGCATCGTGGTGGCAGCGCCGGTCGGCGTCGAGTTCCCCGACACCGAGGAGGGCGTCCAGCCCGACCTGCTCTTCGTGTCGAACGAGCGCGCCGGGATCATCCGGCGCGGCTGGCTGCGCGGCGCGCCCGACCTCGTGATCGAAATCCTTTCCCCCTCCACGGCGAGCCGCGACCGCGGTAAGAAGCTCAATCTCTACCGCCGCCACGGAGTCGGCGAGTACTGGATCGTCGACCGCGACCGGCGGGCCGTCGAGGTGTGGCGATTCACGGCCGCGGCTAGTAAACCCGAAGTGCACACCGACCGGGTTCCCGTTCGCCTCGGCGCTGAGGTCGTCGGCGAGATCGGTCTCGAGGAGATCCTTCCGACGGAGAACTGAGCAAAACCCGCATCACGGGTCTTGCCGCAGTTCCTCTCCCACCAAGTTGTCGCGAACGAACTTCCTCACGCAGGCGATGTTGCGCCGGGTGAACTGCTTCTCGATCGCCTCGTCCTGCCCGTCGAGGCGCACGCGCACGGTGCGGGCCCGAGCGATCTTCCTCAAGAGGCCCGGCGGAGCGTTGAAGATTGACTTCTGTTCGAAGACAGGCCGCCCATATAGTTCTGAACGATCAATGCAGCCCGCATGACTCCGCATCTGTAGCTCGATCGGTTCGCCGTCGATGCTGACGGTGAGCCGCCCGTGCTCGAGCGCGCGGTCCCAGAAGAAGGTGTGCACCCAGAGCCCGTGCCAGGTCACGCCGGCGTCTTCTACGACGCCTACATCTATATAGAGTGTGGGGCCGTCGGGCTCGGGATCGTACCACATGCGGTCGTCGCTGTGGCCGATCAGGTTGGCCCTGGTGACCGCCCAGCGTCGCGACGCGTCCCAGTAGAACTGTTTGCGGAAGGGCCCAAGCCAGCGGTCCTCCTCGGCGCCGTCGGCGCGGAGATACTCGACCATCTTCGCGATCGCTTCCTCATCGTCGGGATTCTCGAGGCAGATCTCCTCTACGTCGATGCAGGTCCAGAGGCTCCCCCATAGAGTGATTTGCAGGCCCAGCGTTTCCAGCGCCGCCTGTAGGACACGGTCCATCCGTTCCTCGTCGTCCGGCCCCTCGACGCTCTCAGGCTCGCCTCGCTGGCCGGGTAGGACACCCGAGACGATGGCGAAGGCGAGCCAGTTGAGCGGGTCGTCGAGATCGGGTTCGAGGCCCAGGTACACCACCACCCCGCCCCACACGACCGCCGTCGCCAGCCCCCAGATGAAGGCGAGCCGAGCC
>JBDHJU010000095.1:0-11776 GCA_039586755.1 Gemmatimonadota bacterium | reverse complement strand
CGCCGCCGGACACGGTCGGGCTGGCACTCGATCCGCGGGACGACCTGATTACGGTCGCCGAGGGTGCGCTCTGGAACGCGCAGCTTACGTGGAGCGATAGCCGTCCCTGCTGGGGCTCTGCCACGTTTTACGAAGGCGTCCTGGGCTGGGAGGACACCAGCGATCCGCCCGATGGGATACCGGACGAGTACCACGGTATCCATATCGGAGCGCACCAGGCGAGCGGCCGTGGGGTCCATAACCCCGATCTGCTCATCGCGCTGCTCGATGCGTCGATCGAGGCAGTCATCAACTTCTACGGCGTGGGTGGTTTGTAATAGGAGCGCCCGCGTGGGGAAGTGACATGGCCCTGCTGCCGAAGAGAAATCTCGGCAGCAGGGCCTTGACGTCGAATAAAGGCGTCTGAAGCTTGTGGGATAGCCACCATGGCTCAGGCTATGCCCAATCGCACCCACCAATCATCCGGGATTCAGGAGGACAAAGTGAGGGTCTCAGGCCTATCACACGCTGAGGTCGGGACCCGGCTCCTAAGCTGGCGAACCGGAGCCGCGTTCCTTGGCCTCGCCCTTCTCGGGGGTGTATGGGGTCCGCCCGCCCTCCAGGCGCAGCAGTGGCGGGGACGTGTCGCCACTCGTGTGCAGTACGTGGAGGCGCAGGGCCTGGCTCTAGACAGCGTGTCTGTCAACGATGTTACGGGTGGCGGTACGCAGCGGCAGTTTGGTGACATCCTCGTTACCTGCGAGACCGGTGCGGACTACTGCTACTACTACAGGTCGGGGGATGAGTTCTCGACCGTCCCCGTGTGGCTCGACATGGACATCAACGTGTTCGGGCTCGGGGTCGAGGGACTACGCTTCTACGCCAGCGGCCGCTTTCGCGGAGCGCTGGGTGCGAGCGATGAGAAGTTCTGGCCCCGGACCGAAGACAACTTCGACCTGCTGGCGGGCTACGCCGAGCTGAACCGGCGCTCGTACCGTGTCCGCCTGGGCCGCGACTATCAGGTGAGCGGGCTCGGCTACTACGGCTACGACGGCGGCTCGATCGTCTTCCGTTATCGTCCGGCTCGCGTGGAGCTGGAGGCGTACGGCGGGATCGGCCTCGAGCGCGGCCTGCCGGAGCGGGTGACGTCGAATGCGTTGGAGTCGCTGGGCGACTTCCAGCCGGCGGACGACAATTACCTGTTCGGCTTCCGCGGATCGTTCGGCCCAATCAAGGGGTTCGCCGGCTCGGCGATCTACCAGCGAGAGATCGAGACGGATCGTTCGGGCATAAGCTCTGAGCGTGTGGGGTTCGAGGCGCGCTATGCGACGGCGAACGGCAAGTGGATTCTCGACGGCCACGCCGACTACGACCTCGCCACCGATTTGTGGGGCAAGGCGGGGGCGAAGTTGGGCTGGCAGGCCAGCCCGCTGCTCTTCGTCGAGGGGCGGCTGTTCCGTTACCGGCCCGTGTTTAGCCTGCAGACGATCTGGGCGGCGTTCAGCCCGACGGGCTACAAGGGCTGGGGCCTGGCGTTGGGTCTCAAGCCCGGGATGAACCTGACGGTCAGAGCGGAGCTCGACCGGCGCGACTACAGCGATACCGGCGCCGAGGTGCCTTACTACGCTACGACCGATCGGACGTGGCGGACGGGTATCTGGGCGCGCTGGCAGCCGAAATACAAGTGGGACGTGGAAGGCGGCTACTGGCTGAATTGGGGCTTCGGCTCGGGCATGAGCGCGGGGGATCTCAAGTTCAACTACTACCCGCGTTCGAACCTGACCCTGGGAGCGCGGCTCTCGGCCGTTCAGCAGATTTGGGAGTTTCGGATCGGCGAGGGCTTGATGTACGGTGCCGGGGTCGACGCCCGTTGGCAGACGCCCGCAGGTACGGTCTGGGCCCTGTTAGAGGGCTACAAGCACGATCGAAAAGATGACGCGGCGCAGACGGACTGGACCCAGCTGCGTGCGGTCTTTGGGGTTTCCTACTATCTGGGTTCGGAACCGGGGAGGACACAGTGAAGTACAGCCGACCTGTAGGAGCGTTGCTGGTCGCCGCTCTACTGGCGGCCGCAGGTGCGTGGGGTTGGGCGATGTACGCGGAGGGATTCCCTCACGCGACCCACGCCAGCCTGTTCTCTAGCTGTGAGAGCTGCCATAACGTAGAGCCGGCGAGTGTCAGCTTCCCGGAGCCGGGCCTCTGCCAGGGATGCCACAACGGCCAGGTCGCGCCCGAGGTGTCGTGGGAGGGGCCGAGGCGTAGGACAAACAAGTTCGGCTTCAACCACGCCGAAGCGATCGCGGCGAAAGCGGAGATTGGTGAGGAGGTGGGCTGCGCCGACTGCCACATGGAGGCGGGCGGAGGCCCGATGGACGTGAGACGGGCTCCGGCGTCACACACCCCGTTCTTCGTTAGCGACCATCGCGCGTATGCGGCCGCAGCCAGGGGCGACTGCGAGACCTGCCATAACAGGGATCAGCAGTGTTACGGTTGCCACTCTGGCTCCGAGAATCTGGACACGCCGAGCGCCGAGCAGGCAAGCTACCATCCCGAGAACTTCATGCAGCAGCACTCCGCCGCCGCCTGGAGCCGGGAGACGGAATGCGCCAGCTGTCACAACACGGAAGCCTACTGCCGTAGCTGCCACATGTCGGCGGGTCGCGGCGTTGAGGGGCTGAGGTTGGACACCGGGTATCACAACGAGGACCCGTCCTTCAGGACGGGACACGGGCAGGCTGCGCGGCAGGGCCTCGAAAGTTGCGCCACGTGCCACGCACAGCGCGATTGCCTCGTCTGTCATTCGGCCAGAGGCAGTCGGAGGGTTAGCCCGCACGGCCCGGACTTCGATGGTGAGAAGCTGCAGAAGAAGAACCCGGAGCTGTGCTTGTTCTGCCACTTCCCATCCTGAGGTAGTTAACTTCTGTAACCGCCGCCCCCGGGTGCCGAGAGGTGCCCGGGGACGGCTGCTTTATCTTCGCGGCGCGAGGCAGTAGCTTTATAGATAGAAGCAATTCCTTCTAAACGCCCACATAATCGGATCCGAACGACTACCGGGTCATTGCGACGCAGGGGGCAATCATGACCGGTAAGCTCATTCGCGGGATCGCTGCGGGCAGCGTCATCCTGTTTCTAGGATCTCCTCGATATTTGTCCGCACAGTCAAGCGCTGAACTCTCGCAGGATCCGTTATCCGGCTCTCGGGTGTTCGAGAGCAAGGGGTGCTCTAAGTGCCACGCAGTGAACGGGTTAGGTGGTACGACGGGACCCGACCTCGGGCACATCCAGGGGGGCCGCTCGTTCAACGAGCTGGCGGCGACATTCTGGAATCACGTCCCGCTGATGGGCGCCGGAATGGCGGAGCTGGGGATCGAGTATCCAAAAATGACCGCTGCGGAAGCCGGAGATCTGGTCGGCTTTCTGTTCACGCTGGACTACTTCGATGTGCCCGGTGATGTGAACGTCGGAATGCATCTATTCACGCACAAGAAGTGCTTCGTCTGTCACCGCGTGGGTGACTACGGCGGTGATGTTGCGCACAACCTCGACTTCGCCGGGCAGTACGGTTCACCTATCCTCGTCGCAGCCGCGATGTGGAACCACGGTGCGCCGATGGTGGAGCTGATGAAAGAGCGGGGCGTTGTGCGTCCTACGTTCGAAGGGTCCGAGCTTACTGACTTGATCTCGTACATCGAGTCGACAGCGCGCCGGCCAGTGGAGGGACGGGTGTACGTCCTGCCGGGCCGTGCCGAGGCCGGGCGCACCGTCTTCCTGGAGAAGCGCTGCAACCAGTGCCACAGTGTCCACGGGATCGGCGGCCGCCTGGCGCCGGACCTAGCCGAGATCGGCCGCCAGTGGGGCCTGACCGAGTTTGCCGCGGCTATGTGGAACAAGGCGCCGGCGATGCTCGAGACGATGAAAGAGATGGACCTGTCCGCCCCGAGCATCGGTGGAGGTGAGATGGCCGATCTCGTCGCCTACCTCTACTACATCCGGTACTTCGCGGAGCCCGGCGACAGCGAGATGGGCGAGCAGGTCCTCCATCGGAAGAGTTGCCTGAGTTGTCACTCCCTGCGTGGGAGCGGCGGGACGCAGGCTTCCGATCTCGCCTGGGTCAGCGGCATCGCCTCGCCCGCCGCGGTGGCCGCCTCGTTGTGGAACCACTCCGTGAATTTGGCCACCATACCCCAGGCCTGGCAGAAGGAGTGGCCGACCTTCGATGCCGAGGAGATGGCGGACCTGACGGCGTTCCTCGAGGAACTGGAGAAGAGCCGCTAGACCGGCAATCTTCCGTCTGCGGGCCCGTGGGGTCTCGCCCGGCGGTACACATTTGTTTACCGACTCAGATGTCATGTAGCCTGCTGTTCGGTCGACGCCCTCTTGCCCACCGAGCTGGTCTTGCCTAAGGTCATAAGCGGAGGGCAGCGGTCAGGTTGCCAACGTCGCGACCGTGCGATTGTTGTCCGGGCGTGACCCTGATCTGAAAGGGAGCTGAATATGAACCAACGACGTTCGATCGCAGCATCGGCATTCCTGGTAGTTGCGCTGGCGGCATTCGCGTGGCAGCAGGGAGGGTGGACGACGCCGCCGGCGATGTCACACGACGCCGCTGGTCGCGACAACTGCATGATGTGCCACAAGGCCGGGGCGATGGAGCCGGTGCCGGATGCGCCTGCGAGCCACGCCGAGTTCACAAACGACATCTGCCTGATGTGCCATGCGCCGGATGCTGCGGTGCAAACGACGGCCCCGCCTGCGATGCCGCACCCGCTGGAGGGTCGAGATAACTGCCTGATGTGCCATACGGCCGGGGCGATGGAGCCGGTGCCCGATGCACCCGCCGACCATGAGGGCAGGGACAACCAGCACTGCACGCTCTGCCACAAGCCGGCTTAGCGAAACCCTACCGGACGGGCGCGCCTTCCTTTGTTCGGGGGGCGCGCCCTCGCGCTTGTGCACGGCGAACATCACTCCGGTGATTCTCTATCCCATAATGCTAACCCTCCGCAGGACGATCGCCCCCGGTAACGAGCTGCGCGGGCCGGTATCGGCAACTTCGGTTACCGTGCGATGACGATAACGGCAGAAACGGTTTTCGTCTTTGCACTCATCACGGCCGCGGCCACAGGACTCGGCGCGTTGCCCTTTCTTTTCTTTCGCCGCATGACGCGCACCTGGTTGGCGATGGCAAATTCGGTGGCGTCGGGCCTGATGATCGCTGCCAGCTTCGGGCTGATCTATGAAGGGCTCGAGGCCGGCCTGCTACGTGTCGTAAGCGGTGCACTCATCGGTGTCGCCTTCATGGCGGTGAGCAGCCACTGGCTGAGAGGTCATCGCGAGCTCGAGCTCGGCACGCTGCGCGGTGCCGACGCGCTGAAGGGGCTGATGATCATCGGGGTGATGACTCTGCACTCGGTCACAGAGGGTGTGGGCGTCGGCGTCTCGTTCGCCGGCGGTGAAGCGCTCGGCGTGTTCATCACCACCGCGATAGCCGTCCATAACATCCCCGAGGGGTTGGCGATCAGCCTCGTGCTCGTCCCCAGAGGCGAAAGCATCCGGCGCGCGGCCGGCTGGAGCGTCTTCTCGAGCCTACCGCAGCCGCTGCTCGCCGTCCCCGCCTTCCTCTTTGTGGCAATGTTCCAGCCCTATCTTCCCGTTGGCCTGGGGTTCGCCGGCGGCGCCATGATCTGGATGGTGTTCTCGGAGTTGATACCCGAGGCGCTGGACGACGCGTCGAGCCCGGCTGTGGCGACGGTGGTAACGCTGTCGCTCATGGCGATGATCGGGTTCCAGTGGTATCTGCGGGGCTAGCGGTTGTCGCAGAATGCCCCGCCTTGGCCCGTCGAGTCACAGATCCGCCCACGCCTGAGACCGAGCCCCCGCTAGTAAAACCCATTATTGCCCACAGCTCTGGGTGATCCGGCCGGAGCAGCCCGACGGCCCGCGCTTTGCCGTCATGGGCTGGGTAGGGGAGAAGAATCATATGCACGAGATGTCGCTCGCGCTGGAGATCCTGTCGATTTGCGAGCGTGAGTTGAACAGGCTGCCGGAGACCCGGGTCACGGCGGTAGGCGTTGAGGCGGGCGCCTTTTCCGGGGTCGACGCAGACAGCCTGCAGTTCTGCCTCGAGGTGGTGATGTCCGGCCACTTCGACGGGGTTCGCTGCGAGGTGGCCCGCCAACCGGGGGAGGCGACCTGCCCGACGTGCGACAGAGTCTTCAAGGTGATGCAGGCGCCGTTCGAGTGCCCGGAGTGCGGCGGCCGGGCCCGTGGCGTACTGGGTGGGCAGGGCCTACAGCTCAGCTATCTCGAGGTGGAGTGAGAGCGGTGAGCGCCGAGCGGATAGATGTCAAAGAGAAGGTCCTGAGCGCCAACGATCAGATAGCGGCGGAGGTCCGCGAGCACCTGGCGGGCCACGGTGTGTACTCGGTCAATATCATCTCGTCGCCTGGATCGGGAAAAACGACGCTGCTCGAGCGGACCGTGGATCTGTTGAAGGGTTCGTTGCGCCTCGCCGTGGTGGCCGGCGACGTACAGACGCGCAAGGATGCCGAGCGGTTGGAGCGGCACGGGATACCCGTGCAAGCGATCGAGACGGGCGGTGGCTGTCACCTGAACGCGCGTCAGATCTCGGAAAGCCTCGCGTCGCTTGAACTTGCCGAGACCGATCTGTTGTTCATCGAGAACGTCGGCAACCTGGTTTGCCCGTCGTCGTTCGATCTAGGCGAATCGCGCAAGATAGTGCTATTGAGCGTGACGGAGGGCGAAGACAAGCCGCTCAAGTATCCGGCGGCGTTCCGACGCGCGGGCGTCTTGGTGCTTACAAAGGTCGACCTCGTGCCGCACCTCGAGTTCTCGACCCAGGCCGCGATCGACAACGCGATGTCGGTCAACCCCGATCTCGTCGTCTTCTCGACTTCGTCCTACAGCGGAGAGGGACTGGACTCGTGGGCCGAATGGCTCACAAGACAGGTAACGGAGTGTAAGTAAGGCGCATAAAGTGCAGGGGCTAAGCCTCAGAGTACGCGGCATCGTTCAGGGTGTCGGCTTTCGCCCGTTCGTTTTCCAGCTGGCCGAGCGTCACGGCCTCGCCGGCTGGGTGCGTAGCACGAACAGCCAGGTCGAGATCGAGGTCGATGGAAGCGGGGAAGCGCTGGACAAGTTCCTCGGTGACCTTCGAGAGGATGCGCCACCTGCGGCGCGGATAGAGGAGATCGACTCGGAGGATCGACCGCCCGCTGACTATCGCTCGTTCGAGATAGTCGACGGCTGCTTCGACCCGGGTTGGCAGTCTCTCCCACCTGACACGGCCACCTGCGACGCCTGCCTGAACGAGATCTTGGATCCCAGCGATCGTCGCCACCGCTATCCGTTCACCAACTGCGCGCACTGTGGCCCGCGCTTCACGATCATCGAGGAGCTGCCCTACGATCGCAGCCGTACGACGATGGCCTGCTTCGAATTGTGCGAGGCCTGCCGCTCGGAGTACGAAGATCCGCGCGGTCGTCGCTACCATGCACAACCCGTAGCCTGTCCTGCCTGCGGGCCGCGAGTCTGGTTGCGGTGGCCCGATGGGGAGCCGGTGGAGGGCGATCCCATCGATGCGTGCGTTGCGCTGCTCGCTGGCGGACGGATCGTCGCCTTGAAAGGGCTGGGCGGCTTTCAGCTCGCCTGCGACGCCATGGACGCCGAAGCGGTTGGGCGACTGCGGATGTGCAAGCAGGATGGTGGGAGCCCGTTTGCCTTGATGGTGCCGAATCTGGATTGGGCGCGCCGCTTGTGCGAGGTCACGCCGGCCGAGGTCGAAGCGCTGGAGAGCCACGAGCGGCCGATCGTCTTGTTGCGACGCCGGTCCGCTACCGGCGTCGTCGAGGGGGTGGCGCCCGGTGCGAGCACCCTGGGGCTGACCCTTCCTCAGACGCCGCTTGACCATCTGCTGCTGCGTGGGTTCGACGGCCCTCTTGCGGTGACCGGCGGCAACTTGGGCGAAGCGCCGATCGCGATAGGCAATAGAGAGGCGTTGCAACGGCTGAGCGCGATCGCCGATGTGTTCCTCTTCCATAATCGTGACATCTACGCGCGCTACGACGACTCGGTGGTCCGGGTCACGGGAGACTCGGCTGTACCAATCCGCAAGGCTCGCGGCTCTGCGCCGACTTCGCTGCAGTTACCGTTCTCGGCTGCACAGGACATACTTGCCGTCGGCGGACGGAAGAAGAGCACATTTTGCATGGTGAAGGGATCGCAAGCCGTCATAGGCCCGCACATCGGGAACCTGGAGAACCTCGAGACCCTGGAGTACTACCAAGCATCGCTTAAACACTTCGCCGGGCTGCTCGAGCTGGAGCCGGCCATCATCGCCCATGACATGTCCCCGGACTATCCGTCCACGCACCTGGCGCACGAATACCCGGCGCCGTCGGCTTTGCGGGTGGTCGTTCAGCACCATCACGCGCACGTGGTGGGCGCCATGGCCGAGCATGGCATCCGGGACCCCGTGATCGGCGTGGCCTACGATGGCAGCGGTTACGGTACCGATGGTGCGATCTGGGGCGGCGAGATCCTGGTCGCCGCCTGGAAGTCGTTCCAGCGTGTGGCCCACCTGCGCTACGCGCCGCTGCTCGGTCGCGAGGCGGCGATCCAAAAGCCCTACCGCATGGCGACTGGCTACATCTGGTCGCTCTGCGCGGCTTGCGAGGTCGATTTCGAGGAGTTCCTGGGTAGGATACCGATCGCTGAGCGCATTCTGCTGCGTCGGCAGTTCGAAACGGAGCTGAATACTCCCGCCACATCGTCGTGCGGCCGTCTGTTCGACGCCGCAGCCGCACTACTGGGACTGAGAGCGGAGGCGCTGTACGAGGGTCAGCCGGCGGAGGAGCTCGAGGCCGTGGCCGACCCGACGGTCGACGTCGTTTATCCCTATGACATTCTGCGTGACGGTGAAGGCTGGATTATCGATCCCGCGGCGACGCTGCGCGCGCTGTGGTGCGAGTTGCGCGCCGGCCGCCCGATTCCCACGATCGCCGCCGCTTTCCACAATACGGTGGCCGATTTCACCCGTAACGTCTGTGTGGCGGTCCGCGAGAAGTATGGGCTAAAGAAGGTCGTCCTGAGCGGCGGGTGCTTCCAGAACGCTCTGCTGACCCGGCGGATCCTCGACGGACTCAGCGATGACGGCTTCGAGGTCCTCACCCACCGCCTGGTGCCGCCCAACGACGGAGGACTCTCGCTGGGGCAGGCTGTAGTGGCCTATGCTCTGACCGAGGGCATTTGATGTTCACTACAGGTAGGTAGTAAGCATCGAGTAGAGTATCAGGAAGATCACCGCGAGTCCCACCGTCAGTGCTGTAAACCCGAAGATCCTGAAGATGCGCTGCAGCTTCTCCGGGTACTGGTGCGTCATGTGCTCTTCGAGTCTGCCCGCCCGCACCAGTTGCTCATACTCTCGCGGCTTGTCGTGCTTGAGCTCCTCCACGGTGATGCGACCGGTGAAGATGACCGGGTCGATGGGGAACTTGTCCGGCCGGAAGTGAGTGTTGAAGAAATGGACCGTGAAGATGAATGCGACCGCCAGCAAAGCCTCATCGCTGTGCAGAATAGTCGCCACGTTCACCGTCCAGCCCGGCAGGAGGATGGTAAAGAACTCGGGGAACCAGAGGAGTAGTCCGGTCGAGCCGATGATGAACATCCCCCAGAAGACTGCGAAGTAGTCGAACTTCTCCCAGTAGGTGTAGCGTCCGTAATATGGACGCGGTCCCAGCCCGAAGAACCACTTGATCGACGCGACGAACTCTTTGAGATCGGTCTTGTTGAAGATCAATGAGCTGTCCGAGAAGATGAACTCCTTCCAGCTCTTACCCGAGGCCTGCTTGCGGCGGTAGACGTCGCCCAGGTGGATCAGGAAGACCGTGATGAGTGCTATAGCTGCAAGGCGGTGCAACACACCAGTGGTGGCGAATCCGCCGACGGCGCCGGCCAGGAACTGCGCCCAGCCCATGTAAGAGAACTTCAGAATCATGCCGGTGATAGCCAGGACGAAGAAGCTGAGCAGCATCACCAGGTGCAGCGAGCGCTCGAACGTGGTGAACCTCCTGTAGAGCCGTTCACCGGGCGCCGGCTCGCGGTGTTTCCTCGCGAACACCCACTCTTCGGGCGAGCGCCAGAGACGCCAGAGCCAAGCGAGCGTGTGCAACGTCGCGAAGGTCAGCGTCCCGACCAAGAGCGCGGTCATCCCCCAGAACGTCCAGAACAGGTACGGATACTTATGCGGATCGTGGTGGGTCGCGTGGGTCAGGTAGCCCGTAAAGCGGCGGTTGGCCCCGGGGTGGCACTGGGCGCAGGTCTGGACGATGTTGCGGCGGCTGAGCGCAGACTGGACGTCGGTAATCGGGCGGATGTCGTGAGTGCCGTGGCAGTCGTAGCACTTGGCAACCGCGGCGTCACCCAGCCTGGAGACCTTGCCGTGGAAGGTGTCGAAGAACGTCTCCGACTCCTCTTCATGACAGCGGCCGCACTGGTTCATCATCGTGAGCCGGAAGTCGCCCAGGCCGGTTCGGCTGATGGTGTGCGAGGTGTGACAGTCTTCGCAGTTAGGCAGCTCGCGATCCTCGGGCGCGTCTTCCCGGCCCATCCAGTGGATGCTGCTGTTGTACTCTTCCTCGATGCCGTGATGGCAAGTGCCACAGGTGCCGGAGATGTTGTCGCGATGGACCGAGGACTCCGGGTCCGTCGGCGGCAGCTCCTTGTGCGGCGTGTGGCAGCTCGGACAAGTCGCTGTCACGACGAGGCCGCTCTCGATGAGGCCCTTGCCGTGAATGCTCATCACGTAACTGTTGACGATATCCGGACCCTCGTAACCTTCCTCCCGGACAAGACGAGCCGCCGGCTCACCTTCGCGATGGCAGCGTGCGCAGAGGTCGGGCACGTTGCGGGCGAAGGTTGGCGAGGTCGGCCAGATGTTGTCCTGCGTCGCGTGGTGGTCATGACAATCGAGACATGTCGGCGCCTCGGACACTCCTTGGGCAGCCAGACGGCCGTGCATGCCCGAGGTGTAGTCGTCCACCGGGCCTGCGTGGCAGATGGCGCAGTCGACGTCCGCCGCCACCGAGGTCACACAGGCGCGCTCGATTCTAGACGGCGTCACGTCGGTGTGGCACTGAGCGCACCCCGTTCCGCCGTGCTTCGAAGTGCTGTAAGCGATCTCATCGACGAAGAGTGAGATTGTCTCGCCGTTCCGCTCCATCGTCAGCTCTGGATCGTAGTGACAGCGCATGCAGTCGGCGTTGGCCGCGCCTGCGTCGTAGAAGACCCTGCGTACTTGGTGCGGTGCGTGGCAATCGACGCAGACGGGGATCACGTGTGGTTCCTCTTCCCACAGCCTTCCCTCGATCACCTGCTGGTGCACTTCCTCGATCAAGGCGTGGCACTGCGTGCAGGTGCCCGAGACGTTCGATTCGTGGATGCTCGAGCGACTGTCGGTGTGCGGCAGAATGAAGTGTGATGTATGACAGGATGTGCAGACCGCGGTCACCGCCAGGCCCTGTCGAAACAGACCCGCCCCGTGTATCGACATCGAGTAGTTCTGAAGGATCTGGTCCTGCGGTATGTCTCTCGTTCTCGATACCTCGGTTCCCTCCTGATGGCAACGGCCACACAGCATCGGGATGCTGAACACGTAGGTCATCGACCTGGGGTCGCTGCTCGCCCGGATGTCGTGGATGCCGTGGCAATCCGTGCAGCTCGGGGCCAGCGGGTCGCCGCGCGCCGCCGCCTGCCCGTGCAGCGAGGCGGCGTGCTGAGT
>JBDHJU010000094.1:0-11794 GCA_039586755.1 Gemmatimonadota bacterium | reverse complement strand
TTCCTGGCAGGCTACTGATGCGGCGAGGGCGCTCGGTTCCGATCATCTTAGCCGCGGGCTTGCTCGTATTGGCCTCGTGCGCCAAGAACCGCCTGGTCGTCGACGACGTATCAGTGTCCTCGAGCCCTGAGCCCGTTGTGCTCAGCGAGCCACCCGCGGAGCGCGACCCGGACGTGACAGTCGACTTCTTCGAGCAGGCCATCCGCAAGCCCCTTACTTATGTGTTCATTCCGCCTCGTGCGCTTCGCTCGTGGCTCGGCAACAAGGTGGAGGCGTACAACCCGACCGCCGTAGACGATGTCGCGAGCTCCAGCTGGTTCACGCACAGAAACGGGGACCGGCGGATGACGGCCGACGAGGTAGCACGCGGACCCGCCCACGGCACGCCGCCCGACACCAGCGGGCCCTGGACGGTGACCGGCGCCAAGGTCCGGGGCATCACTCCCGGCTACCGGGTAACTGATGCAGCCGGCCATCGCTACTTGATCAAGTTCGACCCACCGGATTACGACGAACTGATGACCGCGGCTGAGGCGATTACCTCGCGCCTGTTCTACGCGGCCGGTTACGACGTGCCTGCGGTATTCATCGTGGAACTGGATCCGGCGATGGCCCGTGCCGACGAGTCGCTGGCCTTCGAGGACCGGCTGGGCCGCGTGCATCCCATAACCGATGAGGACTTGCACGAGATGTTGGCTGACCTGGCTACGCGCCCAGGCGGCCGCATCCGAGCGGTCGCCAGCCAGATGATGCCGGGAGCGATCGGCCCGTTCAGCTATGAGGGGACGCGTAGGGACGACCCGCCAGACACCATCCCGCACGAGCATCTGCGCGAGCTGCGCGGTATGTACGTCATGTCCGCGTGGCTCAACCACCTGGATGCCAAGCAGCAGAACTCGCTCGACATCGTTGTCGAGGAGGACGGCCAACTACGGGTGGTGCACTGCCTGATCGACTTCGGGTCCAGCCTGGGAAGCGCCGGCATCGCTCCTAACGCCCCGCGCGACGGGGTGGAGTACGACTTCGACCTCGGCGCGATCGGCGCCCGCTTGTTCAGCGGCGGCATCTACACCAGGAGATGGGAGGTTTATTCCCACGAGCCGGAGCACCCATCGATCGGCTTCTACTCGACGGACCTGTTCGATCCCGGCAGCTGGAGTAGCAACTATCCGAACCCTGCGTTCCAGAATCGCACGATCCGCGACGGCTACTGGGGAGCCAAACTGGTAGCGAGCTTCGACGAGGAACAGATCCGCGCGGCCGTCTCCGCCGGTCGGCTAAGCGACCCGGTAGCCGAGGAGACCCTGGTGCAGGCGATCATCGGACGCCGTGACCTCACCGTCGAGTACTGGTTTTCCAGGGTGACCCCGCTGGAAGAACCGAGCGTCAGCGGCCCACCCGGCGCGCCTTTACTCAGTTTCCGTGACCTGGCAGTCGCTGCGGGCGTCGTCCCGGCGAGCGGACGCCGCTACGAGATGCGTTTTGAGTTTCCCGCGGCCGGAGTCGAGGTCGAGGATGTGCTGGCGCCCCAGATCTCGGATCGCGGGGCTGGCGAGCTGCAGCTCCCGCCCGTCCCCACCAGTTCTGATTTCTGGCCCGAACTGCGTGACCGGCCGGTAAAGGAGCGGTTGGCCAAGCTCGAGCTCAAGGCGATCCCTCAGGCTGGCTCACCCAGCCCCCGCTCGGTTCGCTTCTACCTGCTTCCCGTCCAGGACAACGGCTACAGGATAGTCGGTCGCGCCTACTAGAAGGCACAGCCTGCAGAACGGTCGCGGCGACGCGCCGGTCGACCCATCTTTCCATGTCCGACCATACTGTCAGCCCCATCTGAGACCAGGGGGACGATTGAACACACTCGATCCGCGTGTAACGATCGCCTGGAGGATCACCGGCCTGATCTTCGCGCTGCCGGCAACCGCGATACTCGGTCTCATTGAAGGTCTCGTCCTCGCACCCGCGGGCATCCGGCTCATCGTCCCCGGCGTCATCGCCGGACTCGCCGCGCTGTTTCTCGTCGGACTCTCCATTGGGTGGCCCGGCCTCGCTTACCGTTTCTGGCGCTGGCAGGTCGAGGCCGATCGTGTCTTGATTCAGAAGGGGGTCGTCTGGCGGTCGCGCTCGTTAATACCGCGAGTGCGCATCCAGCATGTGGACACTCGCTCTTCGCCGTTGCAGCGATGGCTCGGCCTCAATTCGCTGGTCATCTACACTGCCGGCACCCGCGGCGCAGACGCCGAGATCCCGGGGCTCGCCGCCGATCAAGCCGAGCGACTGCGCGAGGAGCTCGCCCGACTCGAGGAGCTCGATGACCGCACCTGAGGACCTCGATGGCTGGCAGCGGCTCCACCCGCTGACACCACTGCTCCGCTCCGTCCAACTGCTCTACGCAGTGATCGCCGGGGTAATCGCATCGCGAACGGGCGTCGGCGCGACCGTCGTTGTGATCTTTGTCTTCACCGTTGCCTTTGCCACCTGGATTACCCTCTCCTACCTGCGCTTCCGCTACCGGATCACCGCCGACAGCCTGATCATCAGGCACGGTGTGCTCTTCCGCCAAAGGCGCATCATACCTCGCTCGCGGATCCAAAACGTCGACCTGCGGGCGGGCATCTTTCAGCAACTCTTCAAGGTCACCACCGCTAGAATAGAGACTGCCGGCGGCGAGGCGACCGAAGCGACCCTGCACGTCGTTAGCCGGGACGAAGGCGTGCGGTTGCGGGCCCGGCTCGTCGGTCTGGCGCACGAGGCGCCGCCGGTCGTCGCGGCCGCCACACCAAGCGAGGTCCCCGCTCCGCCGACGGCCACCGAGTCCGCCCTCCATCACGTGTCGCCGCTCCAATTGATGATCGCTGGTGCCACCTCCAACCGCGCCGGTTTCCTGGTAGGTCTGATCTTCGGCGGCGACTACCTGTTCGACTTCATGCCCACCGACAGGATACTCGCCCCCTTTCTGCCGCCCGAGTATCTGGAATCGGGCCAGGCGGTGGAGAGCCTCGTCCAGACAGCCCAGCAAGACATACAGGCGTTTCTCACCGGGCTGTTCGTCCTCGGGGTGATCTTCGGTGTCGCCGGCTGGGGCGTCTCGGTGCTCGCCAGCGTGATGCGCTTTTTCGACTTCACGCTCAGGCAGCACGGCAACGAGCTCCAGGTCAGCTACGGCCTGCTCACCCGACGCGAAAAGGGCTTCCGGCGCAGCCGCGTCCAGAACGTGCAGATCGAGGAGCCGATCCTGCGGCGCTGGTTGAACCTCGCCTCGCTGAAAGTGCAGACCGCCGGCTACGGACCCGGACTCAAGGCCGATGAAAGGATGGAAACGCTGTCTCCGATCATTCGGACGGGCGAGCTGAACGACTACTTGCACGCCGTCTATCCAGATCTCGAGTGGGACGACGTCGAGTGGCGTCCTTCACACCCGCGGGCGCGGCGGCGTCTGTTCATTCGCCGCGCCTTCATCGTGATCGCGGCGAGCATCGTGCTGGCCGTTCTTACGTCGCCCGAAGCATTTCTGTTGCTAACCGCCCTGATCCCGGCATGGCTACTGGCACACGCCCATTACCGGCATCTCGGCCACGCCCGCGCCGGCTCCTACGTTTTAGTGCGCGAGGGCCTCTGGAACCGACGCACCTACATCGTCCCGATCAGAAAGATCCAGGCGCTCCATCTCAAACAGACACCGTTTCAGCGCCGCCTCGGCCTCGGCACCCTGAACATGGAGACGGCGGGCAACCCGATGGAGTTGCACGCGCCACGGTCGATCGATTTGGGGCTGGATTACGGCCTCGAGCTGATGAACGGCTTGGGAGCGGAGGTCACTGCTACAGGGCTGACATTCTAGTGGCCAGTGGCTACCGACTCACTCCTCTCCACCATGCCGAATCGTCTTCCCCTCCACCAGGTACACGACGTCCTCGCCGATGTTGGTCGCCAGGTCGGCGACACGCTCGATGTTGCCACCGATGAAGAACAACGACAGCGCTGCACCGATCTGCTGCGGCGACTCCATCATCATGGTGATCATTGACCTCAGATGCGACTCGTGAAGCTGGTCGACACGGTCGTCGCGTGTCAGTACACCGCGCGCCTTGTCGGCATCGTGCTGCACGAATGCGTCCAGCACATCCCGCAGCATCTCCTGAGCGATCGAGCCGGCCTCCGAAAGCTCGATCGGCAACGACCACCCGCTGTTCTGCTGAATCAGCCGCTGAGCGCCTTCGGCGAAGTTCACCGCGTGATCGCCGATCCGTTCCAGGTCGTTGTTGATCTTGAGGATCGCGACGAGACGCTGCAGGTCGCCGGCCATCGGCTGCTGTAGGGCCAGCAGCTCGACGCACGCCTCCTCGATTTCCACCTCTGTCGCGTCGATCTCTTCATCGCCGAGAACGATGGCTTGTGCTTTGGCGGCATCGCGCTCGCGCACGGCATCTATCGCGTTCTCGATCATACCCTCGACCAATCGCGACATCGCGACGATTCTGCTCCATAGCAGATAGATGCTAGTGCCCCCACAGCAAAGGTGTGTAACCAAATTGTAAAAGTCTGGTATCAGGAACCGATCATAGGTCCGGGCCTTGAGGCCATCAAACACCCGCTCGTGCCACGCTGGCAGCCGCGGGCCGGCCTCACTACCATTCCCCCGTGCTCGGACATCTACATGGCCGCATCAACCTCGTGAGGGACATGATGAGAGCGATTGTAATACTAGTGGCCGCCTTGTCCCTGGCGCTCTCGAGCGGCCGGCTCGAGGCTCAGGACGGTTACAAGATCTACATCTCCGTCGATATGGAGGGCGTGGTCGGCGTGGTCACGGGAGACCACCTCGGCCCGTCGGGCTTCGAGTATGGCCGGGCCCGGGAATGGATGACGAACGAAGTGCTCGCCGCCATCGAAGGCGCTCGGGCCGCCGGCGCCACCGAGTTCGTGATCAGTGACTCCCACGGAAACGGCGAGAACCTACTGCTCGATCGACTGCCGGAGGACGTGACGCTCATACGGTCGTGGCCACGCCCGCTCATGATGATGGAGGGGATCGACGAGACCTTCGACGCAGCGATCTTCATCGGCTACCACTCCAGCACGAACAACCCGGCAGGCGTCCGCGCCCACACGATGTCGAGCGGACGGCTCGCAGGTGTCTATCTAAACGGCGTTCCCGTACCGGAAGCCGGGATCAACGCCGCCATCGCCGGCCATTTCGGTGTGCCGGTCATAATGATCTCGGGCGATGATGTCATCGCAGATGAAATCCGCGCGCTTCTCGGCGACATTGAGGCCGCCGTGGTCAAGTGGGCGATCAGTTATCACTCGGCCAGGACCCTGATGCCGGCAGCTGCCTACAACCTCATCCGCGAGAAAGTCAGAACGGCGATCGAGCGCATCGATGACTTCGAGCCTTACGTCCTCGAGCGACCCATCACGTTCGATGTAACCTTCAAGAACTACAGACCGTCCGAGGTTCTCGCCTATTTACCCATAGTCGAGCGTATCGACTCTCACAGCATCCGCTTTGTCGGGAAGGACATGATCGAGGTATCCAGGTTCCTCGAGTTTCTGCTGAGCTATGACGGATCGCTGGCACCGTGACGCCGGCACGGGCGCGTTGATCCTGCCGCCCCGACAGCGCATTTTACTGCATTCCCGCCCGCCGTCAGGCTGCGGAGATAGTGAACGTACAGGCGCCACGGAGACCTCTACTGGAAAGCCCTAGAGAGTTACTTCGCCAAGTGCACCGGCGCTTCATCTGGCAGGCAGTGCTGGCCTACCTGGTGTTCGCCCGCATAGCTTTCGAGGTCGTCTCGGCACTGCTCGAGCGGAAATCTCAACTACCCCACTCGTTCACCGTCGCCGCTATCGTCCTTCTGATCGTCGGCCTCCCCATCATCGTGATTACGGCGTACGTGCAGTACGGGATCCCCAGCGTGGGGCGCTCAGACCCCACCCTTGAGGTGGATTTGGAGGGGTCCGGAGAAGGTCGGATTGTGAATGTCCAACCCAGGCCTGAGGGGGTGTGGGGGCTCTTCACCTGGCGGAACGCGATGCTCACAGGCGTGGCGGCATTCACCCTCTGGGCTCTTGCAGCGGCAACCTGGCTCCTGCTCTCGGGTGAATTCCTGGACAAGGCGAACCAGCGTGAAGAGGCAGAGGCGGTTCAGGTGGACGGGAACTAACTTGTGCCGGCCTCGCCACTACCCCAATTTCCGGGCCATACCCGGCGCGAGTTCTCGAGTTAGAGGTGACACGAACCGACAATGCTTCTCACCTTCCTCCTGTTTCTGATCTCAACTCAAGCCGCCCAATCGCCCCAAACTCGCGTGACCATCGAGGAGTACCTGGCGCTGAAGGGGCTGGGCGCAGTGCAGGTCTCGCCGGAGGGCGGTTCGGTAGCACTCACCGTGTCCGGCGCGGCACTTGAGGATAACGACTACCGGACGGAGCTATATGTCTGGCGACCCGCCACGGGCGCGCGCCCCGTGGCCCCGGGCTTCACAGACGTCCGGGAGCCCCGCTGGTCGTACGACGGCGATTGGCTCGCCTTCGTCAGCCGCGGACCCGCTGCGGAGGCGGCGTCGCAGATCTGGCTGCTACCATTCTTCACCGGCGAGCCGGCTTTCCAGCTCAGCAACCTACCTGGCGGCGTAATCGACTACGGGTGGGCGCCGGACGGATCGATCTACGCCCTCGCCGCCAGCACGGAGACCAGTGCACGGGAGATCTGGCAGGTCCTGGTGCCCGGCGGCACGGCCGAGCTGATCTGGGGCGGCGACCCCGGCATTCGTGAGCTTGCCGTGAGCCCCGACGGTCTGGCGATTGTCTACAGCACGAACGGCAGCGGCAGCGCCGAGGATTATCTGAACT
This sequence comes from Gemmatimonadota bacterium, assembly GCA_039586755.1. Taxonomy (GTDB): domain Bacteria; phylum Gemmatimonadota; class Gemmatimonadetes; order Palauibacterales; family KS3-K002. Next base: position 4,942 of record JBDHJU010000094.1, on the reverse strand, counting down.
ACGATCTCAGGATCCTCGAGATAGAAGGGCGGGACACACGCCGGCTCACGAGTCGACCCGGACCCGAAGTGGCGCCGCTCTGGTCGCCCGACGGCCGCACCATCGTATTCCAGGCGCCGCAAAACTCCAGGTTCGTGCACTCGCAGAGCGAGCTGCTGAGCGTGCCGGCAGCCGGTGGGACACCGCAGGCGCTCACCGACTCGTTCGACCGCTCGGTGGTCGAGCACTGCTGGCCCCGCGACGGCGACTTGCTCTTCACGGCGGCGCTGGGAACAAACACCAATCTGTTCACCCTCCGCGAGAGCGGCGCAATCGAGGCCATTACGCGCGGTGACTTCAGCCTCCGCGCCTTAGCCGCCACGAACGCCGGCGAGACCATCTACGCCGTGGGCGAGTCGGCGACCGCGGCGGCCGAGCTGTGGCGAATCGTTGAAGGAAGTATCGAGCGGCTAACCGACTTGAACGCCGGCACGGCTGGCTGGGCCCTCGGCCAACAGCAGGTCATCCAGTGGCGGGCGCCCGATGGGTTGAACATCGAAGGGTTGCTGGTCTATCCCGCCGAGTTTGAGGAGGGCCGACGCTACCCACTGCTGGTGAATGTGGACGGCGGCCCCGGCACCAGGGTTCGCAACGTACTCGCCGGCCCCGGCCGCCAGCAGCTCTTCGCTGCCCAAGGCTATGCCGTTCTCTTGCCGAACCCACGGGGCAGCAGCGGCTACGGCGAGGGCTTCGCCACGGCCAGACGGATCGACCTCGCCGGTGGCGATGTCGTCGACCTCATCGCAGGTGTCGACGCCGTCATCGAGATGGGGATCGCCGACGCCGCCCGACTCGCCATCTACGGGGGCGGCTACGGAGCCGAAGCGGCAGCCTGGACGCTTACCCAGACGCCCAGGTTCGACGCCGCCATCGCCACCTTCGATGCTTTCGAGTCGCCGGCTCGAACGGCCTCCGGCGCCGCACCGACGTCAGACCGCTCGGCTACCGCGAACGCCGCTAACATCCAAACGCCGCTCCTCATCATAGATGGACCCGACGATTTCGAGACGCTCGTCCCACGCACACAGCCTCGGGAGCTGTACAGAGCTTTGAGCGACATCGAGCGACACGTCGAGTACGTCGAGCTGTCGGCCGCGGACGAGAACGCACGGTCACCGCGCCAGGAGCGCGATACCTTCTTTCGCCAGCTCCGCTGGTTCGATCGGCACCTGAAGTTCGGCGGCTCCGATTCGTTCGAGTTCTACCTACCCGGAGAGTGGGCGCCCGGCCCCAGTGGCTGGGAACTGCAGGTCGAGAGCGCTGCCCCACGGCCTGACTACACCGGAATGAGGCCCGAGAGCGGTCGCTATCTGGAAGTCGCCTTCACGCTGCGGCCGGCCGACTCGGCAGTCAGAAACCGGACGGCGCGCGGCCTCTCCCTCGACCCGGCGACGGGCTTGAGCCTGCTGCTGCCCGACGGTACGTTGCGGCGGCTCACGGGCACCGCTACCGAAGTGCTCGGCAGAGAGACGTTGATCCTGGGAATGCCCGAACCGGTCAGCGTCCCGACCTCGCAGGTAGACGGGGCCACCTCACTGGCCTACAGGCTGGCGTTCGAGATCCCCGACGGCGCTGGCGAGTACCGGCTGCTGGTTGAAGGATTCGCGCCCGTTCGCATCTGGGTCCCCGCAGCCGACTAGAGACGACAAGAGAGCGACCATGAACCGACGCAGAATCGCGGTGCTGATCATCGGGCTCATAATCATCGGGGCGCTTTCCCTCACCGGGAGCTTCCCACAATACGGCGAGCACTTCGGATTCTGGTCGGTCCTGCCGCCGGCGGTCGCCATCATCCTCGCCTTCGCCACCCGCGAGGTCGTGAGCTCCCTCTTCATCGGTATCGCCCTGGGCGGCGTCATCAGCGGCAAGATCAACATCGTCCAGCACTTTCTCATCCCCTCCATCGGCAGCGAGAGCTATGCGCTCATTCTGCTCGTCTACCTCTGGGCGCTGGGCGGCCTGATCGGCCTCTGGACTCGAACGGGCGGCGCACAGACGTTCGCCGAATCGGCTGGCCGCTTGATCGTCGTCGGGCCACGCTCCGCGAAGTTCTTCGCCTGGATGATGGGCATCATCTTCCACCAGGGCGGCACGATCAGCACCGTCCTGACAGGGACGACGGTGCGGCCGGTGACCGACAAGTACCGGGTCTCGCATGAAGAGACCTCGTACATCGTCGACTCGACGGCCTCACCAGCAGCAACGCTCATCCCCTTCAACGTCTGGCCGATCTATGTCGCCGGCCTCGTAGTAGGCACGGTCCCCTTTATCGCCACCACATCCGAGGGCATCGCGTTCTTCTTTAGGGCGCTTCCGTTCAACTTCTACGCCTGGTTCGCGATCCTCTTCACGCTCCTCTTCTCACTCGAGACCATGCCCTTCATGCCGGGCCGCCTCTGGGAGAACGTGCCGCTCGTCGTCGGCCGCAAGATGTCGGACGCGATTCGACGCGCCCGCGAGACCGGAAAACTCAATCGGCCGGGATCTGATCCGTTAACCTCGGAGGAGCTGACCGTTATCAAGGTGGCGGAAGGTTACAAGAGCGGCTTGATCGACTTCCTCGGCCCGATGGGCACGCTGCTGGGCGTCGCCATCATTCCGTACATCTACACGTTCTTCATCCTCGGATCCGATGACCCAACTTTGCTCATCGGCGAAGCATTCCTGCTCGCCGTCCTCGCCGGCGCCGCCATCGCGCTCGTCAAAGGGATGGAATTGAAGGCGGTGATCGGCGCGATCATCGACGGCTGCAAGGGAGTCACCATCGGTGCGATTATTCTGGCGCTCGCCGTGACCTTGAAGAGCGTCGCCGAATCGGTGGGTACCGCCGCTTATATCATCGAGGTCACGTCCGCGTTTCTCACACCGGCCATCGTGCCGGCGCTCTTCCTCCTCCTCTGCATGGTCATCGCCTTCTCCACCGGCACTTCGTGGGGCACCTACGCGGTCGTCTTTCCCGTCGCCTTGCCCCTGGCCTACTCGGTCAGTCCGGACCCCTTCTTCATGACGCTTTGCTTCGGCGCCGTGGTCGGCGGCAGCGTATTCGGCGACCAGTGCTCGCCGATTTCCGACACGACGATTCTGTCATCGCTGGCCACGGGCTCGGACCTCATGGACCATGTGTACACCCAAATACCACTGGCGCTCACCGCAGCGGGGCTGGGTGCGGTCCTCTATACGCTTCTGGCCGTGATATTCGTGTAACTCAGAACGACGGCTTGCTCGTTCAGCCTGGGCGCACGTCTGATAAGCGTGAGGTCGGTGGTGGAGACTCACACCGCGCGCCCGGCGCGCGGTGCAGGTCTGACGATTACGACTCTCGCATGCGCTTGGCGTGTTGAACCTGGCGTTCGAATCGTGGAGTCCATGGTTCCTCGGCTTTCCAGAGCGCGCTCGCCGGGAATTGGATAAGGGCTTTGCTCTGGCGCGCGAGGTAAACCATCCGTACACGATAGCTTTCATCTTGGTGGGTGCCTGCGAGCTGTACTGGTTCCTGCGAGACCCGGCAGCAGTGGACCGCTATACCGAGGAGCTCGGGCCTCTCGCAGACGAGAAGGGTTTCATCTACTTTCAGGCGCACGCGGCTTTCTACCGTGCGGAGCGTAGGATTCGCGAGGGGCAGGTCGCGAACGGCGTCGCGCAGATGCACGAGGCCCTTGCCGGAATGAGAGCAAAGGGCACCGAGACTTGCCTCACACGTCTCCACCCGAGGATGGCTGACGCTTGCGTGCGAGCCGGAGAGATCGATGAAGCCGAGGCGGCCCTAGCGGGCGCCGCGGAGATCATGGAGAGGTACGACGAAAGATACATGGAAGCGGAGATCTATCGACACCGCGGGGACTTGGTACTGCTGCGCGGGGGAGGCCAGGCCGAGGCCGCGGCGGAATTCGAGCGGGCGATCGACACTGCCGAGCGGCAGCATGCCGAATCCCTCGAGTTGCGCGCCGTGATGAGTCTGGCGCGCCTCTGGCAAGGCCAGGGCAAGAGTGCTGAGGCGCGTGAGCGCCTCGCCGATATCTACGGCCGATTCACAGAGGTCTTAGATACCCCTGATCTGCAGGATGCCAAGGCGCTGCTGGCGTCTCTCTAGCTCAATGCTGGGCTTGCTTCCTGCCTTTCCTCTCGACCGTGCGACCCTCAAGCGCGCGCTGCCCGGCTACATCGCTACCGCTCTGATGATACTGGTGACGGTGCTCTGGACGTTTTGGAGCGTCGGCGAGATGTACTACGAGGGATGGTGGGGCCCGTGGCACGTCAAGCTCGCCTACCTGATCCCTGGTACGGTCTGTTTGCTACTCACACTGCTGGCCCTGGCCTGGCCGCTTATCGGCGGCTCGCTCATCATCTTGATCGGCGCCGCGTTCACCGCCTGGTGGTGGCGTCCGCGACTCGAGGAAGGGATCGATGTCGGCCAGCTGCTGGCCCTCTTCCCGGTGAGCGCCATCCTGGTGATTATCGGCGTCCTCTTTCTCTTCGAGGCCCGCCATCGACGCCGCCGGCGCGAGGCCGGCTGGGCACCCCCCGAGTCCTGGCTGCGCCGCAACACCCGCTACATCTTCGCGGTCGGGGCGCCGCTCACCGTCTTTCTCGGCTGGTCGGTCTACTGGCTTCCCATAGTGCTCACGCGCCAGGACGACGGTCTGCGGACCGAGCGCCTGATTGTGGGAAACGGGGTCACGCTGGTCTGGGCGCCGGAGGGACCCGGCTGGAACTGGAAGCAGTCGTCGGGCGGCTACCCATCGTGGAACAGGCTCGCGCTGTGGGGCGTGCCGCCGGCCGGCTTCGACGACAAGCCCGGCTACGCGGAGGGCTACGCGACCCTGGACGACATGGCGACGACCGGTCTCTGCCGCTACCTGGACGAGAGCGGGTCGCGGCTGCTGGACGAGCCGCAGGACATCTG
>JBDHJU010000093.1:0-11899 GCA_039586755.1 Gemmatimonadota bacterium | reverse complement strand
TGAGCCCTTATCCTCCACCCATCTCAACGGAGGATCCGCATGACGACAGGAGCGAACCTGGATCGAGTCGACTGCCCCGGCTGCGGGTCAGGTTTCCGAATCGAGGACCTTCTGACGGTCCGTGAAGTGAAGTGCCCTAACTGCGGCAAAGAATGGCAAGTAGCAGTTCAGGACGCGCCTGGCGGGCGGTTCCTCCTCGACCTCAAGCCACCTCGGCCCAACTGAGCCAACCTCAACTCACCTGACGACCCCTCGCCAGAAATGTAGCGCCGCCCACAAAACAACCCGCCCCGCACCACGTCCGCAGGGACTGAAGCCTTTGAGAGCCACAGCAGCTGAAGCGCCGGTCATTGATCGGCCGTACTGCCGGGAGCATATTCCGGCGATCAAAACAGGTAGTCCCTCTTTGCCAACGGGGTCATGTCGCGTTTCCGCAAGCTCATAGTCGAAGCGCATCGGCGCTCGATCTGGCAGGTGCTGCTCATCTACTTGGGCGCATCATATGCCGTCCTCGAAGCGGTCGATCTGTTCACCGAGCGCTTCGGTCTACCGGCCTGGTTTTTCCCCACCGCCGCCGTGCTCCTTCTAATAGGCCTGCCGATCGTGGTGGCGACGGCTCTGGTCGAGAATGCTGGGGGGCCGGCTCGAGAACCGACCGGCGAAGCTGGGGAGGAAGCTGAGTACGCGCCCGAGAGATCGGGCCGCCCGGCGAGACGTCGACTGACCTGGCGGAACGCCATCGCCGGCGCCGTGGTCGCCTTCGCGCTCTGGGGTGTGGTCGCGGCCGGCTGGCTGCTTTTGGGAGGTGGAACGCCGGGTCGTGAAGGCGCCGCCGATGCTGAGCTGGACCCGGATGTCGTAGCCGTTCTTCCCTTCCGCGTTGCCGGTGCCGACCCGTCGATCGTCTACCTGCGAGAGGGGATGGTCGATCTTCTGGCGGCGAAGCTCACCGGTGAAGGCGGCCCCCGGGCGGTGGACCCCAGAGCGGCGATCAGCGCCTGGAACCGTGCCGGCGGCTCGAGTGACACCGACCTCACGGAGGCGGCCGCCATCGAGCTCGCCCGGTCTCTGGGCGCCGGTCGGGTTCTGCTTGGTGGGCTCGTAGGAACCGCGGGGAACGTTGTGCTCAACGCATCGCTGCTCTCGGTAGCGAGCGGCGATCCCGGGGTCCAGGCGAGTGTCGAGGGATCGACCGACAGCCTGACGGCGCTGGTGGACGGGCTTACGGCAGAGCTTCTGGCACGCGGTGCCGGCGAGTCGCGACAGCGGCTGGCCGCTCTTACCAGCACCTCGCTGCCGGCGCTCCGCGCCTACCTCGAGGGCCAGGCGACCTACCGCAGCGGTCGCTACATCGCAGCGGAGCGACTCTTCGGCGAAGCTATCGATCTCGACCCCAGCTTCGCCCTCGCCGCTCTCGGCCTCGTGTCGGCCCGCTACTGGACGCAGGGCGGATTTGACCAGGGAGCTATCAGCATCGCCTGGTCCCACCGCGAACGCTTGAGCGAGCGCGACGGCGCGCTCCTCACCGCCATGGCCGGCCCAGACTTCCCACACGGATCCCCCTACGCGGAGACGTTCGCCGCCTTTCTGCGCGCCGTGGATTCGGCGCCCGACCGACCGGAAGCCTGGTACTGGCTAGGTGAATCGTACTACCACAATGCACAGGCGCTCGGCTATGCCGATGCCCATCGCCGGGCGGAGGACGCCTTCCACCGGGCCTTCGAGTTGGACTCGACGTTCTCGGCCCCCGTCGCGCACCTGATCGACCTTTCGCTGATGCAGGGCGACCGAGAGACCGCCGAGCACATGTTGTCGCAGTACCTCACCCTCAACCCGACCGGTGAGTTCCTGGGCTACGAGATTTGGCAGACGGCGCTCACGTTCGCAGATAGCGTCGTCCTCGACTCGGTGCGAAGGGCGTTTCCGGAGATGAACGTGCTGCCCCTGCGGGCCGTCGTGCGGACTAGCACGTTAAAAGGGTACGACCCGGCCGACGCGGAGCTGTCAGCCGCGATCCTGCGCCAGCAGCCGGCTGCCCGGGCCGAGCGTGTCACGACACTATGGTTGTTGCACGATTTCGAGTTGAATCGGGGACGGCCCTCCGCGGCGCTGGCACTAACACGAGAAGTCGGACGCCTCCAGCCCGACGGCCGGTTGCGCCTTCGGCTTCGGGCGCTGGACGCCCTCTATGGAGAGGGAGATGCCGCCGCCGCCGGCCAGGCCATCGACTCACTCATGCCGGCAGCCTCGGCGCCACTCTCGCGGGACGTGGATGAGCGGGCAGCGCAGTTCGCCGACATCTGCACGGTGGAACAGTGGCGGCTTTGGAATGGAGAATTCTCGTCTGCACCCGCCTCCATCGACAAGCTGCGCAGCGCAAGCTACCCGGCCGATGAGACCTGGACGGTGGGCTCCTCGCACACATGCGCATCCATCCTCGAGGCCATATTCTCCTCGGCGACGGGACAGCCCGGCGCCGAGACCGTGGTGGCGCAGCTCGACTCGCTCCTCCGCCAGATACCGTTCGGCGCCCTCACGCCCGAACGCCTCGATCGCACCGGGACGTTGGCCGTCGCCCGGCTTTTAGAATCACAGGGCGATCTGGAGGCGGCCTATCGCGCCGTGCAGCGGCGCGAGTTCTTCCAGACACGCTACCTCGCGTCGTATCTGCGGGAGGAAGGTCGACTGGCAGCGCTCTTGGGTGAGCGCGATGCCGCCGTGCGAGCTTACCGCCACTACCTGACCCTGCGGTCCGACCCGGAGCCGGCGCTGGCCGATGAGGTCGAGCGGGTTCGCGCCGAATTGGGAAGGCTCACAGCCGAGTCGGGCTCCTAGCCCAGAGAAATACGTCAATGAAACTGAGTGAATACCAAGCCGGGGCACATCAGACGAGTCTGGAGACACGCTACGGCACGGACGAACTGATGGGTCGCCTGCTGTACCCGACGCTCAAACTGGCCGGCGAAGCCGGCGAGTTCGGCGAAAAGGTCGGCAAGCTGCTGCGCGACAAAGGAGGCGCCATCGGTCCCGAGGACCGAAAGGCGCTGGCCGACGAGCTGGGCGACGTGCTCTGGTACGTGGCCGAGGTTGCCACCGTACTCGATGTCGATCTGGACGAGGTGGCGAAGAACAACCTGGAGAAGTTGAGAAGCCGGGCAGATAGAGGTGTGATCAAGGGCAGCGGCGACAACAGGTAGCCGTTCGAAGTGGCGGCCCGCCGAATGCATTCACCGAAACCGTATTCCCGACGCGACTTCATCGGCACTTCCTTGACCTGTGCCGGGCATCTCGCTCTGATGGCCCTGCCCTTCTCTCCCTCGGTACGCCGGCTCTGGTCCACCCGGGCGCGTGGCCGAATCGTCGCCCAGGAACCGTTCGCCCGACTGGAGGAGATCGGCCAAGGGCTGTTCGCGCTGATCTCGACTCCCCTGGGCGGCGACTACACAACGGTCTCCAACGGCGGGATCATCGTCGGGGGCGACGGCGTCCTGGTCGTCGAGGGCTTTATGAGCACCGAGGGCACTCGCTGGCTGGCCGAGAAAGCCAGGGAGCTCACGGGTCGCTGGCCCACCCACGCGGTGATCACGCACTACCATTCGGACCACAGTAGGGGGCTCGGCGGATATTACTCGGAGGGCGGCGGTCCCGATGCGCGAGCCACGGCGGTGACGCGCGAGCTCGTGCTGACGCGACGCAGGGAGCCGGCCGACGACCGAACCCAGAGGCTGTGGGCCGACGTCACGCTGCTGGACGAGAAAGAACCGAATCTCATCGACCTCGGTGGACGGACGGTTCGGGTCATGCCGCGTTCGGGCCACACGCCGAGCGACGTCACCATCGAGTTGGCGGAGGAGAGTATCGTATGGTGCGGCGACCTGGTCTGGAACGGGATGTTCCCGAACTATGTCGATGCCATTCCCACTCTCCTGTCCGAGGCGGTCCGGGCTATCGAGCGCGGAGCCTGGTCGACGTACGTGCCGGGCCACGGTCCGCTGGCCGACGGTGCGGAGATGGAGAAGTACGTGGCGGTGCTGGACGACATCGAGGCTGCGGCACGCCGCGCCTTCGAACGGGGGACCAGCGCGGAGGAAGCGGGCGCCGTCTACGAGATCCCGGCCGAGCTGGGTGAGTGGACCCTCTTCAATCCGCAGTATTTCGAGCGCGCCATCGGGGCCTGGATGCGTGAGTTAGGCGCGTCCGGATGACGGAGCGCACCCGACTCAACGATGCGCCGCGCCAAGCTGTTTCGTTAGTGGGAGCTTCGCACCCACAACATCATTCATCTGCTTCCACCCGGTACAAGGAGAAAGCCGTGCGGAACGAGAGAATCTGCATCTCGAAGATCGCGGCGGTGCTGATCGTCCTGACGGCGTCGGTGTTGGCCCTCCCCGGGAGCGGCCGAGCGCAGGCGACGTCATACCTGGATTTCGATCAGCTCACGCGCGAGCTCCGATCCCTGGTGAACGACTCCGATATGGCCCGCATGAGCTCGGCGGGAACATCGATCGAGGGGCGGGAGATCTGGGTCGTTGAAATCGGGAACCCATCAGGAAAGCCGTTGGAGGAACGACCCGCCGTCCTGGTGGTCGGAAACCTCGAGGGCGACCACGTGTTGGGCAGCGCTCTGGCGCTGGAGACCATCCGCTACTTCCTCGACGGAGCCCAGGACAACGCTGAGATCCAGACGGTCCTCGACGAACAGACGATCTACGTCTTCCCGCGGGTGAACCCCGACGGTGCGGAGTCGATGTTCGCCTCGGTCAAGTGGGAGAGGTCGAGGAACGCTCGCCCTTACGACGACGACAACGACGGCCGAATCGATGAGGACGGGCCCGAGGACCTGAACGGGGACGGACTCATTACCGTCATGCGCGCCCTCGATCCGTCCGGCGACTACATGATCGACACGGCGGACGCTCGCCTGATGAAGAAGGCGGATCCCACGCAGGGCGAGCAGGGTGAGTACACGCTCTACTGGGAGGGCACCGACTCGGACGGCGACGGGTTCTTGAACGAGGACGGGCCCGGCGGCGTCGATCTCAACCGCAACTTCCAGCATGCTTACCCGTATTGGCAGCGGGACGCCGGTCCCCACATGATCAGCGAACCGGAGAGCCGGGCGCTGATGGACTTCGTTATTGCCCACCGCAACATCGGCGCGATCCTGGCGTTCGGTCGCACCGATAATTTGGTCACGCCGCCCGACTCGCGCGGCAACGTGGCCGGCGCCAGCACCCTGGACCTGCCGACCTTCGCGGACGCTTCCAACTCGGAGATCTTCGAGATCGGCGTCTTCGGGGCTCAGCAACCTTCGGGCTTCGGCTTCTTCTTCTTCCGCGGGGGCAGAGGATCCGGCTTCCGCGGCGCGCAGCCGGGGCGCGACAACGATCCGAACTCCGGCCGCAGGCCGGCCACCACATTCAACCAGGCGGACCTGGAGTACTTCAAGGCCGCATCCGAAGCTTACAAGTCGATCACGGGGATCGAGTCGGTCGGAGTACACCGGACGCCGGAAGGCGCCTTCTTCCAGTACGGTTATTTCCAGTACGGCGTCCCCTCCTTCAGCACCCCGGGTTGGGGGCTCCCCTCCGCAGCGTCCGAAGAGGAGAGCGAGGAGAGCCCGGGCGAAGGTGAGGCGAGGCCCGAAGCCGCTGCACCCAGGCCCGCAGGCGCGCGACCGGCGGCCGGCGGTGCCAGGCCGGGCGGGTTCGCCAGGGCGATGGCCCAGGGCGGCCGTCCCGGGGCCGGCGCTGCTGAGGCCGGTGCGGATGCCCGTGTTCTCTCCGCGTTCGACGCCGCCGGCATCGACGCTTTCGTGGAATGGACCGCCTACACTCACCCGACGTTGGGAGAGGTCGAGATCGGCGGGTTCCGACCCTTCGCCGCGACGAACCCGCCCGCCGAGGAGCTCGCCGAGCTGGGGCGTGCCCACGGCGAGTTCGTCGCCCACCTGGCCGGGATGTTGCCGCGGGTGACGATCGTCGAGGCCGAAGTGACGGCACACGGCGGCGGCATCTACACCGTGGCCGTCGAGGTCGAGAACTCAGGCTACTTCCCGACCTCGCTCCAGCACGGCGTCGTTTCCCGCTCGGTCGGTCCCATCACCGTGCAGATCCAGGTTCCACCGGAAGACGTGATCACCGGCGATGCCAAGACGAGCATGATCCGACAGCTGGACGGCTCGCACAACCGAGAGCGCTTCGAGTGGGTGATTCGCGGACGCGATGGTGCGAGGGTAGAGATCACTGCCCTCGCCCAGAAGGGCGGGACCGACAGTGCCACCGTGACGCTGAGGTGATGGAAATGGACCAGACAAAACGGAATAGAACGGTGACGCGGATAGGAGTGGCCGTCCTGGCCATCGCCATCACCCTGGCCGGCGCGCCCGACCTGTGCGCCCAGCAGCGCGGTGGTTCGGACCCGGAGCACAGGCTGCCCCTCACCTGGGATCGCTGGCTCGATCATGCGGATATGGGTGAGCGGATGAGGCTGATGGCCGACACGTGGCCCGAGTTCCTCACGCTCCAGTCCTTGGGCGAGAGTTACGGCGGCCGCGAGATGTGGATGATGACCATCAACAATCCACGTACCGGGCCCGAGATGAACAAAGCCGCCATGTACATCGAGGCCAACGTTCACGGGAACGAGATCCAGGGCGGTGAGATCTGCCTCTACACGATCTGGTACCTGATGGAGAACTACGGCCGGATCGAAGAGATCACCCGCCTGGTCGACGAACGGGTCTTCTACATCGTGCCCACCGTCAATCCCGACGGCCGCGACTACTTCATGCACGGCACCGGTTCGGGGTCGCGGACCGGGCACGTACCGGTCGACAGTGACGGAGACGGGCTCTTCGATGAGGACGGACCTGACGACCTGAACGGGAGCGGCATGATCGAGCAGATCCGCAAGTACGTTCCCGGTGAAGGGACCCACCGCATCAGTCACGACGACCCGAGGATCATGGAGACTGTCCCCTCGGGCGAGACGGGTGACTGGATTCTGCTGGGATCTGAAGGGATCGACAACGACGGCGACGGGCGCGTCAACGAGGACCCGGTGGGCGGCTACGACCCCAACCGGAACTACGCCGCCGACTGGCAGCCCAACTACATCCAGGGCGGCTCGATGGACTACCCGTTCCAGCTGCCGGAATCGCGAGCCACCAACGACTTCTGGATGTCGCATCCCAACATCGCCGGCGCACAGTCTTATCACAACTCGGGCGGGATGATCCTCCGCGGGCCCGGGACCGCCTGGCACGGCACCTATCCCAGAGAGGACATCCGGGTCTACGACGAGCTGGCGGAGAACGGCGAGCGGATACTTCCGTATTACAACTACCTGATCATCTGGCAGGGACTCTATACGGTACACGGAGGATCCATCGACTGGACGAACGACGGGCTCGGCGCCGTCTCCTTCTCCAACGAGCTCTGGACCGGCAGCCTTTACTTCGGTAGCGACCTGTTGCGAGAACAGCAGGAGGACCCGGACTCCCCGATCTCGGGGCAGAAGTCACGGTTCTTTTTCGATGACCTCGTCGAGTTCGGCGACAATTACGTCGACTGGGCGCCGTTCGATCACCCGCAGTACGGCGCGGTGGAGCTGGGAGGGTGGAAGAAGTACTTCGGCCGGATCAACCCCCGCTTCATGAGCATGGAGCAGTTCCACCGCAACATGGCCTTCACCCTATACCACGCCGATCAGATGCCGCTCATGTCTATGGGGGAGACCACGGCAGAGAACGTGGGCGGTAATGTATATAGGGTTAGGGTGGACATCAGGAACGAGCGGCTGATCCCGACTATCACCGTGCGGGCGCGGCAGAACAACGTCGTGCGCCCCGATCTCCTGACCGTCGAGGGTAACGTCGAGGTCATCGCCGCCGGCTGGGTGCCCAACAAGCACCGGCCCGGCCCCACCGAAAGAATCGATCAGGAAGAGCTCGACCGCATCATCATCCGCAGCGGCCACCCCGGCCGCACCACCCGGACCATCGAGTACCTGGTCCGCGGTTCCGGTTCGATGACGGTCACCTATTCTGCAGTTAAGGGCGGTACGGTCTCCACCACCGTGCGGCTCCGCTGACATACGCGGGGCAGGAGGGCGCGATGCGCCCTCCTGCCCCGCCCAGCTTTCATTAGCGAGATTCCGGTGACGACGCGCTCTCGGTCTCACCGAACTTGCACTCCGGCACACCCCGGGTCAGACCGTAATCCGTGATGACCGACCCGACCTCCGACGGAAATTTGCCGTCCCACCACCCATCGTAACGCGCGCAGATCACTCCTTCTGCTTGCGCCGTTCCGATCCAGCCGCTCTCGTCCGCGTAGAGGATCGTCGTCGTTACTCTCGCCGATACACTGTGCTCCGGCAGTTCGAGCTCCGTCGTGTAGGTCCCGTTATCCGCGAAGTAGTACTCCTGCGCTGTCCCAACCGCCCACAGGCTCCTTTTCACCACGGCGCTCGACACTTCGTCCTGCTCGGACGAGCAACCGACCACCAGGGCCAGCACCGCCAGTCCCGTCGTGAGCACTTTCACCAGCCACCTCGCCTTGTCAGCGTTGAGGGAGCGGCTAAGGAGTCAATCCAGTCGTTGCAACCCCGAGCTGTGCTTACAGATCAGCGCAGGCCGGCGCAATCTGGGCCTTCCACTCCGCTTCCAGTTCATCGAGACCCACCCCCAGCACCTGCCCCAGCGCCGCCCGCGTACGCTCGCCAGCTGTCCCTTCTGCCTCGGCCGCCAGACGAAACACCTGCCGGAACGATTCCAGTCCGTATCGTTCCAGCAGGAACTTCACCAGCGAGGCCGCCTGCGGATAGGCGACCTCCGCACGCGACTCGACCGAGCCGATCTCCTCCAGCGCGACAAGCCGCTCGATAGAGTGCGCCGTCCCCGCCTCGAAAGCCCGGCAGGTCGCCTCGTCGACCGTCAGCCCCGACGAGCCCATGTACTCGAGGGCGTCGGCACCGAGCCGCTCCGATACGTACGTGGCGAATCCCTCGTCCAGAACAGCCGGTGGATCGCCCAGTTCGTAGGTCAGCACGTGGCTCAGCTCGTGGAACGGATCGAGCTGAAGCTCTTCGTTGTAGATCTCGACGATTGTGGTGCCCGAGGCCCAGCCCGCTCCTATGTGCCCCGTCTGATCCGTCTTCGATGCCGAATCGGGATAGAACACGAGACGAATCCTGTTGGGCGGCGACACATCCAATAGCGTCCCTATCTCTTCGATCGCCCGGAGTCGCTGGGCGGCGATCTCTTCGGCGCGCTGCGCGGCCAATGAACCCTTCCAGGCGTAGATCTCCAGCGGCCCTTCAACCACGAGATCGAAGGAGCCCTCGACATCGATCGCCGCCGGATTGCCCTCGCCAACGCTGAATCGTCGCTCATAGGTGATCGTATCGATGCTAAAGCCCTCGCCCGTGCTCCGACCCGGGCCCAGCCGAACCCGCAGCTCCGCCTCCGGGCTCATACGCCTAAAGCTGTAGGGCGCTTCGATCGACCGGCTCTCCGACCCGGTGAGCTCGAACCCGTACTGCCTCTGCCAGTTCGGCCTGAACCACATCCCCGGCGTCGCCCGGAGATCGAGAACCACCAATAGCGTCGTATCGGCGGGATTGGTGATCCTGGCGCTAAAGGTGTTTCCGTCGCCGAGCCCCGGCTCTCCGATGTCAACATCGTGGAGCTGTGGGAAATGCGTGCCCTCGCTGCCGGAGGTGCAGGCAACCAACACACCCGAGGCGACTGTCAGCAACATGAGTCGGTGAAAGTTTCGCAAAGCGGTCGTCACGCTAACCTCCGTGCCCTATTACTCTTGGTCTTCTTCTTTCCGTGACACTTTCCCTCCACCCCAAACCAGCAACGCACCGGACAACAGCAAAAACCCCCCTGCTGAATAGCTCGTGGCACTCAGGAAGATGATCAGCCCAAAGGTGAAGAGGAGGGCCCCAACCAGTTGGAAGAAAGAACCTGTGGCCTTTTTGAGAATTATCGTCCCCACCATTCGTTTTGGATTTGCCCTACACTGCCCTACGACGACGTCTGGCAGGAAGTAGATCCATCTGTCCAGTCGACTACGATGGGATTAAGTGGAACCCCTGGTCCTCGAAATCCCGATCCAGTGCCAGCACCTCCCGTATGCCCTCCGCCTCCATCAGAACAAAGCTGACAGAATCGGCCAGGCTAACCCGGCGGCGGTCGGCGCTGAACAGTCGCTCAAGAGCACGGCGGTGGTGGCCTTCGTCAACCCAGTGTACCCGCAGGAGAGGGACGAGTCGGTTCTCGAAGTCCCGGACGGCGGGGAGCCCGAATCGATGCTGCAACAATGCGCACGTCTCGACCAAAACATAGTTGGTGCTCACCAGGCGCCGGTTCGCCTCCAGCAGTCCGCTGAACGCCTCCACCACCCTATCGTGATCCTCCTCCGTGCGAACGAGGATCGCGTAAAGCGCCGACGTGTCGACGAACACGCTCATCCCTCGTACGCCTCGGAGAGATGCTCGTCGTGGTCTTTGGCTACCCGCGATTCGCCCTCCGGGTCGGCGTACTTCCCCACCACGGCCATAGCCTCGCGCACCAGCCCGTCCTGGCCAAGCTCCAGCTGCTCGCCTGCCAAGCGCTCCGCCACGCAGCGTCGCACGGCCTCCGACATCGAGATCCCAATACGATTCGCCCAGGCCTTCAAGCGCCGGTGCATCTCATCGGGCAATTGGATCTGAGTGCGTACCATCTTCATGCCAGCATTTTATGATATCATAATGTAATTATCAAGCTGTTATCCGTGGAGGGAGGCTGCCCGACGTTACCCGATAAGCTTTCTATTCGTTCTCGAGCAGGGTGTGCAGTTTCGCGAGTACGTCGCCTATAACACGTCCAGGCAACTGGCAGATGAACTCCGCCTTCCGCTTCTCCCAGTCCAAGCTCTTGACCTGATCCGACAATACCGCGCCCTCAACACCGCTCTCCTTCGGGATCTCGACTTCGAAGGGATAGCCTTTGACACGCGAGCTGATCGGGCAGACCAAGGCCAGGCCGACCTTCTCGTTGTATGATGAAGGAGACACGACGAGCGCCGGTCGCCGACCCGCCTGCTCGTGACCGAGCTGCCGGTCGAAGCTCAGCCAGATGGCGTGACCGCGGCCCGGCACGTACTGCACTACCAGACCTCTCTACCGACTGAACGGCCTGTCTCGATTTCGCCGTGCCTGTTTTCCGGCGTCACGCCCACGAGCAAGTCGGCGAGGGATAGTGCTTCTGCCCTCAGCGCCTTCACAATCAGCCTGTCGCCGTCTAGCTCGATCTCCACAGCCGACCCCTCGGAGATCCCGGCCTCCACCGCCAATGCCTTGGGGATCCGCAGCGCCAGGCTGTTGCCCCACTTCCGTACGTGCGATTCCATGGATCTCCGTCTCAGTTAAATCTTTGTTTCATATATGCTTACACCATACCCATTGACGTATCTACATCGTATCTACATTTCAATCTACAGCCAATTCGCGTTTCCAGCAACTGCAGGCGACGTCACCTGCAGCGGTCGCAGCCGGCACACCGCCGACGCGGCATCTCTTCCCCGAAGTAGCGCAGCAGGTAGCGACGCCGGCAGCCGCTCTGATAGGCGTAGGTCTCCATCCGCTTGAGCTTGCGCATCTCCAGCGCGCGCCGTGCGGCGACCTGCTCCCAATCGACCGGCAAGGCCTCCGGATCGAGCTTCAGATCGGCGGGCACATAGCCCGACCTAAGCCCGTCGTCGCGCCAGCCGATGAGGCCGGCCCCCTGCAGCGCATCGAGCGCCTCACGCGCGGCGCCGAAGTCACCGCCGGTCCAGCGGGCGACCTCACGGCGCGAGAGACGCAGCTGCCGGCGCTCGGCCTGGGCCGAGATCCGGGCGAGACC
>JBDHJU010000020.1:0-52458 GCA_039586755.1 Gemmatimonadota bacterium | reverse complement strand
ACCTGCAGTTCCGGGAGAAGTGCCAGGACATTGAGCACCTCTTCCGCGAGCCCGTCGCCGAGGTACTCCTGATCGCCCTCGGGGCTCATGTCGGCGAACGGGAGGACCGCGATGGATTTCAGATCATCGCGCCGTTCCGGGACCGGTCTGGCGGCGACGTCTGCCGAGGGCGCTTCTTCTTGGCCGGGTTCCTGCGCCGGAGTACGCACCACGCCCTCCGGCGTGATGTCGTAGGCCCAGGCGAGGGCGACGGCGACGGGGAAGCCGAGGATGGCGAGGGCGACGACGAGGGTGACGGTCCAGTCGGGGAGATTGAGCGCGGGAAGCAGGTTGTTCGCCGCCTCCACTACGACGAGGCCCACGACTACATAGACGACGGCCACGCGAACGACCTTGCGCCGCTTCAGCTCGGCGAGGAACGGCTTCACCGGTCCAACCCCCGTCTGGTCCAACAGGGTTGTGTTCCGGGTTCGGGCAGAGGGTCGGGGCTGCCATCAACCTAGTAGCCTGGGGGCTGCCTTACAACGGCGCTGGGGTGGGTCTCTTGTGGGGGGGCGCAACCGCCCTATTTATAGGAGTCGCTGACGCTTACTGGGAGGAATCTGCATGGCCGGAGGACAGGATCGGCCGATAAACGGGGTGCGGCGGCGCGAGAGGGCGGTGACCGACGAGGCCTGGATCAAGGCCTTCCTGCACTCGGGCGCCTGGGGCGCGCTGGCCACGGTGGCCGAAGGGCAGCCGTTCATCCACGCGAGGCTCTACGTCTACGATGAGGGCGCGCAGGCCATCTACCTGCATGCGGGGCTGGAGGGGCGGACGCGGTCGAACCTGGAGCGCGACGACCGGGTCTGCTTCAGCGTGTCGGAGATGGGGCGCCTGCTTCCCGACAAGATTGCAGCGGAGTTTAGCCTCGAGTACGCGGGCGTGACGGTCTTCGGGCGTGGTGTGGTTGTCGAAGATGATGAAGAGAAGGCCCACGGGCTGCAGCTTCTGATGCACAAGTATGCGCCGCATATGGAGCCGGAGCGTGACTACCGGCCGGCGAACCGGGACGAGATCGACCGCACATCGGTGTTCCGGATCGACATCGAGAGCTGGAGCGCGAAAAAAAACGAGAAGGAGGCCGACTTCCCCGGGGCCTTCTGGTACGACGGCGTGCGGAGGCCGTCGCCTTTCTCACCCGGGGACACGAGGTAGGTGAGATGGAAGTCCGACTGCTGGATCTGAGGCCGCAGTACGCAGCTATAAAAGACGAGATACGCGAGGCGATCGACCGGGTCTGCGAGTCGCAGTACTTCATCCTGGGACCGGAAGTGACCAGGTTCGAGGACGAGGTGGCGGAATACTGTGGGACGCGCTGCGCGGTGGGGATGTCGTCGGGCACCGACGCGCTGCTGGCGGCGCTGATGGCGATCGGCGTCGGTCCCGGCGACGAGGTGATTACTTCGACGTACTCGTTTTTCGCGTCGGCGGCGGTGATCGTGCGGCTGGGTGCGCGCCCCGTCTTCGTCGATATCGATCCGGTGACCTTCAATCTCGACCCCGAGGCCGCCGCGGCGAGTATCACGCCTCGCACCAAGGCGATCATGCCGGTCCATCTGTACGGACGGTGCGCCGACATGGCGCCGATAAATGCCGCCGCCGAGGCTCACGAGCTGACTGTGATCGAGGATGCGGCGCAGGCGCTGAGCGCGACGGACCGGGTGGGCCGCAAAGCGGGCGCGCTGGGCCACATGGGGTGCTTCTCCTTCTTTCCCAGCAAGAACCTGGGCGGCTTCGGCGACGGCGGGATGGTGACCACCGATGACGAGGACCTCGCGGAACTGCTTCGCGTGCTGCGGATGCAGGGTGGCAAGCCCAAGTACGAGCACCGGGTGGTGGGCGGCAACTTCCGGCTGGACGCGCTACAGGCGGCGGTGCTGCGGGTGAAACTCAAGTATCTCGATGAATGGTCCGCGGGCCGCCGCGCCAACGCCGACACTTACCGGGCTCTATTCGAGGAGATGGATCTGCTCGATCATGTTCGGCTTCCAGACGACGTCAGCGGCCACGTCTATAATCAGTTCGTTATCCGCGCGTCGAAACGCGATTGGCTGCGCGAATACCTGACGGAGAGAAACATCGGGACGGAGGTCTACTACCCGATCCCGCTACATCTCCAGGGGAGCATGTCTCACCTGGGCTACAAAGAAGGCGACTTCCCCGAAGCCGAGGAGGCGTCGCGGGAGACATTGGCGCTGCCCATCTATCCCGAGTTGACGAAGGAACAGCAGCGACAAGTCGTCGGCACGATTAGGGAGTTCTACGACTAGCGCTCGTGCTCGCGGGTTCGCGGTTATCTCTACGGGGATCCGCGGACAACGACCAGCTCGTCGGGTCTTACCTCCAAACCCTGCTCGATAAGCCTGGGATGTGCCTCGAAATTCTGCTTCCAGTAGATATCGTAGGTGCCCGGAGGCACGAGGATTGGAGCCGCCTTGTCGCGCGACCACTGGATTCTGTCGCCGGGTTCCTCGCCGGTTTGCACCGCGCCCCACCACCCATGGGAGGGTTGCAGCTCCGGTAGAGCGGACGGGTTCTCCAGCCGGACCCCGGATGTCGCCGACATCTCCACGAACTCACCACTGCCGACCCGTACGTTCGCTTCGAGGAGCATGGGCTTGTTGCCGAAATCCTGTTTCCAGTAGAGGTCATACTCCCCGGGTGGTAACAGGATGGCGTCCGCCAGACGTGTCCGCTGGACCGGTTCGTCGAGTGGATCGCCGGAGCGTACGGCCCCCCACCAGCCGTGCGAGGATTGTAGCTCAGGGACCCAGGGTGCGATGGCCAGGTGGATGCCCGAGTTGGCCGGGACGGGAGTCAGTGCTCCCGAATCGATTTGGACATTCTGCGCGAGGAGCATCGGGCCATTCTGGAAATCATGCTTCCAATAGATGTCATAGAGTCCCGGCGGTAACAGCAGAGCGTCCGGCAGGTTTGTCCACTGAATCCTGGCCTCGACCGACTCAGCGGCTCTGACGACACCCCACCAACCGTGGGTCCAATCTCGGTCCGGCACCCAGTCCGATACAACGAGCGATATCCCTGATAGCGTTAGGTAGGCGAAGTCCTCGTCTGGGATGTGCAGGCCATCGGCGAACAACAAAGGCGAGCTTTTACGACCGATTCGGGCGTTCATGTAGACATCGTACGAACCAGGCGGCAGCCAGACGCTACTCGAGTCTCGGCTCGCCGGCGCCGTGATGACGGCGCCAGAGCCGGCACCGTGATTTGTGACCAGCCACGACTCCTGAGCCACAAGGCCTGACACTCGGACGATTCTGAGGCCCGTGCCATAGGCAAGGGGAATGTCCGCCTCCCCGGGTGGGTCGGCCGTCCTTCCGATAGCCGTCACTACATCCGACCCGAGTCGAGTCAATGCTGACAGACTACGCTCCATGGTCCGTAGCTCGGGCAAAGCCATCTTCATCAGCTCATGCAGGACTCCCGGATCCAGCTCGCGCCACGTGTCCGATAGAAGAGGGTACAGCGGAGGAAGGACGTCCGAGTAGAAGTGTTCGATCGTTTCGTCGAGCTCGCTTCGCAACTGCTCCAACTTCCGCTGGGCGGCCAGCAGCTCTCGCACGTCTTGTGTGCGGTTCGGCTGAGATGGCAGCTCCTCGGTCTGTGCGTTGTCGGCAGATGGCAAGTACTCGGCGCGCAGGGCGGGATCGGTTGGCCCGCCAGTTGGAGGGAAGAGGACCGGTATCGTGAGCAGTGAAGGCACTTCGCAGTAAGAGTCGACCACTGCGGCATTGGCGGGAACGTTCTCAGAATAGAACCCAGAACCGGGATTCTCCCGATCGTCGCAGCGCGTCAACAGGGCGTCTATCTGTTGCTGTAGCGCCTCACGTCGCTGGTCGGCCTGATCCAGCGCATCCGCAGTAGCTATTGAGTCGACTCGCGCTTGGTACCAAACGTCTATGTCGTCGAACAGCTCGAGTGTACTGTCGATGTAGTCGTAGAAGGCGAGCAGAACTCCCGCACCTTTAAGGGCTGTCTGAGTTGCTGCGTTTCTGGTGTCAATACTCCGGGCTCGCTCCCAGTACTCACGGGCCGCGAGCTGGCGGTCACCGGTAAGTTCGACCACACGATTGGTAAGATCGGTCAATTCGATCAGCCGGGCCTTGTACTGTACGCTGAGAAAGATGTCGCTCGTGAATATCTCAACGAACACACCTCCCCACTCGTCTGCTCCGAGCGGTTCCTGAGCAACGCTGGCCGCCGTGTTTATTGTGTTGATTGTCTTACTGAAGCCGGGCCTCAGGGCGCCGACTCCCACTGCGGAAGTTATAAACTTCGCACCGGACCCTCGCCAGCCAAAGATTCTGTCTGCACTCTCGAGATATCTTTGCTCGGCGTCTGTAAGGTCGCGGAGCAACAAGTCCTCGGACTCGCGTATCCCTCGTATCCGCGCGCGGAGACCGGAGAGCAACTCGTCTGCGAACTCGCAACAGACAGGCAACGCCTGATCACAGAGCATTCTCTGATTCATCAGCTGTGTGCACACGGCCAGGCGTTGCTCGCCGGAAAGCTGTTCCAAAACGTCTGCGCAGTTGGCATCGCGGTCACACCCGACCCAGGAACCACCGGGCACGCCGACGCAACTACCGCAGCACGTGATGCCGGCGGTGGTTTGCGCTTGGGTGGGCAGGGTCGGGATCAACAACAAGAGGGAAAGCACGGCGGCGGCTTTTCTCATGGTCCGTCCTCCAACGCGTGGGAGTCGATGGTGGCGCAACGGAGCACTGTGGCCCAGGCGAGAGGGTGCAGCAAGGAGAAGAAGTGTGGGTTGTCTCGCGGGGTCGATGCCAGGGTCCAGGACCTCCGTAGTGGGGCAAGCTACAGGTGTCCCTCGTAATCTCAGTTTATCACCCAGAAGTCATAATTATGTCCACCCAGCTCTTGGAACGCAACCGCCGCGCTCCAGCAGGTGCGCTTGGGGCTCAGGATCGGCTTTCCCGTTGATCTGTGAGTGGGGTGATCTGCGGCGCGCCTGCATCGCGGCCGGGCCCCGGATGCGGCGCGACCACAACCGACCACTGGTAGACCTTCTCGATTATCTCCTGCGATAGCACATCGGCCGGCGTGCCCTCGGCGGCGGGCTGCCCTGCGTCGAGCAGCAGCAGGCGATCGGCGTAGCGGGCGGCGAGGTTGAGGTTGTGGGTGACCAGGACGACGGTGACGCCGTCGCTGCCCGTGAACTCGGCGAGCAGCTCGAAGATGGTCATCTCGTGGCGGATATCGAGGGAGACGGTGGGCTCGTCGAGCACTAGCGTGGCCGGACGCTGGGCCAATGCCCGGGCGATGAGTGCGCGCTGGCGTTCGCCGCCGGAGAGCCTCGAGATCGGTCGCTCGGCGAGCTCGATCACGTCGCAGCGCTCCAGGGCCTGTTCGATCGCCTCGCGGTCCTCGCGGCCCGGGCGCCCCAGGACGCCGAGGTACGGGTAGCGCCCCATCGCCACCATCTCGCGGACGGTGATGGGGAACGCCATCTCCTCGCCCTGCGGCACGGCACCGATCTGTTGCGCCAGGGCCCGACGCGTCCAATCGACCAGGCGCCTTCCGGCGTAGCTGACCTCGCCGCTCTCCGGCTGCAGCGCTCCCAGCAGCAACTTCAGCAAAGTCGATTTTCCGGAGCCGTTAGGTCCGAGGATGGCGTAGAGCGAGCCGGCGCCCACCTGCAGATCGACGCCGTCGAGCGCCGGTCGTGGCGCACCTTGATAGGAGAAGCGAAGCGCACGCGCCTCGAAGACCGGCGGGCCGCTCACACGACCCTCCGAGTGAGCAGCACGACGAAGAGTGGTACGCCGACCAGCGCGGTAATGACGCCGACCGGCAACTCGGCCGGTGCCGCCGCGGTTCGCGCCACGGTGTCGGCGGCGAGCATAAAGCTGCCACCCAGTAGAACCGACGCGGGAAGAAGAAGCTGATGGTCGCTACCCCACATGAGTCGAACAGCGTGGGGTACGATGAGACCGACGAATCCAATCACCCCGCTCACCGCCACGCCGGCGGCGACGAGCAGCGACGCTATAAGATACGACGCGAGCTTTACCCGCTCGACGTTCGCCCCCAGGTACAGCGCCGTCTCCTCGCCCATGGCGAGCAGGTTGAGCGGCCGCGCCATCAGCAGGAGTACGGCCATCGCCGGTGCGAGGTACGCTACGAGCAGCAGGACCGCCGACCAGTCGGCCGCGGCGAGGCTGCCCATCATCCAGAGTCCTGCAGAGCGGTAGGCCTCCGCCGACGCGAAGGTGAGCAGCAGCAGTATCACCGCGTGGAAGAACGCACCGACCACTACGCCGGCGAGCAGCAGCACACGTGTGTCGAAGCCACGGGCGGCGCGGGCGGCGATGCGCAGGACCAGCGTGATGGCGAACAGCGCGCCGACGAGGGCGGCGATGGGGAGTGCCCAGGGCGCGTACAGGTTCCAGCCGAGCACGACCGCGGCTACCGCGCCCACCGCCGCGCCACCGGAAACGCCGAGCACGTAGGGCTCGGCCAGCGGGTTACGGAGCAGTGCCTGGAAGACGGCGCCGGCCAGTCCCAGCGAGCCGCCGACGAGAACGGCGAGGGCGGCGCGAGGGAGTCGCAGGTTGAGGACTATTGTGCGCGCCGGGTCTTGGCCGCCTCCGCTCAGCGCGTCGAGCACGGCGCTGAGTGGCAGGTCAGCTGCGCCGAGAGCCATACTCGCCACGAGCAGAACAGTTGCGAGCAGAGTTAGTGAAAGCAGGCGCAGCGCGTTAGGCGCGGTCACTGGTCAAGGCCGTCCGGGAAGGCGTCGGGGTGCAGCAGGTGGGCGAGCTGTCGAGCCGCATCTATGACGCGCGGTCCGGGCCGGTTGTAGAGGTTCGCATCGATCTGCAGAACGCGCCCATCGCGGACGGCCTGGAGATCGCGCCAGCCGGGCGCGGCACGTAATTGCTCGAGGTCGACGTGGATCTCTTCAGTTTGTGAGAGGAGCACGATATCCGGCTGCCGGTTCATCACCTCCTCGATGCTCACCGTGGGCCAGAGGCCGGGCGCATCGTCGAAGATGTTATGTGCTCCAGCGATCTCGATGAGCTCGTGGACGTAGGTCCCTGTCCCCGTTGTGGTCGGCGGCGCGTACCAGACAACGTAAAACACGGTGGGCCGTCCGCGGTCCGCCACGGCCCGGCGTATCGCATCGAGCTCCGCATCGATCGTAGCGATGAGTGACGCGGCGGCGATCTCGCGTCCCAGCATGTCCCCCAGTTCGCGGGTCGTGCGCTCGATGTCGGCCAGCGTCTGGATCTGTGGCGTGTAGATGGTGACTCCGAGGTCGGCCAGCCGGGTGATAACGGAGCGCGACTCGTTGTCGGGCCAGGCGATCACCAGCTCGGGCTGTAGCATCGTGAGCTGTTCGAGACTGGGCGTGAGCCCCTGGCCCACGGTCGGCAAGTGTGCCAATGCCGGGTCGGTGTCGAAGTCGCTCCGCGCGACCAGTCGGTCCGCGGCGCCGAGCGCGAGGATCATTTCGGTGACCGACGGGATGAGGCAGACGATTCGCTGCGGCGGCCGCTCCAGGTCGGCGCCGGCCAGGGCGGAGGGCCGTCTTTCTCGGTCGCCGGTGCAGGCGGTCGCGGCGACGAGCAGGCCCGTCAGGAGAAGGCGACTTCGTACTCTCACGGTTCCTCCACTCGAGTGAAGGTGACGTCGATGGGGCAGACGCCGACGTCGATCTCGCGGTCGAAGGCGAGGGTGGCGTCGAGGCGGACTGCCACGCTGGGCGCGATGCAGTCCCCGGGTATCAGCGTGTATAGGCGTCCGTCCGAGTCTACGCCGACCCCGCTCGAGATGGTGTGACCATCGGCGACGAGCGGATCGTCTGGGGGATTGATGAAGCTGTCACCCGCGGCGTCCCAGACGGCGATACCGTAGGCGAACGAGCTCAGGTACGCATGGCCCGCTTCGTCGAACGCGATGTCGCCAGGAAACTCGCCGAAGCCGGCGTGATGCTCGACCTCGTCGAGGGTCGCCGGGTCCACCACCGAGAGACTGCCGTTGCCGTCGCCGAAGGCGCCGGAGTTCACTATGTAGAGCAGCCCATCGGGCCCGTAGGCGGCCGCCGCCGGATTGAAGCCTGTGAGGAATATCGATCCGACGACCGTGTTGGACGACGCGTCGATGGCCGACACGACGCCCTGGCGAATCGGGCGGAAATCGAGGCCGAGCTCGGCGTTGAGCACGAGGACCGTATCACCCCAAACCGCCACCGCCTGCGGAAAGACGCCGACCTGTATCTCGTCGCCGGCCGTACCCGCCGAGACGTTGATCACACTTACCGTGCCCAGGTTCGGGTTGGCGACGTACGCGATAGAGTCGTTCAAGAACGCCACGCCCGTGGCGCCCGAGTTGTCGGGGAGCGGAATCGTATTCACGTCGCCGCTCGCCAGGTCGACGACGGCGGCGGCGGGGAAGAAGCCGAGCGGCACGACGACGGTGTTGCCGCGTGCCGCGGCGCTGACCGGCGAACCGGCTGCGGCGAGCCCGATAGCGGCGGCGGCGTCGGGGTCGTCGACGGGGAAGACGGTGAGCGAGAGGTCGATACTGTTGAGGATGACCGCTGTTTCGACGCCGGTTACGGGCACGACTCCGGTTGTGTCATCGCAGGCGGCGATGGCGATGGGGATAGCGATGGCGATGGGGAGTAGTGGGCGCACGGAATACATTCCCTTCCTAGTTCATCTCGGTCGAGCCGCGAGCTCGAGGCGGAGGACGCGGCCGGGCTCGGGGTAGCCGAAGATCAGCGAGTCGTCGTTATCGAACAGGCGGTCGACCGCGAGCGTGGGTGTTATCTGCCAGGTTCCGGCGTCGAAGCTGCGGCGCAGGCGCAGGTCGACTGTCCAGTATGGGTCGAGCGCATTGAGCGGCGCGGGCACCGGCCCAGCGCGCCGGTTTCCAGCGTGCGCCGATGCTGCCGCTGTGCCGGGGTCGGTACATGACCTGTACCGTGTCGTCGTCCGGCCGGTCGTAGGTGACACGTGCGTAGCTGTAGGCGGCCCGCAAGGTCAGGTGTGTGAACTCGATGCTCCCCTCAACGTCGAGGCCGCGCCGCTTCACATCGAAGTTTCGCGGGCTCCAGACGAAGCGAAAGTCGGGGGCCCAGATGATCATGTCCTTCACATCTGCGATGTAGAGGTCAACGGCGAACCGACCGCTGGTGCCGCCGATGAGGCCCTCGAGTGCAGCGCCGACGCTGAGGTCGTTAGGCACTCGTTTGAACCAAAACGCCTTCCCTGAAGAACTGGTCGCCGAAGGTCGGTGGGCTGTAACTGCTGGCGTGACGCAGGTGGAAGGTCGCGAACCCGGCACTCGCGGTAAGGGTGAGCTCGTGGGTCAGGCGCCAGAGATCCTCGAGTCCATCGCGGTCGAGCCGTAGCGCCGCACGGAGCTGCGGGCTGCCGGCCGGTGCCGCTGCGAACTGGCCGCCGGCGAAGAGTCCTAGGTCGATCCGGCCGCTGGGGGCCAACTCGTCGAACGCGTCGCTCGCGTAGCGTTGCCCGCGAAGCTCGAGTCCGGCGGACAACGAGTGCACACGGTCGCTCGGTGAGGTCTCGGCGACGAGGCGGCCCCCGAGGGAGAGAGCGTCGGTGCGGCTGTCGTAAGGCAGGCCGAGCGGTGGTTCCGGGTCAGAGAAGTGGGTCCTCTGGAAGACGCCATGGACGGCCGCCGTGAATCGGGAGCCCCCGGTCTGACGCTCCCAACCGGCCTGGCCGTTCCAGCGCGTCAGCTCCTCGCGCGCGTCGGGCGTCGGCTGGTAGCTGGGGCCGGGAAGCCCGCGGTCCAACCGAGTGAGGCCGGCGCGGATCCGTAGGTCGCCGCCGGCGGTGAACGCGTTAGCGGCCACGAACAGATTCGCCTCCGACAGATCGTTGTTGACCCGCGTGTCGTCGCCACCGCCAAGGCCGTCCGGCGCCCGGTACTCGAACTGGCCGTCTATGGTGCGAGCGTAACCGCCGGCCGACCAAGCGAGACCAGGATCACCGCCGCTCGTTTCCGCGGAAGCCGACCAGCTTCCCAACGAGCCCGTCTCGAGTCGGGCAGCCAGCGGCGCCGCGTCTCCGCGCGTCTCGATAAGGACGACACCCGCTTCGGCACCGGGGCCGAAGCGTGCCGACTGGCTTCCCTTGAGCACGGTGATCGATTCGATCCCCGATGCCGGGACGGTGGAGAGGTCGGCGGCGCCGGTCAGCGGGTCGCCGAACGGCGCGCCGTCGAGCAGCACCAGGACCTGGTCGGCGGAGCTTCCCCGGATACTCACGGTCTGCCGTCCCACCGGTCCGCGACGCTGGACTACGAGACCGGCGCGCCCCTCGAGCAGGCCGGCGGCGGTATGCTCGCCGCTGCCCTCGATCTCGTCGCGGTCGATAGTGATGACTCCGGCAGCAGTTTCCGCAGCGTGCGCCGCGCTCGGTGCGGCGCGGACCTCCTGCAGCTCTATGGGACGAGCGCCGAGCCGGACGACTAGCCATGCCGTTTCGCCGTTCTGGATCTCGATCGCGAGCACCAGCGACTCGTAGCCCATCCGCGTGAAGCGGACGGAATGCCTACCCGGCTCGAGCCCGCGCAGCCGATAGTGGCCGCGTCCGTCGCTCAGCCGGGTGAGGCCGGTTCCGATCACCTCTACGAGCGCGTTCTCCACCGGCGCGCCGCTGATGGCGTCGCTGACCCGACCATGGAGTTCACCGGGGTACTGTGCGGATGCGACTGAGGGTGTGAGGGCCGTGGCGAGCGCGATGAGCGCGGCGCAGTGAGCCCGCGACCGTCGCCGGCCTGACAGAAGAACCGTTGGCAAAAACAAAGCCCGCACGTCTTGCCCTGGAAGAGTGCCGTGGCGTACGAGGCGGAACAGGTCTCCTGACTCGAGGCAGCCGAGCCCGCCTTCCCAGGACTCCCACGAGTCCCAGTGGCATGGTGGGCTGGCTTCTTCCGGCTTGGGGCCGGGCCTCACACAGTGGCGGGGCCGTGCCGGATTCTCACCGGCTTCCGAGTTGTTCCGCCCGCCGTTGTGCTCCTAGTTGTCGATCACACTTTATGTCTCGGACGTCGCCCGTGTCAAGCGTCCGACTTCTTGCTCGACCGGACCCACGCGCCGAAGACGAAGACCATCGCCACCACCATGACCAGCGCCGTGCCCAGCTTCATGATGCCGGCAGCGAGTTGTTGGTCGCTCAATGCCGAGGTGCCCGGTATGGGCGGTGCCAGCTCGTAGGTCGCGTAGGCGGGAAACTTGGAGAACAGGAGTATAAAGAACGGCGGCCGGATGATGATCCCGTTGAGCCCCAGATAGGCCAGCTGGAAAAGCGGCAGGAAACGCGGCCAGGAAGGCACAGTAGCGATGAGTGGCCACCAGAAGACGAGCCCGGCGACGAGCCAGGCCATGTCGAGGGCGAAGGCACCGATCTGTGAGCTCATGAAGGGGTCCACGAGCGCCGGCCAGTGGGTGACCGTGATGATGACGTTGAAGATGAAGAAGGCGACGATCGGCTGTGTCGTGTTGCGCAGCATCGCCAGAGCGCGCGGGCGATCTTTGAGCTTCTCGTAGCTGGCTGCGGAAACGCCCAGGAGGAATAGCGGCGGCGCTACGAGCGCGATCAGCATGTATTGCACCATGTGCACGCTGGCCAGGTATCCCATGCCCAGCGGTGCGATGGGCCAATCGAGGGCTAACCACAGCGACAGGAGTCCCAGGGCGAAAAAGACGATGCGTCGTCGTCGCTGCGTGCAGTCTTCTGTAATCGACAGGTCAAGGCGACGGAGGTGCAGCCAGTAGGCGATGGCGATCAGCAGGATGAAGACCCAGACGCCGAGGTAGGGCTGCCAGGTCCAGTCCCAGGCGACCCCCTGGGACGAGGTGCACCAGAGCCTCATTGGCTAGCGACTGTTATGCGGGTCGCTCTGCGCCGCGCCCCCGACGAGCTCTTCCACTTCTTCGTAACGGATGACCAGGGCGCGGGCGACCATATCGCCGGCGTGGCGGAAGCGGAGTGTGACGTCGAAACGGTCGTCGGGGAAGAGATTCTGGGTGAGCTCGAGGAGCATCACGTGATAGCCGCCGGGGGCGAGGTCCAGTCGGCCGCCGGCCGGAACGTTCAGTGCGTCCACCGGCACCATCTTCATCGTGCCGCCCTCGTGCTCGGTACGATGGATCTCGGCGACCCGGGCGGCGGTTGTGGAGACGGCCAGTAGCTCGTCGTCGACGTCCCCGTTGTTGGTCACCGAGAAGTACATAGCGGCTCGCTCGCCGGTCACGGGCTCGGTGACGAAGACCCGCGAGACCTCGAGGTCGATCCTCTCAGGGGTCTCCCGAGATATGCAAGCGAGGGCGATCGTCACGGCGAGGGCGAAGACTGCACCGTGCTGGAGCGTGTATCTTGGGTTCTTCATCATCACTCCCAGCGCTCGTCTACCAGCTTCGGGAGATCATGCGCCCAATCCGCCTGGCGCGTGCCGAACGGGTAGGCGACGTGCGCGAGGTTGTCTTTGGTAAAGGCGAGGACGCGGGCCGAATGGCCGACAAGATATTCGCCGCCCTCGGTCTCCTCGATCACCGAGGCCGGCAGCCCCAGGGCGATCTGGATCTCGTTGACTTCGTCTCGGTCGCCGCGGAGACCTATAAAGGAGGTATCGAAGTTATCGAGCCAGAGGCGCAGCCGTTCCGGCGAGTCGCGCTCGGGATCGGTGGTGACGAAGACGACCTTGATCTGACTCCTGACCTCGAGGGGAAAATCATCGAGCACGGCCCCGATGTTCGCCATGTGGATCGGACATACATCGGGACAGTAGGTGTAGCCGAAGAAGAGGAGCGTGATGTAGCCGTCCGTCCGGGCCCGGAATTCGAACGGCTCGCCCTCGGTGTCGGTGAGGGTGAAATCGACCTTCGCCTGGGGGCGGGGCATCATCCAACCGCGGTAGCCGGTCCCGCTGGCACCATCGTTGCCAGTCGAGCAGGAGATATGAAATAGTAGACAGGCACACGCTGTGAGCGTGGCTGGGAGGATCCGGCGAAGCCGCCGAGGGGTGCTGCGAAACTCGGTGTCCATGATGGCTCGTCGAGGAAGATGGGGGGCGGCGTTCTGCCGTCAAGCGTGCCCGATTTGGGGTGATCATGAACAGCTACAAAGAGACGGGAAGCGGCCGGGGCCGCGAAGTCCTCCTCTGGGTTCTGGCCTTTGTGCTCACGGTGGGTGCGGCGGGCTACCAGCGGTTCACGGGTCCCAGCTACCCGGCGCGCGGCACCTTCGAGGTGGCGGGACAGGGCTACGATTACCGCCTGATCCGCAATACGCTGACGACAGGCGACGCCCGGGCCGCGATCCCCGACGCCGGGGTGGCAGGCGCCCTGCACTACAAGCGCTACCGGACCGACGATGACTTCACGTCCGTAGCATTGCAGGCCGAGGAGGGTGAATTGGCTGGCCTGCTACCGGTGCAGCCGCCCGCCGGCAAGCTGGAGTACTTCCTGACGTTGCGGACGCCGGACGGTGTGATCCGCGTGCCGGGCGAGTCGGACGGCAGCGTGATCATCCGCTTCAAGGACCCGGTGCCCTGGTACTCGCTGGCCCCACACATCGCGATGATGTTTCTGGCGCTGCTGGTGGGCATGCGGGCGGGGCTGGCGGCTTTGATCTCACCGTCTCCCATGCGCCGGCTGGCCTGGACGACCCTCATCATTATGACGATCGGCGGTATGGTCCTCGGCCCCATCGCCCAGAAGTATGCGTTCGGCGCCTTCTGGACCGGCTGGCCGTTCGACTACGACCTGACCGACAACAAGGTGCTGATCATGTGGTTGGTCTGGATCGCCGCTTGCAGCGTGATCTGGCTGGGCGCGCGGAAGGACGAGCGGGTCTCGCGGGCGGCTGTGGCGATCGCGGCGCTGGTGATGGTCGTGGTCTATCTCATCCCGCACAGCGCCCGGGGCACAGAGGTCGATTACGAGTTGCTGGACCAGGGTGTCCCGGCCTCGGAGGCGCTGAGGTCCGGCCGGCCGGAGCAGTGATTCCCTTGACAGCGTAGGCTAGCTCGTTTCGTTTCGGTCACCTGATTTGCCTGGAACCGAGGGAACGCCGCGCCCGGCCGCCGGGGGTGGCTGGATTAGAACACGAATGAGCAACGACTATCCGTTTCTTAGGGCCTGCCGGCGCCAGCCGGTGGAGCGGGTCCCGCTGTGGCTGATGCGCCAGGCTGGCCGCTACATGCCGGAATACCGGGCGCTGCGGGCGAAGCACTCGATGCTGGAGCTGTGCCGCACGCCGGAGCTGGCGGCGGAGGTCACGCTACAGCCGATCAACCGCTACGACCTCGATGCGGCGATCATCTTCGCCGACATCCTGTTGCCGCTGGAGGGGCTGGGCGTCGGCTTCGAGTTCAGCGCCAGCGAGGGCCCGGTGGTGGAGAGTCCGGTCCGCACCCCCGAAGACGCCGCTGCGGTGAAGCCGTTCGACCCGGCGGTGGGGCTGGGCTACGTCCTGGATGCGATCAGGCTTGTGCGCCGCGAGTTGGAGGGACGGGTGCCGCTCATCGGGTTCGCCGGCGCGCCGTTCACGCTGGCCAGCTACATGATCGAGGGCGGGTCGTCGAAGAACTACTTGCACATGAAGTCGTTCATGTATCAGCATCCGCGGGCCTGGGATAGGCTGATGCGGGCGATCTCAGAGGTGACGCGCGACTACCTGGCGGCGCAGATCGAAGCGGGCGCCCAGGCGGTGCAGTTGTTCGACTCCTGGGTCGGTAGCCTGTCGCCCGAGGACTACAGGCAGTTCGTGCTACCGCACTCGGCCTGGGTGCTGGAAGGACTGGCCGAGTACGGCGTGCCGAGGATCCACTTCGGCACCAATACCGCCACGCTGCTGGAGACGATGAAGGAGGCGGGCGGTGAGGTGATCGGCGTCGATTGGCGGCTGCCGATCGAGCGGGCGCGCGAGATCATCGGGCCCGACTTCGCGGTGCAGGGCAACCTCGACCCGGTGACGCTGATGGCGCCGAGGGAGCTGCTGGTGGCGCGAGTGCAGAGCATCCTCGAGCGGGCCGATGCGAAGAACGGCTACATCTTCAATCTGGGTCATGGGATACTGCCGCCGACGCCGATGGAAGCGGTCGATGCGGTGATAGAGGTAGTACACGGGTATGCGGGTTAGGTGGTCAGGCGGGTGGTCAGGTGAATTCGGGAAGCTGATCAAGAAGATCATTTGAACACTAGAACATTCGAATTCAGAACCGGTACGCGATGGCGAGTAAAGTTTTGAAAGGCCTCTTAGTGATGGCGTACGGGACGCCGGAGACGATGGACGACGTGCGTCCTTATCTCACGCACATTCGGCACGGGCACGAGCCGTCCGACGAGGCGGTGGAGGACCTGAAGGAGCGCTACGGGCTGATCGGTGGCCCGTCACCGCTCTACCAGACGACCGTTGAACAGATGAAGGCGCTGGAGCGGAGGCTCAACTGGTCGAACGGCGGCTATCGCGGCTATCTGGGTATGAAGCACTGGCACCCGTATATCCCGGAAGCGGTCAGGCAGATGGCGGAGGACGGGATTGAGCAAGCGGTGGCCATCACCCTGGCGCCGCACTACTCGACCATGAGCATCGCCCAGTACCTGAACTACGTGAGCGAGGGACTGGAAGGGCTGGAGAAGCCGCTCGACGTCCTCTGCATCAAGTCGTACCACGACGAATCGCTGTTCATCGATGCCCTGGAGGAGAAGCTGCACGAGGCAATCGAGGCGGTCCCTGAAGAACATCGTGTCGATCTGCCGGTCGTCTTTACGGCTCACAGCCTGCCGGAGAAGATCCTCAAGGAGAACGATCCCTACCGTGAGCAGTTGCTGGAAACGAGCCGGCTGGTCGCGGAGCGCTTCGAGGGTCTGAGTTGGCGGTTCGCCTTCACCAGCCAGGGTGAGACGAAGGACAAGTGGCTGGGTCCGACGCTGGCCGAGTCGCTGGATGAAGTGGCGGCGGAAGGGCACAAGGCGGTGATGGCGTGTACCGTGGG
The DNA here is from genome assembly GCA_039586755.1 of Gemmatimonadota bacterium. Lineage (GTDB taxonomy): Bacteria > Gemmatimonadota > Gemmatimonadetes > Palauibacterales > KS3-K002. The sequence goes on along the minus strand of JBDHJU010000020.1, from coordinate 36,396 downwards.
TTTCGTTTCTGAGCATCTGGAGACGCTTTACGATTTTGACGTCGAGGGCAAGAAGGACGCGGAGTCGCGTGGCCTGGCGTTCTATCGGGCGGCCGCGCTCGGTACGAGCGAGAAGTACATAGCGGCGCTGGCCGAGGTCGTGCGGAAGGCGGAGGATGGGACGCATGCCGACGTCGTCGCGCTTCCGGAAGGCGAGCTTCAGGCCCCCACCTATCCGACCTACAGCTGACACGGCAGGAAGAGACGGGATGGCGCAGACGCGGGGCGAGGTGAAACGGGTCGCCGTAGTGGGCGGTGGCATCGCCGGCCTCGCCGCGGCGTACGAGCTGGCGCTGCAGGCCCGCGAGCGAAACCTCCCTCTAAGCATCGATATCTTCGAGTCGTCCGACCGGTTGGGGGGAGCGATCCTCACCGAGCGTGTGGACGATTACGTGCTCGATGCCGGACCCGACGCGGTGCTGACGCTCAAGCCGTGGGGTCTGGAGCTGTGTCGGGAGATCGGCCTGGAGGATGAGATCATCCCGACCCAGGACGAGCATCGCGGCGTCGCACTCTACTCGCGCGGCAGGCTGCGCTCGCTGCCCTACGGCACCGGCTCGAGCGCCGTTCGGAAGATCAGAGCCTACATGGCGAGCGGTGTGGTCTCGTGGCCGGCGAAGTTGCGCATGGCTGCGGATCTCGTCTTGCCGCGCGGCGTGCAGAGAGACGACGAGTCGATGGCCGACTTCTTCGGGCGTCGTCTGGGCCGCGAGGCCGTCGAGCGTATTGTCGATCCGTTGATCGCGGGTATCTATTCGGGCGACCCGGACAAGCTGAGCATCTATAGCACCTTCCCGCGCTTTCCCCAGATGGTGGCGAAGCAGCGCAGCATCCTGCTGTCGCTGTTGCGGGCGCCGCAGAGCACTCGCTCGGGGGCGCGCACGCTGCCGATCTTCTGTTCGCTGCGCGATGGACTGGGTCGGGTAGTCGAAGCGATAGTCGAGCGCCTGGGCGACGCGACGGTCCATCTGAGCACTCCGGTAACCGGGTTGGAGAGGACCGACTCAGGCTACTCGCTGGAGACGCACGCCGGGCGGCAGAACGGCTACGCGGGTCTCGTTCTGGCGGCACCGGCCTGGACGACGGCGCGGCTGCTGGGTGATCTTGCGCCGAGTTCGGCCGACAAGATGAAGGCGATCCGCTACGTCAGCTCGGCGACCGTCTTCTTCGCCTACCGGGCGAGCGATCTGGGCGGACGCGCGCGCGGCTTCGGCTTCCTGGTGCCGGCGTGCGAAGGCCGGCGCATCAACGGCGCGACCTGGATAACGAACAAGTTCGCGCACCGCTCCCCTGAAGATGGGTTCTTGGCGCGCTGCTTCATCGGAGGCGACCGGACCGGAGAGGAGATGCAAGCGGACGACGACGGGCTGGTTCGGATCTGCCGGGAAGAGCTTCGCGACATCGCCGGGATCACCGCACAGCCTCTGTTCAGCCGCGTCTACCGTTGGAAGGACTCGGGCCCGCAGTACGACGTGGGCCACGCGAGCTTGATCGACGAAGTCGACGCCGCGCTGGCGGAACACCCGGGCCTGGAAGTCACCGGCGCCGGCTTCCGGGGCATTGGCATCCCCGACTGTGTCTACGACGGCCGCGAAACAGCTCGCCGATTGTTGGAGTCGCTCAAGAAATAGAACGACGGTGCCGCACCGGCATGGCACGGCACCGTCTGTGCTGATCGTCGTTCTAGTAAAGCACTACTCGGCGATCGTCTCCGTCTCGGCCATCAGGTACTTGTTGAGGAACTCGAGGATCGCTTTGTAGCCCTCCAACTGGTTCTCCTTCTTCATGAAGCCATGGCCTTCGTCTTCGAAGACAATGTACTCGACGGGCACGCCGTTAGTGCGCGCCGCCTCGACGATCTCGTCAGACTCGACCTGCAGGACGCGCGGGTCGTTGGCGCCCTGCAGTACCATCAGCGGCTGAGTGATGTTTGCCGCGTTGAACAGCGGCGAGATCCGGTGCAGGCGGTCACGGTCCTCCGCCGGGTCGCCCAGCTCGGTATAGAGCGCTTCCCGGAACGACTCCCACCAGGGCGGGATGCTCTCCAACGTGCGGATCCAGTTCGAAATTCCGAACAGGTCGACGCCTACCGCGAACTCATCGGGCGCCAGCGTGAGTGCGGCGAGCACCATGTAGCCGCCGTAGCTGCCGCCGATGATCCCGATCCGGTCCGGATCGACGTAACCGGTGGCGACCAACATCTCCTTGCTTGCCACACAGTCGGCCAGGTCGGACTCGCCGTGCTGGCGGTCGTCCATCTTGTAGAACGTCTTGCCGTAACCGTTACTGCCCCGGTTGTTGATAGCGTAGACGACGTAACCGTGGTTGACCAGGTACTGGATGAGCCCGCTGTAGCCGATTCGCGACTGGCCGCCAGGGCCTCCGTGGACCCAAACGAGAGCCGGGGCTTTGGCCTCGGGACTCACCTGATGCGGCCGGTAGAGTATGCCGGGGATTTCCACGCCGTCGTATGACGCGAAGCGGACGACCTCACCGTCGACCAGGTCGTACGAGTCGACGTTCGGGTTGAGGGAGGTCGTGAGCTGCTTGGGTTCGTCGTCGCCCGCCATGTCGTAAAAGAAGAGGTCGCGCGGGTTGCGGCTGCTGCTGACGTAGAGCGCCATGACGTCTTCGTCTCGCGAGAAGCCGACCGAAGTGATGTCGCCAGCCGGGAACTCGGGCAACCTCACCCGGTCCATCGTCTCGGCGTCATAGACTTTGATCTCGGTGCTCGCGTCGTTGTTGATGCCGACGACCATGTATTTGCCGTGTTTCGAGAAGTAACCGTACCAGACATCCCAGTCGGTCTTTTCGACGACGGCGCGCTCACCGGTCTCGAGGTCATGTCGGACCAGGTAACTGAACTCGTCGTCTTCATCGGTGAGGATGTAAAGGCTCGAGCCGTCCGGACTGAAGTTCACCGGCTGATAGGCTATCTCGCCGTCGTGTGGCGTGAGGTGCTCCATCTCGCCGGTCTCACGGTCGTACAGGTAGATGTCGCTGTCGGTGGTGGTCTCGGGCTTCGCGAAGGCGAGGTAGCGCTTGTCCGGCGAGATGTCGGCGAACTGGTAGCCGGTCTCGTCCTGGTAGATCAGCGTGCGGTCGAAGCCGTCGAGGCTGATCTCGTAGATGTCGAAGAAGCGGTTGTCGCGCTCGTTCGTGCTGATGAAGAATGAGCGGTCGTCCTGCGCCCAGCCGAGAAAGCTTGCCTTCAGACCTTCGCCGGGAGTCAGGTCGGTACTCGAACCGTCGAGCTCACGCACGTAGATGTGAGTGAGCTCGTTGCCGCCCTGGTCGCTGCCATAGATGAACCGCTCATCCTCGGGGAAATAGGAGTAGGCCATGACAGCGTCGGTCGTCGATTCGGTGAGCTGGATCGGCTCGCTACCGTCGACGGGTATCGCGAACGCATTGTAGACGCCGGTCTCATCGCTGCTCACCAGGATCTTGGTCTTATCCGGCGAAAACGATGATCCGAAGATGCTGGTAGTGCCGAGGAAGTCCTCGATCGTGTACTGGGTGACCTGACGGGCTTCGATCCTCCCTTCCTCCGCCGCACAACCCGCTATCAGGCCCGTGAGGGCGAATGGAAGCAGGTAGTAGTATAGTTTACGCATACGACCTCCCTTGAGTCGCCTGGTGGCTGGGTCGCGTGTGATCGAGTGGGATTCTAGCGGTGAGACGTGCTGGCCAGCAAGCGGTGCGGAGTGCTTGACTTTCTCTTGACTGCTGGGCGGTTGATTCGCCGCTGAGACGTGCGTGGCATAGGCCGTCCTGCCTGCCAGTGCATTCGAGTGCCAAAACGGAGGTGGCATCATGAGACGCCTGAAGATCGCGGCTGCTGCCGCAACGCTGTGTCTGGTCGTTGGCATCGGGCCTGTGGGGCTCGAGGCGCAGTCGATCTGGCTTGAACCGAAGAGCGACCGCGGTGTTTATCTCGAGGTACTCAAGCCGAGCTTCGAGGGTTCTGACTTCAGCTTCTTAACCACGAGCTGGTACCTGTCGGGGCGATGGTTCTTCAGCGAGAACCTGTTCGCGGTGGCCGAGGTGCCTTTCACGTATGCCAGTCTCGAAGACGTCGACGGGTCGGAGACCGCGTTTGGGAACATCTACGTCGGCATCGAGGGTGGGGGGAGTGAGTCCCCTGTTCGTGGGGAGTTCGGGGTGCGCCTTCCACTTACGCCCAGTGAGGGCGACAACCAAATGGCAGCCTTTGTCGGTCAGTTTGCCGACTTGGTCGACCGCTGGGAAGCGTTCCAACCCGACATCCTTTCAATACATGGCGCTGTGAACTACAGGTCCCGGACTACTCCTGGTCTGGGGTTGAGATTGCGCCTGGCGCCTGTGCTGTGGATAGACACCGGCGATGCACTCTCAGATGATGTCGAGTTATGGGCTCTTTACAGCGCTCAGGCGTGGTACGATGGTGAGAAGGTCAGCGCGGGCGCTGGATTTAGCGGTCGGTTGCTGGCGACAGAAGGCGATCTCGATTTCGGTGAGCGGACCTTCCACCAGCTCGGCATGTTTGCGAACCTCCTCCTCGGCAGGTTCCAGCCCGGGGCACAGCTTCGCATCCCGCTCGACGAGGACCTGTCGGACCTAATAAACCCGTCGGTCAGCTTGAGTCTGGGCTACCTGCTTCCGTAGAGAAGAGAAGCGAACGTAAGAAAGCGCGGCGTCGTCCTGCATGGGCGGCGCCGCGTCGTGTCGGTCTAGCCGTGCTAGGCGTGGATGGCCGGATCGGTCGGCGCAGGACGACCGTGGCTAAGGTCGATCCCCATAGCCTCATTCTTTCCCTCTCTCTAGCTGGCGCCGAAAATCCTCCGCTTCAACCAATCGCGAGACATTCTGGTCGAGGTGCTCGTAGGCGTCCTCGAGCCTGGCGAGCCGTCGCTCGACGTCTTCGTTCGCTTGTGTCTTACCGGCGCTGATCGCTTTGGTAATGTCGCGGACCATGGGGCGGAGTACGAGGTGTGCCGCCAGCGCCATGACCGGTACGCCCACCGCGAAGGTGATGGCGGTAATGGGAATCAATAGGGGGTCGATCAAAGCGAGCATCGTGTGCCTCCGAGAATACGAGAAACCGGGCAGTGAGCTAAGTAGATTCTTCGGCCGACTCGTTCTTGGCAAGTGGCTTGTCGAGACCAACAATCTGTAGCAGCATGAGTGCGTTCTTCGACGTGGCGACACCCGGGCGAAGTCTGTAGTCGAATGAGATGCCGGGCCCATCGGGGCCTTGGTGAATTTGTTCACTGAAGTGCACGGGATCAGAGGCGGCCGAGAGTTCCTCGGTCTCGGCCAGCGCCAGATCATGAGATGTAACGCCGCCGATCGCACCCTCGGCGAGCAGGTGTTTGATGATCTTGCGTGCAGCGATCCGCCGTTCCGCCGTGTTGGTCCCCTGAAGCACGTCGTCGAGCAGGTAGAGCAGTGTCCCGTATCCATCGCGCCGCACGCGCCGCGCCGCTTCGACTACCCGTTTGAGGCGTGTAAGCTCGGCCATGAAATGAGAGAGCCCCTGCTGCAGCGAGTCGTGTACCCGCATGCTCGTCTCGAGGATGAGCGGCGGAACGTGCATCGCTGACGCGCAGACCGGGGCGCCGGCCCGCGCCAGCACCGTGTTCGTTCCGATCGCACGCAAGAGCGTGCTCTTGCCCGACATGTTGGAGCCAGTGACGAATAAGAAGGTGCCGGGCGGTCCCACCTTCACGTCGTTGACGACGCGTACGTCGTCGGGGAGCAGCGGGTGGCCCAGGCCGGTCGCCTCCAGCGTCGGGGTCTCGGGCTCGGTTATCTCCGGGAACGCCCAGTCGGGGTTCTCGTAGCACAGACCACCCAAGGTGGCCAACGCATCGAATTCGGCCAGCGCCTCGAGCCAGCGGCGCGCGTTGCGGCCCGCGGTCAGTTGCCAGCGCTCGAGGCGCCAGAGCACATGGAAATCCCAGAGAGTGAACGCCTGGATGGGTAAGTAGGCCATCGAGTATCGTACTTCGGCCAGCGCGAGCAGGCGATGGAGCCGCTTCATCTGACGTTGCGCGGTGCCGTGTCCCCGAGACAGTTCCGCCTGGATGTTTGTGAGCGCTGAGCAGCTGAAACGTGACCCTGCTACGGTAGCCAGCAGCCTGGCGTAACCCTGGAACTCGTTCTCGCGGGCGAAGGCACGGGCGAAAGTGTGATGAACGCCGGCCCCGGCCGTGAACGTGAAGGCGATGTTCACGATCAGCGCCGTGACCCAAGCGTGCCAGGAGACGATGCCGGCAACGTTGAGGATGACGAGACCTGTCGGCACCAACGGAAGCAGGCGCGCGATCCAGGCGAGCTGCGGCCTGGGTCGAAGCCACGGGTCGCCCTCCGCCCAGGCCAGAAAGCCCTCAAGCGCGGCGGCGTCGGCGCCCGGCATGATCCGGCCCGTGGCCGTGATCTCTTCTCTCAGGTCGATGAGCGGCGCCAGCTCGGCCACCGCCTCCTGACGCTCGAGGATCGTCCCTCGGTCGGCCGGCTCGAGGAGCCAGCGTTTCAAGAGGTCACGCCCCAGCGGCGTGGCCACGGTCCCTAGCAGGCTGAACAGCGATGCGTGGCCGAAGAGGTCCAGGTCGTCGGCGAACGGATGGTCAGGATCGTGGGGGACCTCGTCAGATCTCGGTAGCGCGTCCCAGTCGCGCGCCAGCCGGCTCCGTCCCTCGTCGTTGACTTTGACGAACTCGTCGTATCGGCTGACCTGGCGCTTGAGTCCGTTGTCGTAAATGACCAGCACGACGAACCCGACGACGAAGACGAGCGCGATGCCAACAAGTGCCGGAGGCGTGTCTGGACCAAACGGAACCAGGACGAGTGGTAGGGCGATGCCGAGGAAGGCGACCAAACGGGCGTGCCCCGCCCGGCGCGAGCGCCGGGCGTAGGCGTCTCGAGTCCGGGCGAAGCGCTCGCTCCGCTCCCTGTATATCCCGGTGACTCGTCCGCTCTGCTCGGGCATCCGGATCCTGTCCCTGCGCCTGATCAAGGGTGTGACGCTTCTCTGCACGTTAGGCGCGTGCGCGGCCCGGCACCAGGGTTGCGCCGGTGATCTGAGAAGTCCAGCATGGTGCAGCGGAGCATGCGGGTCGACCGAGAGATGGAGAGAACAGCATGAAGGGCGCAGAAGCGGGTGGGCCCGGCCGGACAGTGAGGGAGCGGTTCGCGGGGCGGATCGAGATGGTGTTACCGGCCCGGGGTAACAAGAAGCTTGGGGTTCTGGTCGAACAGGTGAACACGGACGATGAGTTATACGCGCTATGGGTCGCCGAGAACGTGACCGCCATCGACCGGCTGAACATGACCGATCACGGGCCGGTGCACGTGAAGATCGTGACGAATCTGGCGGTCCGAATGCTGCGCCTGCTGATGGATCACGGTGTGGAGCCGTCGGTTGTGAAGGACTACGGCATGTCGCGGGAGGATGCCGAGGTGGTCGTGGCGCTGGCGGCGTTGTTCCACGACGTGGGCATGTCGATCCACCGGGCCGACCACGAGAGCTTCTCGCTGTTCGTCGCCCAGTCGAAGCTCAAGACCATACTCGAGTCTCTCTATCCTGTGGCGGAAGCGACGATCGTACGCTCGGAGGTGCTCCACGCGATCATAGCGCATCGCTCGGGCGGTAAGCCGCTGACGCTGGAGGCGGGGATCGTGCGCATAGCCGATGCGCTGGACATCGCCAAAGGGCGCTCGCGCATCCCGTTCGAGGCGGGCGGCATGAGCATCCATTCTGTTTCCGCTGCGGCGATCGAAGCGGTCCGCCTCGAGGCGGGCGAGAAGAAGGCGGTCCGGATAGTCATCGAGATGTCGAACTCGGCCGGTGTCTTCCAGCTCGATGAGCTCTTTCGCAAGAAACTGTCGGGAAGCGGGCTCGAGCCGTACGTAGAGCTCGAGGCTCAGGTCGTCGGGGAAGAGAAGAAGCTGATCGAACGCTACGAACTGTAGGGCGTGTGGTCCCTGCGGAAAGGAAGAGGTGGGTGCGATGCGTAGCTCGTTGGCACTAATGGGCCTGCTTCTCGCGTTTGTCTCTCCGGTGCGGTCTCAAGACCTGGTCATAACGAAGTGGTTGGTACACGGGCCGATCCCGTCGGGCCGGGGCGAAGAACGCGTGCTGACGGATCAGTTGGGCGGCGAAGCGTCAACCATGCCCACCCTGGGCGACGAAGGCTGGGTTGAAGCCGAGACCGATCCGTTCGGCCGGTTGAACCTGAACGATGTCTTCGCGGGCCAAGCTACCGAGTGGAGCGCCGCCTACGGTCACGTCTACGTGTTTTCGCCGGAGGATCGCACGCTGCTGCTCGTGGCGGACAGCGACGACGATCTGGTGATCCACGTGAACGGCCAGCGGGTCTGGGTGAATGAGGTAGCGCGGGGCCTGGGCACGGGCAACGACTCGGTGACGGTGCGATTGGCTGAAGGCTGGAATAGCCTGCTGCTCAAGCCACTGAACCGGGGCGGCGGCTTCGGTCTGCTGGCGCGTTTGTCCCCGGGGGCCGGACTCGAACTCTCCACCCTTAAGCCGCCGGGCCTCGTGGCCCACAACCACCCGAGGGCGACGGTAACGGTGGGGCCGATCTTCCTGCGGGGCGGTCTGAGCTGGCGTGGCGGCGAACTGGTCGCCACCGCGCGTCTGCCGATCGCCGCCTGGGGAGCGGAGCCCTTCGCCGATGTGAATCTCGAGTTGGAGCAGGGCGGACGGACGCTGGAGCGCGGCGGGTTCGCCGAAGTCGCCCCCGGTGAGCCGGCGGAGATCGAGGTGACGTTGGGGTTCGAGGCGCTTAGGCAGGCCGCCATCGGCGAGGCGCCGTTCGTTGCGGCGACCCGTTGGAGCGGCGGCTCGGAGCGTGCCGAAGTTTACGTGAACGCCGACCAGCTGCTGCGCCTGGTGGGTGGGCGCGTCGGGATCGGTGGGTTGGTCGTCGATTCGACGGGTGGGACGCCGATGCGTCTCACGGCCGAACTGCTCATCCCGGACGCGTTCGACGGCCTGAGCGTCGACCTGGCGACCCGCGGGCTCGGCCCGAACGCAGGTTACCGGGTAAACGACCGCGAAGCGGGTTGGCGAAACGGTGACGTGGAGCTGTGCGCGCCCTGCAGTGCCAGCGAACAGGTACGCATCGAGATTGTGCCCGAGCCCGGACGCCCGCTTTGGATGACGCCGGTGGTGCGGGTGCGCGAGATCGGATACGCCGAGTACGCCGACGGCTACGAGTATGCGAAGACCCTGGCCGGTCGGGCGCCCGAAATCGAGCGACCCGACGCGCTCGAGTGGCTTCGAGCCCGTGGCGCGCCGAGCTCCGGAGCCTACCGTGATCTGCTGCGGCGTTACCATGAGGCGTACGCGCCGCTGGCCTCGGAGATCAGACGCGACACGTTGCACCTCATCGGCAACTCGCACATCGATGCGGCTTGGCTGTGGCCGTGGAGCGAGACGCGCGACGTGATCCGCGAGACCTGGCGCACTTCGCTCAAGCTGGCCGAGATCTTCCCCGGCTACATCTTCAGCGGCAGTGGAGCGGCGTACTACGACATGCTGGACCGGCTGGAGCCGGGGCTGGCCGACTCGCTGAGCGCCGCGGTGGAGAGCGGCCGCTGGGTGCCGGTAGGCGGCTGGTGGGTCGAATCGGATCTCAACGTACCGTCCGGCGAGTCGTTGGTCCGTCAGGGGCTTTACGGTCAGCGCTACTTCGAGCGTCGCTTCGGCCACCGCTCGAAGGTGGCCTGGACGCCCGACTGCTTCGGTTACCCGTGGACCATCCCGCAGATCCTGCAGGGCGCCGGTCTCGAGTACTTCGTCACGCAGAAGATCCGCTGGAACGATTCCACCGAGTTTGCCCTAAACGCCTTCTACTGGGAAGGCCGCGACGGGACGCGGGTCCTCACCTACAACCCTTATGGCTACACGCACAACCTCGAGGCGGGGCAACTGGCTGCCCAGCGGGTCGAGGACCGGGAACGCACCGGTATCAACCACCAGCTGGTGCTGTACGGTGTCGGCGATCACGGGGGCGGTCCGACGATCGAGATGCTGGAGCGGGCCGAGGACTTGCGGCGCGTGCCGACTTTCCCGGCGATGGTTTACGACCGGCCGCTGGAATCGCTGGAGACGATTCGCCGGGCCGAGAGAGGCGCCGGGTTCCCCGTTTGGCAGGACGAGCTCTACCTGGAATACCATCGCGGGACCTACACGACTCAAGGGCTGGCCAAACTACGGAACCGTCGGAGCGAGGCGATGCTGCAGACGGCCGAAGCGCTGGCGGCGGTGGCGAGGACACCGTATCCGCGGGAGCGACTGGAAGAAGCGTGGCGCCTTGTCCTCTTCAATCAGTTCCACGACATACTGCCGGGCTCGGGCATCAGGGAGGTCTACGAGGATGCGGAGATCTTCTACGATAGCGCCTGGTCGATGATCGAACCGCTGACAAAGGCCAGCTTCGACGATCTGCGCGCGCGTATGAACACGCGCGGGCGCGGGCAGGCGGTCGTCGTCTTCAATCCGCTGGGCTGGGAACGCAGTGGCTCGGTTGTAGTCCGTGACGAAGCGGGCGATAGCACGCTCATCACGGTGAGCGAAGTGCCGGCGTTCGGCGCGCGGGTCGTGCACCTTCCTGGCGAGGCCATGTCCAGGGAAGAGCGGAGGCTGGCCGAGCCGAGGGCCGGCGCGGATTGGATCGAGAACGCCTACCTGCGGGTCGAGGTCGACACGCTGACGGGCGAGATCGTGCGGCTGTACGACAAGTCGAACGAACGTGAGGTGCTGGCGCCGGGTGGTCGAGCGAACGTGCTGCAGATCTTCGACGACCGGCCCGGCCAGTGGGATGCATGGAATATCGTCATCTGGGGCGACCGCTGGGACGTTGAGGACGTGCGGCGAATCGAGGTCGCCGCCGACGAGCGCGAAGCACATATCGACATCGAGCGTCGTTGGGGCGAGTCGATGTTCCGGCAGACGCTGGTCCTGGAGCGCGGCTCGCGGTACCTGGACGTGCACAACGAGGTGAACTGGCACGAGCACCGCAAGCTGCTCAAGGTGGGGTTCGAGCTGGGCGTCGAGGCGGATTCGGCGACCTACGAGATACCCTACGGGACCATCGGCCGCACCGGTAACCCGCGGACCAAGGCCGAGCGTGCCAAGTTCGAGGTGCCCGGCCATCGCTGGGCTGATGTTTCCGCTGCCGGCTACGGCGTTAGCATTCTGAACGACAGTAAGTACGGTTGGGACTACAAGGGCAACGTGCTGCGCCTGTCGCTCCTCCGCTCCCCGATCTGGCCGGACTCGCTGGCCGACCGGGGGACACACCACTTCAGTTTCGCCGTGTATCCACATGCAGGCGACTGGCGCAGCGCCGAGACCGTGCGTCGTGCCGCCGAGTACAACGTGCCACTCGTCGCCGGTCTCGAGCCGCAACATCCCGGCGCGCTGGGATCGGACGTTTCGTTCGCTGGCGCCGAGCCCGACAATGTCGAGCTCGCCTGGTTGAAACGGGCGGAGGATTCCGAGGCCTGGGTGCTGAGGTTGGTGGAGTGGCACGGCCGGCCGGCGGAAGCTCGCGTGAGGCTGGCCTGCGAGGTCGGCGGGGCGTGGCGGGCGAACCTGCTGGAGGATCGTGGGGAGCTGCTCGCTGTGGATGGACGGTGGGTGCGGGTGTCGGTGAGGCCGTATGAGATTGCGACGGTGATGGTGGAGTGTGAACGGTGACGATAACGACAACGATGGCGATGGCGATGGCGATGGGGAGGGGAATCTGGTTACGTATGGGAGCGGTCGTTCTGGTGGCGTTCGTGCTCACCTGTGGACCGCAGTCCGAGGGTCGGTCGCTCGCCGTTATGAGCTTCAATATCCGTTACGGCACGGCAAACGACGGGGAGAACAGTTGGCCGCAGCGGCGCGAGCTCGTGTTCGATGTGATCCGCGAGCATGACCCCGACGTGTTGGGGGTGCAGGAGGCGCTGCGATTTCAGCTGGACGAGATAGGAGCGGCGGTGCCGGGCTACAGCGAGCTCGGTGTCGGTCGGGACGATGGTCGGGAAGCCGGCGAGTACGCAGCGGTACTGTACAGGGAGAGTCGCTTCGAGGTCTCGGAGAGCGGCACCTTTTGGTTCTCCGACGAGCCGGAAGTTGCGGGCTCTGTCGGTTGGGGTGCGAACCTGCCGCGGATCTGCAGTTGGGCGCGTCTGGTGGAGAAGGGCTCGGGCCGCGCCTTCTACATCTTCAACGTGCATTTCGATCACCAGAGTCAGGAATCGCGGGAGAAGAGCGCCGAGCTGTTGGTGGCGCGGATCGGCACGCGGACCCACGCCGAGCCAGTCATCGTGACCGGCGACTTCAACGCCGGCGAGGAGAATCCGGCGATGCTCTACCTGCTGGGCGCGGGTAATTCGGAGGCGGACACGAGGTTACGTGACAGTTTCCGAATCGTTTCTCCCGAAGTGGTGGATGTCGGGACGTTCAATGGGTTCGAAGGGCGAACGGCCGGGCCGAAGATCGATGCGGTCCTGGTGTCGGGAAGTTGGAATGTGGAGTCGGCCGGGATAGTGCGGACGTCACGTGACGGGAGATACCCGTCGGATCACTTTCCGGTGGTGGCAGTCGTCAACTATTGAGTCGGACGTCGAAATTCGGGAGTCGGAAGTTGCCAGCTGCTTCCGCCACTCGAGAATCGGTCGTCGAATGTCGGCTGTCCGATGTCGAAAAGAACTCCCTCCTCAGACCCATCCCTTCCCGCGAAACTCCCGCAGCACATCTGCAAACCGCTGCATCTCATCCGGCGACCCGATCGACAGTCGGTTGAACTCGAGCATCGGCGGGAACGGCCGGCCTACGAAGATGTCTCGCTCGCGCATCCTCTCGCGGTAGGTCCGCAGGTCGCTGTTGATGCGGTGCAGTACGAAGTTCGTGTGGCTGGGCAGGTACTCGAGGCCTAGCTCGTCGAGGCACTCATTGAGGATGCGCTTGCCTTCGGCGTTGGCGCGGCGGCTCCGCTCGATCAGCCCGGAGTCGCGTAGCGATGCGAGCGCCGCCACCAGGGCCAGGTGGTTGGCGTTATTCCTGCCGATATAGCTGCGCAAGAGGTCGGCGGTCTCGGGATGGGCGATCCCATAGCCCAGTCGCATGCCGGCCATCGCGTAGATCTTCGAGAAGCTGCGGGTGACGATGACGTTGCGCCGCTCGGCGATCCATTCGGCGCTCGTCCAGTAGCCCGGATCCTCGCAGTACTCGTAGTACGCCTCGTCGACCAGGAAGTGTGTGTTCTCCGAGGCCGACTCGATCCAGGCGTCGACATCGGCGCTGGGCGTGAGTGTGCCCGTCGGGTTGTTCGGGTTGCAGACGTAGACGATGACGCGACCCGGCGCGGCGGCGGCGCGCTCCTTCATGCGGTCTAGATCGTGGGCGAAGCCCCCGTCGAGCGGAACCTTCTCCAGCTTGTAAGGGAACGGCTGGCAGTACCACGGCACGTCTTCGTACGTGGGCTCGGCCAGCACCAGGCGGGCGTCCGGTGTGGACAGGGCCTGCACCGCCATCTGCAGGACTTCGGTAGAGCCACACCCCAGGACGATGTTCTCCTCTTTCACTCCGTTGATCGCCGCCAGCTCGCGGGCCAGCTCAACCCGCCGGCCGGGATAGCGGTTCGCCCTGGGTATACCGTCGATGACGGCGCGGCGCGCGTCCGGCGCTAGCCCCAGCGGGTTCTCGTTCGAGTTCAGCTCGAGCGGTCCGTCGGAACGTGTGGGGGTTGCGTGGGCCGGTTCCGGGAGAACCCCGACTCCGCCGACGCTCGCCGCTCCTATCCCTGCTCCGAGTGCCAGTCCCGTCCGCAAGAAGTCTCTGCGTTCCATGGCCGCCTCGTCTGTAGAGGTCAACTGTGTACTGGGATTTCCGGGCTCGAAAGCCTAAGCATGAAGCGGCGGACGGTGCCCCCGCAAGTCCGCCCGGCCGGTGGGAGATGCGCGCCGTTTGCATCGTGGACGGATTCCTAGAGATTGGAGCGTTCGCCCGTTGAGTTGAGCTAAGGAGGATTTGTGATACGACGGCTTGGTATGGGTGGATTGGCAGGGCTCGTGGTGCTATTGGGATCGTGTGATCGATCGGTGAGCGGCGGCCGGATCGTGATCGGTGAATCCACCGATATCGGTGTCCTACTGCCGCCCATCGAGACGAGCGCCCTCGACGGCGAGATCAACTCGCTACTGTATCCCGGCCTCAGCTCTGGGCGTTGGGAGAACGGTGCATTGGAGTACCTGACCGACGAGCGTTCGCTGGCCGACGGTTGGCAGTTCAGCTCCGATTCGCTGTCGCTCACCTATACGCTACGAAACGACGCTGTGTGGTCGGACGGCCAACCGATCGACGCGCACGATGTGGTCTTCACGTACGAGCTCGTACGCAGGCCAGAGATAGCCTCGATTTATGCCGACGTATGGGAGCACCTCGACTCCGTCGTCGCGTCGGGCGACCATGAGGTCGTTTTCTACTTCCAGCGCCGCTACCCCGGTATGCTGTTCGATACCGGCATCGGCATCATCCCGGCTCATGTATACGAGGACGCAGCGGTCGACGATGCGACGCTGGCGAGCCATCCCGATCTCGTTGATCCCGGGGGCAACCTGGTGGTCAGCGGCCCTTACCGTGTGGCCGAGTGGCGGCAGGGCGATCGGCTGGTTCTCGAGGCAAACCCGACGGCGTTCGCCGGTCGACCGCGGACCGACACCGTTATCTTCCAGGTAATGCCGGAGGAAATCACGCGCCTCATAGGACTGGAGAACGGCCTTATCGACGTGACCGGTCCACTTTCGATGGAACGGGTGGAGGAGTTGAACGCGGACGGCCGCTTCCGAGTCGAGACGGTAAGCGATCGTTTCTACGATTATATCGCTTGGAACGGGGCGCGCTTCGAAGCTTTCGGCGATCCCGAATTGCGCTATGCACTCTCGCTGGCGGTCGATCGAGGGGCGATCATCGAAGCTTTGGGCATGAGTCGCTACGCGCGGCCTGCGGCCGGGCCCTATCCGTCGATCCTTAGCCGGGTCGCCGACCTGGAGCTGGTCCCCGACTCGTACTTGCCGGATAGCGCGCGAGCGATACTCGCCGCAAAAGGCTGGCGGGACAGCGATGGCGATGGCGTGCTCGACCGCGACGGCAGACCGTTCCACTTCACTCTGCTCACGCAGGCGGGCAACGAGCGCCGGACCTCGGCCGCCGAGATCATCCAGGCCCAGTATGCCAGGATCGGTATCGATATGGAGGTCAGGGTCCTGGAGTTCAACGCGCTCCTCGGTCTGATATTCGACGAGCGCGACTTCGAGGCCGTGCTGATGGGGTGGCAGGTGGCGCTCGAGCCGGATTACGTCGCCTGGCACTTCTGGCCGGCCGACAACGTCTACAACTTCACCGGCTACCACAGCGCCGCGCTCGATAGCCTTATCCCGCTGGCCGAGGCGTCGGCGACAGCCGAATCGGCCGCGCCCTACTGGCGAGCCGCGGCGCGCGCCGTAGCCACAGACAGGCCCTACGCCTTTCTCTGGTTCTTCGACGATGCGGTTGTGGTAAACGAACGGGTCGAGGATACCCGGATCGACACCTACGGGTTATATCAGAACCTCCACCGCTGGAGACTAACGAGATAATAGAAGAAGGCGGCCGGTTCGGCCGCCTTTTCCATCTTGAGGCTGGAGGTTGCTACGAAAACCTGCTGGCCCCTTAGCGCGCCCTCTTCAATCGCGGGAGTACGGCGCTAGAGCGTGCGGATCTCGCGGTGGCCGCCGCCATCTATCGCCGTTTGAGCGCCGAGGGAAGACGTACGAAGGTCGAAGAGAGACTGGAAAAGCTCACGTCTTACTAGCCACACGGACATCCAACCGGGCGGATCCGCCCTCTGCTTTCAACCAATCTTGGATTACCGTCTAGCACGGTCGCCGCGTGGCGCCGACGTGCGCCGTTCGGTATCATCCCGAGACCCCGAGCAGGCTGCCCAGAGCGAAAGAGGAACCGGTAAGGTGAAAGAATCGGACCTTCTGCAGAAGGCGATCGCCACACCCACGCCTGGTGCGTCGGCGACGGGCTTGCCTAACGATATCGTTCAGGAAGCCTCGAATCGGCTCGGCTGGGCCGGCCTGATATACTCCGCGACCTTCTTCCTGGCCTTTTTTGGGGGCCATCTCCTCAGTAGGGCAGCGGGTACGGTACGAGATCCGGACTTCACGTTGCACGCGATAGTGGCGGTGGTGTCGATCGCTGCGGGCCTGATCGTCTTCTCGCTAACTCGCCTGATGAAACGCAGGCAGCTTCTGCTGCTCGACCTCGGGCTGATCTTCGAGGTGGTGGGGGCATTCGGCATTTCGATGTCCACGTTTTGGGGCATCTGGCCGGAATGGTCGCCAAGCGAACTGAGCGGATTCATGGGCATTCCGTGGGAGTGTGTGTGGATCATCATCTTCCCGCTGCTGGCGCCGAACACGCCCCGCAAGATCCTGCTCGCCTCGCTGGCAGCTGCCTCCACGGGCCCTTTGACGATCCTGCTGTCAAAATCCTTCGGAGCCACGAGTCCGGATGTACCGCTGGCGATAGTCTTCGGATACTTCCTGGCAACTACATATCTCTGTGCGGGTATCGCGTTCGTGATCTCTGGAATCGTGTATCATATTGGCTGCAGATTGCGCAGAGCTCGGGAGATCGGGAGCTATCAGCTCGTCCGATTGCTCGGGCATGGCGGGATGGGCGAGGTCTGGCTGGCGAACCACCGTATGTTGGCTCGGCCCGCCGCAATCAAGCTCATCCGTCCCGAAGCCCTTGGTGCCGATCCCGCCACCCGAACGACGGTTCTGACACGCTTCGAGCGGGAGGCTCAGGCCACCGCGGCGCTAAGGTCCTACCACACCATTCAGCTATACGATTTCGGGGTCACCCAGGAGGGCTCGTTCTACTACGTCATGGAGCTTCTCAAAGGGCTGAATCTCGATTCACTGGTGAAGCGATTCGGGCCGATCCCAGCGGCGCGCGCGGTTCACCTGCTGCGTCAGGTGTGTCACTCTCTGGAAGAGGCGCATGAAAGCGGGCTGATCCATCGCGACATCAAGCCGGCGAACATCTACACGTGTCGGCTTGGCCTTGAGTACGACTTCGTGAAAGTGCTCGACTTCGGGCTCGTGAAGGCGAGCGGGAAGAGAGAAGCGGGCGCTGCGGAGCTCACCGCCGAAGGGATAGCAACGGGGACGCCGGCATTCATGGCCCCGGAGATGGCGCTGGGCAAGGGTGAGATCGACGGCCGTGTGGATATCTACGGTGTGGGCTGTGTCGGCTATTGGCTGCTTACCGGCCAGCGCGTCTTCGAGGGCGACAGCCCGCTGGCCACGGTGCTCGCCCACGTGCAGGAGAAGCCGGTGCCGCCGTCGCAGCGCACCGAACTGGGAATTCCGGAGTCGTTGGAGCAGCTTGTCCTTTCCTGTTTGGAGAAGGATCCGGCCGCTCGGCCCCAGAACGCCACAGAGCTTGAAGCTCAGCTCAGAGGTTGCGATTTGGATGGTCGCTGGAACTCGGGGCGAGCGAAAGAGTGGTGGTCGCTCCACATGCCGGAGTCGGAGTTCGCTGCACTGGAAGTGGAGCCTGCAGATCTCGGGGAAGCCTCGTTGCTTACGGTAGAACGAGAACCGCTCCCATAGCCCCAAGTCGGACCGAGACTCGAGATAGAAGTGGCGGGGCGAGCGCGACGCCTGAAGGAAGGCGCCACTGCGCGCTCGCCCGCCGTGGAGAGATTCGTCAGTTCGGGTTAACCGGAGTCGCCGTCCAAGGAGACTCGGTAGCGTTCACGACCACGAGCCGGAACGACTCCTCGTCGACCGCCGGTGTCAGGGCTCCGACGGCAACCGCGAAGGCACGCAGGCCCGCTGCAGTGACGACGTCGAAGGTCGCGACCGGGTTCATGTCACCGGTCGCCGCGACGCCCAGCGTGAGTGCGGCGGCCGGGACATCGGTACCGGTCTCGGGCTCGCCGTCGGGATAGGCGAGGTCCCCGAAAACGACCTGGTCGATCATCCCGCCGCCATCAACGGTACCGATATCGACCGCGGGCGCGTCAGGCGACGCGTGGATCGCGCTCACCCGAGACATGCTGCTGGCGAGCTCCAGATCATCGCGGAACGCCGCGAGGCGGAACGCCTCTTCACCCATTTCGGGGCTCAGGAAGCCGGTTGCGACGGCCAGGTAACGCTGACCCGCCTCGAGCTCCGGCGTGTCGACGGAAGCGGCGGGCGATCCGCCGGGGCGCGTGGAACCCGCGGTCGTGCCGAAGAAGTCCAGCGTGTACGAGCCCGGCGGAACTTGAATCGAACCGGAGAGCTCGGAGAACGAAAGGTTATCCACGAGCTCCAGCTCACCGGCGAAGATGTCGACCGCCGGCGCGTCGGGGCTGCCGTGCAGTGCGTAGACCACCGGGTTCTGCCCGAGAATGCCGATCGCTCCGCTTTCGCCGACGGCGAGCAGCGAGAACCCCGTTTCTTCACGAGGCAGCGACTCGAGCGAACCGATGGCGATCACGAACAGCTCGCCGCCGGCCGGGAGCGCCGGCGTGGTGAACGCGGTCACTCGGGCCAGCGGGTCACCTGCCCAGATCCCGATCTGCAGGGAGGAGCCGGCGGGAAGTTCGACGCCGGCCGCCCCTGTGTCTTCAAAGCGAGCGAGGGCGGCGATCTCGGGCGCACCGTCGTTGCCCACGTCGATGGCGACGGTGGGCGCGTCGGGCGATGCGTGTACTATCCGAACGCGCGCCGACGAGTTGGCAGCGGCGAATTCCTCGAACAACGGCAGCACCCGGAACTCGTCCGCGGCGTCCATCGAGGATAAGAAGCCGGTGGCGATCGCCGTGATCACGTCACCGTCGGTGACCATCAGGTCGCCGGTCTCGAATACGGGGTCGCTGCTCGGCAATGCACCGGCGCCACGTAGCTGAATGTTGTAGGTGCCCTCCGGCACCATCAGGTAGTCGGTCACCCCGCCGTAGGCGACGTCCGAGAAGAGAGGCTCGTCCAGACCTTCGGCGTAGACGTCCACCGCAGGAGCATCGGGCGACGCGTGCACGACGCGCAGCGCGACCGTGCCCTCGGGCAGCTGATCCGGCCCCATGCCGTCATCGTCATCGTCACACGCCGTGGCGATGAGGGTGAGCCCCAGCAGGGCCGCGGTGAAGGTGAATGGTTTCTTTTTCATTTCCTCCGCTCCCTCCGATCAATGGTCGGGGTATTGGGCGCCAGGGGCGCCATGTCCAGTAATTGTCGAGAAAAGTAGGCGGCCAGCCCTTGAATGTCAAGGCTTTGTCTATTTTCGTATGTAGACAATACTTGGACACGGGGGATGGGGTGGGTGGTCGGCGGCCGGATCGTCCGAGGGCGGTGCCTGCGTGTGGCTAGCGCTCGAGGTCGTCGCTCTGGGTCTTCAGATAGTCGAGCAGCAGGCTGGACATCACCCGCATGCCGACGGGCACCGATCCGTCGTCGGCCATGAAGTTGGGGGTATGGTTCCAGCCGGAGGTCGTGCCCGGCTTGGTGGAGCCGAGGTTGATGTAGAACCCCGGTATGAGGTTGGCGAAGTAGGCGAAATCCTCGGCGGCCATCAAGGGATCCATCACATGGACGTTATCGGCGCCGAGGACGCGCGACATGGTGACGGCGGCACGCTCGGCCAGCTCGGCGTCGTTGAGGGTGGGTGGCGCGCCGCGCGAGTAGGTGAACTCGTAAGCCCCGCCGCCGGCCTGGGTGATGCCGGCGAGGATCTCGTCCATGCGGCGCTCGATGGCGTCTCGCACCTCGGGGTTGTACGTGCGGACGGTGCCCTCCATGTAGACTTCGGCCGGGATGATGTTGAAGCGTTCGCCGCTTCTGAAGATGCCGACGGAGAGGACGCTGGGCTCGAGGGGCGAGAGGTTGCGGGAGCGGATGGTCTGGAAGGCGGTCACCGCCTGCGAGGCCATGACGATGGGGTCGACGCTGAGATGGGGCGCAGCGCCGTGGGCCTGTTGGCCACGGATCGTAATGGAGAAATGATCCGACGAGGCGTAGATCGGGCCCGACGTGTAACCGACCTGGCCGACCTCGAAGCTGGGGTTGGTGTGTAAGGCGAAGATCGCCGAGGGCCGGGGGTTCTCGAGCACACCTTCCGCGACCATGAGCGGTGCGCCGCCGCGCTCGCCGGGCGGCGGCCCTTCCTCGGCCGGTTGGAAGATGAACATCACGGTTCCCGGCAGCTCATCGCGCATCGAGGCGAGAACCGAAGCGACGCCGAGTTGTATCGCGGTATGGACATCGTGGCCGCAGGCGTGGCTCACGCCGACGTCTTGTCCCAGATAGGTGGTTCGCACTGTCGACTTGAAGGGGTATGGGGTGTCCTCGGTGACCGGCAGGGCGTCCATGTCGGCGCGTATGGCGACGACCGGCCCCGGCCCTCCCCCCTTGAGGATACCGACGACCCCGGTGTGTGCGACGCCGGTTCGGATCTCATCGAAGCCGAGCTTCTCGAGGTGCGCTGCAACGATGCGCGCCGTTTCGAACTCCCGGTTGCCGAGCTCCGGGTACTGGTGGAAGTGGTGGCGTAGCTCGATGACTTCTGCGGCGTGGCGCTCGACCGCCGCATCCACCCTGGCGTCCTGGGCGGCGGCGAGTGCGGGAAGCGCGAGAATGACTGTAGTGGAGAGCGCGGCGAATCGTAGCACGGGTTCCTCCTGGCGGGGGGCCGTTTTGGACCTGACAAGCTTAGTGCGCGGCCGTCGTGTCGCAATCCCCAGGTGGTGATCGAACCGTCTGGCAGTGGGCGGTTGGACCCACTAGTTTGCCTGATCTTTCGCCATCGCCATCGCCATCGCCGTCGCCATCGTCTTTCGTTGCGGGGGTCGATGGCGATGGGGATGGAGATGGAGATGGAGATGGAGATGGAGAGTGGAGGACGGTCCAGATAAGGGGGCCCCGATGAGTACGACGAGAAGGGAGTTCCTGCAGGTGACGGCGGCCGCCGGCGGCGCCCTCGGCATCGGGATGCTGGGTGAGGCGCAGGCGCAGGAGCCGCAGGTGCCGCAGGCAGAGAAATCGCTGCGCATCCTCATACTCGGCGGTACCGGTATCACCGGGCCGCATCTCATCCATCACGCTCGGGCTCGCGGCCACGAGGTGACGATATTCAACCGCGGGCGGAGACAGCCGACCGTGCACCAGGAGCTCGTCGCTCAGACCGAACGACTGATAGGCGACCGGGACGATGATATCGAGGCGCTCAAGGGTCGCGAGTGGGATGCGGTGATCGACAACTCGGCCTCGATCCCCCGCTGGGTCAGGCAAACGACGGAGCTGCTGAAGGATTCGCTAGACAGCTATCTGTTCGTCTCGTCGCTTTCGGTTCACGCCGACAACAGCAAGATCGGGATCACCGAGGACGACCCGGTGGCGACGATCGACGATCCGACGATCGAGGAGGTCACCGGCGAAACGTACGGCGCGCTCAAGGCCTTATGCGAACAGGAGACTCGCGACGCATTCCCCGACGGCGCGATCGTCGTTCGGCCGCACCTCATCGTCGGTCCCAGCGACTACTCGGACCGCTGGACCTACTGGCCTGTCCGTATCGATCGCGGCGGCGAGGTCATGGCGCCGGGTGAGCCGACGGATCCGACCCAGTACATAGATGCACGCGACCTGGCCGAGTTCGAGATCCATCTGCTCGAGCAGCGTGCTCTGGGCACCTACAGCGCGGTCGGCCCGCTGTCGCCGCTCAGCATGGCCGAGTTGCTCTACGGCATACGGGCCGTCGTCAGCAACGAGATCTCCTTCACCTGGGTGAACGCCGACTTCCTCGAAGAGCACGAAGTGGCGCCGTGGGGACATATGCCGGCATGGATCCCTCCGCGTGAGGGGTTCCAGGGTTTCAGCGCCTTCGACAACTCGCGTGCCGTAGCCGCGGGTCTCAAGTACCGTCCGCTGGCGGTAACGGCCAAGGACACCATCAATTGGTGGAAGACATTGCCGGAGGACCGGCGAGCGGACCCGCAGGCAGGGCTCCCAGCCGAGCGTGAGGTGGAAGTCCTTGCCGCGTGGCACGCGCGGGAGGCCGGTGGCCAGTAGCCGGTGTTTCGGTAGCCGGTGGGGCGAAGTCCTTCAACCGATGGGAATCGCAGTTTGGGGAACGATCGGGCGGGCGCGCTAACGCGAATCTTGCAACGGGCGGTAGACGTGAAGCCCGAGGAAGCAAGCGCACTGCTTTTGTCTTGCGCCTACTATTTCTTCGTCCTCGCCAGCTACTACATCTTGCGGCCGATCCGGGACGAAGTGGCGGTGTTCAGTGGTGTGAGGACTCTGCCGTTCCTTTTTACGGGCACGCTGATCCTGATGCTGGTGGCCCACCCGCCGTTCGCCGCGCTGGTGTCGAAGCTCCCCCGCAAGCGTTTCGTATCGATCACCTACCGGTTCTTCGCGGCGAACCTGCTGGTCTTCTTCGCGCTGCTCAAGTGGGCGCCCGAGAGCGCCGACATCTGGATCGGTCGCAGCTTTTACTGGTGGGTCAGCGTGTTCAACCTGTTCGTGGTCTCGGTCTTCTGGGCGTTCATGGCCGACGTGTTCCGCAACGAGCAGGGGAAGCGGATGTTCGGGTTCATGGCGATGGGTGGGACGCTGGGGGCGGTCGTCGGCGCTGCGACGACAGCTTCACTGGTCGAGCTTATCGGGCCGGTTTATCTGATCTTAATCTCCGTGTTGTTTCTCGAGATTGCCGTTCGGTGTGTCCATGCACTCTCGAGGCGATCGGCGGCCGACGGTCGTTCGTCGCCGGAGGAGTCGGGGATCAGGGTGGGCGGTCTACCGGAGACCGAGCCGGGACGCGGTTACTCGACGAGGAGGGCCGAGGAGCCGATCGGGGGAGGCGTATTGGCGGGTTTCGTGCAGGTCGTCCATTCGCCTTACCTGCTGGGCATCTGCGCCTACATGCTGCTCTACACGATTATCGCCACGTTCCTCTACTTCCAGCAGACGGCGATCGTAGAGGAGACGATAACCGATCGTGCGGTGCGCACGGCGTTCTTCGCCAAGATCGACCTGGCGGTGAACGTTCTGGCGCTTTTCACGCAGGCCTTTCTCACGGGGCGCTTCATCAAGTGGCTTGGCGTCGCGGTGACGCTGGCGATCCTTCCGGCGATTTGCGTTCTGGGGTTCACCGGCCTGGGGCTGTGGCCGTTCCTCGGTGTGTTGGTCGTGTTCCAGACGTTGCGCCGCGCCGGCAACTATGCGGTGGCGCGGCCGACGCGTGAGGTCCTCTATACGGTGGTGACTCGCGAGGAGAAGTACAAAGCGAAGAACATCATCGACACCTTCGTCTACCGGGGCGGCGATCAGGTTGGCGCCTGGTTCTACGGCGGGATGCTGTGGCTGGGTGTGGGCATGTCCGCCCTGGCCTTCCTGGCCGTGCCGATCTGTGGGGTCTGGCTCGCCGTCGGGTACTGGCTGGGACGCCAGCAGGAAGTGCTTGCCCGAGGGCAGGCGCGAGGGGACCTGGCCGCACAGCCGGCGGCAGCCGCCGCTACTTCACCCTGACCAGGATCGTCGCCGACAGCCGTTCCACTGTTATCGAGTCCCCTTCGCCACCTCCCGTAGCGTAGGTGAGGTAGGTGACGAGGCGATAGTGCTCGTTCTCCGTCTCGATCCTTGTCTCATCGCGACCGTACGATTCGCCGCGCTCCTCTTTGGCGCGCAGTTCGATGAGCATCGGGTTGAGGTCGATGGTCAAAGCAGTCGCTGAATCTCCCGCGACGGCTAGCCGCAGTCTGGTCCCGTCCAGCGATAGCTCTGTCAGACTGTCGAGCCTTGCGGAGATGCGGGTGGTATCGGATTCCTGACGCTCGAGCCGATAGACGTAGTCGAACTCGCTGACCGCCACCGGGTTGGGTGCCGGGGCGCCGACCGAGTAACCCTCGGACTCTCGTTGCCAAGGTCTGAGGTATTCGACCCCCATCTCCTCGGTGGCGATCTGTGGCGTCAGCTCGTCAGGGAGTCGGCCGGGTTCGGCGTACCAGTCGCGGATGCGGTCCGCGCCGTGGAAGTCGACTACGTAAGCGACTACGTTGCTGATCTCCTTCTTGCGTTCGAAGGGGAGAGGCTTGGTGGTCCCCTCGAGCCTGCCGTCGATCATCACCTCATCGGCGATCAACATCTCACGCAAACGATTCAACTGGCTGCGCCGGGCGAAAGCGGTCGCCCCCCAGGGTCCGAACGCGGCGAGCGCCGACACGATGCAGAGCGAGATCGGTATGATCCTGATGTCCGTCGTGCGCCGGAAACTGAAGTAGAGAGCGATGCCCAGCAGCCAGGCCGTCGCCACGACCACCAGGTAGCGGTTCTCTGTTATCCCGTAGTCGGAGATCCGCGTGACGATGGCGACTGAGATCAAGACGATCAGAGGGTAGAACGCCCAGTAGAAGAGCTTGGCGTACGGAACGACCCACTTGCTCTCCGGCTTGTTGCGGATCGGGTGCACCAACAACAGAGCGAGCATTCCGGCCAGCGACACGCCGATCACCGGATAGCCCACCCAGCCCTTGGGTAGGTCCCATTGGATGATGATCTTCGCCATGTACGCGTATAGAATCACCATGTACACGACGACCAGCGGGATGAGCACGTACTGTGTGAAGATTCGGAGCGCGGTCGGATAGTCGCTGACGTGCTGCAGGCCACGGATATCCCGCGGCATGCCTGCCATGAAGAACCAGGTGCTGTAGACCAGCACGATCCAGTACCAGAGTTGCGCGTACCTTCTGCCCTCTATGTCGAATCCGAGCAGCGCATCGCAGGCGCCCAGCGCGAGAGCCAGGCCGACATAAAGGACCGCGGCATAGAGCACCGCGGTGGCCAGCCTCAGAAACATCACCTTGTTGTACTGCCAGAAGCCGTTCTCTTCGCCGGCTACGCCGAGGAACGGCAAAAACGATGTCGCCAGCAGGACGGCGGCGAGCAGCAGTAGATAAGATACGATGTCCGCGCCTTTGACTGGGGTCGGCATTGCCAGGTAGTAGGCCACCAGAAGGATCAACCCGGCGAGCGTGACTCCCAGGTGAAGCTGCCGGGACCATGCGCGACTCTCCCCCAGGACGCGCAAAGCGTAAAAGAACGGGATGCCCAGAATCGCCGTCATGATGACCGGCCACAGAGCTTGAGTCGCTCTGTCGGCTTCGAACGCATCGATGATCAAGTGTACCGCGAGGGCGGCAACGATCGCCGAAAAAATGGCGAGCGGAAAACGCTCGAACGTGTGCCGGGCTGTTTGTCCTAGGGCGAGCAGCGAGGTGAAACGCTGTCTGCGGGTCTGCTCACGGGCCTCCATCTCGGAATCTCCGCGTTAGCCGTCGTGGCGGCGGGGCTAATGGGGCCGTCGCAGCTGAGGAAAGGTGTAGCTTTGCCCTGGTTTCCGGCAAGCGCTGTGGCTTACGTCCCGTGCTCTAAGCGTTCGCCTTCCTGGCCGGCCAGCTCGGCCATCCGTTCCACCGACTTCAGCATCTCGGCTTTTACCAGCTCGAACTGCGCGCCGTCACTCTCCTCAACCGCCGCGGCGTTGAGCCGGCGGACGAGATCGATGAAGCGATCGACCTCCCCGCGTAGCGCGAAATAGCGACGCTCGCTGGTCAGGAACGGGTGCGCACCGTAGAGGAAACCCGCCAGGACGATCAGCAGGCCGATCATGATCGTCGCGTACCAGGCGAACAGGTTCCTCAAGAACAGGAAACTGCTCAGCACGATGGCCATGCCGATGATGGCGGTGACCAGGCCTATGTACTTGTTGAAGGCGCGGCGCCAACTACCGTGGCCCTTTTCTCCCATTGGCCTCCTCGACTGTCCACGTTAGGGCACGGCAAAGGGGGGTCGTCTTAAGTTAGGTCTCGATGCCCGAATTACAAGGACTTGCAGGCCAGGGCGCCGCGGGGGCGCTCAAGACGTAAGCCTCCTTACCGTTCAGCTGGGCCGTCGACCGGGCCCGCTCCGACGGCCCCGTTCCACCCACCTGCCCCTTGGGATATCTTGTTGGTTCGACCACCAGAGGGGGCGAGGGCTAGGCGAAGCGGAGCGATCCTGGATCGTAGCGCTTCTGGTTCCGTCCCTCGCGAGGGGTCTTAGAGGCAGATTACGATGACCCGAGAGCAGAGGCCGGAAGGGCAGGAAGAGGTGCGCAAGGCATCGAGCACGCTGGAAGGCGAATACCGCAAGCTGGAGGAGCTGAAGCGGAGCGAGGCTCGTTTCCGCAAGCTGGTCGAGCACGCGGCCGACGCCTTCTTCGTGCTCGACCCTGAATGGCGTGTGCTGGACGTCAATCAGCGGGCGTGTGACAGCCTGGGTTATACGCGCGGCGAGTTGGTCGGTATGAGCCTGGCCGAGTTCGCGGATCGCACGCCCGAGCAGGTAAGAGAAGTACTGGGGCAGCTGGATCCCGAGGAAGAGCTGTCGATCGAAGGGCGTCACTTTCGCAAGGACGGCTCGAGCTTTCCGGTGGAGGTGCGGATCGGCGTCCTTGAAGAGGGTGGTCAGAAGGCCTGGATCGCCGTCGCGCGAGATATCAGCGAGCGAAAGGAAACGGAAGAGGCGCTCCGCGCCAGCGAGGAGCGGTTCGCGGCCATCTTCAGGTCGGCGATGGACGCCATCGTCATCGTCGATTCCGAGCTTCGTATCAGCATGTTCAACCAGGCGGCCGAGCGGGTTTTCAATTGCACGGCCGCCGAAGTTCTCGGCAGTTCGTTTCGTGATTTCCTGTGCACCGACTCGAGGGCAGTGCTCGATCAGTGCGTGAGAGCGGTCCAGCGGGCGGAGAGCCGCTACTGCTACTTGTGGTCGCCCGAGGGGCTGACGGCGCTGCGGGCGGATGGTGAGTCAGTTCCGGTGGAGGCGACGGTGTCACTGGTAGAGGTCGGTGAACAGAGACTCTATGCCATCATCCTGCGCGACATAAACGACCGCAAGCGTTCCGAGGCCGAACTGCAGCGACTGCACGAGGAGATGGTGTATCTGCAGCAGGAGCTGGAGACGACGCATGGGTACGGTGAGATCGTCGGTACCGCTCCGCCGATGAAGTCGGTCTACGAAGCCATCGAGAAAGTGGCGGCCACGGATTCGACGGTTTTGATCACCGGCGAAACGGGCACGGGTAAGGAACTCGTGGCACGGGCCATCCACAGCGCCAGCCAGCGGAAAGACAAGGTCCTGGTCAGAATCAACTGCGCCGCCCTGCCGGCCGGGCTCATCGAGAGCGAACTGTTCGGCCATGAGAAAGGAGCGTTCACGGGAGCGACGAGCCGGAAGATCGGCCGCTTCGAGCTCGCTAACGGCGGAACCATCTTCCTCGACGAGATAGGCGACATTCCGCTGGACCTGCAGAACAAGCTGCTCAGGGTGCTACAGGAGGGTGAGTTCGAGCGGCTCGGCGACTCGCAAACCAGAAAGGTGGACGTCCGGGTCATCGCCGCCACCAACCGCGAGCTGTCGGATGCCATCGAGGAGGGACTCTTCCGCTCCGATCTCTTCTATCGCCTCAACGTCTTCCCGATTGGCGTGCCCGCTCTGCGTGAGCGCAGCAAGGACATCCCGCTCCTGGTCAAGCACCTCGTCATGAAGTACAGCGTCAAGCTGGGCAAGAGCATCGAATCGATCCCCCAGGCCGCTATGAACGCCCTCATGGCCTACGACTGGCCCGGCAATGTGAGGGAGCTCGAGAACGTGATCGAGCGCGCCGTGATTCTCACTGGCGGCACCGAGCTCGAGCTCGGCGATTGGCTCACCGCCGCGACTTCCGCCGGGCCCTCGCGAATCCCCACCCTGGAAGAGTTGGAGCGCGATCATATCACACGGGTCCTCGAGGCCACCGGCTGGCGCGTCAGAGGTGACGCCGGCGCCGCCGCCCTCCTCGGCCTCAAGCCCACCACGCTCGAAGCCCGGATGAAGAAGCTCGGGATCGAGCGAAAACGGTGAGTGCGGCTCCAACATAACGTAGCCCCTCCAATATACTGGAGGTACACCCTCGTCAGCGCGCTTCCCTCCGCCTGCAGTGGTTTCTGCAATTACAATCGTAGCAACGGCTTATAGCGCGCAGCCTGAATGGCCCGCGCCTGGCCCGGAACTTCCCATAGGAAAGCACAGGTGGTTCCCGCCCGATGCCACTCCGGCCCGGGCCTCTCACACGAGTGAGAAACCGATCACCCCCGGTTCGCCACGAACCGACATCGCCCGGGAGGGTGGCCCGTATGTACGCGACGCCAACAGCGATAGCCGACACGAGATCGAGCACGTTCGAGGTCGAGGCGATTCCTCACCTGGACGCGGTATTCAGATTTGCGACGATGCTCTCCGGCGACCCGGTCCATGCAGAGGACCTGGTACAGGAGACGATGCTGAGAGCATTCCGCTCGTGGCACAGGTTCCGCAGCGGGACGAATGCGCGAGCCTGGCTGTTCACGATCCTGCGCAACGTGTTCATCAGCGACTACCGTCGTAACAAGCGGAAGGATCAGACGGTCGATCTGAGCGAGGTGGAGGAGATCACGTTCGTCGAGCCGATGGAAGGCAAAGATCCGGAGTCTCGTCTGGTTCATCGCTTGATCGACGACGAAGTGCTGGAGTGCATCGCCAAGCTCCCTGACGTGTATCGGGCGACGCTGTTGCTGAGCGATGTGGAAGACCTGAGCTACGAGGAAGTCGCGGAGGTTCTGGGCCTGCCCCTGGGCACGGTCAAATCGCGGCTCTTCCGGGCTCGCCAGATCCTGCAGTCCCAACTGCACGACTATGCCGTCGAGATGGGATACATACAGCCTCGGGAGGAGCTACAAGCCGCGGTCGGAGCCTAGCGATGAGCGGGAGGAGAATAGCTGGGGCGCTGCTGCTGCCCTCAGCGTACCTGCCTCTCGGGACCCCAGCTGCGAACGCGCAGCCTCTGACCCACCGGACCCCGAACATGGAGGGGACGTGGGTGACTTCGCCGTGGAACCTCCACTTCCAATTCAAACACCGGTTCCGGGTAACTGGCGACGATTCGGACGTCATTGATCTCTTCGACGACGGGCTGCTAGACAACTCGCCGACGTTCAGCTTGAGCTTGCGGCTCCCGTTCATGCGCGGTGTGATCATCGTCGAGGCTGACCGGCCCCCAGAAGACGGACGGTAAACCCGGCCAGAAGGCAGACCGGCGGCGGGGCCAGAGAGGCACGCGAGGGATAACTTTGGGCATCTGGATTACGAAGATCTTCGAGGACGCCGTGCTCGTCAGGTTGAAAGTCGACGGCCAGATCGTCGGCGCCTGGGCCTCGGTTCTCGAGGACGAATGCAACAAACACCGCGCACTGGGTCGAGCCATCGTCCTCGATTTCGCCGACGTCTGCCTGGTCGGTCCCCGGTCCATAGGGGTGCTGAGGCGTCTGAGGGGCGACGGTGTTAAGTTCGTCGACGTTCACCCGCTAATCGAAGAGCTGTTCGAGGAGGTGTAAAGTCATGCACCCGATACGATGGGCATAGATTCCCCAGAGTACCCGTCAGACTCTCCCGCTAATTCACCCCAAGCACTAGACTGGTCTCAGAGCCCCACAGGCGTGGGTCGCTATACGCAGACGGCGGCGGCCTCTCTGTGGCGCCAGGATATGGCCGATGGAGCTTAGCCGATGAACGGGGATCGTCCGAACCGCAGGGCCCTTATCGCCGAGGCGGCCTTCCGGATCATCTTATTAGTCCCGCTACTGGCGCCGATGTTGTTCCTCCCGGCCGGGCGTTGGGACTGGATGATGGGCTGGGCGCTGATCGCTGTGATGTTAGTGCTCGTCTGCATCAATATGACGGTCCTGTTGGTCAAGAACCCCGAGGTCATCCGCGAGCGAATGCACGGCGGAAAGGGCGCCAGGAAGTGGGACAGGCTGGTGACTGGAACTATGGCGGCCTTTGCGTTGGCCGTGGTGTTGCTGGGTGGGTTTGACCAGCGATACGGATGGTCGCCGCCGTTCGCCCTGTGGATCCAGATCGGCGCGCTGGGCCTGGTCGTGCTGGGCGACCTCATCTTCCTGTGGGCGATGGCGGAGAACAAGTTCTTCGCCAAGATGGTCCGCATCCAGAAGGAACGCGGTCACTACGTCGTTACCGGCGGCCCCTACCGTTACGTGCGCCACCCCGGTTACGTGGGTTGGAACATCATGATGGTTGGACTGGCGGTGGCGCTGGGCTCGCTCTGGGGGTTCATCCCGACAGCGATCATGCTGGCGCTGATGCTGGTGCGTACGGCGCTCGAGGATAGGACGCTGAGAAAGGAACTTGCCGGATATCGCGAATACGCGGAGCGGGTGCGCTACCGCTTGATCCCCGGGGTCTGGTAGGACGTGACAAATGGGCGGCACGATCTCCGCCTGATTGGGCCACGGCCCGCATGATAGCCGGATGATCGCCGTCTGATCGCCCCCAAAGCTCGCCTGATAGCTGGTCAGATAGAAACATGATAGGGCCCCGCTACTCTAAGCCCATGATCCTCGTGGGAGGCGGTTCGAAACCGGGAGGCCCACGATGAAGACGGAAGGCAAATCCAGCAGAACGGCAACGAGCCTGCTTCTATCATTAGCAATCGTCACGATGTGGTTGTTCTTCGTGCTCAGTTTAATCGAGGCTGGCAGTCCGGTCTTCTAACCCAACCACTAGCCCTACCATCGAGGCCGTCAACACGGCCGTTCCCACAGCGAGGGCCCGGCGTCGATGCGCCGGGCCCGTCTCTTTGCCGTATTGTGACCGGAAGGGCTTGACAGTAGGATTGGCTCAAGATGGCTAGGGAAGACTTGGCGAGGCCCGATCTGCTGGCCCGAGTAAATACGGCGCTGGAAGACGCCAAACGCAGTGGCCCGGTGGATCAGGGTTCACTCGACCTGGATCGCGAGGTCGTAGCGCTGATCCGGGAGGCGCGTGAGTGCGATTCGCTTCTCGAGGCGCTCGACCTGGAGAGCCTGGCAGTTCTTCTGGAGCGCTGCGTGGAACGGCTGGCGGAGGGCGGGGAACCGCTCGATCCCGGTGCGCGAGAAGTGACGTGGCACCTCCTCGACCTGCTCCGGCGTCCGGCGTTCTTGCGACGGGTCGCAGCCGCTGGAGTGATCGAGCTTTGGGCGCAGAGGATTCTGTCGGCCGTCGAAGAGTCACACCTCACGCTGGGTGAGCTGTTCAGGCAGCGTGCGGAGGTGTACGCGACGAAGGTCCTGTTCGAGATCCCGGGGCGGGGCGGCGGCGAAAGTCTGACCTGGAGTGAGGTCGCGGCCCGCGTGGAGACTTTTGCCCGCGGGCTCACCGCACTCGACCACCCCGAGCGGGCGGCTCGGGTCGCGATCCTATCGGAGAATCGGATCGAGATGGCATTACTCGATCTCGCCTGTCTGACGTCGGGCCTCGAGAACGTGATGATACCGGCGAACGCGACAGACGCCGATGTCGGCTACATCCTGGGACACGCGAAGGTGGGCACGGTAGTGGTCTCGGGACGCGAGCAGCTGGACAAGGTCGAAAAGAACAGGGGATCTCTGCCTGACCTGAAGCACGTAGTCACGATCGAGCCGCTGGACGGCGTCGCCGGGACGGTGACGACGCTGCGCCAAGTGGAGGGCCGGGCCAGCGAGGTCCCAGCCTCGGTGATCGATGCGAGGTCGGCGGCCGTTCGAATCGGCGATCGTGCCACCGTCATGTACACGTCGGGCACGACCGGCATGCCGAAGGGGATCCAGTATTCGCATCGCAACCTGGTCTTCAAGCGGTTCGCCCGGGCGCTGGCGCTGCCCGAGATCGGCGAGCGGGACGTCTTCCTCTGCTACCTGCCGTTGTTCCACACGTTCGGCCGCTACCTGGAGATGCTGGGCTGCGTATTTTGGGGCGCCAAGTACTGTTTCCTGAGAGATCCATCGGTCGAAGCCCTGGTCGACGGCATGGCCTGCTACCGGCCCACCGTCTTCATCAGTGTTCCCAGGAAGTGGATCCAGCTCTACGAGGCGATCGGCAAACGGGTCGATCCGCTGCATGGGCCGGATGACGAGCTCCAAGAGGTCACGTTGGACGTTACGGGTGGGCGGCTCAAGTGGGGACTCTCCGCCGCCGGCCATTTGGATACCGACATCTTCCGGTTCTTCCACAAACGGGGGATCCAGCTGCTGAGTGGCTTCGGGATGAGCGAAGCCACGGGCGGCATCACCATGACGCCGCCCAACCAGTACGAGGACAACTCGCTGGGAGTTGCGCTGCCCGGCATCGAGCTGAAGCTCGGCGAGGACGGCGAGTTGTTGATCCGCGGGCCCTACGTGATGATGGGATACCTCGATCCGCCGGACGGCCAGCCGTCATTCGACGAGCACGGTTGGCTGCACACCGGGGATCTGATGAAAATGGACGACGATGGGCACATCCGTATCGTCGATCGCAAGAAGGAGATCTACAAGAACATCAAGGGTCAGACGATCGCGCCCCAGCGACTCGAGAACCTGTTCCGCGAGTTCGCGTCGGTGGGTCGCGCCTTTCTGGTCGGAGAACACAAAGAGTACAACACCCTCCTCATCTATCCCAACCCGGAATACGAGGAGCTGGACTTTTCTTCTCTGTCAGCAGAGGAAATACGGGAGCACTTTCGCTCGCTAGTCGTCTCCGTCAACAAGTTCGTGGCGCCGTTCGAACGGATAGTCGACTTCGCGATCATCGATCGCGACCTCGATGCAGAGCTGGGCGAACTGACACCCAAAGGCACGCCTCGGCGAAAAGTCGTCGTCGACAACTTCGCCGACGTCATCGAGACCCTCTACCGCCGAGCCTTTCTGGAGGTCGGCGAGGTCAGTCTCACCCTTCCCAATTGGCTGTTCCAGACCCTCGGGCTGACGGCGAAGGATGTGAACGTCGAGGGAGATAGGCTGGCGTTCCCTTCGATCGGCACGAGGCTGACAGTGCGGCGGTTGGCCGCGGACCAGGTTCGGGTGGGATCGTGCCTCTATAGCTACAAAGCCAAAGCGCTCAATCTCGGGTCTCTGCTGGCGACCCCGCGACTCTGGCTGGGCAACGACGAGTTATTCGCCTTCGCCCCGCTCGACCTCGACGACAGGCAACGGCCGGGACGCTCGGTCGAAGCGATCGAATGGGTGGGACGCGCCGAGCCCTTCCAGCCCAAGGCGGCGGACCGGGCGAGATTGGAAGAGTCGAGCCGCCATGCCGAGTGGAGCTTGCTCGAGCTCGATCAGGCGGCGCGGATGCTGATCTCCACCGATGAGGCGAGCGCGCTCAACGCCGTCCGTCTGTTCGAGCGTGTCATCGCGAGCAGTGAGGAGGGGCCTCTGGCCGAGCCCGCCCGATACCTGCTCGCCCGCGCCAGTGAAGTCGCTTCCGCCGAGGTTAGACGGCGCGCCTTCCAGGTGCTGGTACCGGTGGAGAGGGTGACACGGTTCCGCAGAACCGTCGAGCGGTTCTTTGCCAGGGACCCGCAGCTGCTCGATTCCGAGACGCGCGCCGTGCTCTGCGAGCGAAGCCTCTCCGAGTCGAGGGTCGAGGCGTTTACCGAGCTCGCCTGGGATGCCTGTAGCGAGCCGGCCCTGGACGGTGACGCTGAGGATCTCGCGGCGACGTTGATCGACTTCTTGGCCGAGTACGGTGCGGCGCATCCCACACTCTTTCGCCGCATACGCGTGTTCCTCGTACGCGCGAACCTCTTTGCAGGCACGCGAGAACTGCGGGCGCGGGCAGGCGAAGTTCGCATTACTCTCCGAGATGGCCTCTTCAATTGGCTCGGTTCGACGATGATGATCGCCGTCGATACCGAGACCGGTCAGGAGTATCGCTGGGAGGACGTGATAGTTTTCGAGGAGGGAATGGACGGCGATGATCGGAGACGCCTGCTATCGGCGATCAAGAACACACCGCTCTTGAGCGGGTCGATCTTCCTGCTTTACGGAAGCAGGGTAATCCGACTGACGGACATACCACCGGGGGGCGTCTGGATTCGCCTCATGGGCGAGCGCCACAACAAGCGCGTATACCGCATAACGGTCCAGACCCGCAGCCAGGATTCGTACGAATTGGCTGCCAACCTGAACAAGTCGCTCAGCTCGGAACAGGTACAGCAGGAGATCGACTGGCTGATCCTCTGCGGCGAATCGGGCGACAGGGAGCCAGTGGTCGAGGACTTCGGCGGGTACGTGCCCGAGCAGGACGTATGGACGGAGGAGTTCATACCGGGTTCGACGCTGGATCGTGAGCTGCGGCGGCTGGCGCGGCGCGCCGATGAGGGAGAGCAGCTCGGCCTCTTGTGGCCGTTCTTGGCGTGGAGCGCGATGAGCGCGTTCGTCGACTTCTGGGACCGGACGGGCAGGCGCTGCGAGATCGCCGAACTCAGTCCCAACGACATCGTCGTACCGGCGCACGACTACCACCGAGGTTCGCGTATCGTATCGTTGTCGGTACGCTGCGACCACCGGGGTCTGCTCGCTATGCTCCAGTCGTTCAGGGAGCGGTTCGTCGACGCTATTGAGAGTGAGTACGGTGACCTCGAGGGGCTGGTCGGTTGGGACGTAATCTTCTCATCGGTGCTGGAAGTCTTGGGCGAAAACGATGGCCTGTCCGTCTGCGAGCGGGCGCTCGAGGTTGAAGCGGATGCGCCCGACGAGCTGCGGAGCGCGCTGCGCGAGTACACGTCCACGGTAAGTGGCCGCGGTTTTCTGCCGATGCGACTCTATTTCGCTGCAAAACGCTACCGCCGGTGGGAGCAACTGAACCAAGGCGCGACTCCGCAGGCTCGCGCCAGAACGTTGAGGGAGTTCTACGATACGTACGGTCTCGACCGATTGGCCAGAACGTACCCCGAGGTCAGGCTCCGTTTCTTCCGCGAGACGGTCTTTCGTGACAGCTTGCCCGAGCTCACCGGGGGCCTGGACGACCTGATCCGCAGAGTGCGCTCGGGTGAGATGCGAAACGGCGACTTGGCAGGCGCGGTGGCCGACCTGCGAGGTCGGCTCAAGGTGGAGCACGACGACGACTACTTCCTCGCGCGGATGGCGTTCGCCTATCTCCAGCCCGAGGACACGGTCGACTTCGTCAGCAGCGATCTGGGCGGCGAGTATCAAAGCGAGATCGTGGTCAGCATAGACGACGCGGATGGCAACGCCTTCCGCGTCCGTCATGCCCTATTACCCAAGGAGGTCGAGCGGCTGCACCGCCTGTTCCTCGCCGCCAAGCTCGATGTGCGGTTCGGACCCGAACACCGCTATCTGGTGGCGATAAACGATCGGGAACAGATAATCGGCGGCATCTACTACACCGTCGAGGAAGGTGCGGCCAGCGCACACCTGGAGAAGATCGTCGTGGCCGAGCGCTATCGTGGGAGAGGTGTGGCGGACGGCTTGATGCGGCAGTTCTTCAACCGCTTGCGCGACGCCGGCGCGCAGACGGTGACCACCGGGTTCTTCCGGCCTGAGTACTTCTACGCCTACGGCTTCAAGATCGAGCGGCGCTACGCCGGACTTGTGAAGGACTTGGGCGAGGAGTCGGGAGACCACCCCTCGTAGATTGGGCCTTGGGTCGGCGCTGGTGGACCTCTCGCTTCACCGCTCGCGTATGTGAGTAGTCCGCATTGCAGACTCGTGCCCGCTCGCGAGTTACGCTCGTAGGTCACCTAGCGCCTCCCGGGTGAGCTCGATCTCTACCCGAGGTGGTCTGCCGTTATTCTGGGCCTACTCCGGCAGCCCCTGCGGCGGCGCCAGCACCACGTACGGCGTGCTCGGCTCCTGGCCCGGCTGTAACGCGGCGGGTGCGGGTTCGCCTGCCGGTCCGAGGCTCACCAGGTACCGGTAGATGGCCCGCGTGTCGGCCTCGTGTATGCGATTGATCTTCATCCAAGGCATCGGCGGCAGCGTGTTACGCGCCCGCAGCATCTCCACCCACGCATCCTCGGTCAGGTTCTGAACCGACAGCCGAAGGTTGGGCGCGTAGGTGGTGCCGCAGGGGCCGGTCCAGCCGAAATCGCCGCCGGTGAAGTACTGCGACTGCGAGTATTACGCGAGGGGTGGTGACGGTCAGACCTTCCGGGAGGCACGGTTCAAGAGGGGACATGCCGAGAGTTTCGCGGATCCCGAAAAGATCGAGATCGTGCCGGATGGCGAGCGGGTCGTGGATCTGGTGAAGGAGAATCCGCAGGCGCGACGCGACTGGGCGTGGCTCGTGTTGCCGATACGCTGGGGCTACCCGGCAACCCAGTCGCCCTTCGCCGGAGTCGTTCCTCACGCCGAGACCGGCAACGTCTCAGTCGTCGGGCCGTCGTACAACGGTGGCTGGAATCGGATCGGTGCCGCCAGGGGATACCAAGACTATGTG
>JBDHJU010000019.1:0-53119 GCA_039586755.1 Gemmatimonadota bacterium | reverse complement strand
GTGCCGTCGCGTATGGTCTCGAGGCTCGTCAGGTAGATCCTCACGCGATCACCCTGTCGGACCTTGATGTGCTCGGGCCAGAAGTGGCTACGAATCGCCGTCATGTGCACGTCCACCGTGTTCCCGTTCCGCTCGATCCTCTCCTCGCCCGACGCTACCGCATCGGGGTCGGACGCCATTGCGTGGGGATCGAACCCAACCTCGGGATAGACGAGCCATGGGTCGAGCTTGTCCGCCTTGATGATCTGCGCGTAGTGTGGCTCGCCGACACCGATCGGCATGTCGTACAGGAGCTGCATCGGCTCGCCGGTGACGTCAATCAGCTGGAAGTTCTGCGGGTGCAATGGGCCCACCGGCATGAAACGGTCGATCGACCACTTGTTCAGCGCCACCAGGTAGTTGCCGTCCGGCGAGCGCGTATCACCCTCCGCAGCCGCCAAGTGACCGATGTTGTAGTGGACACCGATCTTTTCCTTCAGCGTGAAATCCTCGAGGCTCCACTTCGCCACCGCGGTCTCGATAAACAGCGAGGTGTAGGCACCACCGCGGCCGTCGAACTGGGTATGAAGCGGTCCCAACCCCAGCTCTACCTGCGCCTCTAACACGGCATCGAAATCGAGGATCGCCACCCCGAACGGATCGCGCCCGGAGAACGTCTCACCGGCGATGGCGTTCTGTATCTTCTCGAACGAATAGATCGACACGTGCGGATCGAGCTTCCCGGCTGTGACGATCAGGCGGCCGTCAGGCGTGACGTCAGCGCCGTGCGGGCTCTTCGGCTCGGGGATCAGGTAGAGCAGCCCCTCGCTGATCGAGACGTCCAGTGGGATCACGCTCATCCCCTGGATGCGGCGGACACCGTTCCCCGACTGATAAACCTGTTCCGCCCTCTGCCAGTTGATGGCGTGCAGGTAGTCCATGTCGTTCGCCGAAGCACCGGCCTCGAACGGCACCCCTGTGGTCTCGATACCGCCCGTCGCCATCTCGGTGTTGAACGAGCCGAGAAATGCCCAGCCCATGGATGGGCCTTTGCCCGCATCCGCCAGGTCCTGCCAGTAGGGCGGCAGCTCGAGGGTGAACGAACGCGACGGATCGATGCGGCCAGCCGCGCGGTCGAACTTCCAGAAGGTCACCGCACCGCGGTAGCGCTCCTGGTACTCGCTGAGGTCGGCGTAGCTGCCGTCGAGCGGCACCGCGTACTGGCTCGACTGGATCACGTACTCGGTGTTCGGCGTGACAAAGGTGGCGCCGTGATCGGAACCCATCAGCGGGTTGTGAAGAATCTGCTTCGTCTCGAAGTCCTTGAGCGAGATGACGGCGACGCGAGCGTTCGCCTTGTCATCGATGAACAGGAACTGGCCATCGTACTCGCCGTCGGTCTCGGAGATCGCCGGGTGATGCGTGTCACCCCATAGGATCTCCCTGCCGTTCACCAGCCCGCCTTCCAGTGTCTCCATCGTGCCGCCGGCGCCGTAGCCGTAGCCCTGCCACGGTTCCGGCGTGAACGCGGCGATTACCTTGAGCAGTCGCATCGATGGAACGCCGATGACAAGCACCTGACCCGAGTGGCCTCCCGACGAGAACATTACGTACTCGTCCAACTGGCCGGTCGGCACATACGTCTTCAGCGCCGCCGTGATGTCCGCCTCGCTCAGACCCCGCGCCCGAGCCAACTCGCCCACCGATGCACCCGCCGGACCACGAGTGCACGACTGGGGCCCCGCAATCGCCAACCCGATAACCGCGAAGGCCGCTACAGCCCAAATCGTTCTCTTCGCTCTCATGGCGTCCTGGACCTCCCTCTCTGCTGAATGTGAATCGGTCTTCAACTGACCACTGATTACTGACCCGCCGCCGCGTCTTTCTGGCGAAAGAACTCCAGCAGCGCGCGAGCGTCTTCCACCGTTACTCCCTGATTCGACATCGGCGTGAAGTACTGACCGAGCAGTTCCTTGGCCGTGGCGTCGTTGGCCAGCATCGAATCGGGATTGACGATCATCGCCACGATGAACTCGGCGCTTCTCCGCTCGGTCACGCCGGCCAGATCGGGACCGACCAGCCTGCCGCCTCCCATCGTATGGCAGGCCGTGCAACCCCGCGCCGACAACAGTGCCTCGCCCTGCATCGCCAGAGCCGCATCGACCTCGCCGGCGGCCACTGCCGCAGCCGGCGAACCCTGTTCCCCTTCGGCCGGCTGAGAAGACTCTCCGCCGGTCCGTTCCTCTTCACCTCCACCCCCACACCCGGCCACACAGAGGATACCCGCCAGCGTGACGGCCAAGACGCAATTCATTCGCATAGGTCCACTTCCTTTATCAGGTCCGCGATGGCAGTCCGCGTGAAAAACTCGATTACCGGGTCCGAGGCCGACCTCCAGCGCTCGTGCAGCCGGCACGGCGACTCGTCCGAGCATTTCTCACGACCCAGCAGGCACGATCGTCGTTGCACCAGGCTGTTGAAGGGCTCGATCACCTCAGCCAGCGACAGATCCTCCGCCGGCCGCGCCAGTCCGAAGCCGCCCCGCGGCCCCCGCTCCGAGACGAGAACACCGGCCCGGGCCAGGGTGTGCAGGATCTTTGAGAGGTAGTTCGCCGGAAGGCCCAGCCGGTTGGCGACGTAGCCCGCCCCCAGCCTCGATCCCGCAGGCTGCTGGGCGAGGCAGAGGACCGCTCGTAGTGCGTACTGGTCTGTTTTGGAGAGCAAGTAAGCCCCCTAATTAATAGGTTTCGCATGGTAATATGAGAGATCTTCCCCCGCAACCCCTTTCCTTGGGGGCCGCTGGGGCCTAGCTTGTGGGCCCGGCCGTCGACTTCAGACGTAATCCTATATATTCGAAAGGGTTACGCCTGTTGCAGCGGCGCCATCTGGAGGAGTTTTCCGGCATGGAGAGTCTCAGCGAAGATAGCGCTCGTTCGGGCAGTGAGCTTCGGGAGCCCTCTGGGGCCGATCCGGAGGCCGTGGGCCCTCTTCTGGCCCCACGACTGCGGGGCGGCGGGGTGGCGCTGCGGCTGGGCTTCTACGGGACGATCCTGGCGCTGGCGCTGATCCGTTTCGCGCTCAACCCTCCCCTGCAGCTGCCCGTCGTTCTGATACTCGTCACCTGGTACGCGACGGCCGGCTT
The DNA here is from genome assembly GCA_039586755.1 of Gemmatimonadota bacterium. Lineage (GTDB taxonomy): Bacteria > Gemmatimonadota > Gemmatimonadetes > Palauibacterales > KS3-K002. Next base: position 49,998 of record JBDHJU010000019.1, on the reverse strand, counting down.
GTACTTCGCGCTGCGACCGCGGGAACCGGTGCCTGGCTGTCTGACGGCCGCACTGCGCTGGGTGTTCTTCGCTTACGAGGCGACGGCTGTCGTGGTGGTGATGCACCACGTGGGCGGCAGTGGCTGGTTGGCCTTGCTGCTGCTGGTCTACCCAGTCAGCGAGCTGAACATCCTTTCGCCGGGACGACCGGGGTTCGCGGGATCTGTACTGGCGACTTTGGCCTGCACGGCGATGGTGGCGGTGGAAGCCCTGGGTTGGCTACCGCACGACCCCTTCTATGCGGTGAGCGACCCGCTTTATCGCCAGCCCGAGTACGTGCTTGGGGTACTCGTCGTCGCGTGCTTCACGCTGCTCACACCGGCCATCGCTCAACTGCGGGCTCGTTCGTAGACAGAAACATGCCAGACGCTGGAGGCGGTGAGCGGTTCGCGCCGCCAGCTACCCCAGCGTTCGCGCAAGCGCAGACCGGCCAGCTGCGCCATCAGATCGAGCTCGGCCGGGTAGGCGTAGCGGACCTTAACCGGATACATCTTGATTCCCGCCTCCGAGAGCACGATGTGATGCGCGTCGACCCGCTGTTGGGTCGGATCGTGTTGCGACACCTCCAGCATTACCTCGTTATCCGACTTCACCCTTGAAGCGCTCACGCGTTGCTGATGATCGAAGCGGGACACATCAGGAACGAAAGCCTCGATGACGAAGAGGCCATCATCGCTCAGGTGAAGTGCGACGTTGCGAAAACAACGGACCTGCTCTTCCTGCGAGCGGAGCGAGAAGAGCGTGCTAAAGACCACCGCGATGAGCGAGAACCGGCCCTCTACTTTCAGGTCGGCGAAGTCTCCAATCGTGACTGGGATCCGATCAGCGCCCGGCTTACCCTGCAACTTCGCCACCATCGCTTCCGATGCGTCGATGCCGTGGACCACAATACCGCGCTCGCTCAGCGGTAAGGCCAACCGACCGGTTCCGATCCCCAGTTCCAGCACCGGGCCAGCCCCGGCGAGTTCGGCGATGAAGTCGACGGCGCCGGATGTGTCGAGCTGGGCGTACCACTCGTCGTAAACGTCGGCGATCTTGTCCCCGTAGCTGCCTGCATCGTAATCGCTCACGGGCGCTCCTCCTGGCCGCGGCTATAGGTGGATTATCCTATGCTATCTCCCGCATGGCCCGAGGCCAAGGGCGGACCGCGTCGAGCCATCTAACCCGACGCGCCCTTCCCGCGGCTTGAGCCGAGGGTTAGAGTATTCCAAGGAGGTAGAGACTTGGCGACACTCGTCCACAAGCTCGACCGGCGGACGCGACCGGGCGAGCTCTACGAGCTCAGAGGGTTCGGTTCCCTGCGCTGCACGGCATGCGCGCTGCGCTGCGTGATCAGGCCGGGCCGACGCGGCGTCTGCCGAGTGCGTTTCAACGACGCCGGCACGCTTATGGTCCCTTGGGGCTACGTCGTTGCGCTGCAGTGCGATCCCACAGAGAAGAAGCCGCTCTTCCACGTTTTCCCCGGCTCGGATGCCGTCACCTTCGGGATGTTGGGTTGCGATCTGCACTGTGACTACTGTCAGAACTGGTTGACCTCGCAAGCGCTGCGCGACGAAGCCGCCGGTGTCGGACCGCGAGACATCAGTGCCGATGCGATCGTCGAGCTCGCGGGACGTAGGCGGGCGCGGCTCGTCGTCTCGTCCTACAACGAACCGCTCATAACGGCCGAGTGGGCGGCCGAAGTGTTTCGTTTGGCGAAGGGAGCGGGTCTGCACACCGCATGCGTGTCGAACGGTAACGCCACCCCCGAGGCCCTCGACTACCTGCGCCCCTGGACCGACGCCTACAAGATAGACCTGAAGACTATGAGTGACCGGGGCTACAGGAAACTGGGTTGCACCCTGGAGCACGTACTCGACACCGTGCGCTGTGCCCACGAGAGAGGCTTCTGGCTCGAGATTGTCACGCTCGTTGTTCCGGGCTTCAACGACTCGGAGGGTGAGTTGCGGGACGCGGCCTCGTTCATCGCCTCCGTCTCAACGGACATCCCCTGGCACGTCACCGCCTTCCAACCGCACTACAAACGGAGAGGCGAGGAGGGGACGTCTCTTGAGAAGCTCAGGCGGGCAGCTGAGATCGGGCGCGAGGCCGGACTCGATTTCGTGTACGCCGGCAACCTTCCCGCTACACTCGAGGGCTGGGAGAACACCCACTGCCCGGGTTGCAGGAGGCTGCTGGTCGAACGTGTCGGCATCCATGTCACCAAGGACGAGCTAAGCCCCAACCGCGGACTCTGCCCCGGCTGCGGCCGCTCGATTCCAGGCATCTGGCCGGAATCGGCCGAGGCCGTCACGCCGGCAGTCCCCTTTCGCAGTTCCTGTGGTTGACGTCGGGGCGCACCGACGCTCGTTTGCCCAGGGGGGTCGGCCCATTTCTTGCCCCTCTGTATGATGATTTACCGCGCTTTACCCTCGGCGCTCGGCCGCTTGCCAGCGGCTCAGCGGAGTGTAGGCGAGGTGTTTTGTTCGTGAGAGACCGCATGTCCCGTTTTGTCACACCCTGCCCATGAGGAGGCGGACATGGCAGGCATCGTCGGCTACGGCGCGTACATCCCCCGCAAGCGAATCAAGGCAGATGAGATCGCCCTTCAGTGGGGGAAGAATCCGGAAACGATAAAGAGAGGTCTGCTCCTGCAGGAGAAGTCGGTTCCCGGCTTCGACGAGGACACGATCACTATCTCCGTTTCAGCCGGTCGCTCGGCCATAGCCCGAGCGGGCATCGATCCGCAGAAGATAGGCGCCCTGTACATCGGTTCCGAATCGCACCCCTACGCGGTGAAGCCGAGCGGAACGGTGGCGGCGGAGGCCCTGGGAATTGGACCCGAGGTCCATATCGCCGACTTCGAGTTCGCCTGCAAAGCCGGCACCGAGGCGATGTTCGTGGCGCTCGGCCTGGTGGAAGCGGGTCGGGTAGACTACGCGATGGGCATCGGGGCCGACACCTCGCAGGGCGCTCCCGACGACGCACTGGAGTTCTCGGCCTCGGCGGGCGGAGCAGCATTCATCTTCGGAAGAGACGAGGTGGTTGCCGAGGTCATCGAGACCTACAGCTACACCAGCGACACTCCGGACTTCTGGCGCCGCGAGGGCGAATTCTATCCGCGTCACGGAGGCCGTTTCACCGGCGAGCCGGCCTACTTCAAGCACGTGCTGTCGGCCAGCCGCGCCATCCTCGAGAAGACGGGACTCAAGGCCGAGGACTTCGCCTACGCCGTCTTCCACATGCCCAACGGCAAGTTCCCCCTCTCGGCCGGCAAGAAGCTCGGCTTCAAGCAGGAGCAACTGGAGACGGGCTGGATCGTACCGACGATGGGAAACACCTATTCAGGTTCCTCGCCGACCGGACTGGCGGCCATCCTCGACGTCGCGAAGCCGAACGATCTCATCCTGATCACGTCGTTCGGGTCGGGCGCCGGCAGCGACTCGTTCGTTCTCAAGGCGACGGAGCGGCTCACCGAGGTTCAGGGGCTGGCCCCCACCGTCCGTTCGATGCTCGACGGGCCGCGTCAGTACGTGAGTTACGGAGAGTATGCGAAGTTCAGAGAGAAGATTATCGTCAACGAGTAGGTCTGACGAAGGCCGAGTGCTCAAGTTTGAGATTTGAACTTCGAAGTTGATGACAGGAGACAACCCCATGCGTGAGGTTGCGATCATTGGAGCCGGGATGACCCGATTCGGCGAACTCTGGAACCAGAGTATGCGCCAGATGTTCGTCGAGGCGGCTGCCGGAGCGTTGAACGATGCCGGAGCCGACCGCGTCGACTCGATGTACGTGGGCTGCATGTCGGGCGGCCAGTTCACGGGCCAGGAGCACCTGGGCCCGCTGATGGCCGACCAGTTGGGCATGACCGGCGTGGCCTCGGTACACGTCGAGTCGGCCTGCGCCTCGGGCGGCGTCGCGCTTCGACAGGCGTTTATCGAGGTCGCCTCTGGCATCAGCGACCTGGTCCTGGCGACTGGCATCGAGAAGATGACCGACGGCGCGGATGTCACAAACGTTTTGGCGACGGCCGCGGACCAGGAGCTCGAGGTGTACTACGGAGTCACCTTCCCGGGCCTCTACGCGATGATCGCCCGCGCTCACATGCATACCTACGGAACGACGGAAGAGGACCTCGCCTGGGTCTCGGTGAAAAACCATCGCCATGGGGCTAAGAATGAAAAGGCCCAGTTCCCGGCCGAATTCACGGTCGAGCAGGTCTTGGCTTCGTCGATGGTCGCCGAGCCGTTGCGCCTACTCCACTGCTCACCGGTGAGCGACGGCGCCGCGGCGGTCCTTCTCTGCCCGCTCGATCAGGCAAAACAGTACACCGACAGACCGGTCAAGATCGTCGGTAGCGGTCTGGCCACCGGCTCACTGGCTCTGGCCGACCGTGACGACCCGGCCTTCCTCGATTCCGTGCAGAAGTCGGGCGAGGCGGCTTACAAGATGGCCGGCGTCGGGCCGCGCGATATCCAGGTCGCCGAGGTGCACGACTGTTTCTCCATCGCCGAGGTCTGCTGCATCGAGGCTCTGGGGTTCGTCGAGAAAGGTAAAGGCGGTCCCGCCGCGAAGGACGGGTTCACGGCGATCGGCGGCTGCATTCCCGTAAACACGAGCGGCGGCCTCAAGGCGAAGGGTCACCCGGTGGGCGCCACCGGTGTGGCGCAGGCCATCGAGATATTCAGACAGCTGCGCGGTGAAGCCGGTGCGCGTCAGGTAGAGAACGCGCGCCTCGGCCTGGCCCAGAACATGGGTGGATCGGGAGCGAGCTCCGTGGTCCACATCTTCCAGGGGGTGTGATCATGCCGAGTCCGAGATACACGAGGGAGATCCCCAGCCGCTATCGTCTCGAGGCCGGCCGCTGTAAAGGCTGCGGCAAGGTGACCTACCCGGCCCGGATCATCTGCCCCTCGTGTCGCGGGGAAGAGATCGAGAATGTCAACCTGTCGCCCAGAGGCAAAGTCGTCACATCGACGGTGATCCATGTACCACCGGACGACTTTCTCATGGAAGCGCCGTACGCCATGGCGGTGGTTGAAACGCCGGAGGGGGCACGCCTGATGACCCAGGTCGTCGACTGCGAGCCCTCGACGGTGCTGCCCGGACTGGAGGTGTCGCTCGAGTTCCGCCTCATCCGCAAGGAGGGCAAGAGCGGCATCCTCTGCTACGGCCATAAGGCGGTACCGGTCGCCTAGCGGCCGGGGCGCAAGATAGGAGCACTCGCATGCACAGGATTCAGGTTTGGGCCGAGCTCAGCGACCAGCACTACCGCGCCTACGAGTGCGAGGCGAAACGCCGGGGTGTGAAGGTAGAAGAACTGGTCGAGCAAACGGTCAATTGCCTGCTCCGGGAACTGGAACGGGACGAGGAAAACGGCTGCGGCCCGGAGCACTTGATCAGCGCATCGTGAGCGACCGGAGCTGGGCCCGGATAATCGCCCGGTAGGGATTTACCTGCTGCCCAACCAAACGGCGCGGCCTTTCAGCCGCGCCCTCGCACTTTGTGCTTTATCTCGGACTCGCGTCATTCACTCAGCAGATCAATTGCCGCCAGTGCCGCGTCGATCAGCGGCTGCGCCTCGTCGGGGCTCAACCATCCGCGACGCTCGTAAAGTTCCAGATGGTGGATCAAGGTGCTCAGAGCCTTAGCAGCCTGCTGCGGCTTGTTACGCTCGAATTTCCGCTGCGCTATGCCCACATGGACCAGCAGCCTTTGAGCCCGCCACTTCTCCAGCGAGCCATTGGTGAACACGCCCGTTATGCCGGCCTCGAGGTCCTCGAGCAACTCGGGCACGGTAGAGGTGCCGCCACCCCCGTTCTCGACGGCCCAGAGGGCCGCGTGACGATCGCCTGTGTCAGTCAGCGCGAAGCCGGCTATCAGGCCGTTCCCACTTATGTCACGGGCCGCCCAGGGTTCCGAGATCATAGGTCCCATTCCCGTTCGCCCAGAGCGTGGCGCGCATCTGTAACGACCCGTTCTCGCTATCGCCGACGATCAAGCCGTCGTCGGTGGCCTCGTAAGCCTCACCGTTGGGGCCACCCAGCGTCCCCAGGTCGTGCAGATCGCCGTCCCAGTAGAACGGCCGCTTCTGTTCTTGAGCGTTGTGCGCCCAACCGACGACCCGCGACAGCTCGTTGATCCCGAAACCTTCGCTGGCCGACCCACCCAGCGTGCCCAGACTCACGATGGGGTTCTGCGGGATCCAGAGGACGGCGCGGGTTTTTTGGTCGGGCAGCGTCGACTTCCCGGCTACTCGTCCCTCTTCGTTGATGTCCAGGGCGCGGCTGGCGGTGCCTCCGAGGCTGCCCAGGACGGTCAGGTCTGTGGGCGTCGTCCAGACGATCGCGTTCCAGCTACCCGAAGTGCTCAGCGCCATCCCGACGATTTCGCCCAGCTCGTTCACGTTGAAGCAGTAGCTCGACCTGTGCTCCGCCGGGGCGTCCACACTCTGCATACCACCCTCGGCTGTCCAGTAGAAGCCATGGATCAACCCGCTCTTGATGCCCCAACCGACGACCATGCCATTGTTGTTCACGCCTTCGGCGCGGCTGAAGCTCCAGTCGGCACCGTTGATGTCCTGCATCCCACCGGCTTCCGTCCAGAGGAAGGCGTGCTGAGCACCACTCTCCATCTGGCTCACACCGACGACCCAACCGTTGTCGTTTACGCCGTAGGCCTCGCTCCAGGCGCCGCCCAGCGTCCCCAGGTCCTCGATCACATAGGTGCCGTTCACCACCGCCAGCGGTGTTGCCAGCCAATCCAGGTCGCCCACCGGCTCCCGGGACGAATCGGGGCCCACGGGCAACTCGGAGCAGCCTGCGATCAGACCGAACGCTGCAACTATGAGGAAGCTTCGAGACAGGGCGCGGATCATCGCCACCTCCAGTGACTGTGCCAGCGGGATTCGACGGGCTCGAAGCCGCCGGCACTCCAGCCCCGTCTGTCTCAATGGACTGGATGCACGGCAAGCAGAGCCACAATGGGCAATATCGGTGCCATCCAGAACGGTAACCGGAAGTGTAACCTGGTTACCCGCTTACGTTTCGGGTTACCGATCCGCAGCGCCCGGAATTCAGCCTTTTCTACCGAATTTCTTGGGAATCTTCGGTCGATCTGTCCAACGGCGGCCCGTTACCAGGTCGTAACGCCCCGCTCGGCGCTACAATCGCAGCTCGTCAGTAGCTATCGTGCTCGGTCCGGGCGATGATCTCATCCTGGAGCGCCTGGCTCAGGTCGCAGAAGTAGTCGCTGTAGCCGGCGACGCGAACGATGAGATCGCGATGAGCCTCCGGGTTCTGCTGCGCCGCCCGCAACGTCTCGGCATCAACCACGTTGAACTGAATATGATGCCCGTCGAGCCTGAAGTACGCGCGCACCAGGTGGACGAACTTGTCGAGACCCTCGTCGCCATCCATCAGACCGGGCGTCAGCTTCTGGTTGAGCAAAGTACCGCCGGTACGCGCGTGATCCATCTTGGCGACGGAGCGCAGCGCGGCCGTCGGCCCCTGCCGGTCGGCGCCCTGCACGGGCGATACACCCTCCGAGAGCGGCTGCCACGCGTTACGGCCGTCGGGCGTCGCGCCGACTACCGACCCGAAGTAGATGTGGCAGGTCGTAGGTAGCAGGTTGACATGGTACGAACCGGACTTGGTGTTCGGCCGGCCATCGACCGCCTCGAAGTAGGCCTCGAACAGTTGCCTCATCACCGAGTCGGCATAGTCGTCGTCGTTGCCGTACTTGGGCGTGCGGTTTATCAGCTGTTGGCGCAACCTATCGTGGTCCTTGAAGTCGGCACGCAACGCTTCCAACAGCTCAGCCATGCCGAACGTCTTCTCATCGAAGACGTGGTATCTGATGGCGGTGGCACAGTCGGTGAGCGTTCCGAGGCCTACGCCCTGGATATAGGACGTGTTGTAACGGGCACCGCCATCGTGGTAATCCGTCCCCGTGCTGATGCAGTCATCTATAAGGACGGAGAGGAAGGGCGTAGGCATGTGCATTGCCCACAGCCGTTCGATCACATTGTTGCCCCGGTGTTTGATGTCGATGAAGTGGCGCAGTTGTCTGCCATAGGCCTCCATAAGCTCCTCGAAGCTCGAGAAGCTCCCGGGATCACCCGTCTCGATACCGATCGGCTCGCCGGTTCTGGGGTCGACGCCGTTGTTGAGGGTGACCTCGAACACCTTCGGCATATTGAAGTAGCCGGTGAGGTTATAGTTCTCCTTGCCAAAGGCACCGACCTCGACGCAACCACTCGACCCGCCGTTACGGGCATCCTCCAGCGATTTCCCCTGCCGCACCAGCTCCTGGACGATCAGGTCGGCATTGAAGATCGACGGCTGCCCGAAGCCGGTGCGAATGATCTTGGCCGCCCGTTTGAGGTAACGGTCCGGGTTCTTCTTGCTGAGCTGCACCGATGAGCTGGGCTGCAGAAGTCGCATCTCCTCGATGACGTCGAGGATCAGGTAGGTGAGCTCGTTTACACCGTCGCTGCCATCATCCATGACACCGCCGGTGTTGATCTGCGCAAAGTCGGTGTAAGTGGCGCTCTCTTCCGCGGTAATACCCACCTTGGGCGGTGCAGGCTGGTTGTTGAACTTGATCCAGAAGCACTGCAACAGCTCGCGTGCCTGCTCCTCCGTCAGCGTTCCCCCATCGAGGCCCTCCCGATAGAGGGGATAGAGATGCCGGTCGAGGTGGCCGGGGTTGAAGGCGTCCCAGGTGTTGAGCTCGGTGATCACTCCAAGGTGCACGAACCAGTAGTACTGGAGCGCCTCCCAGAAGTCGCGCGGCGCGTAAGCCGGCACGCGATCGCAGACTTCGCCGATGCGCTTCAGCTCGGCCACCCGCTGCGGGTCGGCTTCCCGCTCCGCCAGCTCCCGGGCCAGCGCCGCGTGCCGCTCGGCGAAAGTGATCAGGGCGTCGCAGCAGATCGCCATCGCTTCGAGCTCTTCCTGCTTGCTCAGTGCCGAGGGATCGTTCAGCCAGTCGAGGTTCGCCAGGCTCTGGCGGATGTCGTCCTTGAAGTCGAGAAAGCCTTTGCGGTAGATCTTGTCGTCGAGCACCGTGTGACCTGGCGCCCGCTGTTCCATGAATTCGGTGAAGATCCCCGCCTCGTAGGCACCCTTCCAGTCGTCCGTCATTCGCTCGAAGATGAGCTCTCTGAGCGACCGTCCCTTCCAGAAAGGAATCAGGCGATCGCGGAAGACCGCCCTGGTCTCGGGGTCGACGGCGAACGGGATCTTCTCCCTAGAGTCGAGGACCTCGAGGTCTTCGAGCGAGTGACAGCAAACCTCCGGGTAGGTCGGCGTCGCCTTCGGTGCCGGCCCTCGTTCCCCGACGATCAACTCGCCTTCGAGGATACAGACCGCCTTGTTCTCCATCAGATGCTTGAAGGCGAGAGCGCGGCGCATAGGAGCCGAAAGCTCGCCGTCCACTCGTCCGTAGAAGTCGGTGATCAGTTCCGCACGCTCGGACGAAACCGTGGGCGCAGCATCGAGGCTACCCTGTCGAAGTCGTGATACTCTCTGGCTCAAGCTCATACCGGTTCGCCCCTGACCGTCACTCGAAGGCCTGATTCCAGGAGTCGATGCGCCGCGGCCGCGACCGCCGCTTCCGACGGTGGCTGTGTGTCAGACAGCCGCGGCTCAAGGCCCAGCCGGCCGTACTTGTCAACTCCTGCCCTATGATAAGGAAGGATATCCACACGGAGGCGATTCGCCAGCGAACCCAGGAACCTCCCCATGGCGCGGACGTTCGCCTCGTCGTCGTTAATGCCTGGCAGGAATGGGAAGCGCACGATGACTGCCCTGTTCCCTTCGGCCAGCCAGCGCAGGTTACCGTGGATCGCCTCTACACCGACTCCGGTGAACTCGCGGTGCCGCTCATCGTCCATGATCTTCAGGTCATAGAGGAAGAGGTCGACGTGGTCGGCGATGGACCGGAACAGTTGGGGAGCGACATGTCCGCAGGTATCCACCGCAGTCTCGATCCCACGCGCTTTGCACGACTCGAGCAGCTCGAGCAGAAACTCCGGCTGCGCGAACGGTTCGCCGCCCGAGACCGTGATGCCGCCGCCCGACTCGTCATAGAAGACCTGGTCCTTCTCGAGCTCGGCCATGACTTCGGCCACCGTCACTTCTCTGCCGGCGACCTCGATCGCTTCGGCGACGCACACGTCGGCGCAATCGCCGCACAGATCGCAACGGTGCCTGTCAATACGAACGCTGTTTCCGTTCAGCGATACGGCGCCCTCTGGGCACACCTCGACGCAGTCCCCACAGCGCGTGCAGCGCCCGTCGCGAATCATGAGCTCCGGCTCGAACGACTGGCTCTCTGGATTGTGACAGAGCCAGCAGCCAAGCGGGCACCCCTTGAAGAAAACGGTGGTGCGGACACCAGGACCATCGTGGATGGCGAATTTCTTGATGTCGAAGATCGTCCCGGTACTCAACAGTATGGCCTGCCGAAGCTGTCCTAGGTGACGGTCGGTCGGTCTGGGGCTAGCTATTACTACTACAAGAACCGTGCGCAAATGCCAGGGCCCGCCCCTATAGGCGGAGCGGGCCCCGATTCGCCGGGCGCTGGCTTGCGCTTTGGCCTCAGAGTGCCTCGAAGCTCCACTTCGGGACACCTCGTCCCGGCGTCCACGGCGCGCCGATCGCCTCCAGCTCCTCCCCCAGCGATCTCATGTCCTCTTCGACCAGCACCCGAAGTCGCTCGAGGACGCCCTGGAACGCACGGCCGGCGATCTCGTAGCTCCGCTGGTGCGTGGCGGTGGGGGCCGAGCTGCTCCAGAAGCCGCCGACCGCCCGATCGAGCCGGTCGGTGATCGAGAGCGGAGCATACTCGTAGCGACCCGTCACAGTCTCGTCGCCGCTGAGCTCCACCTCGATATCGGCCAGGCGGCTCTCGAGCGCCTGAACCGTCTCGAACAGGTCGGCTTCCGCGCTCGGGGCGTCCATCAGGGCTCGCTTGATGTACTCGAGCTGGTCCTGCGTCTCCGCGACGACCCGATTCGCGCCCAGCACGGCCCGCTGGAGGCGCCCGGCCTTACGCTGGAACTCGAGCAGCGCGGCTCTGTCGGAGGCAGGCAACGTAGCGAGCCCCAGCGGTCGCGCCTCGAAGCTTTGCGGCTCGGCGAGCGGAGTGAGGATACCGTCGACCAGCTTCTCCAGACTCACCGTGTAGGTCCCCGGCACCGCCAGCGGGCCGGACGAGCCACGACCGAGCCGGGCAGGAGTGAATGCCGGGTACCGCAGGTCCCAGGCGACGCGGTGGAAGCCGCCCGACGACGGGCCGCTGATCCGACGCAGCACGTTCCCGGCCTCGTCGCGCACCGTCAGGATTATGGCCGGATCGTCTTCTCGCTCTTCCTCGCGCAGCTCGTCCCAACTCGGGTAATAGACTGGCTCGCCTTGTTCACGGAGCCGCCGTTCCCGGGCCTGGCGTTCGCCGCGCCGCGTCTCGAGCCGATCGCGCAGGTAGTACGTGAAGACCGCCCCGAATGGCGGGTTAGGGGCCGTGAAATACGAATGACCCATCGTGCCCTTCTCGCGCCAGCCTATCGGCGACGCCTGGATGTACATCCAGGCGTCACGCACGGGAAACAGCTGCGCCTCCTGCGCCAGCCTCTCCTCGCTCACCTGGCGCAGCGGAGAGTAGTCGTCGAGGATGAAGAACCCACGACCGAACGATGCGGCCACCAGGTCGTCCTCGCGCCGCTGGATCTCCAGGTCCCTGAACGCGATCGTCGGCACGCCGCCGGTCAGCTGGAGCCAGCTCGCTCCGCCATCGATCGTGAAGAAGAGCCCGAACTCGGTAGCGACGAATAGCAGGTTCGGGTTCAGATGATCCTCGGCTATAGACCAGGTGACGTGCCGCTCCGGCAGGTTCGCGGTGATTGCCCTCCAACTGCGCCCCCGATCAGTGCTTTTCACCACATACGGCTTGAAGTCCCCGCTCTTGTGGTTGTTGAACACGGCATAGACCGTGTTCGCGTCGTGGCGCGACGCCAGCACGTCGGCGACGTACGTCATGTCCGGGACGCCGGGGAACCTCTCTGTCCTCCGCCAGTTGGTGCCCCCGTCTTCCGTGACCTGGATGAGCCCGTCGTCGGTGCCGGCGTAGATGAGGCCTTCCTCGAGCGGCGACTCGTCCAGCGATACGATCGTCCCGAACGGCGAGGTGAAGACGTTCTTCCAGACCGCGTCGACGCTCCATACCGTTCCCATCACCTCCAGCCGGTTGCGGTCGACCTGCCGGCTCAGGTCCGGACTGACAGGCACCCACGTGTCGCCCCGGTCTTCGCTGCGAAACAGCACGTTCGCGGCGAAGTAGAGGCGTGTGTTCGAGTGTGGGCTGATCAGCAACGGCGAATCCCAGTGCCAGCGCAGCGCCGTATCGCCTGCCTCGGGCTGCGGCTGGATGTCGATCCGCTCACCACTCCGACGGTCGTAGCGTACCAGACCGGCATACTGGTACTGTGAGTACAGGATGTCAGGGTTCTCGGGATCGACCCGCGTTTGGAACCCATCTCCACCCAGCGTGATGAACCAGTCGCTGTTGCGGATCCCGTGCACGTTGTTGGTGCGTGACGGACCGCCCAGCGTCGAGTTGTCCTGGGTGCCGCCGTAGACGTTGTAGAATGGGAATTCGTTGTCGAGCCCGACGCGGTAGAACTGCGTGATCGACAGGTTCATTACGGCCTTCCAGGTCCGACCGCGGTCCCACGACTCGTAGATGCCGCCGTCGCTTCCCACCATCAGGTACTCGGGATCATCGGGGTCGACGAGGAAGGCGTGATTGTCCACGTGCTTGAACTCGGATCCCAGGACCTCGAACGTGCGACCCCCGTCCTCCGTGTAGTGGATCATCACGTCCATAGCATAGACGCGATCGAAGCGGTGGGGGTCGGCGTAGATCTCGCCGTAGTACTGCGGATCGACCACGATGTAGTCGCTCATCCGTACCCAGTGCTCGCCGCGATCCGGCGAGCGAAAGAACCCGCTCGCCTCCCCGGCCGCCGCGACGAGCGCGTAGACCACGTCGGGGTTCTGCGGTGACACAGCCAGAGCGATCCGTCCCATGTCGACGCCGGGGAGCCCGCGGGTCAGCTTCTTCCACCTCGCGCCGCCATCATCGGACCGATAGATCGCCGACTCGGGACCGCCGGCCACCAAAAGCCCGACGTGCCGTCTCCGCTGGTACGACGCTGCATAGATGATGTCTGGATCGCGGGGGTCGAAGGCGATATCGGTGACCCCGGTATTCTCGCTGATCTCGAGGACCAGCTCCCAGGTCTCACCACCGTCCGTCGTCTTGAATAGGCCACGATCGCCACCCGGCGCCCAGAGTGGCCCCTGTGCAGCGACGTACACGACGTCCGAGTCCCGGGGATCGATGAGGATCTTGCCTATGTGCTCGGAGTTCCGCAGCCCCATGTTCGTCCAGCTACGGCCGCCGTCGAGGCTCTTGTAGATCCCGTCGCCGTAGCCCGCGCTTCGCTGGCTAGCGTTTTCGCCCGTGCCGACCCACACGACCTGCGGGTTCTTGGGATCGATGGCAAGACAACCGATCGAGTAGGAGCCGTAATCGTCGAAGATCGGCGTCCAGGTGGTCCCCTCGTTCGTCGTCTTCCAGACGTTGCCCGAAGCCACCCCCACGTACCAGATGCTCCTATCGGTCGGATCCTTGACGATGTCGCCGATCCGCCCGGACATGAACGCCGGCCCGACGTTCCTCAGCTTGAGTCCACTGAAGGTGCGGGCGTTCAATGCCCCGGCATCCTGACCCAGCGAATCCGCTGGATTGAGAACCAACAGCGACAAGCCTGTAAGGACGAACCTTCTCATCTTTCGCCTCCGGTGCTTTTCGCTTCCACCTAGAAGAAGACGATGTAAAGGGCGATGGTCAGGACGACCACGCCCAGGCAGAGTAGGTCGAATAACCTGTCGCGACCGGCGAGCGCCGCTTTCGCTTTCTCTCGTGCGACGACATCGATCGCTGCCGCCTTCTCCGGTTCCGGGCTCATCAACGAGATCACCGCCAGCAAAACGATGAGCACCAAACCGGCCAGCCACATCTGATCGAGGAACGCCGCGCCAGGCGTTATCAACTTCACACCCACCGTGACTGGGAGCGTCAAGCCCATGACCCACGCCGCGGCCCGTGCCGTCGCACCGCGCCAGAACAGGCCGCCCAGGAAGACCACCGCAACGCCCGGCGTGATCAGGCCCCAGAACTCCTGGATGTAGCTGAAGATGCGCTCGAAGTGCAGCAGGAAGGGCGACCAGGCGGCAGCGATGATGAGAAAGAGCACCGTGCTCGTTCGGCCCACGAAGATCAAGTGGCTCTGCGAAGCCTGCGGGCGCAGGTGACGGTCGTAGATGTCGACGGTGAAGATGGTCGCCGCCGAGTTGAGCATCGAATCGAGGCTCGACATGATCGCCGCCAGCAACGCCGCGAAGATTAGGCCCCCCAACCCAGCCGGTAGCAGCCGCTGGATCAACATCGGGTACGCCATGTCCGACCGGGTCAACTCATCCGAGTACAGGATATAGGCGATAATTCCCGGTATGACGATGATGAACGGGATAACCAGCTTGATGTAGGCGGCGAAGACCGTGCCATAGAGACCGTTCTTCACATCACGAGCGGCCAGCGTGCGCTGTGTGATGAACTGGTTGCATCCCCAATAGAACAGGTTGGCGATCCAAAGGCCTCCGAAGAAGACGGCGAACCAGGGCAGCTCCGGGTGGCCGAGCGGCAGCACGGTGTGGAACTTGTCGCCCGCCTCGGCCATGACCACATCCCAACCACCCACGGCCCGCAGTCCGACGACGGTAGTGATGGCACCTCCCAGAATCAGCATCACGCCCTGGATCAGGTCCGACCAGACCACGGCTTTCAAACCGCCGTAGGCCGTGTAAGCGCCCGCGAAGGCAGCGAGTATCGCGATCCCCCAACCCAGCGGCAGGTCGAAGATCGTCTGCAGCGCCAACCCACCCGAGAACAGCACCGTCGCCATCGCCACGAACACGTAGGCGAGGATCATGTAGGCGGCAAGGAAGCCACGTGATCTCTGGTCGAACCGCTCCTCCAGGTACTGGGGCATCGTCGTGATGCCCAGCGCCAAGAACTTGGGCAGGAACCAGCGCGCCACGATCACCAGCGTGATCGCCGCCATCCACTCGTACGACGCTATCGCCAGCCCGAAGTCGACTCCGGATCCCGCCATCCCCACGAAGTGCTCGGTAGAGATGTTACTGGCGATGAGGCTCACGCCGATGATCCACCACGGAAGATTGCGACCGGCGAGGAAATAGTCCGCCGCCTCCTTCTCCCGGCGCCCCGCCACAACCGCCACGACCGCTATGACCAGGAAATAGGCGACAAATGCTACTGTATCGAGCGTAGAGAAGCCCACCCGCGACCTCCCGAGTTGGCGGAAGCTTGGTGGTGTGCGTGGCTGGATTGGGGCCCGGTTCGTGGGCGATACTAACAGCCGCTTCCACCGCGCTCAAGGCGCCGCGTCGGGCCGGACCTTTCTAGATGGGAGGCACTAGGGGATGATGTCGAACGGTGCGCTTTCCGCCGTAAGACCGGCGGCGGTGACCACCAGCGTGTAGCCGTCGGCCGGGGCGTCGATCTCCAGATCGTCGAAAACCGCGACGCCCGAGACGGCCGTCACGGTAACGGTGCCGGACAATCGGGCAGGCACCGCCGCGATCGCCTCAGCATCGTCGCCCCGACCCAGCGCCACGATCATCGACATCGTCGCCGTCGTCTTGTCCACGCTCCACAGCGTCTCGGGGTTCGCCGCACCGTCGCCGGTGACGGCAATCAAGCCGCCGTCAGATAAGATAGTGATTCCGGCGACGCCGGTCTCGGACAATGTCCCGATATCCGTCGCGGTCAGGGTCTCGACATCGAGGCTTACCAAATTGCGGATTCTGCGACCGGCGTTTCCCTCGAGTTGTACGACGGCGTAGAGGGTGCCGTCGACCGGGTCGGTGGCCAGGCCATTCAAACCAATGATGCTGTCGCCCGTGATCGTGATTTGACCCAGTAGGCTCGTCGTCGCCGAAATAACATCCAGCTCATACAGCTCGTCCCCGAACGTGCTGGCCGTCAAGAGCCGACCCGCGGAGCCGCTCTCGAAGGTCAGCGGCTTGAGATCGGGGACGTCTACAACGCCGACGAACTGCTCGACGCCGGTCAAGACGTTTATCCGGCTGAGCCTCGAGCCCCAACTGATGGCTATGACGTCGCCGCCCTCGGGATCGTAGGTCATGCCCAAGACAGCCGTACTCTGCGAATTGGCGAGCGGCGACAGAACCTGTGGCGTGACCGGATCGACGTACTCGAGCACCCTTTGGCCGTCGCTTATCCCGCTGGCGTGGAAGACCATCGCGCCGGGGTTGGCGCCGAGGCCGATCGTCACATCGTCGGCAAATGTCGTCACGACATCCCCGAACTCATCGCGAAGCTCCACCTGGATGGGGGGAACGGCCGTCGTTCTCTTCGTATGGCTCGTGGGCTGGATCGTGAAGACGATCTGAGTGGGTTCCCGCTCGGGGCCCGTCGAATCGCTGCACCCGGAAAGGACGGCCGCGGTGGAGAAGAGGGCCGCGGCCCAGCGCTTACCTACCATCTCGTGCCGTGAAAGTGACAGGAGAAGCAGTTGCTCTTACCGCTACCCATGCTGCTGGTGTGACACGTGTTACACCAGTTGTAACCGTTGATCGCGAAATCCTGGTTGTTGTTGTTGGTGATGGAGTACGGGTTCGGGTCGCCATCACTCGGCACGGCCGTGGAACCGTCGAACGACATCACCGTTTCGACCGCGTGGAACAGGTTACCGCTCACGTGAGGATTGTGGCACGACAGGCATGGCACCGTCATGTTGTTGTTCCTGCCGGACGTCCAGCCATACCCCGATCTCAGCGTAGCGCCGCCTCCGCCTTCGGCCATCCCGTCCGCTTTATTACCTATCATTGTGGCATATATGTCCTGCAGCGTGGTGTCCGGCGGTGTGATCCCGGCGGCATAGCTGCCATCGTGGCAATCGAGACACCACTCCGTCATGTAATCACCGCCCGTCACCGTCAGGAACCCGTCGCCGGGGGTGCGGCCATCTGTCGGATCGGGATCCGCGATTAGCTTCAGCGACGAGTTAGCCGTGTGCGGGTCGTGACAGTCGGTGCACTCGATAACGGCGCCGCTGGTCGCCTGAGCCGCGTACTGGACGTCATGCCGGTCGTTCAGCAGATCGTTGTCGTAGTCGCCGACGGGTGCGGTGACCCACTGGATCGTCGTGTTGAAGAGGCTCTCGATGTCGGTGCCAGCCGGGCCATCGCTGTCGTGGCAGTTGAAGCAGAAACCCTCCTCTTCTTCGGTCAACGCGGGCGCGGTAGGGGCAGCGCCTGACGGTGCCAGCAGTCTCTTCTTCTCAGAGCCGTGCCCGCTGGCGTGGCAGCCGAACGCGCCGTCGCCATAGCACCCCACGATGCCGGCTGCGCCCTCGTGGGAGCTGGCGTTCCAAGCCGTCGCGTCGATGTTCGTCGGCGTAACGCCGTCGGTGAACGGCGGCGATCCGGACGCCCCGTCGGCATCGTGACAGGCCAGGCAGAAGGTTGTCAGCTTCGCCGCCTCGGTCGACGACGTAGCCGGGTCGCCGGTTAGCACGATCACCGAACCGCCATCGACGTCGTTGAGTCGCACGCTTCCCTGCTGGTGCTGGCTTTGATCGTGACAGGTCTCGCAGTCGGCCACCTTCACCGAGTCGACCCACGCGACATGGTGGCTGGCCCGCGAGAACTCGGCGAGCACGGCTCGGCGGCCGCCCTGCGTTTGGTTGTGACAGTCTCTGCAAGCCCCGCCGCTGCCGGCGAACCCGCCATCGTGGCCGTGGCACCCGGAGCAATCGTTCCCGGCGTTGTGCTTGCCGGCGCTCCCATCGTTCTGGTGCTGGTCGGTCCCCGTGTGGCAAACCTCGCAGACGCCGTCGTAGGTCCCGTCACCGTCGGCGTATGAATTGGCGCCCGAGCTGGCGGTGAAGATCACGGTCCAGTCGCCGCTGCTTGGCGTCGCCAGTAGCTCGGGAATCATCCACAGGTTGCTGCCCGCCTCACCTTCGTGATTGTGGCAGTCCCAGCAGGTCGTCGGCGCCGTATGCTTCGACCCGTCATGGATGGCCACACCCTTCGGGATTACTACGTCGTCACCATCCCGGGGCCATGTGGCGGGGCCACCGTCGCTGTGGCACGACAGACAGAGGTCCTCGGCCACGGCGTAGTCCTGCAGCTCGTTGTAGTCACCACCGTGAAGGTTGTGGCAGAAGTCGCAGTTGTGCTTCGGAGTCTGCGCCCGAAGTGAGCCGACATCACCAAAGATCGGCCAGCCGGCAAACAGCACGAGGGCCGCGACAAGTAGCTCGGGCCGCCTCATCGTGGGTTAGCTCCCCCGTAGAAGACCTCTACCGTCCGCGTACGATTGCTCGTCACGAAGAGGTCTCCATCGATGCCGATCGTCACGTCGAGTGGAACCCGCAGTCCGGGCGAGCCGGAGCGACCGCCCAGGGTGTTCACCAGCTCCAGCGTCCCGCGATCGAAGACCAAGACCTGTGCCAGAAGAGCATCGACCAGATACACCCGGCCCTGTCCGTCCACCTCGAGGCCCTGGGGCCGCGAGAACCCCCCCGTGCATCCCATCATACCGCAGTCGCCGGCACCGGAAATCTCGGTCAGGTAGTTCCCGTCGTAGTCGAAGATCTTAACGGCGGCCTGGTCGCCGGGCGTGCCGTAGTCGCTGATCAGAACCTCCCGGGCCACGCGATCAACGGCGATCGCCGTCGGCACCTGAAGCCATTCCGCACCGGTACCCGGGCCGGAGATCGTACCCCGAGACACGCCCCGCGTATCGAACACCTTCACCTGCTTCGTGCCGCCGTCCAGCACGAAGATCAGGCCCAGCACGTCGTCCACCGCCAGATCCGTCGGGTGCTCAACAGCACCGGGCCCGAACGAGCGTTGCAGCGAACCCCCGTGCGCATCGTAGACTTCGATCGTCCGCTTGCTGACGTTGCCGACGAAAACCCTTTTACCGATGAGCCCTATGGCCAGCGGCCTCCCCTCGACTTGGAAGCCCTGGTCCGCACGAAGAGTCACAGGATCGACTGAGAGGATCATACCGCGCCGCGCGTCCGAGACCAGCAATCGCCCTCTCGGTGTCGTCGCCAAACGCACCGGCGACGCCATTGAGTCCGCCGTCAGCGCGGCGAACTGCGGCTCGAACGCCTCGGCCGCCAGATCGCCCTCGGCCGGTGCGCGCTGATCGCCCCAGCACCCGTAGGCAAAAAGAAGCCCCAGGCAGAGTCCGACGAGCAGGATATGTGAAGGTATGATTCGCCGCATTATAGCAGCTCCCGGGGGGTAGGCCGGCACCGTAAAGCTTGCAATTTTCCTGCCATACGGCTCCCGGGTGGGACATTTCCCCTGAACCGGTAACACCTATCGGAAGGATTCTTCGCTCGGGGGTTTCATGGCGCAATCTGTCCCGGCCCGGGGAGCGCCACTGTGAAATTCTTTCTTAACTCCAAGCTCCCAAACCATTTGCAGGCACTAGATTGCGCCGTTTTTCTGGGAACGATTATTGCTCCTACCTGAAGGCCAGGAAGGTCCCTCCCCACCTTCTGTACTCCCCCTCTAGTAAACGACTTGCCCTTAGGCGGCGCCTAAGCACTTCAGGGTAGACGCCGTAGCCTGCGTGAAGGTGAAATTCCTTCACTCTAGTGACAAAGTCTATCCAAACGGCGCCCAGCAAACCCTCGGTGTTTCGGCCCGCGAAGCCAGAGATCCTGACGGAGTGCCCGCGGGCCACAGTCACCTCAGAGTTGAGGAGGGAGGAATGAAACGCTTCGCGAGCCTAATGTTCAGCGCCGCGTTCCTGCTAGCGGGTGCGGGGTCGGCCTGGGCACAGGGCAACATCACGGGCAGCAAGCACGACTTCCAGTCCGCCACCTGGAACTCGACCGGCGAGATCTGTGTGGTCTGCCACGCCGCGCACAACCCCGATCCGGGCGCGTCCGATGGGGTGCCGCTGTGGAACCACGACATAACCACCCAGACCTTCACGCTCTACAGCGATGCCGGGAACAACACCCTGGACGCGTCGGACATCGCGCAGCCTGCCGGCGTCTCCAAGCTGTGTCTGAGCTGTCACGACGGAACGGTGGCCCTGGACTCATTCGGCGGAAACACCGGGTCCACCAACATCAGTGGAGCGACGCTGGTAGGGACCGATCTCAGCAACGATCATCCCGTCTCATTCACGTACAACACGGCGCTGGCGACGGCTGACGGCGCGCTGTGGAATCCAAGCGATGCTGGCCACACGACCGCCTTGGGTGGGACGATCCAGGCCGATCTGCTGTTCAGCGACAAGCTGGAGTGCGGATCGTGTCACGACGTCCATAACAACGGGCTGGGAAGCACGGCTCTACTCCGCATCGACAATGCGGCCAGCGCTCTGTGTCTGACGTGTCACCAGAAGTAGCGACCGCGTCGTACCAATAGCACTGAAGAACGGGGGGCACTCTGCGAGCCCCCCATCCCGCTTCGCACAACGGACAGAGCGACCATGCATAGCAAACGGGGCAAAGCGATCGCACTGAGTGTGGGATTGCTCTCTCTGGTCACCGCTTCTTGCGGCCCCAAGGGGCCGACCCAACCGCTCTCGACTGCGGAACCTTTCGTCGTCTTCCCGGCGCCGCCGGATAGCACGCGGATCCAGTTCCTGACAAGATTCGGTAGCTCGCTCGACATAGTCGAGCAGCGCTCCACCTCGTTCTGGCAGAGCCTCATCGGCGAGACCGAGGAGGCAGAAAAGGGCAAGCCCATACTGAAGCCGTACGGCATCGCTCTGCACGCCGGTAGGATCTACGTGTGTGACACGGCGCTCGGCGGCATCGAGGTGATCGACCTCGAAAACCGCAGCTTCGAGTACTTCCAGCCGCGCGGCCTGGGCCAGCTCCAGAAGCCGATCAACTGCTTCGTGGACCAGGGCGACGGACGGCTCTACGTAGCCGACGTGGAGCGCGGCCAGGTGGTCGTCTTCGATGCTACCGGCCGCTACGTCAACAGCTTCGGCAGCGAGGAGGGCCTGCGGCCGACGGACGTGTTCGTTGATGCAGCCGGGGTCTGGGTGTGCGACATCGCGGGCCAGAGCGTCCGCCTCTACGACAAGACCGCGTTCCGGCTTTCAGCCACGTACCCGAACACCGGGCCGGACGAACCCGGACGTCTCTACAACCCAACGAACATCTTCGTCACGCCCGAGCGGCTGTACGTTTCCGATTTCGGTGACTTTAAGGTCAAAGTCTATACCCGGGACGGAGAGTATCTCTCGTCGGTCGGCAGCTACGGAACCTCGCTGGGGCAATTCGCGCGACCCAAGGGAATCGCAGTTGACTCGGCCGACAACCTCTACGTGGTCGACGCAGGTTTCGAGAACGTGCAGATGTTCGACCGGGACGGGAGCCTTTTGATGTTCTTCGGCGGCCCCTACGAGGGACCAGGCTACATGTGGTTGCCGGCGAAAGTGATCGTCGACTACGACAACCTGGATTACTTCCGACAGTTCGTTCACGAAAGTTTTCAGCTCAAGTACCTGATACTCGTAACGAATCAGTACGGACCCGACAAGATCAGCGTCTATGGTTTTGTGGAACCGCGTCAGGGACAGACGATCGCCGGGAACTGAAGCTCTTCTGCTTCTGGCCGTAGTCCTGGCGGCAGCCCTCAACACAAACTGCCGCAAGGCGGCTTCCGTCTTCCTCGACTTGCCGCCGGAGACTCCGGAGCCGAACGAAGCCGTAAGTACGATCCCGCAAGCAGAGTCGGTTGTCGCCGTCGGTGGGGAGTCACCCCAGGACAGGATCGGCCCACGCCCGGCCATCGAATCGACCCTGGACCGTGAGGTGGCACTGGCACTCTTGCCGAGAGACTCCGCCGGCAACGTGGATTGGGTCGCTGCCTTACGCGATGGCACCATAAGACCCCGCGGCAAGCGGGGAGCCGAGCAGCCTGCCACGAACGGCTTCGGGTACGACTTCTTCATGAAGGGGTCGGTCGACATGTTCGACGCCTACTTCCCTCACTCGACGCACGTCGAGTGGTTGGGCTGCACGAACTGCCATCCCGGTGTCGTCCCCTACAGGCACGAGCCGATCACGATGGAATCGATCAACCAGGGCGAGTCGTGCGGCCAGTGTCACGGCAAGGTCGCCTTCCCGGTATCCACTTGTGGCCGTTGCCACCTGCAGATGGGGATCTCGGGACAGTCCGAGGGTGCGGACTCTCTGGGTGACCTGGTGTTGCGCCGCCGGTACGAACCGGCGGGCGATGAGCCCTCTGCCGAGACGGGATACCCACCAGCCCGTTTTCCCCACTGGGTCCACCGTATTCGCTACCGCTGCACGGCCTGTCACACGAATCCTCTCGAGGAGCGCTTCGGCGCGACGCCGATGCCGATGGACGAGATGGGCAACGGCCAGACCTGCGCCGATTGCCACGACGGCGACACGGCCTTCCCGCTCATGGAGTGCAACCGTTGCCACGTGCCCACCCCGGCAGCTCGGGACTCGACACCGTGAAGGGTTCCGGGTCGACTCTGATAGCCCTGTTCTGCTCACTTCTGCTGAGCTCCGGGCCGGCGCTCGGCCAGAACACAGTCAGACTCTACAGACCCGCCGGCGAGGCTGGTCTGATGTTCGACGGTTTCAGTACGGCCTACGGCTCGGCCGACGACTGGGCACGTCAGGTGTTCCGGGAGTGGCTCCACGTCCAGTTAGCCGGAGACGTGCTTCACCCCAGGCTATTCAACTTCAGCTTGGGTTTCGGCCCGAGCCTCCAGCAGGAACGTTGGACTGGGGGTCTCGAATCGCCGACGGCAGGTGGCGGACGGCTGAACCTCGACGCCGCGGCCAACATTCTTTCCGGTGCGCCCCTGTCGCTTTCGCTCAGCGGGTTTCGCTGGACCGGCAGCAGTCCTGGAAGACTGGGCGCGAAGATCGATGAGGACAGGTCGGGTTTCGGGCTACGGTTCGTATACGACAACACTTTCCTGCCGATGCAGTTGACATACACCGACAAATCGCGGGACGTGACCTGGCGCCCGGTTGCTCAACCATCATTCAGCGTGTTCGAGACCGTTCGCTCGCTGCGACTGACGGCTCGGAACACCAAGACCACGGTATGGCTCGAGCGAGCAGCCTTTAACGACCGCCTGGGAGACAGAGACTTTACCTCCTACCAGGCCAACCTCCAGCATCAGATGCGCTGGGGAAAGAGAAGTCGCCTGGTCTCGTCGGCCCAATACCTGGATAGGACCGGTATATTCGCCAACTCGAGAGTCTCCTGGTCGCAGCGCATCCATCTACAGCACACCTGGTCGCTGGCATCCGATTACGACTACCAGATCTTCTCGCTCGATAACACCGGTGGGACTAACAACGGTTGGACGGGTCAGGCGACCGTCACCTACCAAGCCCGGCCGGATCTGGTGTTCGCCGCCAACGGCCAGGGCATGGCCAGCCGCTTCACCGGCGGCAAGCAGTCGTTTTATCGTGTGCAACCGCGCGTGAACTACATCGCCGGCCTGCCCCATGGTGCAAACCTCCGTGCGGGCCTGGCGATCGGCTACGAATGGCGGGACAGGCAGCCGACGGCAGACGGTTGGCTCGACGTGGTGGACGAACGCCACGTGATAGACGATTCTCGCAGGTTCTTCCTCCGAGAGCCTTTCATCGATGAAGCGACCGTGATGGTCACCAGCCCGGACGAGACGACGCTTTATCAAGTCGACTTCGACTATCGACTTATCGAAGCGGGGGCGCAGCTCGAGCTATTTGCACTACCCGGCGGCCGCCTGGCGGTGGGCGACACTGTCCTGGTCGACTATCGACACCAGATCGTTCCGGAGACAGACGCCAATGCGGTGATCGCCGATCTAACCCTAGCCCTCCGGTGGCGGAGCCTGAACCTGTACCACCGCCGGTCAATGCGGGAGCAGCAGAGTGGACATGACTCGGGCTCCACTTTCGGGTTGGTCAACTTCGACTACATGACGACCGGCGTCGCGGTTAGCCTCGAGGTCCCGGGTGGGATGCTCAACGTGACCGGCGAACATGGCCGGCGCGAATCGGACCTGTTCGACATCACCAGCTACACGCTGCGAGGTGCTTATTCGTTCTTGCTGCGTGCCGATCTCCGCGGAACGTTCGAGGCGCATACCGTTTTGCGCCGTGACGGCGACTTGAGTTTTAGCCAGACGACGGCCAACCTGTCGGCCGACTGGACCGTGAGTCGCAGACTGCGACTCTGGGGCAGCCTGATTGGTTGGACATGGTCCGAGGATATCGGCCGTAACGAGGACCTGTTGGGCGGTCGGCTCGGCACGGAGTGGCTCGCCGGACTGACCTCGATCCGCCTGCAATATGAGCGTTTCTCCTGGCGCGACGGGCTCAATCGAACGGAGAACCGCTTCATGCTCGGCGTCGCCCGGAGTTTCTAGGATGCGGACTCTTGCGCTAGGCGTCGCGCTGCTCACCGGGCTGGGGCTGGCAGGACCAGGACTCGCCCAGCACGCCGGCGCCTCATCCAGTTCAATCAGCGATGCGGACGCCGGCGGCTGTAAGATGTGCCATGCCGCGCACGGCCGGGGCAACGGCGTGTACACGCTGCGCATGGGAGACGTCGCAGACTGGGACAGCTGGGCGCGCACACAAGCGCCCGGCCTGGGGCCGATCTCCCAGAGCTGTCTTCGCTGTCACACTACGGCGGCACGGCGTGCGAGCCAGCCGGCGCAGGGCGCCTCAGGTGCCGGCTCGGCCCATGACGACACCTATCTCGGACTGGACCTCAGCGACGACCACCGCCTGGGGCGGATTCTCGATTCCGACGGATCGACGCCCGCCGGGGAATGGAGTGCTCTTGGCTTCGAGCGCGGGCCGCTCGGAACATCCGGCCGAGTGCCGATCGAGTCTCTGGAATGCACGACCTGCCACGACCCACACAATCGCAGCGGCAGCCTTCAGACTCAGCAGGGACAGCAGTTACTATGTGGGACCTGCCACGACCCGTCGAGATACGTGTGGCGCGGTCACGCCTCCCTGGCGTGCACCGACTGCCACAAGCTTCACAGAGGTCACGACTCGATCCTGCTCGCCGAACCGTTCCCCAACGTGCTCTGCGATTCGTGTCATGACCCAAGTGCCACGCCGACCACCCGTACCGCTTCGCTACGCGGGCCGCAGGGACACCTGGAGCCCATGGCCGGCACCTGTATCGGCTGCCATACGGTTCATCGTTAGTCTCTCCCACCTACGTTGTAGCTCAGTAGCAGCCTGCCGACATTCCTCCGCACTACGCGGTCTTGTTTAGGCACGTATGAGAGGCCTAGACTTTCGTTCGGAATCCAGACCGACAACCTGCGGAGGAGCGGAATCGAATGCGTCCGGCCATACTCCCGAGCCTTGGCATCATTCTGGCCGCGGGTTTAAGCACGCAAGTGGTCCCAGTCGCAGGGCAACAGCCCACGCACGACTGGGAGAACCCTGCGGTGACCGAACGAAACAAGGAACCGCCGCACGCCACCTATATACCCTACCCCGATGTAGCGGCGGCCCTGGAAGACGACCGGGCGAACTCTCCGTACGTCAGGTCGCTTAGCGGCACGTGGAAGTTCAAGTGGGTGAGCGCACCGGCGGAGCGACCCATGGAATTCCACAGGGACGGCTATGACCTGAGCGACTGGGATGACGTGCCGGTACCGAGCAACTGGGAGATCCTCGGCTACGATGTGCCCATTTATACGGACGTAGCGTATCCCTTCCCGCCCGACCCACCGTACGTGCCCAAGGACTACAACCCGGTGGGCTCGTATCGCACGAGTTTCAAGGTTTTAGAAGGTTGGGACGACCGGCAGGTCTTCCTCCATTTCGGTGGAATCAAGTCGGCGGGTTACGTCTGGGTGAACGGCCACGAGGTGGGCTACACGCAGGGGAGCAAGACGCCGGCGGAGTTCAACATCACCCCTTTCCTACGCGACGGCGAAAACACCCTTGCCGTACAGGTCTATCGCTGGAGCGATGGTGCCTATCTGGAGGGCCAGGACTACTGGAAGATCAGCGGCATCGAGCGCGACGTCTACCTGTTCTCGAAGCCACACGTGCATATCCGCGACTTCTTCGTTACCGGCGACCTCGACGATGATTACTTGGACGGCGCTCTCGGGGTCACCGTGACGGTCCGCAATCTTCTCACACAGACTTCGGGCGCGCACACGGTTCAAGTCGACCTGTTCGATGGGCAGAACCGGTCGGTGCTCGAGCGGCCGCTGACAGCGGCGGTGAGCGTCGACGGCAACTCGGAGACAGCGACGGAGTTTGTGCAAGAGATAGTGGCCCCTGCCAGGTGGACCGCCGAAACGCCGAACCTCTACACAGCTGTCATATCATTAGTGAACGCCGAAGGTGACACGACCGAGGCCGTTTCGACGAGGGTGGGCTTTAGAAGAGTGGAGGTCAAAGGCGGGCAACTCCTCGTCAACGGCGTTCCCATCACGATCAAAGGGGTGAACCGGCACGAGCATGAGCCGCGCACGGGCCGCGTCGTCTCGGAAGAATACATGCTGCGGGACATCCAGTTGATGAAGCGTTTCAACATCAACGCGGTGCGGACCAGCCACTACCCCAACGTCCCGCGCTGGTACGAACTGACCGACGAGTACGGTCTCTACGTCATCGACGAGGCGAACATCGAGTCCCACGGCATGGAGTCCCACCCGGATAGAACATTGGCCGACAACCCCGATTGGAGGGGAGCTTTCCTGGACCGCACCGTCCGGATGGTGGAGCGGGACAAGAACCACCCGTCGGTGATCATCTGGTCGCTGGGTAACGAGGCGGGCGACGGAGCCAACTTCGAGGCTACCTACGCCTGGATCCACGGGCGCGATCCCTCCCGGCCGGTCCAATACGAGCCGGCTCGCCGACGTCCCCACACCGACATCTTCGCCCCAATGTACGCCCGTATCCATCACCTGGTGGAATACGCCGCCGAGGAGCGCGATCGACCGCTCATCCTCTGCGAGTACGCGCACGCCATGGGTAACAGCGTCGGCAACCTCCAGGATTACTGGGACGTGATCGACGCTAACCGCCAGCTACAGGGCGGCCTCATCTGGGACTGGGTCGATCAGGGCCTCTATGCGGTCACCGAGGACGGCGAAGAGTACTGGGCCTACGGCGGCGATTTCGGGCCGCAGCTCACCCCCAGCGACCGCAACTTCCTGATCAACGGGCTCGTCTCGCCCGACCGCCAGCCCAACCCCCACTTCTGGGAGGTCCGAAAGGTCTATCAGTACATAAAGACGAGAGCGGTGGACCTCGCGAGAGGCGAGGTGCGGGTGGTCAACGCCTACGACTTTACGGACCTGAACACGTTCGAGATGCGGTGGTCGATCGTGGCGGACGGCGAGCCGTTTGCCGAGGGGCGGCCCTTCGATCTCCAGATCGCCCCGCACGACAGCGCGCTCGTCCGGGTGCCGCTCCCGGCAATCGAGCCCCAACCCGGGGCCGAGTACTTACTCAAGATCGAATACGTGACGAAAGGCACCGCGCCACTGGTACCGGCCGGACATCGTGTGGCCTGGGACCAGTTCGAGTTGCCGTTCCATGAACCCGGGCCCGCGCTCGACACGTCGCGTCTTCCACCGGTCAGGCTGGGCGAATCGGACGAGACCTACATAGTGACGGGCGACAGGTTCCGGCTCAGCATTGACAGGACCACCGGAGTACTGGGCTCGTTCGTCTACGACGGGACCGAGCTGATTCGCAGCGGCTTGGAACCGAACTTCTGGCGCGCGCCTATCGACAACGACTTCGGCAACGACATGCAGCGGCGCCACCGTGTTTGGCGACAGGCGGGCGCTGAGCGGCTGGTGATGAGCGTCGAGGCGCAGCAGCGAACGGAGAACGTGGTACAGATCGACATTGCGGCTACGATCCCGGCGGGCTTCGCCAAGCACTACACCAGCTATACAGTGTACGGCAGCGGCGACGTGATCGTAGAGATCCGTTTCGTGCCTGGCGACACCACGCTGCCTGAGCTACCGAGATTCGGCATGACGATGACGCTGCCCGCCGAATTCGAACACATCCAGTGGTACGGGCGCGGGCCACACGAGAGCTATTGGGACCGCAAGACGGGCGCACCGGTCGGGGTCTACAACGGCACCGTCATGGAGCAGTACTTCCCTTACATCCGACCGCAGGAGAACGGGAACAAGACCGATGTGCGCTGGGTCGCCCTTACGAACTCGAGCGGCGTGGGCCTGCTCGCCGTCGGGATGCCGTTACTCAACGTCAGCGCCCACCACTTCACGATCGA
Source organism: Gemmatimonadota bacterium (assembly GCA_039586755.1). Lineage (GTDB taxonomy): Bacteria > Gemmatimonadota > Gemmatimonadetes > Palauibacterales > KS3-K002. Next base: position 21,525 of record JBDHJU010000019.1, on the reverse strand, counting down.
AGATTTTGACGAGGGACTCGAGAAGCGAAACCGGCACACCTACCATCTGAGGCCACGCGACCTGGTGACGCTGAACCTTGACTGGAAGCAGATGGGAGTGGGTGGCGACACGAGCTGGGGCGCGCGCACCCACCCGGAGTATATGCTGCCGGTGCGGGAGTATTCTTACAGCTTCCGGTTGCGCCCCTTCGCTCGTGGTGAGGCCGAGCCCGCAGTATTGAGCAAACTCCGGTTGCGGTAGTCGGTGGCCGGTAAGCCGGTGGTCGGTGGGCGATCGGGCTAACGTCGATCGAAATCAGCGACGAATACCCGCAAAAGCCGCCAAAGTGAAGCGCCCTTCCTCGGTTCGCAGAGGAAGGGCGCTCTTGCGCTACCGTGTCGCCTCGGTTCGAGGTCCGGGCGGCATGTTCTGCATGAGATAGTTCGTCAGCAGGGTTCGCAGGTGCAGCGTCGTGCCACGCCCCTCGTATATGCCGTGCGACCGATTCGGGTACGGCATGATCGTGAACTGCTTGCCCGCTTCGATCAGCGCGTTCATCAACACTTCGGTGCCCTGGTAGTGGACGTTGTCATCGCCCGTACCGTGGACTATCAGCAGGTTGCCCTCCAGCTGGTGGGCGAACGTGACCGGCGAGTTCAGTTCGTAGGCATCGCCCGGGCCCTCAGGAAGCCCGGAATAACGTTCCTGGTAGATCGTGTCGTACAACCTGTTGTCGGGGAGCGGCGCCACCGCCATGCCTGTGCTGTACAACTCGGGGTAGCGGAACATCACATTCAAGGTCTGAGAACCGCCGCCGCTCCATCCCCAGATGCCGAGTCGCCCAGCGTCGACGTACGGCCACTGGGCGATGGCCCGCGCCGCGGCAGACTGATCGGCCGAGGCAATGATTCCGATCTTCTTGTAGACGACCTTGCGCCATTCACGACCCCGCGGCGCCGGTGTGCCTCGGTTGTCCACCGACATCACGATATAACCCTTCTGGGTGAGCATCAGGTGCCAGAGGTAGTCCGAGCCGCCCCATGCATCGCGAGCCGTCTGGCCAAACGGCTCGCCGTACACATAGAAAAACACCGGATATTCCTGCGACGGATCGAAGTCGGGTGGCCTCATCTCGAAACCGTCCAGGACCACGCCGTCACCGATATCCACCCGGAAGAACCTCGCTTCGCCGCGCTTCAGGCCTTCGACCGTGGCACGCAGACCCGCGTTCTCCACCAGTGTACGCACGACCTCGTGCTCCGGCAGGCGAACGAGATCCCTGATCGACGGCACGCCGAAACGTGAGTAAGTGTGAAAGGCCCAGCGCCCGTCGGCCGAGACCTGGTAGCTATGAGTACCCGGCTGGCTCTCTGGGCTCAGGCGCTCCGCTCGGCCCCGACCGTCCAGCCGTTGGCGATACAGGTATCTTTGCGTCGGGTTATCCGGCGACGCGATGTAGTAGACCCAGCCTTCCTCTTCATCGATGTGCAAAATGTTGACCACGTCGTGCTCGCCGGGCGTGGCGAGCCGGAGCCGGCCGTCTGAGCGCGAGGCAATGTAGAGGTGGCGCCAGCCGTCCCGCTCGCTGACCCAGGTGAAGCTCCCGCCGTCGTCCATCCAGTACACGTCGTCCACGGGATCGACCCAAGCCTCGTCAGCCTCCGTCAGCACCGTTCGGACCGACCCGTCCTTCGCCGAGCCGAGCATCACACGGATCGTGTTCTGCAGCCGATTGACGTGCTGGATCATCACATCCTCTGAGTCCTCGGACCACCAGAGGCGCGCGATGTAGTTGTCGCGCGGATCGGCGTCTATCTGCAGCCAGGTAGTCTCGCCACCTCCGGCCGGCACGATGCCCATCCGGGCCGCCGAGTTCGTCGTGCCCGCTTTGGGGAACTGCACTGGAATCGTGTAGGAGTAAAGCGAGTCTGTGTTATTGATCATCAGGAACACGCCAACATCTGACGCGTCAAGCTGCCAATAGGCGATCGTCTCGCCGTCAGGACTCCAGCGCCAGCCGTCCGCCGGAAACCGGCTCCCGAGGAAGAACTCCTCCTCGTAGACCCAATCGAAGCGGCCGTTGAGGATCGTGACCGAGCCGTCGTCGGTTAACTGTGTGACCGAGCCGTTCCCGAGGTGTTCCACGTAGAGGTTGTTCTCACTGACATATCCGACGCGGGACCCGTCGGGCGAGAACTTGGCGTACATCAGGGAAGCCTCGGGGCGGTCCTTCCCGATCTGTTCGAGCGCGCCGCTCTCCAGATCGAGGACCCAGTAGTCGCCACGCGTGTTGAAGCGCCAGACCCGGCGCGTGTTGGTGAAGATCAGCAACTTGGTCCCGTCTTCCGACCACTGATAACCGGAGATACGCAACGGGCTGGACTCGCCCGGCGGTATCAGGCGCTGAGCGGGGACGATGATCTCGCGATCACCGGTCTCAGGATCGTAGCGCACGATTTCCCGGCCGCCGCGGAATTGAGCCGAGGGCTCCAGCGTTGCATATCCGGACCCGTCGGCCAGCCAGCTGGCTGGGCCGAAGAACTCACCTCTGAAGTCGGCGGAGGCGTAGATCCGCTCGAGGGTAAGCAGTGAGGGGTCCTGCGATTGCGCACTGAGGGGCGCGGCGACGCAGATCCATGACAGGAGCGCTAACGAAGCGCGGTAGTAGCGTTTCACTTTGATCTCCTTGGTCTGTGCAGGGCTGATCGCAAGCAGCAATCTAAGCCCGATCTCGGCTGGCGCCACGGCCCCTACCGTCTCTTCTAGGCCCAAAGGTCGCCAACGGTGAATCCCTCGGGGAACGGATCCTCTGCGTCCACCACGTACTGGGCGACTCCGGTGATCCAGGCGCGGCCGCTAAGCTTCGTCACCACCGCTGCTTGATCACCGACCCGCGTCTCAGCGACGATTCGTCCGGTGAAGATCGTGCCGAGGGGACCTTCGTGGGGAAAGTCATCGCCGACCTTCAGTGCCCCCCGCGCGTACAGGGCCGCCATCTTGGCGCATGTACCGGTGCCGCACGGCGAGCGGTCGAGCGCGCCGGTCCATGTGTCGGGGTCATCCCAATCGAGCTCGCCCGTAGCGACGATCACCGCGTTCCTGCGTGCCGCCTCGCGACCGTGCGGCGGACCGGACAGCTGTGATATCGAGATCCCCGAGATCGCCGCGTTTTCCGGGTGGACGGCGGGTAGTTGCTCGCGAGCCGCCGCTCTGAGCATCGACCCGATCCGAGCGATCGTCTTGCCTTCTTCCGGGACGAGGCGCAGCCCAAACTGCTCGGCAGCGGCGATGACGTAGAACATCCCGCCGTACGCCACGTCGACGATCACACGGCCCAGCTCCGGGACCTCGATTTCGGCATCTAGGTGCACCGCGAAAGCCGGAACGTTCTCGAATGTCACACTCGTCACCTTGCCGTTCGACACCTCGGCACGGATCGGGATCAGGCCGGCGGGCGCTTCCAGAACGAGCTCTGTAACCGGTTCCCTGACAGGCACCATCCCGGTCTCGATCAACACCGTCGCCACGCAGATCGTGTTGCTACCCGACATCGCCGGGTACTCCGTCTGCTCCATGATCACGAAACCGGCATCCGCATCCGGGTGTGTCGCCGGCAAGATCACGTTGCAGTTCGCTGCTGGATAGCCGCGCGGCTCGCGTAACATGCGCTTCCGCAGCTCGTCGCCCCGGCTCTCGAGATATTCCTTCTTCTCGAACATCGTCGAGCCCGGAACGTCCACCACGCCGCCGACGATCACCCGGCCCGGCTCGCCGCAGGCATGAGCGTCCACAGCCGTGATCATGTTTGACAGACGCATCGCGATCCTCTTCAGCTGGGGTGCCGGCACAAGATGTCAACGCAGGCGGCCCCTGCGAAAGTACCAATACTGGACTCGCCGACAGCGGCACGCCTCATTGTATTGTGACCTGAATTACGCTGTGCATGTAAACTTTATCGGCTACATATCTGTCTAATAGGAAGAAGGGCAGACAGCAGGGCGAAACCCAGATTATTCCCACTTCGTAGGGGTGGTTACGGGCAAAGAGCACACCCAAAAAATCGAACCTTGGAGCAAGAGGAGTGTCTGAGTTCAGCTGGCTTTTCTGGCTGCTAGTGATCTTTCTATTCGCGGAGAGCTGGGCGCGCGCCTGGGCCGAGTCCCGTGGCTCGCAGCCGCCTGCCCCGCCGCAGGACTGTACACCCACGGACGGCTTCTAACTTCCAACCCCGATCTGGGCGGCGGCCGTTAGGCGGTCACGCTCCTCCGCAGACAGGCGATCCCACATCTTCCGGAGCAGATAGAGAGCCTCGTCCCGCTCCGTCGAATCTCGCGACTCCAGCTCATCGAACAATTCCGACTTCACCGCCTGGATCTCGCTGTCAGGGACAGTGAAGAGCTGACGAAAAGAGCGTCCAGCCAAGTCACGAATCACGTCGGGCAGCCCCCAGCGGGCCCAAATCCTGTCTATGATGTGTGGGATGGGGTCGTCGATGCCCCGTTCGTCCAGAAGCCTCATCAGGTTGGTGACTGCCTGCGTGGACGCGGCGTAGTAACCGGCGCCCTCGTCCGGCATATCCTCTCCCCACCTCAACAGATCGTCGCCTATAAGCCACAGCCAGACGACAGCGGCGCGCCGATCCCGTCTGGCCCTCTCCACACCTTGGCTGATTTGCCAGGCCTGCGCAACGTAGTCGGCAGCTCCCTCGAAGAACCAGCGACAACCCTCCTTATGGTTGATGTTCCCCAACTCGTTTATCAGGGCGAGTTCGACCATTTCATGAGTGAGGACGTATGTCGCCGGTTGGTAGTAGAAGTCGGTAGGCGGACTGGGGGCGGACATGTAGGGGAGCGGGAAGCGCACTGTGCCGAAAGTGCGATCCCCGAACCTGTTCGGTTCGTCGTATTCCTGTTCCCAGAAGAGTGACGCCTGCTCGGGCACACGTAGCAGGTAGAGCTCCATATCCGGTAGGAGTTCACTACGCAGAAGCTCGTAGGCGGTGTTCCGCATGGCGACCACATCTGCGAGAGCGGTTTGGGCCTCGGCCCGGTCTTCAGGGTAGTGATAGAGAACCAGCCTCGACACACCGCTGTCGTCGGCGAGCGCCTCCATGCTGGCCGTGTCGACAAGCGCCCGGAGGTCTATGCGCAGATCCGACGTCTCGTCGCCGAAGTAGGCGGCCGTCTGATAGATGGGGGCGCAGCCGGTCAAGCCGAGGAGGATGGCGGCCGTGAGAACGGGTTTCGCCGTAGGGGTCACCCCCCTGGAAACTGAGGTCGTGCTTGGATCACGAATCGATCACCGGGTTGCGGAGCACACCGACGCCCTCGATCTCGACCTCGGCAACGTCCCCGGCCTTCATACTTTCGGTGGTGCCCGGCGTGCCGGTAAAGACGAGATCGCCGGGCAGCAGAGTGACGTACCGGCTGATATAGGCGACGATAGTCTCGACGTCAAAGATCAAGTCCTTGGTCCGTTCCGACTGTCGCAGCTCTCCATTGAGGCGCGTCTGGACGAGGAGGTCGTCGTAATCGAGGCCTGTGGCTATCGACGGCCCGACGGGTGCGAAGCTGTCCGAAGCTTTGGCCCTCACCCACTGCAGATCGGAGCGTTGCCAGTTGCGCTCGCTCACATCGTTACCCGCCGTGACCCCGAAGACGTAGTCTGAAGCATCGGAGACCGGGACGTTCTTCGCCCGCCTGCCGATAACGACCACGAGCTCGCCCTCGTAGTGGACATCTTGAGCATCCGGGGGAATCACGATCGGGTCCTCCGGGCCGACAACGGCGGACGGCAATACGGCAAACAGTCCCGGATACTCCGGCTCGGGCCGGCCCTTCAGGTGACTGCGGTAGTTGAGCCCAACGGCGATCACCTTGGAAGGCAGGACAGGAGCGAGGAGCCGCACCTCTGACAAGGCGACTTCGCCGACTGTCTCGCCCGGCCCCTCGAAGATGCCGCCTCTCATCTCACGGATTATCTCACCGTCCAGCACCCCGTACGATACACTACCTTCGCGTGCATAGCGTACGTATCTGGTCACCGCGACCTCCCCGTTGGCAGACCGTTGCACCGACACCCGGCCAAGGGGGCCGGGCACCCGATTCCGCAGAGTACAACGATGGGTCCCGAGGCGGCAATCCGGGCGCCACTAGAGGCGCCTATTGCACAGCCCGGCCAAAAGGCCATCATGTATCTGCCACTCTCCACACTTTACCTGGCACCGGGAGGAAAGCATGCACCGAGCACTACCCCCTTCTACACGCCGATACGCCGCCGCGCTATTGGCCTCTGGAGCCGTCATCCTGGCGACGGGCTGTGCGGACCAGACACGGACCTATGTCGAGCGGCTGGGTGTCGACACCATGTCCGTGGAGACGTACGAGCGCACCGCAAGCGGATTCAGCGGCCAAGTAGTGACCCGGGCTCCCCACACCCTGATCGCCAACTACTCGGCCGAGCTCGGGCCGGAGGGGACGATCGCCCGCATGGAGGTGGAGTGGGGCACTCCGCCAGAGAACCCCGAGGGAGCTCAGGGCTGGGGCTACACCGTAACCATCGAGGGCGACAGCGCCACGGTTGAGAGGCGTGGCGGTCGCAACCCGGGTACCTCCCGGATGGAGGTTCCACCTGGCGTAATTCCAACCGTCGGGACTACACCCGTGACGTTCGCGGTCCTCGAGCAGGCCGTGCGCCAAGCAATCGCCAGCGGCTCGGACAGTCATCCCGTTCACTTCCTGGCCGTGGGGCGCGGCCGGATCATGCCCAACACCATAGTTCGCCTGTCACCCGATAGTTTCAGCATGGACTTCTTCGGAAGCCCGTACGTGGCGCAGGTGAGTGCCGACGGCAGGATACTCGGCCGTTCCGGCGAGCGGACTACCTACAAGGCCGTTGGCGAGCAGGCGAGCGCCCTGAACCTGGCGGGACTCGCCGCCGACTTCGCCGCCCGCGACGCGCGCGGCGAGGGGATTGGTGTCCCGTCGCCGGGCGCGATGGTCGAGACGACGATTGGCGGAGCGAGCCTCACAGTGGAATACAGCCGGCCGGCGAAGCGCGGCCGCGAAATCTGGGGAGGCCTGGTGCCCTACGGTGAGGTCTGGCGCACGGGTGCCAACGCGGCAACGGCGTTCACTACCGACAGGGACCTGGAGATCGGTGGAGCAGAAGTACCCGCCGGCTCCTATACCCTGTTCAGCATCTTCACGTCGGAGTCGGCACAGCTGATCATCAACCGCCAGACCGGTCAGTGGGGCACGATGTACGACGAGTCCCAGGACCTCGTACGAGTAAACCTCACCCCGGAGACGCTCGCCGAGTCGGCGGAGCGGTTCACCATCTCGATCGAGCCGAGCGGCGATGGAGCGGTCCTGCTGCTCATCTGGGACACGACCCGTTTCTCGGTTCCGCTTACGGTGAAATAAGGGCGCTCTATGTCAGAAGGGGGTCGCGGCGACGTCGTCGCCCGACCCCCTTCTGTTTGCCACTGCTATTCCCTTACTCCGATGACGTCACAGTGATCGTCTCCAGACCGTGCGCCCGTGGACCGGTCTCCTCCCTGCGTAGCAGCCAGGCGAAGAAGAAGCCAAGGAATCCGAGGATCGAGAAGATCCACATGCCCAGGGCGTAGCCGCCCGGGTTCTCGACACCGGCGCCGGAGTAGTCGTTGGCCCAACCTATCATGAAGTTGAAGCCGGCCAGCCCGATGTTCTGGATCATCGTCATCAAGCCGTACGCCGTTCCCAACCTGCTCTCTTCGATCAGATAAGCGACAGACGGCCACATTACCGCTGGCACCAGCGAGAAGGCGATTCCCATCATCGCCATCGGTACCCAGAGAGCGATGTCGGTGTAGGCCATCATGAGATAGACCGGCACCAGGAGCAGCGAGCCCCACATCATGAACAGCGAGCGCTTGCCCACCCGATCGACCCAGTAGCCGAACAGTGGGGTGAACACCATCGCGAACAGCGTGATAATGCTGGACAGGAAGCCGCCGAACTCACGGGTCTCTCCGTGGCGCTCGATGAAGAATTTCACCGCGAATGTCTGGAACGGGAAGATCGCCGAGTAGAACGTGACGCAGAGCAGCACCACGTATATGTACGACGTCGGGAACTTAAACAGATCGCTCCAAACCACCTTCTCCGTTTCGCCGGCAGCACCCATCTCGTAGCGGGCGGTCGCGCGGTCTTCCATGATCCAGTAGAGCACCGCACCAACGATGCAGAACACGCCGAACGCCACCGAGATGATGAGCGGCCATTGCCAGCTCTCGAACGCCGGCCGCGCCCAGGTCGGCGAGTTTAGCGCGGCAAACGACCCGAGCCGGGCTATTGTCAGATTCACACCGAAGGCGAAACTGAGCTCCTTGCCCTTGAACCACCTGGCGATTGCGGCCGTCACGGAAACGATCAACGACTCGGCCCCGATCCCGAAGACCAGACGTCCCGACGCCATGATCCAGAATTCACTCGTAGCGGCGGTGATCACGGCACCGACAAAGCACAGCACGCCAAACAGCAGCGTCGCCTTTTTTACCCCTATCCTGTCGATGATGATGCCGCCGATCAGCACCATTATGACGTTCGGCACGCTATAGATCGCGTTCAGCGTGCCGATGTTCCGATCGGAGAAGCCCAGCTGTTCTTTGAGCAGATCGGCGATCGGGCTGACGGCATCGTAGACGTAGTAATTCCCGAACATCGCCAGGCTGATCACCACCAGGACGGCCCAGCGGTAGAAAACGGGCGGCGACGGCTTGTGGATATAGTCGGCTGCCTGAGACTCGGTCATGCGGGTCCCCCTTGGTACGACCGCATACTGCTACGGTTTGCCTTCCTGAGGTGCGCGATTCGGACTAGACGGTGGCCCTGCGAATCTGTCGTTTGAGGCGCTTGATCCGCTTGCGAAAGTGCTCGAGCTGAGCCGGGTCGTGGGCTTCCAGCGCCGCATCCCGCTGCTTTTTCAGCTCACGGATTGTCGCTTTGACCTTGCCCTTGTCAACCCCGATTACCTCGTGTTGCACATGCTCGTCCAGGCCAAAGGCCTGGCAAAGAGCGTGAAGCAACTCGGCCTTGTGCATCGTGCTATAGCCGCGCAGCGCCTCGTGATCTTCGGCTTTGGCGATCTGGCGAAGCTCGGCGACTGTCTTTGTATGCAGCTCATCATACGTGTAGGCCATACCATCACCTCCCGGAGGCGCTCATCATTTCGTGATTATCTGGATTATCCCTTTGTTGTACTGTCCCCCAAATCGGTTCATCGCTTGCCCGGCGTCGAAGTAGTGGATCTCCTGGACATCGACGACCGCCACTGTACGCATCATGGCCAGCGGGCCGAGCTCCATCCTGTCGAGGAAGACCGTGGGAACAACCGGTGTCGGATCGTTGGCCGACCTGGCGGGCCGCGCATTCAACCACTGTGGCCTTAATGTTCGCACCACCTCGTAGACGTTGGGTGCGCTCCTCACTTCGGCAATTTCTTCAGCCGTAAGCAGGTTCTGATTCGGTGTCACGCCACCCGTCTCAGTACCACTCCCCGCCCCTGATGAACAGGCTGAGACAGAGACGGCGACCGCCAGCAGGATCGCAAAGTAACGCATAATACATACCCCCTCTTCTTGCTTGCGGAGATTCGGGCTCGCCGACACATACTCGGTCGCGCCTCTCGAGCGCCGCAATTCCGTAGGTACTTTATGGGACTTGTCCGTAACATGACCAACCGCGGACAGCTCGGCAAGCGGTGTCACGTTGTGTTGATTTCCGAAACATCCTTCCCGATATTTCATTCAGGACTCCGCATACTCGTCGTGCTGTGGCTGCTTCCTGCACAAGGGGCTTGGAGCGAGGATGGTTGTATGAGATACGGCCCGGTCTTGGTCGTGGGCCTGTTTCTCGCGAATCAGGCGGCTTTTGCCCAGCAGGAGGACGAGCGGGCCCGGCTGGTTGGCCTGGTCACGGACCGGCTGGCGCAGGCTCCGGCGATTGCAGCGCAGATAACAGTCCTCGGCAGCGAGCGGAGGACGCTGACGGACGAGGAGGGCTGGTTCACGCTCGATGACCTTCCATCGGGCGACCACGTCATTGAGGTCGCCTATCTCGGCCTGACATCCGAGCAGTACGAGGTCTACCTGCCACCCGGCACGACACGCGTAGACTTCGACGTCAGCGCACCGCCGTTCGAGCTGGAAGCGCTGGTTGTCGAGGTGCGGCTTTACAGGTCATTGAAGATGCAGGAATTCGAGCGCCGGCGTCGGCGCGAGAACGGGCACTTCATCGACCGCGAGGAGATAGAAGGGAGCTCGCCCATGTTCATCAGCGACCTACTGCGCGGGATCCCCGGCGTGCGAGTGACATGGTCGATGGAGGGCAATGTGAGGCTGATCATGGGGCACGGGATGACGGCCTGCGAGCCCGATCTCTACATCGACGGCAGCCGTTCGCATGCCGCTCGGATCAACGATTGGCTGCCTAACCTGATCGAGGCCGTGGAGGTTTACAGCCGCGCCTTCGACCGACCCAGCCAGTTCCATTCCGCCCGCTGTGGCGCGGTCCTGCTCTGGACACTGGAAGAGAACTAGCCGACCTCCCCCAGCACTACTATACTGGCCGCGCGACTAGCCCGCCCCGACACCCCGGAGGTCGACACTGCCCCTGACCGGCAAGAAGATCTTCATCTTCTGGGCGCCCCTCGCGGCGACCTGGCTGATGATGGCGATCGAGGGGCCGTTCCTCGCCGCGGTCATCGCTCGGCTGCCGGATCCAAAATTCAATCTGGCCGCCTGGGGCGTCGCCTTCGCCTTCGCCATTCTGGTCGAGGCTCCGATCATCATGATCATGAGCGCCTCCACCGCCCTGGCGGAGGACGCTGCCAGTTTCCTCAAGCTGCGCAACTTTACCTACATCCTGAACGCCATCATCTCGGTCACGATGATCCTGGTGTTGGTCCCACCGGTCTTCGACTTCACCTTCGCGGATCTCATCGGCCTGCCGGATGAGGTTACACACCTGACCTACGGGGCACTCTTACTGATGCTGCCATGGCCGGGAGCCATCGGCTACCGAAGGTTCTTCCAAGGCCTTCTGATCCGCGACAGCCGCACCAGGCTCGTCGCCTACGGAACTGTGATCCGTCTGTCGTCTATGGCGGCCACCGCCCTGGTGTTGTACACCCAGTTCTCGCTCGCGGGCGCTCACGTAGGAGCGGCGGCGCTTTCGGTAGGCGTCTGCGCCGAGGCCCTGGCGAGCCGGATAATGGCGCGCGGCACGGTTCGCAGACTGCTCGAGACCGCGCGGAGTGAAGGCGAGCCGTTGACCTATCGGCGCATCTCGGTCTTTTACTATCCCCTGGCCCTGACCTCGATATTGGCCCTGGCGGTGCACCCGATGGTCACCTTCATGCTCGGCCGCGCCCGCTATCCCGTGGAATCGCTGGCGGTGTTGCCCGTGGTAAACTCGCTTTCCTTCATCTTCCGCGCGCTGGGGCTGAGCTACCAGGAGGTCGCAATAGCTTTGCTGGGTAAGAACCGGGAACACGTCAAACAGCTGGGACAGTTCGCCCTCTGGCTTGGCCTGGCATCGTCACTCGGACTAGCGCTCGTCGGCTTTTCGCCACTCGCCCGAGCCTGGTTCGAGACCGTGTCCGGGCTGAGCCGTGAGCTGGCCAACTTCGCCATTACACCCACCCAAATTATGGTTTTGCTGCCGGCGACTTCGGTCCTGCTCTCTCTGCAGCGCGGGATACTCGTCGAGGGTCGCTTCACCCGTCCTATTACCTGGGCGACGGTGATCGAGGTGGGAGTTATCGTGCTCGTACTGCTTGCTTTGACCCGCGGCCTCCACATGATCGGCGCGACCGCTGCTGCCATCGCTTTCGTCGCCGGGCGGGTTGCCGGAAGCGGCTATCTGGTGGCGCCCAGTCTGAGTGTGCTCGGCGGCCGACAGGAACAGGCGAAGGCTGATGGGTAACCGCTAGGCCTTCTCTCTTCTCGCTATGCCGACGAACGAAGTCCTGCCTTCGATCTCGACGAAGTCGAGGTTGACGACCTCCCATCCGTCATCCCCAAAACCGTTCAGGTAGGATTCGATGGCGTCGCGGCTCTTAACAGCCAGAAAGCCGCCCTCTTCGATATCCATCGAGTCCAAGAATCGGTACTCCCATTTCTTCATCTGACCCCTCCTATCTGACGGTGTGACGGCCGAGAGCCCTCAGGTGTCTGCCGGGAAGTTACAGATGTTGAGCCGAGCCGGCGACCTGGCCTCAGGCCATCCGGTGACGGCCTACTTGATCGCTGAGCCGCGCCGGGCCACACTAATCGTCCGGGTCTCATCACGAATACTCGAGAGGAAACGCCGTGCAAAAGTCACCCGTGCCGCATCGCTCATGGACCTTGCCGGCACGAGCGGCAGCGCTCTTACTTTCAGCGCTGCTCGCCGCGTGCCCCGACATTGGCGACAAATACCAAGAGGCTGGTGAAGAAATGCCCGCTTACCAGGCAGAGCACTTCGGGACGACAGCCGATGGAGTAGACGTCGAGCTCTACACTCTGACGAACGCGCACAACCTTCAGATACGGATCACCAACTACGGCGGCATCGTCACCCAGCTGTTCGTGCCGGACAGGGAGGGTGACCTCTCCGACGTGGTCCTCGGCTACGACTCGCTGAGCGCTTACTTGGCGGACTCGCCCTACTTCGGCGCCATCGTGGGACGGTACGGCAACCGGATCGCCCGGGGTCGCTTCGTGCTGGACGAGGTCGAGTACAGCCTCGCTACGAACAACGGCGACAACCACCTCCACGGAGGCCTGAAGGGCTTCGACAAGGTCGCCTGGGAGGCCGAGCCGTACTCGGGCGAAGGCGAAACGGGGCTACGACTGACCTATGTGAGCGAGGATGGCGAAGAGGGTTACCCGGGGAGGCTGAGCGCCACCGTCACCTACGTTTTGACGGACGAGAACGAGCTCCGCATCGAGTATCTCGCTGAAACGGATAAGCCGACGGTCGTCAACCTAACCCACCACAGCTATTTCAACCTCGCGGGACACGACTCGGGAGACATTCTGGGCCACGAGCTGGCGTTGACGGCGAGCCGCTTCGCGCCGGTGGACCAGGGCCTCATCCCCACAGGCGAGCTGCGCCATGTTGCCGGTACGCCGATGGATTTCCGAGAATCGATAGCGATAGGGTCACGGATAGAGGAAACCGAGGAGCAACTGGAGTTCGCTGGCGGTTACGACCACAACTTCGTGCTCGACGACCATGACGGCTCGCTGCGGATCGCGGCGCGGGTTTACGAGCCCACTAGCGGCCGCGTGATGGAGGTGTACACGACCGAGCCAGGCATCCAGTTCTATTCCGGCAATTTCCTAGGCGGCAGCAACGTGGGGAAGGGCGGCACGCCCTACGAGCACCGTGGCGGTTTCTGCCTCGAGACCCAGCATTTCCCCGATTCGCCCAACCAGCCCCATTTCCCTTCTACCGTGCTGAGGCCCGGAGAACTATACGAATCGACAACCATCTACAAGTTCTCGGTACAATGAGACGATTCTCTGCCCTGATTCCGCTGCTGGTGCTGGCCTGCGCCGAGCCCGGCTGGGAGCCGGTGAACCTGCGCCTGGCGACCCGCTGGACCGGCGACGTCTCCCCGGCGGACGCACGTCCCGAATATCCGCGGCCCATGTTGCGGCGCGCTGACTGGCTGAGCCTGAACGGCCTGTGGGACTACGCGATTACCGCTCAAGATGAGGAGCCGAGCGCCTACGATGGACGGATCCTGGTTCCCTACCCGGTGGAATCGGCGCTCTCCGGGGTTGCCGACACGGTCGGCGCGTCGCGCACTTTGTGGTACCATCGCAGCTTCGAGGTCCCCGGCGATTGGCGGGAGGGGCGCGTGCTGCTCCACTTCGAGGCCGTCGATTGGGAAACCAGGGTCTGGGTGAACGGACAGGAGATGGGCCGGCACCGGGGAGGTTACGATCCGTTCAGCTTCGACATCACGGCCGCTCTGGACGAGGGTGCGACACAATCGCTGACCGTGGCTGTGTGGGATCCCACCGATGCCGGCACCCAAGCACGCGGTAAACAGGTGAGGGAGCCGGGCGGCATCTTCTACACGTCGGTAACGGGCATCTGGGGCACTGTCTGGCTGGAGCCCGTACCCGCCGCGGCGATCAGCGACTACACGGTCACAGCCGACATCGACGCAGGGCACCTGACGATCGTGGTGGCAGCCGATGGCGCCCAGAGCGACACGGCCGAGGTTGCCGTCCTCGCCGCGGGCGTCGCGCTGGCGAGCGGCCGCGGCTCCGTCGGGCAGCCTATCACCATCCCGATCGTCGACCCGCACCTCTGGTCGCCCGACGACCCCTTCCTCTACGATCTCGAGATCCGGCTGCTGCGGGACGGTGAGCCGGTGGACGCAGCCGAGGGCTACTTCGGGATGCGAAAGATCTCGGTCGGGCCGGACGAACAAGGCGTGACGCGACTGCTGCTCAACAACCGCTTCGTCTTTCAGAGCGGGACACTCGACCAGGGCTACTGGCCCGACGGGCTCTACACGGCGCCCACGGAAGAGGCCATGGTCTACGACCTCGAGATGACGAAAGCGATGGGATTCAACATGCTCCGCAAGCATGTAAAAGTGGAGCCGCGCTCGTTTTATTACTGGTGCGACCGTCTGGGCCTACTGGTCTGGCAAGACATGCCCAACGCGAACATCCCGCACGAGTCCCGGGATTCGGATGTGGCCAGTGATCCGGAGGCGACGATGCAGTTCGAGCGCGAGATCGTGAACGTCCTCGAGACACTGCGCAATCACCCCAGCATCGTGATGTGGGTGCCGTTCAACGAGGGCTGGGGCCAGTACGACTCGGAGCGAATAGTCGACCTGGTCCGCGCTACTGATCCGACCCGTTTGGTCAACCACGCCAGCGGTTGGCACGAACGCGGTGTCGGCGACGTGATCGATCGCCACCACTACCCCGAGCCGCGCCCTCCCGAGCCGGAACCCCACCGCGCAGCCGTACAGGGCGAGTTCGGCGGCCTGGGATTCAACATGGCGGGGCACACCTGGCACGAGGAAGGGTGGGGCTATGATCTCTTTCCCGATCGTGAGAGCTTGACCCAACGGTTCGAGGATTTCCTCCAGATCATTCAGACGGCCGCCCAAGAGCACGGGCTCAGCGCCTCGGTGTACACGCAGACCACCGACATCGAGAGCGAGAACAACGGACTGATGACCTACGACCGCGAGGTCGCCAAGCTCGAGCCCCACGCCGTGGCCCTCGCCCACCGTGGCTACTACGCGCCACGCGTCGCGGGGCGCGCACCGATCTTCGTAGCGAGCGCCGCCGTCGAATTGCTGACGCCGACACCCGGCGCCGTAATCCACTACACGACAGACGGAAGCGAGCCGGGGATCGATTCACCCACATACACCCAGCCGCTGGAGATCAGCGAGACGGTGACGATAAAGGCGCGTGCGTTCTGGGATGATGGAACGGCGAGCAGGGTCAGCACGCATCGCCTCGAGAAAAAAATGCCGAGGCGATCGGTAATTGCCGAGGACCTTCAGCCGGGCCTGGTTGTCGAGCGCTACGAGCAGGACGGCGGTTGGCGCCGCCTACCCGACATGGCGACACTTGTCCCAGTGGCAAGCGAGGTCACCGACCGCATACACCACGCGATTGGACCGCGCGAGGAGCACTACGGGCTGCGGTTCCGCGGTTACATCTCCGTGCCGCAGACCGGTGTCTACGGCTTCCACCTGTCATCGGATGATGGGAGTCGCCTCTACCTCGCAGGTGACGCGATCGTCGACAACGACGGAATCCACGGCACCCGCGAGCGCTCGGGCTACGTCGCGCTGGAAGCGGGTACGCATCCCATAGAGGTCCACTTCTTCCAGGGCGCGGGCGGCGCCTCACTCGGGCTGGCGATCGAAGGCCCGGACCTGGAGAGGCAGGAGGCGCCCGGCCAACTCCTATTCCACCGAGCGGGCCGCTAACCGCAGGCGGTCAATTCTAGGGGCCTTACGAATCGGTGCCCGCCGCCGGCTGATTGCTGTTAGAGATCCCGACAGAGACGAGCCACGAACCGTCGGACTGTTTCTCCAGTATCCAGACGAATTTGCCCTCGAGGTCGAACGGCTCGTTCTCACCGAACGATAACGTCTCCGAGTAGGTGCCTCGGATGTAGGCGAGGTCGCCACGGCCCTCCATCTCGGCGACATCCACGGTCACCGCGTGGATCGTCGGCTGCATCTCGTCAACCATAGCGCGCCACGCCGCCTTCCCTTCCAATGCCGGCCGATCGGGCATCATGAAGACGGCGTCATCTGCAAAGAGAGCCGCTACAGCATCCCAATCGCCAGCCAGATCGGCTTCGATCAACGCGTCGACCACAGCCTGGATCGCTGCCACGTCCGCATCGGACAGCGCGCCGGCTTCCTGCGCCGCCGGTTGGCAGGCTACGCTCGCCACAACGAGCCCCAAGAGCACGACCGATAGCTTGCGACCGAACATTCTACACCTCCCCGGATACGGTAATCGGAGTTCGGCGAAGACCTGACAATCATAACAGACACGCTCCGACCTACGCGAGGAGGTCGCGGCACCCCACTCCTCGCCTCGCCGCATAAACTGTAAGCCAAGCTACTTTCAAGGCGCGGATGATATGCAAACCGTTCCTGCCGCGCTCCCTTTTTCACACTCCCGGTCCCCTGTCGGTTGGCGGTCGTCGATGTTAACCCTTTACAGGACATAGAATTCGGCCGCCGATTTGCATTTGGCACTGATATTGCCGCTTTTTGCAAATCGAACCCAGAATTGTGCTGTCCCGCCTAGCAGCATCCAAATCACAAGATCCAAAGAGGTTCAAGCGATGGCTGAGCGTAGAGCGCAAAGCCCGCCGCCCGCCGCCGCTAGAGACTCACGATCGGGCTTCGGCCTGACGGAGATGATGATCTCGACGACGTTGCTCGCCCTGGCGTTGGCGGGGATCGCCGGTACGGCCGCACAGGTGGGTGCCGGGATCAACGGGGCGCACGAGCGGACGCGGGCGCTGACGGTGGCGCAGGCGCAGCTCGAGACGCTGCTGACGCAACCGTATGAGGAGTTGGAGAGCGGGACGGCGGAGTCGGGAGGGGTGAGCATGGACTGGACGGTGAGCGAGCGCGAGGGGGTCAAGGAGATCGAGCTCGTCTACCGTCACGAGACGCCGCAGAAGGCGCTGAGGCGGACGCTGACGGCGGCGCGGCTGGAACGATGAAGCGAGGGGGCCCCGACCGGGCGGGCTACAGCCTGGTGGAGATGATGATCGCGCTGCTGGTGAGTATGGTGGTGATGGCGGCGTTAATGGGGATGGTCATTCACCAGCAGCGCTTCTACCTGGTAGCCAACGACATATCCGAGACGCTGAACGATCTGCAGCGCGTCGAGACGGTTGTGGTCCCGGAGCTTTTGCCGTTGAGTCCCGGTGCGGGAGATATCCTCTTCGCCGGCGACGATTCGATCGCGATGCGTGTCTTCAGGGGTGTCTATAGCGTTTGTGACAAGTTACTCGCGCCAGATTTTGCGATCGTCGTGCGGAACATAACAGGGAATTCGATTCCCCTGATCACCGACAGCGTATTCATCTATTCACGTGGCACACAAAGGGGATTGAGTGACGATTCGTGGCATTCGGTGAAGATGAGCAGCGTGAACTCAACGACATGTCCGGACGGTACGCCGGCTTGGCGAGCTGTGATCCCAGGCCTGAACGGGGTGTCGTTTCAGATTCCGGTGGGCTCTCCGGTAAGGGCGTTTCGGCATGGCAGCTACTGGCTGGAGCTATCCTCGGACGGCTGGTACTTGAAGACGGATGCGACCAGCGGTACTCCAGCAGTAGTTGCCGGGCCGCTTACACCGCCGGACTCGGCGGGATCGACGGCGCTACAGTTCCGATATCTGAAGGCCGACGGGGGTGTTGCGACAACGTACGCCGAGATCGCGCGGATCGACCTGGACGTGAGCTCGCTGGGCAGCGTGCCCGGCTTGCGGGACGGTCTCCCGCATCGTGCGCGGCATCGGTTGTCGCTCGACATACGCAACAACTGACGGGGTGAAGGGCATGTGCGGTCGGCGAGAACAGCGACTCAACAGCAGCGGTTTCGGTATCACCGCGGCGATACTCTGCCTGATCGTCCTTTCGGCGTTGGCACTGTTCGGGATCTCATTGCAGATCAACGAGCACCAATCACAGATCCGCAGCAGCTCGCGGACGATCGCCTTCTACGCCGCTGAAACTGGCATGATCCGCGGATTGGAGAACTGGACGCGGCCGGATGTGATCGAGGAGGGCGAGACCTGGCTCGTCCATGAAGGCACGCTGATGGGGGGCGCGCACTATCGCGTTGAGGCAACCAAGTTGGACAACGCCAGTAACGTCCACGGGCTGTTCGCGGTGCGCGCTGTGGGAGCGATCGGACGTGGCCAGACACGCGAGGCCGGAATGTTGGTCGCTACCGTGCCGCTGGGAAGCCCGATCCAGGGCGCCTTGCGCACGATCGGGCAAGTGAAGATCGCCGGGCGCGCCGAGGTCGACGGCCACGACATGATCCCACCAACCTGGATGGACGACTGCCCGCCGACGCTCGAGCACGCGGCGGGTGTGACGATGACCGATACGACGAAGATGAGCCGCTCGGGCGCCGCCAGCGTCGACGGCGATCCAGCAATAGACGAGAACCCCGACACGACACGCTACTTCAGCTTCGGCGACATGAGTTACGAGGAGGTGGCCGCCGAGGCCAACATCTCCCTGCCCCATGGTACGAACATCTCCGGCACTCAGCCTCGAGCCTCTTACACCGCCGACGGTAAGTGCGATACGAGCGACCCGTACAACTGGGGCGAGCCGGAAGTCGACATGACGTCCTGCAGCGACTGGTTCCCGATCATCCACGTGACTGGCGACCTGACGCTCTCGGGCAGCGGCTCCGGCCAGGGAATCCTGTTGGTGGACGGCGACATAGCGATCTGCGGCGGCGCAACCTTCTACGGACCCGTGGTAGTGAAGGGCAAGGTCAAGAGCTGCGGTTCCGGGTTCCGGCTGTTCGGCGGCGTCGTTGCGGGCGAGAGCGATCTGAACCCAGCAGCCGGCGGCGTCGTGGTGGGCGCTTCGCGCATCCAATACAGCGCCTGCGTGGTCGAGCGTGCGATCAGCCGCTCGCGCGCCGGCCGGCCACGCCCCCTAACCGACCGTCCCTGGTTCGCGCGCCGCTGAGCCGAGGCACGACTGCGGACCCCTAAACCGCGCGCCAGAACTAGGGGCCGCCACAGCCCAGTACGCCACATTCAGACACCGGAAGCCATTCCGGGATTCGAACATGAGATCCATGTCGGCGTGCTGGTCTAGGGCGGCCTCGGTTTTCAAAGCGCCAGTAGATCGCGCCGTAAGGCGAAAGGGTCCTCTCCCTCCAAACCCCTGGCACGACAGGCGAGCGCTCGGTAGATGCGTTTCAGCAGCCCATAGGCCGCCCGGTGCCTGGGGTCGGGCCGCTTGCGGCGGCCTTCGTCCAGTACCACAAACGTTCCGGCAACCTCGGCGAGCGGCCGCTCGTCGCCCGTCTCCCGGTACCATACCCACGCAGCGTGGATCGCTGCGCCCAGCGCCGCCCCTTCGCCGCGCACCGGCACCGTCTCGGCCTCGAAGACGTCGGCGATCGTCTGGCACCAAGAGGGCGAGTTTGCGAGTCCGCCGGTGAGCCGGATCTCGGAGGGCGTCACCGGCATACGGGTGAAACCCTCGTAGAGGTTGAGCACGTGCCCCTCGAGCACACCCCGGCACAGCGCCCGCGGCTCGAAGTCTGACACGCCGAAGCCAAAATAGAGCGGCGCGGCGAGGGGCAGGTCGGGTGTGCGCTCGCCTTCGTACCATGGCACCAGCACACGCCCCTCGTTGCCCGGCGGAGCCTCCTGAACAGCTGCGTCGAATTCCTCGTGGGTGAGCCCGAAAGTTTCCAGGACCGCGTTGTAGCCGTTGGCCATATTGGAGACGCAAAGCAGCGGCAGGAAGCGGCCCGTGCTGTCGCAGTAGGCGGCAATCTCTCCGGTCGGGTCGATAAACGGTTCATCCAAAATCGTGCAGGCCGTTCCGCTCGTCCCCAAGCTCACCGTGACGATCCCCGGCTCGAAGTTCCCGGTGCCGAGAGCGCCGTACATGTTGTCGCCGGCTCCCGCATCGATTCGGCAATCGGGGGGCAGACCGAAGCGGGCGGCGAGATTCGCATTGATGTTCCCGATGGTCCGATCCGCCGGCTCCACCGGCGGCAGCTTCTCGGGCAGCCTCGGATCGATCGCGTCGATGACCTTCCTTGACCAGCGACCGGTGCCCGGATGCCAGAGCGCCATGCGTTGATGTAGTTGTGGACAACGAACAGCGTACTGGCGCGCGCGTAAGCCTCGGGCTCATGGCGGCGCATGTGCAGGATCTTGGGTGCGGTGTAGCCGGTGCGCTGGCTGTTACCAACCTCCTCGATCATGGACTCGGGGCCGCCCACGGCAGCGGTTAGGATCCGGCATTCTTCGGCAGTCGAGAAGTCGTTCCACAGCTTGGCCCGGGGACGAGCCAGGTCGCCATCGGCGGTCAGTGCCACCAGCCCGTGTTGCTGGCCAGAGACCGATATGCAGCGAATGTGACCCGTGGGAACGCCCGCGTCACTCAACCGCCCGAGCAGAATTTCCACAGCCTCGATCCACATCCTGGGGTCGGACTCCGAAACCCCTTCACCGAGTCCGGCGACTGCACCGTCCTCGGTGCCGTATCCCGGCAGATCGTTGTCATAAGCGACGCGATCGACGTGGACGACGGCTCCTGCGTCGGGATCGATGACGACGAGTTTGCAGCTTTGGGTGGAGACGTCCAGACCGGCGAACAGCGCTTGCATTGCGGACCTGAGGCTAGGGCTCGAGAACGAGCGTCTGTCCCACGACCTCGAAGCGCCGGCTGACGACGCCCGTGCTCGTGGCGTTGGCGAGGCCGCCGAACCCGGGCTGCTTGCCGCCGACGCTCACCTCGAAGGCACCGGGCTCGATCACCCGGCGCGAGTCTTCGTCGATCAAAGAGATCTGCCGCGGCTGGAGTTTGAAAGTCACCGTTTTGGCCTCGCCGGGCTCGAGGTGGACGCGCTGGAATCCCTGCAACGAGCGAATCGGGACGGGCACCGAGGCATCGAGATCGGTTACGTACAGCTGGACGACCTCCTCCCCCGCCCTGTCGCCCATGTTCTCTACTTGCACCGACACCTCGATGTCTTCACCTGCTCCAACCGACACCGGGACCTCGATATCGCTGTAGCGAAAAGTTGTGTAGCTCAGCCCATGCCCAAAGGGGAAGAGCGGCTCGCCCTCGAAATAGCGATACGTCCTGTCCCGCATGTCGTAGTCGGTGAATGGCGGCAACTGATCCACCGACTTGTAGAAAGTCACTGGCAGTCGGCCGGCCGGGTTGTAGTCGCCGAACAGGACGTCGGCTATCGCCGTGCCCGCCGCCTGGCCCGGG
>JBDHJU010000018.1:0-45374 GCA_039586755.1 Gemmatimonadota bacterium | reverse complement strand
GTTCAGCAACGTCCAGCGTATTCGGACGGCGCAGGCATCATAGCCGGCTGGTGCACCGCCGCCGCTCGATACCGGCGTGTAGCTCCAGCCGTCGCTACCGCAGCCGTCGTAGTATTCGATACTGTCGGTCATGCCGGTGGGCAGCGTCGTGACGACACTACCGACCTGGAAGTAGACCTCCGCGGCCAGCGAGTCGACGGTCACCACGTTCACTCCATCCGCCGTCCCGTTGTTCGTGATTGTCAGCGTGTATGTCAGATCGGTACCGGGCGGCTGCGTGCCGTTCGGATTGGCGACCTTCGACGTCACCAGGCCCGGCTGCAACAGCTCGACGAATACCCAACCCGAATCCGTTGCCGATGGCTCGCTCACCGAGCGTCCCATGAGGTAGAGCGAATCGAGGGCGCCGGCGGTGCCCACCGATATGGTGAACCAGACGAAGGCGCTGTCCTCGGCGCTCGCCGCGATGGCGCCGGTGCGGGCGCTGTCGCCGGGCGAACCGCCGCTCACGTTGGGTCCGGTGATCGAGTCGACGGTGAGCACCGTGCCGTCGAAGGCGAGCAGGTCGAACGTCTCGCTTAGCGCCGAGTTGTTGGTAATCGTGAACTTGTACGACGACGAGGCGGCGGTGCCGGTGGGCATGAGCTGTAGCGTGTCGGCGCCGTCGGGTGTGACGGTGAACGCCACGGCCTCGTACTCGATCTCGATCCAGCCGAGGTCGGATTGCGCCGTGTCGGAGATCGAGCGGCCCCTGAGGTAGAGCGTGTCGATGTTGCCGTCGGAGTCGGCGGCTATGGTGTACCAGACGGTGACCGTGCTATCGGCGCTCGCATCGACACCATAGATGCGCGTGCTGTCGGCGACACCGCTGTCGCTTATGCCGCCGCCGGTTATCGAGTCGATGGTGATGAACGACGATGCCGGGTCGGTGCTGGCCAGGAGGTCGATGTCTTCGAGCACGCTGGAGCCGTTGTTCAGCGTGAACGCGTAGCTGTAGTCGGTGCCGGCCAGGCGGACGACGGACGTGCCGTCGGGCGTGACCGTCACGTCGTAGGTGTTGTTGTCGTCCATCGCGAGCAGCGCGGTGGCGTTGCTGGCGATGTTGGCGTCCGACATCTCGCCCACATACAGGGCGGCATACCAGATGCGGCCGCTGAAGTTGCGGAAACCGCTGTTCGGGCGGCCGACGAACATTCGCCGTGTGGCCGGCCCGAGATCGATCGTCTCGTTCTGCGAGGGTAGCGATGTGCTCTCGACCGCAGTGACGGTCGCCTGCACGCCGTCGATGTAGGCGCGGATTCGGTCGGCGGCTACGGGCTCGGTGGTATCGACGACCCAGTGCACGACACTGGCACCGGTGATCGGGCACCCGGTCTCGAGGGCGTACACGCCCACCGTCTGGCCTTGCCACTGCACCTGCAAGACATCCCTTCCGGCGCGCTCACGCACGGCCAGCCAGCCGCTGGTGCTGACGTCACCGTCGCTGAGCCCGAAGATTCGTTCGCCGTTGTTACTGCACGTGCCGCCGCCGTCCATCATGTACTTCACTTCGATGGTGACCTGCGTAGCACCGTGTACGGCGTCCATCTTCGTGCCATCCGTGTCGACCACGCCGCCGCCTGTGTCGCCGGCGCCGCTGAAGCGCAGGTGCCGGTTGCCGCCGCTGTCGCCGGCCCAGTATGGCGAAGTGCCGGGGTAGTTGAGTGGCATGTTGAGCGGGTTCGATTCGGCATCGATCAAGTTCGCGACCCCTTGGCCGCTGGGCGCTTCATCTACCCAGTAGCGGACGAGTGGAGTCAGCGTGGGCTGATCGAATTCCACTTCGAGCCAGCCGTCGTCGAGTTCCGCAGGGTTGCTGGTCGAGCGTGCCCTCAAGAACAACGTGTCGATGCGCCCGTCGGTGCTGCTGGCCACCGTGTACCAGACGGTGACAACCTCGGAGCCGCTCGCGGCGATGCCGGTGACCCGAGCGCTGTCGGGAACCCCGGTGCTCATGCTAACGGTGATCGAGTCGATGGTGATGAACGAGGAGGCCGGCCCCGTACGCGCCAGCAGATCGAAATCCTCGAGCACGGAGGAGTTGTTGGTGACGGTGAATGCCTGACTGAACTCGGTGCCGGGCTGGCGCACGACGGTCGCGCCATCCGGGGTGACGTTCACCGCGTAGGTGTTGTCGTCGTCCGACGAGCCGAGGGCCGACGCGTTGGACGCGATAAGGGCGTCGGACAATTCGCCCAGATAGAGCGCGACGTACCAGATCCGGCCCTTTAGGGTCGCGAGCCCGGAGTAGGGGCGGCCCACGTACATCTTCCGCGTGCCCACTGCGCCGAGGTCGATAGTCGCTCCCGCTGATGGCCAGGCACCGGTAGCGACGGTCACCGTTTGGCGAACGCCGCCGACGTAGGCGCGAACGCGGTCGGAGTCCGTGGCCTCGTTGGTGTCTACGACCCAATGGACCACCGAGGCGCTGGTCAGATTACAGCCGCCGGTCAGCGCGTATCTGTAGACGGTCCCGACGCCGGCCCACATGACGGACAGGGTGTGCGCGCCGGACACGCCGCGGATCTGCAGCTGACCGAAAGCGCTACCGCGATCCTCGGAGATGCCGAATATCCGCTCGTCCTGACCGGTGCAGGCACTTCCCGGCTCGAACGCGTACTTCGCTTCGATCGTTACGACTGTCGAACCGTGGACCGCGTCCATCTTGGTGCCGCCCACGTCTACGAGGCCGCCGCCGGTATCGGTGTTGTCCGGGCCGTTGAAACGCAGGTGGCGGTAGCCGCCGTGGTCACCGGCGAAGTACGGGACCGAGTCGACGTAGGTCAGCGGCATATTGATCGGGTTCGACTCCGAGTCGATTAGATTCGCCACTCCCTGTCCGCTCGGCGCCTCGTCGATCCAGTACCTTACGAGCGGCGTGCCGGTGACCGTCAGGTCAAACTCCACCTCGGCGTACCCGCTGTCGGTTTCTGTCGTGTCGGTGATGGAGCGTGCTTGGATGTATAGCGTGTCCACCCGGCCGTCGGTGCTGCTCGCCACCGTGTACCACACGGTCACGGAATCTGTCGCGCCCGATGCGACGCCGGTGAGCCGGGCGCTGTCGGGATCCGCGCCCTGGGTCACGTTGGCGCCGGTAATTGAGTCCACGGTCAGGAACGAGGGGGCCGGACCGACGCTCGTGAACAGGTCGAAGTCGTCGATCAACGTCGAGTTGTTCGTGACCGCAAAGCTCTGGCTGTAGTCGGTGCCAGCCTCGCGCAGCACGGGTGAACCGAGCCCGTCGGGCGTGACGCTCACCGTGGGCGTGTAGGAATCGTCGTCGGCCAACAGCGCCGTGGTGTTTGTGGAGATTTCACCGTCGGTCAGCATGCCGGCATAGACGGCGTAGTAAAAGACGGTGCCGTTGAGCGGGTTCGTTGCGTCGCCGGGCGTGTTGTTTAGCGCCGTCAGCAGAATGTTGGCAGCGCTGAAGTCCAAGCCTTCGGCCGGACCGGGCCACGTTCCACTAGTCAACGTGGGAGGCGGTAGTAAGGATCCATCCACGTACAGACGGAGCCGTAGGCTATCAACGGGGTTATCGGCGTCGTAGACGAGGTGGAACACTCGCCGTGTGGAATCGGCTGGTGCACCGTCCCACGTCACGGTTAGCGACTGTGCCTGCGTCATCACCCGGAAGCTGAGCCTGTCGCCTGACAACGGTACGAGCTCTGCAACTCGGGTACCGCCGTCGGTGACGAAACTGGCGATGCGCTGGCTGCCGGCGGCGGGCGCCCACTCGGCCACCGCGACGAACGTCGCCTCTAACGCTCCATCGAGGTTGGTCGTGTACTTGGTGCCCGAAGCCGTGCCATAGGCGATCCCTGAGTGCGGGTCGGAAGCGCCGTTCAGGCCGCGATGACCATCGGCCACCGTCCACTCCACCGGCGAGTCGTAGACGATAGTGGTAAGATTGACCGGGCTCGGTTGGTCGTCGTAGACCGTGGTTGGCACCTGCCCCGAGGGCGCCTCGTTGAACCAGTAGCGGCCGAGCAGCGTGGCCGAGCCCGGGTCAGTCGTGGTGACCGTCCAGCTGTTGCTATCGCCTGCGTCCCCGTCGGCGTTACCCTCGGTCGTGGCCTGGGGTAGGTCGGACGTGGCCGTGTCATCGACCGCGGAGGTGAAGTCCTGGCCGGTCGGGTCGGCCGAGCCCGGTGCATCGGAGGCGAAGTAGACCTGGATGCTGTCGGTGCTGGTAACCTTGGTGTCCAGGATGATGCTGATCAGCTTGCCCGCCGT
The DNA here is from genome assembly GCA_039586755.1 of Gemmatimonadota bacterium. Classification (GTDB taxonomy): domain Bacteria; phylum Gemmatimonadota; class Gemmatimonadetes; order Palauibacterales; family KS3-K002. Next base: position 41,099 of record JBDHJU010000018.1, on the reverse strand, counting down.
GTTGTCCGTGTACGTCACCGCGGTGCCGCCGACCCTCACGCTATCCACCGTGGGATCGCCGAAGGTGGCGGGCACCGCGATCGCGATGCTGTCGACACCGGTGGCTGGGCCGCTGATGGTGGCAAGTATGGCGTACGTGAATTCGTTGCCGGTCGAGCTCGTCGTAACATCGTTGGGCGCGATCTCGGCCGTGGCCGAGGTAACGGCTGGAGTGCCGACGGTGATCTCCTTGGTCTTGTCGTCGACGGCGGAGACGAGACCGTCGTTCTTGACCTCGAGCTCGAGGCTATCCGCCGCTGAGACCGAGCCGAAGTCCATGAACTTGAGGCTGTCGACGGTGATCGTGTCGAGCGCTGCAAAGCTCGTGGTCACGTCGATGACCGCGGTCTTGCCGGCGTCCTCGTAGGTGACCGTGGTGCTCACCTTGGAGGAAGCGTTGCCGCCGACCACGATAGTGGCCTGCAGCGTGTCCCAGATCATGTCGAGGCCGGAGGGGATGCGGACGCGCAGGTCGTCGGTGTCGCTGATCGTCTGGTAAAGCGTGTCCTCGGCGATGGTGATGGTCGAGGCGGCGGTCGTCGGGTCGCCGACCTGGAAGGTCTGGTTCGCCGCCGACGAGATACTGGGCACGGCGTTGAGACAGGCCGACGACGCCTTGATGGCGACGCCGCCCGCCGCCCAGTGGTCGGCCGAACCGAGGCTCCAGTTGAAGGTCACCGTCGTCGCTGTGGCCGAATCGATGGCGGCGGCCCCGAACTCGTCGCTGCCGTTTAGCGTGTTCAGGTTCCACTGTTCGTTGGCTGGCGGATTCGTGGTAACAGAGGTGACCGTCTCACCCGACATGAGGGCGAAGACCATGTCGCCAACCGCGGCAGGCACGTCAACCGTTGCCAGGTTGGAATTCGTCTCGTTTCCGGCAAAGGTCCCTAGCGGAACCGCCTGATCGACGCCCGTCACCGTCAGCACGCCGGCGACGGCACCGTGCGTCAGGACGCCTCCGAAGGTGACGACGACGTTGTGCGTACCGGTGTCGGGCCCAACCAGCTGCCAGATCTCGACGCGTGCGTCGTCAGCTCGCTGGTAGGTTCCATACCTGGAGAGTGGCACTCCGTTGTAGGTGGCGCTCGTAACGGTGTCGGGGATGTTGTCGTTGTTGATCGAGACGCCGACCAGCATCAGCCGCTCGGGTCCCGCTGTCGTATGTGAGATCGTCAGAGAATTCGTGATGGTCGTGTCGGAAGACACGGCGTCGAAGGCGGGACAGATACCGCCAGGCGGAGTCGGACCGCCGCCACCGCCGCTGTCGGTGGTCGTCACCGTCCAGCTGTTGTTGTCGCCCGCGTCGCCGTCGGCGTTCCCCTCTGTGGTCGATTGAGCTGCCGCGCCCGTGCCCGAGTCATCGACCGTCGAGGTAAAGTCCTGACCGGTGGCGTCGGCCAGGGTCGGCGCATCGGCGGTGAAATAAACCTGGATACTGTCGGTGCTGGTAAGCTTGGTGTCGAGGTCGATGCTGATCAGCCGTGCTGCCGTGTTGTCGGTGAAGGTCACCGCCGTGCCGCCGACGCGGAGGCTATCGACTGTGGGAAGGCCGAAGCTGTTGGGAACGGTGATCGTGACCCGATCGACGCCGGTGTCGGTGCCGCCGATGGTCGCAAGTATCGCGTAGATGAACTCGACGTTGGTGTCGTTGGTCGTGACGTCGTTGGGTGAGATCTCCGCCGTCGCCGAGGTCACGGCGTCGCCGCTTCCGGCGCCGCCGGCGAGCCCGCCGCCCCAGAGGATCGACCGATAGATCAGCGTCTTGGTGTCGGCGGTGAAGTAACCCCAGTCTTCGCCTTCTGTGAAGAGGCCGACACGGCGACCATCCGCAGGGTTGCCGGTCTCGAGGGTCGCACCCGCTTCGTAAGCGACGATCAAGCCTGTGGTCGGGTCGCCCGGGACATGCATCAAGACATCGGCGCCGCTGCCAAAGCCCATGTCGCCGTAGCCGAGCGGCGTGGCGGAGGAGTAGAGTGTGAGGTCGCCGGTGGAAAACGGCTGGGTGATGTAGTGGCTGTTGTCGGCTACGTAGCCAACGGTCGGGCCGGTGGACACCCCGTCGTGATTGGCCAGCTCGAAACCGTCCCAATTCCCTACGTTCGGCATCACGATGCCGATGTTCAGGTTCGTCAAGTAAATGTCGTCGACGTTGCTTGAGCCGCACGTCTGCGAGACGTACATGACATCGACGCCGTAGGCATTGATGCTGTCCTCGATCTGTGCCCCGGTCAGGTTATCGTCAGCGAAGACGACCGTCAGCCCCTGGGCCTCGAGGTAGGCCGCGAGGCTGTCATCCACCGGGTCGCGGGTAACGGCGTCGGCTACCAGCATCATCACTACGTCGCCGGCAGCGGCTCCGCAGGCGCCGGGAGGGTTGGCGTAAAGAGTGGCGATCTCGGCCGTGCTGAGGGCGTAATCATAGATGCGGACGTCGTCGATCGTTCCCAGGAACGGATCCGCAACCCAGCCTTCGGATCTCAGGTAGCCGATGGAGGCTGTATTGAAGACGAGCGTCCCGGCGTTTTGGGTACTGCTGTCTTCGGGAGTACCATCGACATATAACACCCGGTCAGTCTTCGAGCGCTGCACGACGGTGACCAGGTGCCAGGCATCGTCTTCGACGTTCGTTGTGCCATCGAGCTGCGTGTATACGGTTCCGGGGAAATCCTCTGAATAGAATGTGACGTAAGAGCCGGCCTCGGCTACGTCCAGGTAGAGGTACTCCCTTTGCGTGGTATCGCCCTCACCGTAAATGGTCCGTTTGTCGGCCGCATCGGGACCCATCTTGATCCAGGCACTAATCGACCAGGCCGCCCGGTCGCCAATGGCTACGCTGGAGAGCTTGACCTCATCATCGGAGCCGTCGAACTCCAGGGCGGTACCGCTGCAGGCCCAGGTTGGATCACCGCTCTCCACGCTTGTAGTCAGCCCGAGGGTGCCGTCGTTGTTGCTGGGCGACGCGTCGGCTGCCACCTGGCCGCTGCCCTCGTTGAAATTCCAGTACCCGATCAAGCCGGCTGATTCCTCGCCGCTGAGAAAGTCGTAGAAGCCGCCGGGCGCGCTGTTGTTGACGTTGGCGACCTGGGTGGCGAAGTAGTCTCCTGTTCTCAGAACCGTCGAGACGCGGGTCTCGTCGAGATCACCATTCAAGAGGTTGCGCACGGCTGGAGGGCCACCGCCATCGGTGTCCCACTGCGCGCCCATCAGTAGGCTGACTGGGAACCCGGCGGTGCCCGAAGTGGTGAGGCTGTCGTTAAGAGTGATGTAGCTGCCATCGTAATACAGGCGCCCGGTCGCACTCTCCCGTACCAGGGCGATGTGATGCCAGTTGCCGTCGTCGGGATCGCCGGGAAGCGCGCCTTCTTCGCTTATATCTCCCGCCGCATCGGCCTTGATCTCGAGATTGTAGCCGTCGGCAGAGTTGTTCGCGTCGGTGTCGCGAATCGCCAGACGGATCTCCGAGTTGTCGCCGCTGCCTCGATCCTCAACGCCCCAGATGTCGCCGCTGCTCGTCTGGCCCAGAGCCCTGAACCAGCCCTCGAAGGTGAAGTCGCCGGTCAGGCTCGGGTTCCACCCCGTGTCGACATAGTCATCCTCGCTACGGACGAAGTTGCGCCCGTCGCCGGCTATGCCGGTGGCGGTGGCCGAGCCGCTGTTCGTTGCGTTGTGATTGCCCGTCGCGTCGGCGAAGCTGCCATTGTGCAGGTGGTAGACCGCCTCGTAGCCGTTGCCCCAAGTCCCGGTCTCGTTCTCCTGGCTCGACGGCACCGTGGCGTACCCGTAGTACATGTAGATGTCGGTGTCGACGCTCCCCGATAAGTTCTGGACTTCCACCCAGACGATCAGCGCACCCGTGGCCCCGTCGTAGGCCTCGAAGTCGTGGTCGAGCTTCGTCGTACCATCGTCGGCGGTGAACAGAATGTCCCAGCCGTCGTTCCGCGCTTTGTCTCTGAGGTCGGTGTCGGTGAAGTCGAGAAGAACGGGGAAGTCCGTGAGGTCGCCGGCCACCATCGTGTTGTCGATGGTGATCCTCTTCCGGTATTGCCAGTTGCTGTCGTACCAGCCCTGGCCGAGTGCCTCCGCGGGCAGCACGAACAGCGAGAAGCCCACGGCGAAAGCGAGGGCGAGCCTTCTCAGATTGAGCGGCGATGAGCCGGATTGGCGCGGCACACGCTCACCCGAGGCTCTTACCTCACCCCCGCCGGCGGCGCTGCCGTCAATTGATCCAAGTCTGTCTTCCATTCCGACGCCTCTGAACCCCACGGCCCGTGGGGCTTTTGCCACCGAGTGACCCACTCGACACTGGACGTGGGCGCACACTTCACCACGGCTCATGGCGGCATGAGTCGTGCCGAGTGGGCGCCCTGGTTAACTCGTTAGATAACAACGGTTTATGACTCAGAACTCCGAGCCGGGCTCGGCCCGTTGTTACCAAACGGTAACTGGACGTGTTACGGCGGGGTCTTCGCCGAGAGAGCGCCTGAGACTGCCTGGGGCTCTGGGTTCGGGGGTGGTCGCTAAGCCGCCAGGACGACGGGAGGTAGGACTATAGACTATAAAGAGTTAGGGGCGAAAAGTTCCATTGGAGTGTTTGGCAGCCCTCGGTGGCCGGCGGTCTCCGACTACCGGCTAGGGGCCACCGTCTACTGATTATCCAGCAGGCCGTATTTCTTGCGCTTTTCCCAGAGGTTCTTGCGCGAGATACCGAGGGTCTCGGCCGCGCGCTGCACGCTGTTCTCACACGCATCCAGTGTGTGCTGGATATACACCTTTTCGGCTTCGGCGAGGGTGAGGCCCCTGGCCACCCTGAAGGAGTCACCGCCGTCGGCTTCCTGCCCTTCGGCGACTTCGAGCGAGCCGAGCTCGGGGAGGTCTTGAGGGGTGAGCTCGGAGCCGTCGGCGAAGATCATGGCGCGCTCGATGACGTTTCTGAGCTCTCTCACGTTGCCGGGCCAATCCCACGTTTCGAGAGTCGCGAGGGCGGCGGGGCCTATGCGCTCCACTTGCTTGCGGAATTCGCCGTTGAACATGTCGCGGAAGTGCTCGGCGAGGAGCGGCAGGTCGCTCTTGACGTCGCGGAGCGGTGGCAACGAGTGGGTGGCGACGCTGATCCGATAGTAGAGGTCGGTGCGGAACTCGCCTTTCTTGACCAGCGATTCGAGATCGCGGTTGGTGGCGGTGATGATGCGCTGGCTGACCTCGATCTCCTCTGTACCGCCGAGCCTGCGGAAGCGTCTCGACTCGAGGAAATTGAGGAGCTTGGCCTGAAGCTCTTTCGAGAGATCGCCGATCTCGTCGAGGAAGAGTGTCCCCGTGTCGGCGACCTCGATCAAGCCGCGCTTCGACTCGCGGGCGTCGGTGAACGCTCCCTTCTGGTATCCGAACAGCTCGGCTTCGAGTAGCTGCGAAGGTAGGGCCGAGCAGTTGATCTCGACGAAGCGGCCGGCGGAATGTGGGCTCGAGTAGTGTATGGTGCGCGCCACCAGGTTCTTGCCGGTCCCGCTCTCGCCGAGTAGCAGCACCGTCGGGCGCGGGATCTCGGCGACGCGCCCCACGAACGCGCGAACCTCTTCGATCAACGCGTGGTCGCCCAGGATGGCGCGCAGCGAGAATTCCTCTTGCCGGACCTGCTGTATCGAGGCGGCTTCCTCGCGGAGTGGTTTTTCGTCCAGGGCCCGGCCCAGCAGGGTGGTCAATTCCTCCATGTTGACGGGCTTTGTGAGGTACTCGTCGGCGCCGGCCTTCAGCGCCTCGATGGCCGTCTCGAGGTCGGCATGGGCGGTGAGGACGAAGATCGGTAGGTGAGGGTCGGATTGCCTAAGCCGGCGCGTTACCTCGATACCGCTGAGCCCCGGCATGACGAGGTCGGTTATCACTACGTCGGGCGGTTCCTCGGCTCGTCGGTCGAACAACGCCTGGTGGTTGTCGAAGACTTCGTTTCGGAACCTGCCGACTTTGCCCAGGTTCGCCGCCAGCAACTTGGCGTAGGTGAGATCGTCGTCGAGGATGTAGACTTTCGGTATCATCGGTGCAATATTTACCCATCGTTGCTGAAGTTACAAGTTTAGCTCCCCTCTCCTGCCCGCCGCAAACCGCTGAGTGCCGATGGCAACCTCATTCCGGGTCGTCATGGTCGACGATGATCCCGACCTCCGCAAGCTAGTCAAGTTGACGCTGGAGTTCACGGCGGGTTGGGATGTGGAGGTTGCGGCCGACGGCGCCGCGGGGATCGAAGCGGTCCGAACGCACAAGCCGGACGTCGCGGTGGTCGATCTCATGATGCCGGGGATGGACGGCTACGAGGTGTGCGAGCGGCTGAAGGGCGATCCGGAGACCGCGAGAATCCCGGTGGTATTCCTCACTGCTCGCAAAGAGCTAGATGAGGAACGGGTGAGAGAGCTGGGCGTCGCAGGAGTGGTTTTCAAGCCGTTCGAGCCCGATGAGCTGGCGGAAGAGTTGCGCAGGTTGAGCGCGGGCGAAGGGATGTGACGATGAGCCCGACGGCCGACGAAGACAAGAGCCCCGACGAGCTACTGGCGGAAGTTTACCGCGAGTTCCGTGCTGGGCTGGCGGCGCGCGTCCACACCTTACGGTCGGCGCTCGAGCGGCTGGCCGCCGGCTACGACGCCGGTGCGGCAGACACGTTCTACCGGACGGCTCACACCCTCAAAGGGACGGCGGCATCGTTCGAAGCGGACGAGCTGGTCGACCCGGCGAAGTGCTTGGCCGAGGTGGGGCTGCGCTGGTTCGAGGACGGCGAGCTCGATTTGCTGGAGGTCAAAGCTGCTTTCCGGCACCTGGAGGAGCTGGAGAGAGCGGTGCGGCGTTACGTGGAACGGGCGGAGGGTGACGCGGTCGGATGAGCCCTGAGAGGGAAGCCCGCAGCCTCTGGGCCAAGCGGCTCGAGGTCGTGGCCGAATTGGCCTCGCTCATCAACACCACCTTCGATCTCGACGAGATCTTCCAGACGGCGATTCTCAAAATCCGGGAGGTTCTGCGATTCAGGCGCGCCAGCGTCGTCCTCGTATCTTACGATCTCGAGTCCTACCACCTGCACACGCTGTACGACGAAGCCATGGGCGGGTTCGTCAAGCAAGAGCTGACGTTTCCGATCGGGCAGGGGCTCACCGGCCAGGCGATCCGGACGGGCGAGGCGATCCTCGTCGACGCGTTCGAAGGGACGGAGGGTATCCGGGCACGCAGCGAGCATAACGTCTCGGCACTGATAGTACCGCTCGAGGTCGGCGATGAGGTTATCGGGACGCTGAACTTCGGTGCGGAGGTGTCGGCGACCTATGGCGACGAGGACCTGGAGCTCGCCGTTCTTTTGGGGCGGCAGCTTGCGACTTCCCTCTACTACTCGAGACTGCTCGCCACGATTCAGTCACAGCGCGAGGCGCTGGAGCGCGAGCACGTCCGCGTCCAGTCGGAACGATCGCGGTTGGAATCGCTGATCGATGCGAGCGACGCGGCTATTCTCATGGTCAGCGACGATCGGGTCGCCTACGCCAACCGGGAGATGGCCGAGCTCCTCGGCCTTCCGCAGGAGGTGATCGTCGGCGGCTCGCTGGAAGAGGTCAACCGTGTGCTGGCGAGATCGTTCGCCAACCCGGAGGCTCTGACGACCCAGGTCGCCGCGTTGCAAAGTGGCGGCGCGCCGCTGCGCGATCGGGTGGAGTTCGAATTTCCGCGCAAGCTGGTCTGCCAGCGGACGGTGGCTACGGTTCGTGGGGCGGTGAACGAAGTGCTGGGTCAGATCGTGGTGTATCGCGACGTGACGACGGAGGCGGAGGCAGAGGCGAGCAAGAGCGAGTTCGTATCGCTGGTGAGCCACGAGCTACGCACTCCGCTGACCTCGGTTAAGACCTCGCTCAACCTCCTGACGCGAGGAGCGGCCGGCGAGGTCTCGGAGGAAACGTACGAACTGCTGGAGATCGCGCTGCGCAATCTCGATCGTCTCATCCGGCTGGTCGATGACCTGCTGGATCTCTCGCGGATCGAGAGCGGTCTCGTGGTGACGAAGCTGGAGCCGATCGCCATAGAAGAAGCGGCAGCTCGCGCGATCGATGCGGTGGAAGCGTTCGCCCAGGAACAGGGTGTCAGCATCGAGCAGGAGGGATCGGACCCGGAGACGCTGGTCGTAGCCGACGCCGATCGTCTGCAACAGGTCATCGTCAACCTGCTGTCGAACGCGGTGAAGTTCTCGCCGGCCGGCGGGCGTGTGCGCCTCGCTTGGTGGAGGCAGAGCGAACAGGCGGTGTTGCGAATCACCGATGAAGGGCCGGGCATCCCGGCGGATCAACTGGAGGAGGTCTTCGAGAAATTTCGGCAGCTGGAGCGTTCGGCGACGCGCTCGCACGGCGGGGCCGGCCTGGGACTGGCCATCTGCCGGGCGATAGTCGAAGCTTTTGGCGGCGACCTGTGGGCGGAGAGCGAGGAGGGTGAAGGGTCGAGGTTCTTCGTTCGGCTGCGGCTCGCCTACGGTGAGCCGAGGGCTGAGGAGGAAGCGCCGCCGGCCCCGGCAGGCCCGAAGAGGGCGCTGCTCTTGGAAAGGGATCAGGACCTCAAGCGGCTATTGCGGGCTCAGTTCGAAGATGAGGGTTGGGAGGTGCGGGACGCGGCGCGCGGCGCGGAGGCGCTGGAGATCCTGGGTGCGGAGAGCGTTGACCTCGTCCTGGCCGGGTTGGAATTGGAGGACATGCACGGGCTGGAGTTGGTGGGGCGGCTGAGGAGCGCGCCGGCCAGCGTCGACATTCCGCTGCTACTGACGGGCCCGGGCGGTGATCTGAACCAGGCGATAGCTTACGGCGCCGACGGGTGGATCGTCGGCGATCCGGACGCTCTGGTGGCCGAAGCGGCGCGTCTGATTTCGAGCCCGCGGCGCAGAGTGGTTCTTTTGATCGAGGACGACCCCACGGTTCGCCTGGCCGTGGCCCGGGGTCTCAGGCGTGCGGGGTTCGCCTGTCTGGAGGTAGCGAGTGGTGCGCGGGCGCTCGAGTTCGCACGGCAAAGGCCGCCAGATCTCCTGCTCACCGACCTGGAGGTCCCGGAGAAGGATGGGCTCGAGGTATTGCGCGAGTTCCGCGAAGACCCCAGGCTCCTCGACGTCCCGGCGATCGTGATCACGGGACACCAAACGGCCGAGACGCTGGAGGCGATACAGTCGTTGCGGGCACAGATCGTCGGCAAGCCGTTCGGTCCAGGGACCGTGGTCCGGGAGGTCGAGCGACTCATCGGCACGGGGGCCGGTACGAGTTAGGTTCCGAAGAACAACCAATCACAGCGCGATTCAGGTATCAGGGAGCGATGATGGAGAAGATCGTCGAGTGCGTCCCCAACTTCTCTGAGGGCAAGAACGACGGGGTCATCAAGGAGATCACCGACGCCATAGAAACGGTCCAGGGCGTGCGGCTGCTCGATGTCGACCCGGGACGCGATACCAACAGGACCGTCGTCACGTTTGTTGGTTCGCCAGCAGGCGTAGCCGAGGCGGCGTTCCGCGCCGTCAAGCGCGCCTCCGAGGTCATCGATATGCGCGGGCACCAGGGCGCCCATCCGCGATTCGGTGCGACCGATGTGTGCCCGTTCGTGCCGGTCTCCGGCGTGACGATGGAGGACTGTGCCGAGATCGCACGTGCAGTCGGTCGCCGTATCGGCGACGAGCTCGGCATACCGGTCTACCTGTACGAGCACGCGGCCAGCTCCCCGCAGCGCACGAACCTGGCGAAGGTGAGGGCCGGCGAATACGAGGGCTTGGACGAGAAGCTGAAGGATCCGGCGTGGAAGCCCGACTTCGGCCCGTCGAAGTTCAATGCGACGGCCGGCGCCACCGCGGTGGGGGCACGCGAGTTCCTTATCGCCTACAACATCAACCTCAACACGACCGACCGCCGCTACGCCAACGAGATCGCCTATGTGTTGCGCGAGCGCGGACGGTGGAAGCGCCGCGGTAAGACAGAGCCGTTCTACTACAAGGGTGAGGTAGTCCGCTTTCCGGAAGATGGAAGCTACCCGTGCGGACCCTGCGACTTCGTCGGCGAATCGTTCCAAGCGCTCGCCGAGCACTACCGCGAGGCGCACGGGGGCGACCTCCGCCGGCGCTACGAGGATCTGGGGATCGATCCCGAAAACCCCAGCGGCCCCGTCTTCGCTGACGGCCGCTTCGAGCAGGTAAAAGCGATCGGCTGGGTGATCGATGACTACAACAGGGCGCAGATCAGCATGAACCTCACCGATTACAAGGTGAGTCCTCCACACGAGGTTCTGGAGGCGGCGCGGGAGGAGGCGCGTAAGCGCGGGATCGCGATTACGGGCTCGGAGATCGTCGGCGTTATCCCCTTCGCAGCGCTTCGCGAGTCGGCCAGCTTCTATCTGCGGCGAATGCATAAGTCGACCGGGCTCCCGATCCCCGATCTCATGGAGACTGCCATCCAGTCGATGGGGCTGCGGGACGTGGCGCCGTTCGAGGCCGAGGAGAAGGTACTGGGTATGCCTCAGGTAGAAGGACCGCTGGTCCTGCGTCCGACCTACGATTTCGTCGATGAGGTCTCGCGTGACACGCCGGCGCCCGGCGGCGGCTCGGTGGCGGCGCTCGCCGGGGCGCTGGGCGGTGCACTGGCCGGGATGGTGGCCAACCTGTCGGTGGGCAAAGGCGAGTTCGACGAGCACTACGACGTTCTGTGCTCCATCGCCGAGCGGGCTCAGGACGTCAAAGACGCTCTGATCCGCGGCGTCGATGAGGATACTCGAGCGTTCGATTCGGTCATCGAGGCCATGCGCATGCCGAAGGACACAGAGGCGGAGCGGGCGGAGCGCGCGCAGGCGATGGAGGAAGGTTACAAAGCCGCTACCCGCGTTCCGTTGGGTACGGTCGAGTTGTGCCGCGATGCGCTAATCCTGTGCAAGGAGATCGCCGAGCTCGCCGATGCCGAGATGGTCAGCGATGTGGGGACCGGGGCGCACATGGCCCGTGCCGGAGCGCACGCCGCCGCCTACAACGTGCGAATCAACCTGCGGCACATCTCGGACGAGGCGTTCAACAAAGAGATGCGGGAACAAGTCGCCGCGTTGGTGGTGGAGTGTGAAGGGCTGGCGGCCGAGGCGGTTGGAAAGGTCGAAGAGGTGCTTGGTGGGTGATGCGTGGGGAATTAATCAATCAGTCGTGGATCGACGAACCCCCAGTCAATGAGAGACGCTGTCGCAGCCTCGCGACCCAACTTTTCCATTCGTCGACCGCCGCTTCCTCGTCGGCCAGGTAGGCGATGGCGAGGCCGGTGGGCAGCTCGGTATCTACGCTGTTCGTTCCGAGGGAGGCGCGGATCCGGAAGGAGGTATCCGGCGCCAGGTCGGCCGGCGGGTTGATCGTCAGAGCAACCGCCTTCGCCGGACCGTCACCGGGGTCGGCCAGGGCATCCTCCAGCTCCTCGCGGAGCAGGTGGGCCGCCGCCTCTGGATTCATCGGGGGAAACTGGCGCAAATGCCCTATTCTGTCTAGTTTACACAGTTGGCAAGTCGCCTAGCTCCCCCCGCTGACATGCTCCAAACGCCAAAGCGAAACCCAGGCTCGACTGTTCAAACTCGTAGGCGGAGGCCCCGATGCCACGTCGTCCAACTCTAGAAGTCGTCGTTCTCGTCGCCTCCCTGCTGGCGGATGCCGCGGTCCTTTACTTCGCCGAAGAACCCGCTGCCCGGCTCAGCCTCGGCCTCCTCTTGCTGGCGCCGATCGTATGGTCGTCCGCCCGGCTCGGTGTGGTCGAGCTTGTGACCCAGTCGCCAACCGACAAGGTGCACAAGCGCCGCTTCGTACAGCTGCGCTCCCAGGTTGGACAGCTTCTCGACGAGATCCGCCGGCTCAACTGGATGGCGGTGGATGCCGAGCGCGGTTTCCGAAGTCGGGAGGCGGCGCTGCAGGAGATGGACAGGATAGAGGGCCGGCTCAAGGAGCTGATCGAAGAGATACGCGATACCGCCGGCCAGATGTCTGCCGAGCAAGGAGAGGCCGCAGCAGCAGGCGGTGGGGAGACTGAGGCGGATTGAAGCTCGCCGAAGCAGTCTTAACGGCACGCCATTGCTAGAACCAGGGGGGGCGTCAGACTTTCGCCGATCCCCGGGTCCAATCATCAATGAGCTCCAACTTATTCGAGATATTCGCCACTGACGCGCGCAAGTACCTGGATCGCCTGCACGAGGCTCTGGGTGGAGGTAGCGGTGCGAGTGTGGACGGTATCCGTCGCGCGGCGCGGCGGCTTCACCACGCGGCCGTGCTCGCCAACCACGAGCCGGCTGCTCACGCGTCGACGGCGCTTCAGAAGGTCTCGGTCCAGGTGATCGCGGGGAAACGCGAATGGACCGACGAACTGGACCGTGCCCTGCAGGAGGTCGTAGAAGAGCTGGAGTCGGTGGTCGGAGCTCTGCCGAAGGCGGATGCCGAGGCGGAAACCCGGTTGCGTAAGGCCGTCGACGCTCTGAGGGACGAGCCGCCGGCGGTTACCCCGGAGACGGTAGATGAGCCGGACCCTGATGCTGCTACGGTCGAAGTAGATCCGGACGAGGCGGAGGCCGTGCTCGCGGCCCTGATCGGGGACCTTGGCGACGCCGTCGAGCGGCTTGAAAACGATCCGCGCGACCGGGAGCCGCTCAAGGCGATGCTCCGTAAGATCCGCCGGCTGCGCGAGTTGGAACGGATCGAAGTGCTGTCACCCGAGGACAAAGCGCTGAGTGCGGTCGAGGAGCTGATCCTGCAAATCGCCGACCTGAATGCGACCGTCGGGCCGGGCTACCTCACGGTCTTCCGCCACGCTCGTGAGGTACTGGAAGGGATGCAGGTCGGTGGCCCGGACGCGCCGTCGGTCACCAAGGTCGGTGGTCGTGCGGTCGAGGTCGACCGGCTCAAAGAAAGCGTCATGGAGAAAGTGCGCCGGGCGCGACAGGTAGTCTGGGTGAGCGATCTCTTCTTCCCGGATGGCCCGCACATCGTGTCGTGCCCCGTGGCTACCGAACAGAGCGGTTCTCCCGAGCGCTACTTCATCAATGAGGCGACCCAGAGGCTCGAGCGAAGCGAGAACCTGCGAAACACGATGCTCAAGTCGAACACGGAGCAGATGCGTCTCGCCGGTGAATCGTTGGCCAACACGCTTCGCCACCTGCGGGAGCGCGCCGCCGCGTTCAACCACATGGGGATGGGGCGCGTCGTCCGGCGTGCCGCGGCCGCACTGCGCGCGCAGCTGGTCAGGCCGCCGGCCCAACTGAAGGCGCTGGCGACGGGATTCGGCCCGGTCTTCGCCAATCTGCTTGCCTACGTCGGGACGGATGACGAGGCGGTTCGCGGCCGCGCGCTCAATGACGCCGAAGCGTCGCTGGAGTTGGCGATCGAGGGGGGGCATGCCGAGGCGGCTGCGGCGGCGGAGGCGGAGTTCGATCCCGACGCAGCGCTTCAGCAGGGGCTGGCGCTGCGGACCCGGATCGATGAGAGGCTGCAGAGACTCGCCGGTCCGGACGCCGATGGCTTACGGCACGATCTGGAAGAGCTTTTCGATCTGATCGCGAAATACTTGTCGGTGTCGGCCGAGCGACACTAGGGATTCGGGGATTGGGGGATTCGGGGATTGTGATGAATCGGGGCGCCAGGATTTCTTACGCTACTTCTCGGATTCCTCTTCGTCCTCCTCGGGTTCCTCTTCGTCTTCCTCGGGCTCCTCTTTCTCTACCTCGTCGCTAGCCTCGGCCGCCTCGGCTTCCGCCTGGGCTTCGAGCTCGTCGAGCATCTTGTCGGTTTCGTCTTCCTCGACGTCTTCATCTTCCGGCTCGGCCTCTTTCGCTGCGGCCGTAGCCGCCGGCTCTTCCTCGGTTTCGCGAGCGGCTTTGGGGAGAACGACTGAGGGCTGCGCGACCTTGCCGGATCGGGTACCGGTATCTTCCGCCGGCGTCGGCACGCCGGCGGCCTTGCGAACTTCGTCGATGACGTCGCGCATAACCGCGGCCAGCCGGTCGAGCTCGGCATGGGCGTGACGCGGTGATAGCCGTCCCTCGCGGCCGTCGATGGCGATCTTGTTCATCTGTCGAACATTGTCGAGCAGACGCTCGGTGGTCGAGCGGAGACGTCCGTATTTGCGCCGGTCGAGTCCGTCCTTCTGCGTCCTCAGCTGCTCGAGCAGGGGGTTCTCGATTGGGGACTCTTCGCGCGGTCGGGCCATGAGGAACGCCGCGATGAAGACAACGACCGCGACGGCGGCGCGAAGCACCGGTTGGTTGAAGGCGAGCACCGCCAGGGCGAGAAAGAGGGCGCCCGCTCCGACTACCATCCAGTTTGTGCCTGAGTCCTGCTGGGTCATCTCTGAGCGCCTCCGGCGCGACTGTGGAGAGCTTGGCTTCTCCCGACGGCAGCCAAAGTCAATATAGGATGCACGGTTGGGGCCCCCGGCGCTAGTGGTTACGCCGGGGTTTGCGCCGCCCGCCGTGATCGGCAAATTGTAGGGTGGATCTCAGGTCGGGGTCCGAGACCGGAGCGTACGATGGGCAAGTCTCCTCCAGGCGTTGATCGGGTCATCCGCGTGGCGCTGTGTCAGCGGAATCTCGTCGTCGGGGACATCGACGGGAACGTCGATAAGGTCCGCGACAGCCTCGCGCGCGTGCGTGAGCTGGGGGCCGACCTCGCCCTGTTCCCCGAACTGACTATCACCGGCTATCCTCCTGAGGACTTGCTGCTCAAACCGGACTTCGCCGAGCGGGCGGAGGCCGCGCTGCAAGACCTCGCCGCCGAGGTGGAGGATCTCGTGGCCGTGATCGGGTTCCCGGAGCTCGGTGACGACCTGTTCAACACCGCGGCGGTGGTCACGGGAGGTGCTGTCGCCGCCAAATACCGCAAGCACTACCTCCCTAACTACGGCCCCTTCGACGAACCAAGGTATTTCGCCCGCGGGGTGGACACCCTGGTGCTCGACATGGATGGGTTGAAGGTGGGTGTGACGATCTGCGAGGACCTGTGGTACCCGGGCGGTCCGGCTCAGCGAGCCGTGCTGGATGGCAAGGCCGACCTGCTCGTCAACATCTCGGCGTCACCGTACAGTCGCGGGAAAGGACCGACCCGCGAGCGGATGCTGGCGACCCGCTGCGAGGACTACGGCTGCTTCCTCGCCTTCTGCAACACGATCGGTGGGCAGGACGAGCTGATCTTCGACGGGCACAGCCTGGTGATCGACCCGAGTGGCATTGTGCGCGCCAGGGCACTTCAGTTCGCTGAAGACCACGTAGTGGTCGATCTCGACTTGAGAGGGGTATCGCGCCGGCGCTTGCAGGATCCGCGCTGGCGCCAGCGGGTCGAAGCGCAGACGAACCAGGTACAGGTGGCGTCGGTGCGCCGGCCACGACGCAAGAAGCCCGAGCTGGAGGTGAAGCCGCCCAACGAACTGCTCGGTCCCGAGGCGGAAGTCTATCAGGCCCTCTTGCTGGGCATCTCCGACTACTTCCACAAGAACGACTTTCAACATGTCGTGCTCGGGCTATCGGGCGGGATCGACTCGGCGCTCGCACTCACCCTCGCGGTGGACGCCCTGGGTGTGGATGCCGTCACCGCCGTATCGATGCCGTCACGCTATACGGCTCCCGCGAATCGCGACGATGCTGCCGAGATCGCTCGTGGCTTCGGCGTGGACTTCTTCGAGATTCCGATCGACGGCGTGTTCGACTGCTACCTCGAGTCGCTCAAAGACCGCTTCCAAGGAACCGAGCCGAATGTCGCCGAGGAAAACATCCAGGCGCGCATCCGCGGCAACTTCCTCATGGCGCTCTCGAACAAGTTCGGTTGGCTCGTTCTGGCCACCGGAAACAAGAGCGAGATGAGCGTCGGCTACGCCACCCTCTACGGAGATATGGCCGGCGGCTTCGCCGTGCTCAAGGACGTGCCGAAAACCTGGGTCTACCGCCTGGCGCTCTGGCGGAATCGCGAGGCTGAGGTCATCCCGCAGCGCGTCATCGACAAGCCACCATCCGCCGAGCTGTGCGAAGACCAACTCGACACCGATAGCCTGCCGCCCTACGAAATCCTCGATCCGATCATCGAGGCCTACGTCGAGGAGGACCGCAGCTCCGAGGAGATCGAAGATCAGGGCTTCGATCGGAACGTCGTTCGCCGGGTCGTCGAGATGATCGACGGCGCCGAATACAAGCGGCGCCAGGCGCCCCCCGGCATCCGCATCTCGCGCCGCGCCTTCGGCAAGGACCGTCGCCTGCCCATCACCAGCCGCTACAAGGCGTGATCTGACTCTCCGCAATCCGGGTCGCCAACACCAGCTCCGCCCGGACGACCCGCTCCAACGCCGGCAACCGGCGGTTGGGACCAGCCTCTTGCCCGACGTCTGAATCGGCTATTCATCCAGTTCAGTGGCGTATATACGAATGTTTGTCGCCTTATATGAGTATTTCGTCATAACGTGTGTCACAACCAGACGTAACTCTTGACATGTATGTATTTTCCTTCCATATTCGCGCCCGTGTGGTGGGGGCGGCGGTGTGGGGCCTTCCGATCGGCGCCTCGCGTTATGGGTTTCCCTACAAGTGTAATCTCGAGCTGCGGAGGAGGTCTTCATGGCAGAGGCTGTGGCGACGCGTTGGGAAGTGCGGAGCGGCGTGGCGGTGGAAGCTGCGCGGGAGGGGTTGGAGCGGAGCGGCGTGCGGTGGGTGAACTGCTTCTTCACCGATCTGCGGGGGATCCTGCAGAGCTTCACGGTTCCGACGCAGGAGTTCACCGAGGGCGACGCGTTCGCGAGCGGTATCGGGTTCGACGGCTCGTCGGTGCGTGGCTTCAAGTCGATCGACGAGAGCGACATGGTCTGGGTTCCGGACGCCGAGACGCTGCGGATCGTTCCATGGATCGACGATTCCGTTCAGCGATCGGCCTTCATCTTGGGAGACATTTACGAGGCGTTCGGCGGTGGTCCTTCGGGCTGCGATCCACGGGGCGTGGCGCGGCGCGTGATGTCGCAAGCGGCCGAGCTGGGTTTCGAGCCGCTGGTGGCTCCGGAGATCGAATTCTTCCTGTTCAAGAAATACGACCCGACGCGCCTGGTGTTCGACTATTGGGCGTCGCCGTCGGGCGGCCAGGGCGATAGTTGGGCGGGTCCGCGGCCGATGCCCGAGTCGCCGGAGCTGTACAACGGCGGTCCGGCGGTGAGGCCGAAGGAGGGCTACTTCCGGGCGCCGCCTGAAGATTCGACGCACGAATATCGCATCCAGCTCGCGCATTATCTGAGGGAGCTGGGCATCGAGGTGGAGTATCATCATCATGAAGTCGCCACGGCCGGGCAGGTGGAGCTCAACTTCAAGCCGCGGAACACGCTGGCGACGGCGGACAACGCAGTGATCTACAAGTTCGCCGCACGCAACGTGGCGAAGATGCACGGCTTCCATGCGACGTTCATGCCGAAGCCGCTCTATCTGGACAACGCCAGCGGAATGCACGTGCATCAGTCGCTCTGGGCGGATGGCAAAAACGCCTTTTTCGACGGCGATGACGATTACGCCGAGCTGTCGGATGTAGGGCGCTACTACATAGGCGGCCTACTGGCCCACGCGCCGGCGCTCACCGCGATCTGTTGTTCGACGGTCAACAGCTACAAGCGCCTGGTGCCGGGGTTCGAGGCGCCGATCAACGTATGCTGGAGCCGAGGAAATCGGTCCGCCCTGGTTCGGGTGCCGCTCTATTTGAAGGGTGAGACGCACGCGGCGGCGAAGCGAATCGAGTATCGAGCCGCCGATCCGGCCTGTAATCCTTATCTCGCGATAGCCGTGCAGCTGGCCGCGGGTCTCGACGGCATCAGAAATCGCATCGAGCCGGGTGAGCCGGTGGACCATGACGTGTATGAGCTGAGCGCGGTAGAGAAGGCGGCGCACGGCATCGGCACGCTACCAACTACGTTGGATCGGTCTCTCGAGGCGTTGGAGAGCGACCGCGTTATCCGCGATGCCTTGGGAGATGAGATGGTCGAGTCGTTCCTCACCCTCAAGCACGCCGAGTGGAATCAGTACTGCCTGCAGCTGACGCCGTGGGAGGTGGTCAAGTACCTCGACTATTGATCGAGGTTGAACAGGGAGGGGTACTGGTCCTCGGCTCCTCCCTTTCGGAAGGTGGCCGGTAGACGGCAGCCAGTGGCCCGGCAACCAACCAACGCTCCAAGTTCGAACTCCCACCGGCCACCGACTACCGGTCACCGGCCACCTTCCGCCCACCGTCCACCGGAAGATCCCCGCCCTCCTTCGCCGCCGACAACACGATCGAAGTGTTCGTGCTCTCGATCTCGGGATGCGAGAGCATCCGCTTGATCTCCCGGTTCATCATCTCTTCATCGGGGTACTTGCCGATTACGAGGACGTCATAGTCGCCGGTGATCTCATACACGTCGATCAGCGTGTCTTCCTTGACCAGCTCGCTCACGATCTCCGGGATCTTCGGCCCCTTCGCCTTGATCTTAGTGATCGCGGTCAGACGGTATCCCAGCTTCGCGTAGTCGAGCAGCGGCCCGTATCCCCGGATGATTCCGTCCGCCTCCATCTGCTTGACCCGGTGGCTTACGGTGCTGGTGGAGACGCCGAGGTGCTCGGCGATCGTGCGTAGCGAGGCGCGGCCGTCGCGGCGTAGCTCCTTGAGGATATCGTAGTCGAGACCTGCATAGGTCATGGTTTACCTCCTCCCGATTCCGCGTGAATGTGCGGGACGCGCCGACTCTCTGCAATACTCGTCTTGTGAAGGCCGCCACTACTGGATAAACGTACAGGGACCGTGCTGGTGCCTGTGGTGGTGGCAGGCGGTGGGACGGGCACCTATACTTCTGCGCCTGCAGCCGGGGACGGCCGTGCAATCGGGGGCGACGATGCGCTTCTCTGAAGATGAGTACTACCTGGAGGATCTATCGCCGACGCATCAACGGTGCGTGAAGCTGCGTGGCAGGATCTACTCCGGGGCGAGCGAATTCCAACGGGTCGAAGTCGTGGAGACGCACGACTTCGGGAGGGCGCTGATCCTGGACGGTACGATCCAGGCGACGGAGCGAGACACGTTCATTTATCACGAGGTGCTCGTTCATCCGCCGCTACTCATGCAGGACGAGCCGGCGGACGTTCTGGTGGTCGGTGGTGGCGACGGAGGAGTCCTGGTCGAGCTGCTCAAGCATCGGAGCGTAGAGCGGGTGGTCGTCGTCGAGCTCGACAAGATGGTGGTCGACGTCGCGCGGGAATACTTGACGGGCATCTGCGGAGACGCATGGGACGATACGAGGACGGAGCTGCACGTTGCGGACGGAAGAAAGTACATAGAGGCAAGCCGGGAGCGTTTCGATGCGATCATCCTCGATCTCACCGACCCCATAGGCCCCTCGACGTCACTCTATACTCGCGAAGCTTACGGGTATCTGCGCGACCGATTAACGGATACCGGCTTGATCGCGACGCACGCCGGTGGCTGGTTTCATCATCCGAAAGTCACCGGTTCGGTTGTGGCGACTTTGCGGTCGGTCTTCAATCACACAGCGGTCTTCCCGGTCCACGTCCCTAGCTACGGGATGGAGATAGCATTCACGTATGCATCTCCGACCGTCGCTGTAGGGGCTTTTTCGCAAGAGACGTTCGCCGCACGGTACACGACTTTATCGGCGAGGGCTGAGATAAGGTATGTGACCGAGGACTTCGTTCAGCGAATCGGCTTCCAGCCGGCGCTGCTGCAGAAGTGCCTGCGGGCTAGCGATAGGGTGTCGACGGACGAGCAGCCTCTGGAGTTTACCGACTACTACCCTTGGGGCTAATTCGACAATCGATATTGGACGGCCGGCTATCGATTGTCCGGCATCTTCTCGGCTATCGAGTCTCGACGCTGCACGCTCGTTGTTCAGCGCACTCGAACGTCGAACGTCGTTAGTCGAAGTGAAGTCGGTCTTTGGAAATCGGCTGTCCGCTGTCGAAAGTCGACTTGGATATCAGAATGCGCGATCTTCCAGAAACCCCCGATACACGATGCCGCTCTCGACCTTTTCCCCACCTAGCCGTTCGACCACGTGGTCGCCTGCGCGTTGGGCCCGCTCGGCCAGGGCGCAGCTGACGATGTCGATAGACGCATAGCCGAATTCGGGGTAGGTGTGGATCGCGTAGTGAGACTCGCGAATCGGTAGGAAGACGGTGAGTCCCTGACCCGGGTAGCGGTAGACCGCAGGCTCGGCCAGGGGGTGCATTCCGGCCGTCGCTGCGGCGCCGGTCAGTATGTCGCCGATCACTTCAGGGTCGTTCAGCGTATCGAAGTCGACGCCGTACACGTCGAGCATGACATGGGTCAATACGGCGCGCTCCGTCGCCCTCTGTGGAGCCACCTTGTGCATTTTCACCCCCCCCGCGACCTGGTTAAGGTTCCAGATATAGTGTTTTGGAGTGCTCGTAAGAAAAGATACGAGCGACCATTTCGCAATACCGGCCCGGGCACAACCGCACCGGCCATTCCGTCCGCTCCCGGCGGACGACTCAGGCCAGCCGCGAGTTGAACGGGATCGGGTTCGTGATGCAGTAGACTCCCGGACAGCGCTCCTCGGCCAGTCGCCTGATTTTCTCGAGCTGCTCAGCCGGCGCTTCGGATTCGACCGTCAGCGTGGCGTTCATCCCCTCGGTGACCGGGCGGTCCGCCACACCCATCGCCCTGCTCAGATCGACCTGGCTCTCCACCGTCACCTCGAGCGCTTCCAGTTCCACGCCCTCCGCCGCGGCGATGGCTACGAAGGTCCCGGCGAAGCAGGAGGCGAAGCCGTACATACAATAGGATACCGGGTCGGGGCGTAGGCCTTCGCCGCCC
Source organism: Gemmatimonadota bacterium (assembly GCA_039586755.1). GTDB lineage: Bacteria > Gemmatimonadota > Gemmatimonadetes > Palauibacterales > KS3-K002. Next base: position 20,239 of record JBDHJU010000018.1, on the reverse strand, counting down.
ATGAACGGTGCGAAGTCCGTCTCGACGCCGTGGGCGCCGCCGGGATACTCGACCTCGGCGCGGAACTGGGGCGCGCCCTCCTCGAAGTTCCACCGACCGGTCACCGACTTGAGCTTCTTGGCCGCCGCCGGGTCTTGGTCGACCTGGGCGGCGAAGCGGGCCATCGCCTCGACGTTGACGTTGTTGATCTTGGGCATCGCTTTCTCCTATACATTCGGTCGGCCGCATGCGGCGCGAATCGGCTGAAATTTTGTGAGAGTGCGGGCAATCATAGTGGGCGGCAAATGGCATGACAAGTAGCTCTGTGAGAAAAGTCCTCGTGGCGCCCACCGCCTTCAAGGGCACGCTGGGCCCGAGCGCGGTGGCCGGCGCGATGGCCGCCGGGGTGAGTGCGGTCTGGCCATCCGCCGAGGTGGTCGAGCGGCCACTCTCGGATGGTGGTAACGGTCTTCTCGAGGCCTGTGCTCCGTTGCTGGGCGGAACGCTCTCTGAGCACGAGGTGAGCGGGCCACTGGGTGAGCGGGTTCGCGCCCGCGTACTGCAGGCCGGGCGGCAGGCTGTGATCGAATCGGCGGAAGCGTGTGGACTGCATCTGATGCCGCCGGAGCTGAGAGCACCGCTGCGAGCGACGACGCGCGGCGTCGGCGAGCTGCTGCGCGTGGTGAGCGAAGGCGGCGCCTCGGAGGTCGTGCTCGGGCTGGGCGGTAGCGGGACGGTGGATGGTGGGACGGGGATGGCGAGGGCGCTCGACTGGCGTTTCGAGGACGAGGCGGGCACACCGCTCGTCGAAGGTGGCGGCTCGCTCACTATGCTGGACAGGATATACGCGCCCCCGCATCCCGTTGGAATCGGGGTGAAGGCCTTGTGCGATGTAGAGAATCCCCTTCTGGGCCGTGAGGGCGCGGCGCGGGTCTATGGCCCCCAGAAGGGGGCGGGCCCGGAAGAGGTGGAGACCCTGGAGGCGGGGCTCACCCGGCTGGCCGCTGTCCTGAAGAACGAGCTGGGGCTGGCGGTGGCCGAACTGCCGGGCGCCGGCGCCGCCGGCGGGTTGGGGGCTGGGGCGCGGGCCTTTCTGGGTGCCGAGCTGGTCTCCGGCGCCGAGTGGATGATCGCGGCCACGGGGCTCCGCGATCTCTTGGCCGCTGCCGATCTTGTCGTCACCGGTGAGGGTCGCTACGACGCGCAGAGCGGGATGGGGAAGTTGACGGGCCGGGTGGTGGCTGCGGCGCGCCAGGCGGCGGTTCCGGTGCTGCTGGTCTGCGGGCGTGTCGATGGGCCGCTGCCCGAGGGCGTCGAGGCGGCCGACTCCGGCGGCCGCTCTCTGGACGAGTCCGGCATAACGCGCCTCACCCGCGACGCTTGCCGCGGCCGCGCCGACGGCGATAGACTGTGAGGCTCACACCTAAAGAGGGCCATAGATGTCGAACAATGACCTGATGGAGAAGCTGGTCTCGCTGTGCAAGCGGCGCGGCTTCGTCTTCCAATCGTCCGAGGTGTACGGCGGACTCGGCTCCGTGTGGGACTACGGCCCACTCGGTGTCGAGCTCAAGCGAAACGTGAAGGACCGCTGGTGGCGTGATATGGTGTCGCGGCCCGACATCGAGGGGCTCGACGCCGGTATTCTCATGCATCCCGAGGTGTGGGTGGCGAGCGGTCATGTCGAGGGCTTCACCGACCCGTTGATCGAGTGCAAGAACTGCCACCGCCGCTTCAGGGCCGACGAGATTTCCGGAGACCAGTGTCCGATCTGCGGCGTCAAGCACGAGTTCACCGAGCCGCGGATGTTCAACCTGATGTTCAAGACGTTCATGGGTCCGGTAGAGGATGAAGCGGCACAGATCTACCTGCGTCCCGAGACGGCGCAGGGTATCTACGTGAACTTCCTGAACGTGTTGAACGCGTCGCGCCAGAAGATCCCCTTCGGGATCGCACAGATCGGCAAAGCGTTCCGTAACGAGATCACGCCGGGGAACTTCATCTTCCGAACCCGCGAGTTCGAGCAGATGGAGATGCAGTTCTTCGTCAAGCCGGGTAGCGACACTGAGTGGTTCGATTACTGGAGAAACGAGCGGCTCGAGTGGGTGCAATCGCTGGGCATCCGACCCGAGAAGCTGCGCCTCGAGCAACACACACGTGAGGAGCTCGCTCACTACGCTTACGACGCTTACGACATCCAGTACGAGTTTCCGTTCGGCTGGCAGGAATTCGAGGGAATCCACAATCGCACCGACTACGACCTGGGCGCCCATCAGAAGCGTTCGGGAAAAAAGCTCGAGTACTTCGATCAGGCGGCGAACGAGAGGTATGTCCCGTACATCATCGAGACGTCGGGCGGCGTCGATCGGTTGATGTTGGTTCTGCTCGCCGATGCCTACCGTGAGGAAGAGATCGAGGGCGAAGCTCGCGTGGTGCTCAGCCTGCAGCCGAAGCTGGCGCCGATCAAGCTGGCGGTCTTTCCACTGGTCAAAAAAGACGGGATGCCCGAAGTGTCGAAGAAGATCTTCAATGATCTGAGATCTCGCTTCACGGCATTCCACGACGAGTCCGGCTCCATCGGTCGCCGCTACCGCCGCCAGGACGAGGCGGGGACGCCGTTCTGCATCACTGTTGACGGCCAGACTCTCGAGGACGACACGGTCACAGTCCGTGATCGCGATACCCTGGCACAGGATCGAGTGGCGACGGGCAAGCTGAGCGACTATTTAGCGGAGAGGATCGGCTAGAGCGATTTTGAGACGCCTCCTCGCGCTTGGCGCGGGCGCTGCAGTCGGCGCCTACCTGGTGGACCGTTGGCACCGCAATCAGGCGAAGCCGCCGCGGCCGCTGCGGGAATATCGCGGCGGCACGCTCGAGCCGGTCTTCGTCGAGCTGGCAGGCGGCGAGTGTGTGCCGGTCATCGACGGGGGGGAGGGCCCGGCGGTAGTGCTGATTCCCGGGCTGACGGGCGACAGTGGTGTCTTCCGCTACCAGATCGCGGCGCTCTCGGAGAACTACAGGGTGATCGCGCCGAATCTGCGGGTCGATTTCGACGGGATCGAGGGGAGCTTCGATCAGTTTGCCCACGATGTGGCCACGGTGCTGGACGCGCTGGATGTGCCTGAGGCCTGCCTTTTGGGGCTATCGTTTGGTGGCCCAATCGCCATGCGCTTCGCGGCACTCTATCCGAACCGTATCTGGGGGCTGGTGCTGACCAACACGTTGGCGCGGCTCGATCTTTCGCATGTCGGCCTCAACCGCACGCTGCTGATTCCGGTAGCGCGCTGGACTTCGCGCTTCCTGCCGGAGCCGCTGATGCGCCGGTTGGCGGACTTTTGGGGACGCTACGGGATCTGGGTTTTCGATCCTTCGCCGGGCAACGAACGAATCATCGATTACGAGTTGACGACACCGGTGCGCGTGCCGATGTCGGTTGGCAGCGCCCGTATGGACACGTTCAAGCACCGTGACCTGCGGTCCGATCTGCCTCGGATCTGGCAGCCGGCGCTGGTGATTTGCGGCACGTCCGACACCTACACACCACCGGAGTGGCAGCGTGAGATCGCCGATCTGCTGCCGCACTCGACCTACGTCGAGATCGAATACGGTGGGCACCTGTTGCTGATCTCACACGCCGAGGAATTCAACCAGGTGGTGCGGGGCTGGCTGGCCGGAGTCCAGTCGGCGGCCGCCGAAACAGCGTGAGGTTTTCAGGCTTTGGCTACCCGATCTGAGGTCTTCGCTTCCCGCTGGGGGATGATGCTCGCCATGCTCGGGATGGCTGTGGGTACCGGCAACATCTGGCGCTTCCCACGGATCGTCGCGACGAACGGTGGCGGTAGCTTCCTCTTCGCGTGGGTCATATTTCTGCTCGCCTGGTCGGTCCCGTTGATCTTGGTCGAGTTCGCCATCGGCAAGGCGACCCGTTCCGGAACGGTTGGCGCCTTCGGCAAGTTGATCGGCCGCAAGTTCGCTTGGATGGGGAGCTGGGTCGGATGGTGCGCCACGGCGATCATGTTTTACTACTCCGTCGTCATGGGCTGGTGCATCAGGCACTTCGTTGCCACGCTAACGGGGACGATACCGGGTGCGACGCCGGAAGCTTTTTGGGACAGCTTTGCCGCCTCGCCGAGCGCACTCGTGACCCACGCCGTCGCCATGACGCTGGGTGTCATCGTGGTCGCCCGTGGCGTGCGGGGGATCGAGGCGGTGGCAAGGATTCTGATCCCCAGCCTGGTCGTGCTCGTAATCGTGCTCGCGATACGGGCTGTGACGCTGCCCGGTGCAGTGGCCGGCCTCGAGTTCATGTTCACGCCCGATTGGGCTCAGCTGGCCGACTATCGCGTCTGGCTGGCCGCGTTGACCCAGAACGCCTGGGATACCGGGGCGGGTTGGGGCCTCATCCTGACGTATGCGGTCTACTTGCGTCGCCGCGAGGACACGACGCTGAACGCGTTCACGCTGGGCTTCGGGAACAACTCGATGTCCTTGTTGGCCGGGATCATGGTTCTCTGTACGGCATTCGCGATGGCGGGGCCTGATGTGGCGAACGAGATCGTCGGGGCGGGCAACGAAGGGCTGACGTTCATTTGGGTACCGCAGCTATTCTCGATGATGCCCGGCGGCCGCTTCTTCATGGCGCTCTTCTTCCTCGCACTCGTCTTTGCCGCCTGGACGAGTCTGATCTCGATGATCGAGCTGGCGACCCGCGTGCTCAGGGACACGGGGCTGCCGCGGAATCGTGCGATCTGGTTCGTCGGCGTCGTCGGCTTCCTGGCCGGTGTGCCGAGCGCGCTGTCGATGGACTTCTTCGCGAATCAGGACAACGTCTGGGGTATCGGGCTCATGCTTTCTGGCTTCTTCTTCGCCTTCGCGGTGTTGAAGTTCGGCGTCCGCAGGTTCCGGGTCGAACTGGTCAACCAGGCGGGCGCGGACATGAAGATCGGTCGCTGGTGGGAAGTGGTGATTGTTCTCTGCTTGGTCGAGTCAATCGTGCTCATCTCTTGGTGGTTCATCCAGGCGTGGGGAGAAGGCTGGCGGACTGCCTTCGATCCGTTGAGTTCGTTCAGCATCGGCACCGTGCTGTCCCAGTGGCTGATAGTCCTTGTGCTGTTCTGGCTCGGCAACAACTGGTTGGCGAAGCGCTCGGGAGTTCCGGAAGGCGAGGCGGAGCTCGAGCGTGTGACCTGAGGGGCCAAGTAGGGGATGAGCGACAAGTGACGGTCGGCCGTATCACGCCTTACGAAGTCGCGTTCGGGGAAGAGAGGTACCCCGAACAGGATTTCCCGGCCCTCGCCGACGAGAGCGATCGTCGCAGCATGAGCACCTGGCGCTACGATCACTTCACACAATTAGAACGCGTGGCGGCGCTGCTCGATCAGGTGCTTCCGGAGAACGCGGAGCCGGCGGCCGTCGACCAGTACGTTCGGATTCTCTATCACTGCTACCACTTCTGGAGCGCCGGGTGCCCGGTGTACGCGTTCGAGGCGCCCGTGCTGCGGAGCCTGATCGAGAGACCGCCCGACCTCCGCGAGTGGCCGTTTAGGGCCCCCGCGCCTTCCCTTTATGTCGAGCTGCCGAAGAACCTGTTCTGGGCGCAGGTGACCGAGTCGGGTCCGCCCGAACCGGTCGAGGGGATGTTCGCGGCGCGGGAGGCCGACCGCCCGGGTGCCGAGGCCAACATACTCGTCGTCCTGGGGCTGCGGTCGGATCGACCCGGGTTCAGCGTAGCGGACCTGCGCCTGGATCCCGGGCAGGCGCGCCAGCTTGACGAGCCGGCGGAGTTTGAATCCGACATTCCCGGCGCCGAACAGGCCGGACTATATTCATTGCAACGCTATTCCGAGGCCGCGACTACGGCACTGCGCACTCTCTGGTACCTCGACGCGTATCCGGCATCGTGCGAAGCGATGAAAGCCGGCGCTGCTCGCGAGGGGCTCGAGCATGATGCCGCGACCGCCCTGGACCATTACCGGGTGTCCCTGATCGAACGGAGCAACGGATGAACGGTGGGATCCGCATATGTCGGTTCTTCGGATTCGAGGTCCGACTGGATTTCTCATGGTTCGTCGTTTTCCTGCTCGTCCTCTGGACGTTCGCGCAGAGCGAGTTCCCACGACGTACACCCGGGCTGAGCGTCGGCACTTACTTCACGATGGCCCTGGTCGGCGCTTCGCTCTTCTTCGCTTCCGTCCTGCTGCACGAGTTGGCCCATTCGGCCATGGCGCGGGCGCGAGGAATCCAGGTCGAGGGGATCACGCTGTTCATCTTCGGCGGAATGGCTCGGATCCGGTCCGAGGCGACGAACCCGAAGGACGAGTTCTTGATCACCGTCGTCGGGCCGCTCTCCAGTGCGTTGATCGGTGGGATACTGCTCGTCTTCGCGCGGGTTGGGGAGTCGCTGGAGTTGCACCGGGCGATTGTCAGCGTCGCCGAGTATCTGGCCCTGCTCAATTTCATCCTCGCAGTGTTCAACCTGATCCCCGGGTTCCCGCTGGACGGTGGCCGCATACTGCGTTCACTGGTCTGGCAGATAACCAAGGACGTGCGCAAGGCGACGCGCCTCGCGTCGTTCACCGGGCAGGGGTTCGGCTACTTGTTGATCGGCTTCGGCGTCCTCAGCCTGTTCCGGGGTTTCCTGGTCAGCGGGATCTGGCTGATCTTCATCGGCTGGTTCCTCTCGCATGCAGCCGCGTTCAGCTACCGGCAGCTGATCATGAAGAGGATCCTCCAGGGCGTGCAGGTGCAGGAAGCTATGACGCGTAACCCCGAGACCGTGGCCCCGGATGTGACACTGCGGGATCTCGTCGATAACTACTTCCTGGTGCGCCGCTACAGCGTCTTTCCGGTGCTCGACAGCGACGACCGGCCGTTGGGGCTCATCACGCTGAGGCGGGTCAAGGAGATCGAGCGAGACAAGTGGCCGACGACCCAGGTGAGCAGTGTGATGACCCAGATCTGCGAGGCTGTAACGGTTCGCCCGGAGGACTCGCTGGCCCAGGTGCTGACCAAGCTGGAGAAGGCAGGTGTTGGGCGTGCGCTCGTCGTGCGGGACGGGCGCCTGGAAGGCTTGATATCGAGTGCGGACGTGGCGGCTTGGCTGGATAGGTACCAGCAGCTGCACTGATGTTGAGGTCACCCCGAGGGAGGCCCGGTGCCGGCCAGGAAGAGAAGCCGAGAGTCTGCGGCCGCACTAAAGAAACGCGCCGGCCGGATCATCGAGCGCCTGGCTGAGACCTACCCGGCCAGGATAGAGCTCGAGTTCAGCAACCCGCTGGAGCTGGCCGTCGCCACGATTCTCTCGGCTCAGTGTACCGATGCGCGGGTTAACGAGGTCACGAAGGACCTGTTCAGGAAATACCGGACCGCGGACGACTACGCGAACGCGGACCCCGAGCTGTTCGAGGAAGAGATTCGCTCGACGGGATTCTTCCGGAACAAGACACGCTCGATCATCTCCTTCGCACGCTCGTTGGTCGAAGAACACGGCGGAGTCGTTCCCGAGACGATGGACGAGCTGGTTCGGCTCGCCGGAATCGGTCGTAAGACGGCCAACGTCATCCTCGGTTCGGCCTTCGGGGCTAACGAGGGGATCGCCGTAGACACGCACGTGAAGCGGGTCGCACGGCGCCTCGAGCTCAGCGCCGAGGAAGATCCGGACAAGATCGAGCGCGATCTGATGAAGTTGGCGCCCCAAGAAGGCTGGACCGAGTTCTCGCTGCGTATGATCCAGCACGGACGCTACAGGTGCGGCGCGCGCAGTCCACAGTGTGATGGCTGTGCCCTGGAAGAGCTTTGTCCCACGGCGGGGAGTTGGTGAGACGAGACACGGAGCTGTGTTATGGACCTGACTCGCGAGAGTGCGTTGTCTTTGATGCACGAGTACACGCAGAACGAGAACCTGCGCCGGCATATGTATGCGGTGGAGGCTGCGATGCGCGTCTACGCCCGCGAATTCGGTGAAGACGAGGAACTGTGGGGAATTACCGGCCTGCTACACGATTTCGACTACGAGCGCTGGCCGAACGATGAGCGCAAACCCGATGACGAGCACCCCACCACGGGCGTCAAGATCTTGCGGGAAAAGGGCTATCCGGAGGAGGTACTCAAGGCGATCCTCGGCCACGCGGAGCATACCGGCGCGCCTCGCGAGTCCTTGATGGCGAAGACGCTTTTTGCCGTAGACGAGCTGAGCGGGTTCCTTGTCGCGTGTGCGCTGGTGCGGCCCGAGGGCATCAACGGTATGAAGGTGAAGTCGGTCAGAAAGAAGTTCAAAGACCCGAGCTTCGCCCGTGGCGTCAACCGTGATGACGTGAACAAGGGTGTGGCGGAGTTGGGTGTAGAATTTGCCGAACACGTGCAGCTGGTTATCGAGGCGATGACTGAGATCCAGGACGAACTGGGTCTGGGAGGGAGCGGGTCCGGCTGAGGCCCGCTGCTAAAACGATGGCTATTAAGACGATCATCGAACCTTTCAGGATCAAGGCGGTCGAGCCGATCCGGATGACCACGCGCGCCGAGCGCCTGGCCAAGATCGGGGAAGCGTCCTACAACGTCTTCCGCCTGCATGCCGACGACGTTTTGATCGACCTGCTGACCGATAGCGGTACGGGCGCGATGAGCTCGAATCAGTGGGCCGCCATAATGCGAGGCGACGAGTCGTACGCCGGTAGCCCGTCGTTTTACCGGTTCGAGGAATCTGTGAAGCGGCTCTTCCCGTTCAAGCACATCATCCCGACGCACCAGGGTCGAGCGGCCGAGCGGATACTGTTCAACGTTACCTGTAACCCCGGTCAGATCGTTCCTAACAACACACACTTCGACACCACCCGGGCCAACATCGAGTACCGGGGTGCAACCGCACTCGATCTGCCGTGTGCGGAATCACGAGATACGGCCGCGCCGCACCCGTTCAAGGGCAACATGGACGTGGGAGCGCTGGAGGATACCCTCGAGCGGGAGGGTCCCGAGAAGGTACCGCTCGTCATGATGACGATCACGAACAACTCGGGCGGCGGTCAGCCGGTATCGATGGCCAACGTGCGCGCCGTGTCGGATATCTGTCGCCGACACGGGATTCCATTCTATATCGACGCCTGCCGTTTCGCCGAGAACGCCTACTTCATCAAGCAACGCGAGCCTGGCTTCGAAAACAAACCGGTGGCCGAGATCGCCCGCGTCCTGATGAGCTATGCCGACGGCTGTACGATGTCGGCTAAGAAAGACGGGCTGGCGAACATCGGCGGCTTCCTGGCGACGAACGACGAGGAGCTGGCCCGGCAAGAAAGAGATCTGCTGATATTGACCGAGGGCTATCCCACGTATGGCGGTTTGGCGGGTCGCGACCTCGATGCGATCGCAGTCGGTCTCGATGAAGTCGTGCACGAGGACTACCTGCAGTATAGGATCGTCTCGACCGAATACCTGGGTAAGCATATCTCGCGGGAGGGTGTGCCGATCGTCCAGCCGCCGGGCGGCCACGCGGTTTACATCGACGCCGCCGCCTTCCTGCCGCATCTCGAGCCGCTCGAGTATCCCGGCATCGCGCTGGCCGTCGAGTTCTATGTGGAAGCAGGGATTCGCGGCGTGGAGATCGGTAGCGTGATGTTCGGGCACGTCGATCCCGAGACCGGCGTAGAGACGCCAGCCGAGAAGGAGTTGCTGCGACTGGCGATACCGCGTCGAGTGTACACACAGAGTCACGTTGATTACGCGGTGGAGGCGATCATCGAAGTCTGGCAACGCCGCGAGCAGATCGGCGGCTATCGGATCACCTACCAGGCGCCGTTCCTCAGGCACTTTACCGCCGGGTTCGAGCCCCTCGCGGCTCGAGCCTGAACCGAGAAGGGGAAGAGAGATCGTGAACACATCCGCGATTGTTGCTATGGCGCTGACCTGCGGTTTTGTCTGGGGCGGCTTCTTGGTGCTTTTGACCTTTGGGATCAGGAAAGAGAGAGAAAAGGCTGGGGACGGCTAATCGGCGCAACATTTAGAATAAAGCAGTTCTCTTCCGTGTAGATGATCGTGAACACTGAACTTGGATACTTTAGACTGGAGAGGTGAGATTATGGCAGACCCGATCATCCCTCGTGAGTTCCGTGCGATGCGGCGACCCTCGCTCGCCAAGTCTATGGTGATGGTGCCGGCGGCGGCGGTACTCCTGTTCGCCGTCACGATGCCGTTCTCCTGCACGACCGTCACCGACTACGAGGTGGCGGTGCTCAAGAACCCGGTCACGGGGAACGTGGCGGACAATTCTTTCGGACAGGGCCTGTACTTCGCGGCGCCGGCCATCTTTTGGAAGCAGTACTCGAAGTACGATACCCGCGAGATCCAGTGGCCGCCGGGCGCGCAGAGCGAGATAGCGGAGGCGCTGACGGCGGACCAGCTGACGATTACCATCGATGCATCGTACCGCTATCGCGTAACGCCCGAGAGCGCCGTCGACCTGTACCTGATCGTCGGCGACATGCGCGCGGTCAACCAGTACGTGTACACGACGTACCGCAGCGCCCTACGTGACGCGATCGCCGAGCTCACGGGCACCCAGATTCTCTCCACCGAGCGGCTGCAGATCGCCGGCCGGGTCAGGGAGCTAATGGCCGAGGAGCTGGCGTCTAAGGGTGTCGAGGTGGTCCGTTTCTTCGTCCGCGAGATCCAGCCGCCGCCGGCGGTGCGACAAGCGATCGAGCTCAAGCTGCAGCGCGAGCAGGAAGTGCAGGCGCAGAAGTTCCAGACCGAGATCGTCATGGAGCAGGCGGAGCAGAAGCGGCAGGAGGCTCTCGGTATCCGTGACTCGCAGAACATCATCGGCCAGAGCCTGACTTCCGCGTACCTGTCGTACTTCTATATGCAGACGCTGCAGGAGGTCGGGCAGAAGGAAGGCAATGTCATCATCGCGCCGACCGAGGGTGGCAACCTGCTGTTCACCGTGCCGACGGGCGTTACTCGGCAGTAGCGCCGCTCAGGGCGTCGGCGCCTCGGAGTCGGGGCGCGGCGACGGCGCCCGGGTCGGGCGGATGCTCGGAACGTAGCTGGCTAGGAACTCCACGGCGCGGCGCTCCGCCCAATAGACGGGTCGCCAGGGAAAGGGGCCGGCGATGAAACCGGCGTGGCCGCCGCGGTCCGTGAACTCGGCGTGCAGCCACGGCGAGCGGTCGACCGCCTCGACGGGGAGCGTGGTTAGCGGGATGAACGGGTCGTCCTTTGCGTTGAGCAGTAGCACCGGGCGGCGGATCTTATCGAGGAGGTTGATCGAGCTCGAGCGCTCCCAGTAGTCGGCGGCGTCGCGGAAACCGTGCAGCGGTGCTGTGGCGGCGTCGTCGTACTGGCGCCAGTTGCGGGCCCGGCGGATCGCTGCGGCGTCGAGGATGTCCGGGTACTGTTCCGCCTTCTGCAGCGCCTTCTGCTTAAGGGTGCGCAAGAAGAAGTGAGTGTAGAGCCGGCAGATTCCGCCTGACATCTTCTCAGCCGCCGCCGCCAGGTCGTATGGCGTCGAGATGGCGGCGGCGGCCACCACCTCGTCTGCGACGTGCTCTCCCTCCTCGCCCAACCACTTGAGCAATACGTTCCCGCCCAGCGACATACCGACAGGTAGGATCGGTGCTCCCGGGTCCCGCTTCGCCAGCTCTCCGATCACCCAGTCGAGATCCGAGGTGTCGCCCGAGTGATAGAGGCGCGGCGCGCGGTTGGGCGTACCGCTACAGCCCCGGAAGTTGAGAGCGACTCCGCGCCAGCCCCGCTCCGCCGCCAGGCCGAGTAATCCGCGAACGTACTTCCGGTCGGAGGAGCCCTCGAGCCCGTGAACCACGAGCAGTTGCGGTGAGGCCACCGGACCGTCCATGAAGTCGAGGTCGAGAAAGTCACCATCCGGCGTGGTCCAGCGGGCACGGGTGGTGGCGACCTGTTGGCGGAACCGTAGCATCCGGTTCCAGACGGTCTGGCGATGCCGACCGCGCAGCCACCAGGCTGGCTTGAACGGGCCCACCTGCCGCTCCTCGCGACCTTCCGGCTTGTCTCGAGCGTCGCTCACTGGATCCTGTCAGTGCTAGTACGGTGATGGTGTCCGCCGGCTCTCTTCTACAACGGCGGGCTCGCATACGGTTCATCCGAGCTGTCAGCCCGTTGTCTGACGGCGGGGGAGGGTGCCGTCGATCGGGGCTCTCGGCGGCCCCGCTTTTGCAGCGATCTGCGCGTAGCTGAGTATATTGCGGCTTGCTGCAGGATCGCGCCAGATTCTGTCGGCTGGGTTTGCGGGTCACTTAGACATTCGATGTCGTCAATCGCCACAAAGCGAGATGGATAAAGAGGCAAGAGACGGGTCAGGTCCCGAAGTGCTGGAGGGGGTCCTACAGGTCATCGAGGCCGGTGCCGATCCCGATCGGGGGCGGAGGCTGAGGTCGTTCGCCCATGCGGCGTTGGGCCGTGCGCCCGCCGATTTCTTCCGCGGACGAACCGACGCCGAGGTGTTCGAGCTGATCTCGCACAGTTTCGATCTGCTTGACGGAACGGCGCCGGGTGCCGTCGGCGTGCGGGTCGAAAAGCTACCCGGATACGGTCACACGGGTTGCGTCGCGGTAGCGATCAGCGACCGACCGTTCGTGGTCGATACGCTGCACCAACTGCTGACCTCGAGGGGCTTCGAGATCCGGAACGAGCTCCACCCGATCGTTGTCGTCGAACGGGATGAGGCTGGCAAGGTGGTGGAGGTCCGCGACTGGAGCGCCGATGGCTCTAAGTACGCGGTGCCGTATTGCGAGTTCGAGGGCTACCTCGACGAGGATATCGTACGCTCCCTGCAGGCCGAGATCCGCAACTGCATGGAAGAGGTCCGGCTGGCGACCGACGACTTCCAAGCGATGCGCAAGATGACGGACCTGGTGTGCGAGGAGCTCGCCCGGGTTGGATCGCGGACCCCCGATCGTGCTTCCGAGGTCGATGAGGTCACAGCCTTCCTCCAGTGGTTAAAGGACGGAGGCTTCGTCTTCCTGGGCTACCGCGGCTACGAATTCCGCACGGATACGGAGGGCCGGCGGCTGGCCAGCGTCGAGCGCGGTTCCGGGTTGGGCATTCTGCGGCGCGAGAGCGACTCGTCCGCCTGGGTACCGAAGGCACTCGAGGAGTTCCCGGCGGACCTGCGGGCCCGCGCCCTGCTCGGCCCGCTGCTGATCGTGTCGAAAGCGAACTCGGAATCACACGTGCATCGCCGGGCACGCATGGACTATGTGGGAATCAAGCGGCTGGACGCTGCCGGCGAGGTCGTCGGCGAACATCGCTTTCTGGGTCTCTTCACTTGGAAGGCGTACTCGGAGTATTCGGGCGACATCCCGATCCTACGTCAGAAGCTGAAGAAGGTGCTGGCCGCGGAGAACCTCCCTGAAGGATCGCATGACTACAAGGCGGTAGTGCAGCTCTTCAACGACATGCCCAAGGAAGAGCTGTTCCTGGTCAGCGTCGAGGACCTGCGCAAGCAGATTCGAGTGGTCATGGCGGCGGAGGACTCAGGCGATGTACGCCTGCTATTCACGCCCGACATCCTGGGACGGGGCGTGATCGTGATGGTCATTCTCCCCAAGCGCAATTACTCCGACGAAGTGCGCGGTCGGTTGCGGCGCGAGATCGCCGAGTTGCTGGGCGGCAGCATCCTGAACGACCATCTGGCACTCGGTGAAGGCGAGGCCGCGCGCATGCATTTCTATGTCTCGGCCAGCCCAGATCGTATCGCCGAGGTCGATGTAAAGGCGCTTCGCGATCACGCCGCGAAGATCGCTCAGACCTGGAAGCAGCGGCTGCGCGGCGCGCTGGGCGACCGGCACGACGCCGAAGACGTCCACCGGCTGGAGGAGCGCTACTTCGATGCCTTTACGCCGGAGTACGTGGCCACCGTTGAAGTAGACACGGCGGTCGAGGATATCGAGCGGCTCGAGGCGCTGGAGCGAACCGGGCTGATGCAGGTGGCGATGGAGCCCCACGCGAGTGGGGACATCGAAGCGACGCAGCTTCGCCTCTTCGTCGAGCGCGGCACCATGATACTCGCCGACACCATGCCGATCCTCGAGAACCTGGGGTTGCGGGTGATCAAAGCCGACGCACTCGACATCGAGGCGGCGGGCAAGGGTGCTGCGACGATCCACACGTTCGTCGTTCAGGGGCCGGACGGGCGGCCGCTGGATCCGGCAGGTCTGGCCGAATCGCTAACCGCGACGCTTCGCGCGGTCCAGAGCGGCCGGGCCGACAACGATCGATTCAACCGGCTCGTCATCACTGCCGGCCTCGGCTGGGACGAAGTCTCTGTGCTCCGCGCCTACTCCGCCTATGCCTTTCAGTTGGGTGCGGTGCCCAGCCGCCGCGCCGCGCCGGATGCCCTGATCGCGCACCCTGAAGTCGCTCGGCTGCTTTGCGAGGCCTTCCACACCAAGTTCGATCCCCAGCTGACCGGCGACCGGGCGATTGCCGTGGAGACGGCCGCCGGCCGCTTCAGCGAATCTCTGCAGGCGGTCGATAGCATCGCCGATGACCTGACCCTGAGACGGTTGCACAACCTGATCGAGGCGACGGTTCGGACGAGCTACTTCAGAAACAAAGAACGCCAGCTCAAGTGCCCACGCCTCACCTTCAAGATCGACTGTGCGGCCGTCGAGCAGATGCCCGAGCCACGGCCCGCCCGCGAAATGTTCGTGCACAGCGTCCGCGTCGCCGGAGCGCACCTGCGGTTTGGGCCGGTTGCGCGCGGCGGTATCCGTTGGAGCGAGCGGCCGGACGATTTCCGTACCGAAGTCCTCGGGCTGGTGAAGACCCAGCAAACCAAGAACGCCGTGATCGTTCCCAGTGGGGCGAAGGGCGCGTTCTGCGTGAGAAGGATGCCGGCGGACCGGTCGACGTTGGGCACAGAGGTCCGCGAGTGCTATCGCGACTTCATCTCCGCTCTGTTGGATGTGACCGACAACATAGTGGATGGTGCGGTCGTCAGGCCGCCGGCGACCGTCGTCCACGATGATGAAGATCCCTACCTGGTCGTCGCTGCCGACAAGGGCACGGCCGCGTTCTCGGACACGGCAAACGAGATCGCCGCGGAGTATGGCTTCTGGATGGACGATGCGTTCGCATCCGGCGGCTCGCACGGCTACGACCACAAGAAAGAGGGGATCACGGCGCGTGGTGCCTGGGAGTGCGTTAAGCGTCACTTCCGTGAGATGGGTAGGGACATTATGCGTGAGCCGGTGACCGTCGTGGGAATCGGCGACATGAGCGGCGACGTCTTCGGCAACGGTATGCTTCTCAGCCGGACGATCGAGCTGCTCGCCGCCTTCGACCACCGACACATCTTCATCGATCCCGATCCCGACGCCCGAGAATCGTATGAAGAGCGAAAGCGACTCTTCCGTCTGCCGGTTTCCAGCTGGGAAGACTACGATCGGGCGCTGATCAGCGAGGGTGGCGGGGTCTATCCGCGCGGTGCAAAGGAGATCCGGCTGTCGCCGCAGGCGCAGCGGGCGCTCGGCACGGACGAAAGCCTGGTGAACGGCCAGGAGCTGATCCGGCTGATCCTGCAGGCGCCCGTCGATCTTCTTTGGAACGGCGGGATCGGTACCTACGTGAAGGCCGATGCTGAAACGCACGCCGATGTTGGTGATTCGAGCAACGACGCGGTTCGGGTCGACTCGGGCGACCTGCGTCTCAAGGCGGTGGGAGAGGGCGGCAACCTCGGGCTGACCCAGAAGGCGAGGATCGACTACGCGCTCGAGGGTGGCCGGGTCAACACCGACGCGGTCGACAACTCGGGCGGCGTGGACATGTCAGACCACGAGGTCAATCTGAAAATCCTGCTTCGCGCTCTGGTCGATCGAGGTGAGCTTTCGCCGGCCGAGCGCAATGCGATGCTCGAGCGGGTGAGCGGCGACGTAGTGGAGATGGTGTTGGGTAACAATCGGGCGCAGGCCCGGGCACTGAGCCTCGAACAGCTCAGGGCCGCCGATCGCTTAGGCGACTTCCGCGACGCCTCTTACTACCTCGAGGCAAAGGCGGGCCTCAAGCGGTCGCTCGAGTTCATTCCCGGCTGGAGTCGTCTTCAGCAGCGGCAGGAGCACGGCAAGAGCCTGACGCGTCCCGAGCTTGCCATTCTACTCGCCTACAGCAAACTGCATCTGAAACGCGCGGTCCTCGACTCGACGCTACCCGACGACCCGGCTGTTCTGCGGCTTCTGCACGACTACTTCCCGGATGCCGTCGTCGTGCGCGTCCCCGAGGACGACATGCGCCGTCATCGCCTGCAACGCGAGATCGTCGCCACCGTACTCACCAACAGGTTGATCGACCTGATGGGCTCAACCTTCGTGCCGACTGTGACGCGGGATACCGGTGTGAGATCGGCCGATGTCGCACGTGGATGGTTCGTGGCGGCGGAGATCGCCGGCGTCCAGGAGTTGCTCGACAGGATCGAGAAGAACGAGGCGTCGATTCCAGCTGCGCAGGAGCACCGCTGGTTGCTGGCGCTCGAGCGCATTCTCGCTCGTACGGTCCGCTGGGCGGTTGAGAATCTACCGGCCGGAGCCGAGGTCGGTGAGGCGATCGAGACTTTCAAGGACCCTGTGGCCGAGCTGTTCGAGATCCTGCCTTCGGTGGTTCTCGGTTCGCAGCGCCAGTCGTTCGAGGAGATGTTGGAGGAGCTCGAAGGAGGCGGCGTGCCGGCGGATACGGCCCAAAAGATCGCCGCGGTCCAGTTCCTCGGCGAGCTAATGGAGGTGACGCGCATCTCGAAGGAGGTCGACATCGCCGTCGCCGATGTAGGGCGCGCCTATTTCGCGCTCACGGATGAGGTGGACTTCGCGTTACTCTTCGAACTTTTGAGTATGGTGGCGGGCGAAGACGTTTGGGAGCAGAGGGCCGTGCAGGGCTTGATGCAGGATTTGGGAGAGGCGCGGCGTAACCTGACGCTGGCGCTTCTGGCTCACGAGCCTCGCGACAGGTCGACCGAGGAACTGCTCGCTCGGTTCCGCGAAAAGAACGACGAGCGCTTGGGCGCGATGCGCGAGGTGCTCGAGGAACTCCTGACATCCGATAATATCAATGTGGCTGCGTTGACCGTCGCGACCCGTGAGGTCGTGCGCCAATCGAGGATCGTCCTGGAAGGCCGATCCTGATATGGTGTGCTTGCCTCGCGTGGCTGCGCGGGCGCGGGCTCAAAACGGAGGGATGATGAGCAAGGGCAAGAAGCAGAACTCCAACCGCTGGGGTACGGCGACCCGGGCGATCCATTCGGCGTCTGGCCCGGAGGTGTATGGTCCCGGCATGGGGGCCCCGATCGGGACGCCGATCTGGCAGAGCTCGACCTTCGCCTTCCGCGAACCCGGCGAGGTCGCCGACGCCGCCACGGCCACCCGGCCCGAGACGTTTTACACCCGCTACGGAAATCCGAACTTCACCGCCGTGCAGGAAGCGATCGCGCAACTGGAAGGCGGTGAAGCGGCGTTGGTCACGGCATCGGGGATGGCGGCGATCATGCTGGTCTTCCTGGGCCTGCTGAAGAACGGCGATCACGTGGTCGCTCAGACCTGCCACTACGTCGGTACGATGAAGGCGCTGGAGGCCTGGCTGCCGCGCTACGGTATCGATGTGACCCTGGTCGAGCAAACGGATCTCGGCGCGTTCGAGGCGGCGATCCGGCCCGAAACGCGCCTCTTCTTCCTCGAGACTCCCGTGAACCCGACGCTGGCGGTCACCGACCTCGCTGGTGTCGCGGGGCTGGCGCGCGAGCGTGGCATCACGACCTGCATGGACAACACCTTCGCCACGCCGATCAATCAGCGGCCGATCGAGCACGGGATCGACCTGATCGTGCACAGCGCGACGAAGTACCTGGGTGGCCACAGCGATGTTACGGCCGGCTTCATCGTCGGCGACAATGAGCGCATCGAGACCCTGTGGATGGGACTCGTCATCCACGGCGGTATCTCGCACCCGTTCGAGTCATGGCTGCTGGCGCGCGGCATCCAGACCCTGCCGTTCCGGGTGGCGCGACACAACTCCAACGCCATGGCGGTCGCTCGGTTCCTCGAGTCGCACGACGCTGTCGAGCGCGTCTACTATCCGGGACTTGCCTCTCACCCGCAGCACGAGCTGGCAAAGAAGCAGATGGATGGTTTCGGCGGCATGGTCGTCTTCGAGCTAGCCGGCGGCTTCGAGGCGGCCCGCAACTTCGCGGCAAGGATGCAATTGGCGCGGCGCGCGGTCAGCCTGGGCGGCACCGAGACGCTGGCGGTTCACGCGGCCTCGATGATCCATGCGCGGCTGACGCCGGAGCAGCGGGCCGAGGCCGGGATATCGGAGAACATGATCCGGGTCAGCGTGGGACTCGAAGATCCGGAGGACATCATAGCCGACTTCGATCAGGCGCTCGGCGGCTGATTATCGTATTCAATAACCAAAATCGGACAC
Organism: Gemmatimonadota bacterium; assembly: GCA_039586755.1. Taxonomy (GTDB): domain Bacteria; phylum Gemmatimonadota; class Gemmatimonadetes; order Palauibacterales; family KS3-K002. Next base: position 1,831 of record JBDHJU010000018.1, on the reverse strand, counting down.
TCGATGTCCGGGTGTCCAAGTGGTTTTCGAGTACCAAGATCCGAGTCCCAATCTCCACATTCGCAACCGAAGCGAACTGGAGATTGGGACTCTTTACTTGGCTCTTGAGAGCCCGTGTCGGATACTGGATAATGAATCCAATACCGACCAGTAACTACCCTACCTTCCTGATATCACCGCGTCCGCTTCCGCCTCGGTTTCGACGAGCTGGCCGGTCGTCAACTCGAGCACGATGCGGTCGGCGTCGTAGATCTCGTCCAGCGCCTCGAGTATGCCACGCACATCTACGGCCACGGTCCGGTTGACCTTGGTATCGTAGATGTAGTCGCCCGGCAGGCTCTCGATGTTACCGTCGAACACGAGACCCACGACCTCGAGCTCGGCGTTGATAACCGGCGAGCCCGAGTTACCCCCGATCACGTCGGCGGTGAGGACGAAGTTGACCGGCGTCGCCAGGTCAAACGTCTCGGGCGGGCTCAGCCAGCGTGCCGGCAGATCCCAGTCACTGCCGGGGCCGTAAGAGTAGAAGTGGTCGTAGAGCCCGTAAAACGTCGTGTAGATCGGTGCCACCGTGCCGTTGTATTCGTAGCCCTTCACCACGCCGTCGGCGATGCGCAGCGAGAACGTGGCGTCCGGCGGAATCGTGGTCCCGTACACGTCGAAGCGGGCGCGGCCCAGCTGTTCGGCTATGGTGGCCTCCTGCTGCCCGAAGCCCTGGAAGGCCAGCTGGTAGGTGCGCAGACGCTCGATGATGGCGCCGATCACCTGGATCGCTGCGTCCCCCGTGGTCAGCGAGCCGTTCTCCAGCGCCTCCGCCGTACTCGCCGCATCGGCGAGGGCGGACTGGGCGAGGATCGCCTCGGCAGCGGCGTCAGGCGTGCGCCCCTGCAGGATGCTCCGAACGGCCGGGTCGTCGGCACCCAGGTTCTCCTCGAAAGCCGCCAAGCGGGCTGCGAAAAGACCCTGCTGCAGAGCGTCGGGCTGATCCTCCACCGAGAGCAGGTTCTCCTTCAGATCGGCGAGTGCCGACGCCGGCGCCCCGGCCTGGCTGGCGGTTACGTAGAAGTAGGCCAACTGCGCGCGCTGCATTGCCGCCGCGTCGAAGGCGGGGCTTCCCAGCGCGACGAACGCGCCGAAGTCGGCCCCGTACTCCAGGCGCTGCTTCTGGATGGCCGCCATCTGATCTAATAGTTGGCCGATCCGTGGGCCGAGCGCCGGGTCGCGTTCGGCGGCTTCGCGGAACTGACGCTCCGAGTCACGACGCCGTGCCATGTACTCGGGATTCTGGAGGCCCTGCCACATGCCGTGGAACGCCTTCTCCGAGTTTCTGAGGCTGGCGATCTCGTCCCGCAGATCGATCTCCTCGCCGGTCTCCGGGTCTTGGTCGTAGAACGCTTGCATCGCATCGGCGCGGCTCTTGAACAGAGCGTAGATCGCCTTGTCTCTGGCCGCTCCGCGCCACTCGAGCTGCGCGGCCGTCTGCAGCCGGCTGGACCCTCCCGGGTTGCCGATAACGAAGACGGCATCCCCGTGCTCGACGCCTCCCTCGCTCCACTCGAACCAGAACTCGGGCTTAACCGGGTTTCCAGCCTCGTCGTAGATGCGGTAGAACGAGAAATCGAGGTTGTAACGCGGGAAGGTGAAGTTATCGTAGTCTCCGCCGAAGAAACCGATCTGCAGCTCGGGCGCCAACACGAGGCGCAGATCGGAATAGCGACGGAAGACGTAGGCCGAGTACTTAGCACCGTCCCAAAGCCCGATGATCTCGACAACGATCCCGGCATCCTCTCCGCCGTGCTCTGCGGCGATCCGCTGCGACAGCTCTTCCTCG
>JBDHJU010000092.1:0-12195 GCA_039586755.1 Gemmatimonadota bacterium | reverse complement strand
GGGGACCTCCAACCGGTCCAAGGCGTTCCACGACGTGGCCTGGAAGAACATCAAGGACGCCGGCTTCCCGGACCGCATCCTCTGGCACCGGGCCGTGGCCGAGCGCTACGCGTATTACGACACCACCCGCGTCGGCATCTTCGGTGGTTCCGCCGGCGGCCAGAACGCCATGGGCGCTCTGCTCTTCCACCCGGACTTCTACCACGTGGCCGTGTCGGCCTCGGGTTGCCACGACAACCGGATGGACAAGATCTGGTGGAACGAGCTGTGGATGAGCTGGCCCATCGGGCCCCACTACTCGGCGTCGTCCAACGTAGATAACGCCCACCTCCTCGAGGGCGCGCTGCTCCTCGTCCTCCCGGAGATGGACACCAACGTCGACCCGTCGTCAACGCTTCAGGTGGTGGATGCCCTGATCGAGGCCGGCAAGGAATTCGACTTCGTCATGGTCCCCGGCGCGAACCACGGTTCAGGCGGCGACTACGGCGTCCGCAAGCGCAACGACTTTTTCGTCGAGCACCTGCTGGGAGTCGACCCGCCGGAGTGGAACCGGATGGAGGAGGTTCCCGGAGGGACGGAACGGGCTGGCGAGGAGCGCCGACAGTGACCGGGGCGGTACTCGCCGCCGGACGCGCCTAGCGCGCTCGCCGCATCGGTGCGCGACATAAAGGAGAACGCGCGCGACGTTGACGATCTCCGCGATCTGCTGGCGGGCCTGGTGGCTATGACCGCGGGGACGCTACCGGCCTCGGAGCCGGCGCTGGCTTAATGGAGGGAAGAGGCTCAGACGCTCACCCAATCAGGTTACACCGGCTCACGCTTACCACCCAACTCCCGCATCAGAGCGTTCTGCTCTCGCAGCAGCGCCAGGATCTCTTCATTCTGTTTCGCCAGTCTGGGTAGCGTGGACATCACGAGTCGCGGCGGGGAATCTTCCGGCATCTGCTCCAGCATGTGCCCCATGTGCGACTTCAACCGCTCCTTGATCTTCCCAGCAATGCGGTTCAAAGGCTCGCGCTGTTCCTCTGACATGAGCCGGGAGGCGACGGCGCCGCCGACCAGGATCCCCGACAGTAGCAACAACTTCCTCATGTTACGACCTCCAAGGCGAAAGGCGCTCGACTGGACGGAGTCCCGAAAACATGCGACGCCGAATACCAAGGGGCAATGACCCTGCCGAGCTCGTGACGCGCCAGCTGAGACGCTGAGACCGTCCGCGGCCGGGTGTCCGATTCCGGCACTTCCCCGTCCGCAATTGGACACTCTGCGCGCCGCCGTGAGGTGACCGTCCGTTAGTGGACAATAGCGGATCCAAGATATCGCTTCAGGACTGGAGATACAGCATCAAAGCGAGCGCGGCTTTCAGGCACGCCCTTTGCCTTACGGGGTGGAGTTGGGGCAGACGATCTACGAATTCGGAGGCCGGACGATGGGATTCTGGCAGGACATCCGTTACGCCGCACGTTCGCTGTTCAGGGCGCGCGGCTTCAGCGTCGTGGTCGTTCTCATACTCGCCGTGGGGATCGGCGCGAACGTGGCGATGTTCAGCATCATCGACTCGTCGATGCTGCGCCCCGTGACCTTCCCCGAGGCCGAGCGGTTGGTGATGGGGCGGAAGACCGTCGACGGCCAACTCAATCCCCCGGTCTCGGCTCAGGACTATTGGGACTACCGCGACCTGAGCACGTCGTTCGAGTCGCTCGAAGCGTACCTCGGGTACACGAACAGCTATTCGATTACCGGCATCGCCGAGCCGGAACGGATCGCCGGCCTCCTCGTGACGGTAGGCCTGTTCCCGACCCTCGGCGTCAACCCGCAGCTTGGCCGTCACTTCGCGGCGGAAGAGGGGCTGGAGGGTGCGCCCGACGTCGCCATCATCAGCTACGGCTATTGGCAGCGGCGGTTCGGCGGCTCGCCCGATGCCGTGGGCAGTACCTTGACGGTCGACGGCACCCCGTACACGATTGTCGGCATCATGCCGGCCGGTTTCCGCATCGGGTTCGACGTGGAGATCTGGCGCCCGATGCGTCCCGACGGCCCATACACCGTGTTTCGGAGGTGGCACAACTGGCTGCTGGTCGGCCGGCTCGAGCAGGGCGTGAGCATCGAGCGTGCGCAGGCTGAAGTCGATGTCATCTCGGCACAGCTCGAGGCCCAGTATCCCGACTCGAACACGGGGAAGGCGCTGCTTCTCACCGACATGCGGGAGGCCGTGGTCGAAAGCTACCGGAGTAGCCTGCTGCTGTTGATGGGAGCCGTGGCGTTCGTTCTTCTCATCGCCTGCGGCAACGTCGCGGGCCTGCTACTCGCCCGGGGCTCGGCACGGCGTGCCGAGCTCTCACTACGCGCGGCGTTGGGCGCCTCGGGCCCACGGCTGATGCGCCAGCTGCTGACCGAGAGCATGGTGCTGGCGCTAATCGGCGGAACCGCGGGCACGTTCTCGGCCGGCTGGCTCCAGGACTTGCTCGTCCGACCCGTATCACTGGGGCTCCCCAACACGCTCAGCGCCGAGTTATCGGGCACAGCCCTCAGCTTCGCACTCGTGATCTCGCTGGCCACGGGAATAGTATTCGGCGCCATACCGGCCCTACGCCTCGCACGAGGTGACGTCGCAGAAGATCTAAAGTCCGGCGCCCGGACCACCGACGCCGGCGGCGCACGCTTCCGCAGCGGGCTCGTGGTAGTGCAGGTCGCGATCACGATCACGCTGCTCATCGGCACCGGTCTGTTGATTCGCAGTTTTGCACGGGTGACGAGCGTCGATCCCGGTTTCGAGTCGGCCAACCTTCTCACCGCCGAGCTACGTTTGTCCGGCACTGAGTACTCGGAGCTCGAGAGGCGGATCCAGTTCTACACAGAATTGCGGGGGCGGTTGGAAGCGATCCCCGGGGTGCAGGGCGTGGCGATCGCCGACCGGCTGCCGATTCGCGATTCAGGCAACTGGCTCATAACCTACGCGGCAGATAATCCGCCGCTGGACCCGGCCGACTACCAGGGTGCGCCCTTCCGGGTCGTCATGGACGGGTTCCACGAGACGATGGGGATCCCTCTCCTGGCCGGGCGCGGGATCGAAGCGACGGACGCGGCCGGCGCGCCGCTCGTCGCCGTGATCAGCCGTTCCATGACGGATCGGCTCTTTCCAGAGGAGAGTCCGATCGGCCGGCGGATCGTCGTGGACTTCGACGGACCGGTCGAGTTCGAGGTCGTAGGAGTGGCGGAAGACGTCCATCTGTTCTCGCTGGCCGAGCAGCCGACAGAGGTCGTATACGCCTCCTACTATCAGCTACCGTATAGCCTGATGCGTATCGCCGCGCGGACGGCAGGCGAGCCCCGCTTGATCGCGGGGGCGTTGCGCGATGCCGTTTGGAGCTTGGACCGTGACATCGCGATCGCGCGGATCGTCACCATGCACGAGGCGTTGGCAAGCTCGGTGGACCGCTACCGCGTGATGGCCGTCTTGCTCGCCGGCTTCGCCGGCATCGCGGTTCTTTTGGCAGCGATCGGCCTCTACGGCGTCCTGGCCTACTACGTCACCCGACGCCACCATGAAATCGGTGTCCGGGTGGCTCTGGGCGCCGGCAAGGGCTCTATCGTCGAGCTCATAGTCAAACGTGGCATCGCCCTGGTGGCTCTGGGCCTCGCCGTCGGACTCCTGGCGGCCTTCGGACTGACTCGCCTGTTGGAAGGGATGCTGTTCAACACCACACCCACCGACCCGACGACGTTCGTATCCGTGAGCGCGTTCTTTTCGCTGGTCGGCTTGGTGGCGTGCCTCATCCCGGCCTGGCGTGCGCTGCGGGTCGATCCGGTGGTCGTGTTGCAGTCGGAATGAGGGACGGAAGGCGCCCGCCGGAGACAGTGCCTGCGGCCGTTCACACGCGGCTGAAATAGCGGTGGACGTACATCACGGCCATCGAACCTTCGCCCACCGCTGACGCCACCCGCTTGACCGATCCCTGGCGAACGTCACCCGCCACGAACACACCGGGCGAACTGGTCTCGAGCAGGAAGGGAGAGCGACCCTGCAATTGGAACGGCGCTAGGGCACCGTTCCGGACCGCATCGGGCCCCGACAGGATGAAGCCGCGCTCGTCACGGGCGACGGAATCGCCGAGCCAATCCGTGTGTGGAACCGCACCGATGAAGATGAACAGCGCGGCGGCCGAGACCGTTTCCCTGGTCCGGCCATCATCGCTGGCTATGACGAGCTTCTCGAGACGCGTATCGCCGTGTCCTTCGACCACTTCCGTTCCGGTGCGCACTCGAATTTTGTCGGTTCCCTCGATCTGATCGATCAGATACCGAGACATGCTGCTCGACAGCGACTCGCCGCGTACGAGCATCGTGACGGTTCGGGCGAATCCGGAAAAGTACATAGCGGCCTGGCCGGCCGAGTTCGCGCCACCGACGATATAGACATCCTGGTTGCGGACCGATTCGCCCTCGGTCATGGCAGCGCCGTAATAGACACCGGCACCCGTAAAGCGCTCGATCCCCTCGGCCTGCAGCTGCCGATACGAGACGCCGGTCGCGATGAGGAGTGCGCGGCACTTCACCTCACTGCCGTCCCCCAACTTCACCGTCTTTGATGGCCCGTCGTCGGAGAAGCCGATGGCTTCTTGCGCGGCCAGAACCTCGACGCCGAAACGCCGGGCCTGGCTCACGGCGCGCCGCGCCAGCTCACCGCCCGATACGCCGCCGGGAAAGCCGAGGTAGTTCTCGATGCGAGAGCTCATGCCCGCCTGGCCGCCGGGGGCCTGCTTTTCGACCACCAGGGTCCGCAGTCCCTCGGAAGCGCCGTACACCGCCGCGGCCAGCCCGGCAGGGCCGGCTCCTACGACGACGAGATCGTAGAAGGGCATATCGGCGCTGGTCTTGAGCCCGGAGCGTTCGGCGATCTGGCGGTTTTGGGGATTCTCCAGGATCGACCCGTCCAAGAAGAAGAGGCAGGGCAGTTCCAGCTTCTTCTTCCCCGAGACCTCGATGAGGCGTCGCGCCTCCTGGCTCACTTCGGGGTCCATCCACAGATACGGGATATTGTTGCGCGCCAGGAACTCCTTGACCCGATGAGAATCGGGAGCCCACTGGTTGCCGACGACGCGGATGCCCTCGAACGGCGGCCGGTAGGCCGATCGCCAGTCGTCGAGCAGGTCGGTGAGCACCGGGAAGAGCTTTTCCTCCGGTGGGTCCCACGGCTTTAGCAGGTAGTGGTCGATATGTACCTGGTTGATCGCCCTGATGGCCGCATCCGTATCGGCGTAGGCCGTGAGTAGCACGCGCTTCGCATCGGGATAGATGTCGACCGCCCTTTGCAAGAACTCCACGCCGGTCATCGCCGGCATTCGCTGATCGACGAGCATCAGCGCGGACGGCTCGCCGCGCCGTTTCAGCTCCTCGAGTAGCTGCAACGCGGCCCGGCCGGAATCGGCGCGGGCGACCCTATACTCGGATCCATACTCGCGCCTCAGGTCGCGCTCGACGGCCCGCAGGACGTCGACGTCGTCGTCTAGTGTCAGGATAGCTGGTTTCGCCATATCTCACTCCCGGTTTGGCTCCGGTGTAGTTAAGCCGTTTGCTGCTCGCAGCTCGCGGCGCCCTCGCCGAGCAGGCGAACCCGGAAGGTGGTTTCGCCCGGGCGCGAGCTGAAGTCGAGCTCGCCGCCGCAGCGTCCGCTGACGATGCGGCGAACGATGTCCAATCCTAGTCCGGTACCCTCACCGACCTCCTTCGTGGTGTAGAAGGGCTCGAAGATACGGTGCTGTATCTCTTGGGGTATCCCCGGGCCGTCGTCTCCGATCTCGACGACGATGTGATCGCCGTCTCGATACGTGGTAAGGGTGATAGTCCCCCCGTCACCAAGCACACTGATCGCGTTGTCGATCAGGTTTGTCCAAACCTGGTTGAGATCGCTGCCGCCGGTCTGGACACGCGGCAGATCCCGGTCGTACTGCCGCACGACATCGATGCCTCGTTTCAGCTTGTGCCCTAGGATCTTCAAGGTGTCTTCGATACCCTCGTGAACATCGGCGTATGCCACCGGGGCTCGGTCCATGTGGGAGTAGGACTTCACCGCATCCACCAGCTCCGACATGGTCCGCGAGCTCCGGGCAACCGTTCCGGCCAGCTCCTGGGCATCGAGGGCCTTGTCCAGCCAATCGATGGCCTGGCCCAGCCGCTCCGAAGGAATGACGGCGGCGATACTGTCGAGGTCTTCGGGCCCAACCCCGGCGTTGACCAACGTGGACGCGATATCCCAGGGATCCTCGACGCCTCGTCGCTCGAGCCAACCCAACAGCTCGTCCTCGCGATCGCTGGCCTCCAGCGCCGAGAGCCCGAGCGCACCGTCCGAGCGTCGCCCGAACTCGATGTATCGATCGCTCAAGTGCGTCCAAGCATCCGATCCTATGCCGGCACGTGCCAGCTGGACCGTCGCAGCCAACAACTCGCCGAGCATCTCATCCAGCTGGCCTGCGGCCCGCCCCGCAGCCGCCGCCGGATTGTTCAGCTCGTGGGCGAGGCCCGCCGAGAGTTTACCCAGCGCGGCCATCTTCTCCCTTTGGCGCAGCTCATCCTCGACGCGCCGCCGCTCGCTGATGTCGACGAATGTGACTACGCACCCCACCAGCTCACCGTCCCGCTCCACCGGGTACGACCAGTACTCGGCTGGAAACGGCTTACCGTCGGCGCAAAACATCACCTCGTCATCGACGTGCGTCCCCTCATGCTCCCGGAAGGCCCGGTAGATTCGACACTCCTCAACCGGGTAAGGGTCCCCGTTGCGCCGCGTGTGGTGCACCAAGTTATGCATGTGCTTGCCCAGGAGCTCGTCGACGCCCGCGAAGCCGAGCAGCCGCGCGCAGGCGGGATTGGCGAACGTGCAGTTGCCCTCGAGGTCGACCCCGTAGATCCCCTCCCCAGTCGAGTCCAGCAGTAGCCGAACCTGCTCGTCGGCTTCCCGCAAGGCTCGCTCGGCCTGTTTCTGCTCGGTGATGTCCGCACCGAAAACGAATACGAGGTCACTCTCGGGGTCGCGCCGGTGAGTGAGAACGTAGTCTCTGTCTCCGATGCACCGCTCGACCGTGACCGGGCCAGTGGCGTCCAGGATCTGGCGCCAGGTGTCAGCGCCGATACCGGGGCAGATATCCCGCCAGCAAAGGCCGACCAACTCGAGGCCGAGAGCTTCGCGCGCGGCCGTGTTGGCCGCCAGCACGTTACCCTGGTTATCGAGACGGAGGACCGGTCCGGGGTTCATCTCCGGGAAACGAGCGATCTCCGCAATGGTGGTGGCCTGGTCAGCGAGTAGCTCCTCGCTGCGCCGCCGCTCGCTGATGTCCACGAAGGTGAGCACGCACCCTACCAGCTCACCGTCACGCTCCACCGGGTACGACCAATACTCGGTCGGAAAGCTGGAGCCGTCTTTTCGGAACATGACCTCGTCGTCCACGTGCGTCCCCTCGTGTTCCCGGAAGGCATTGTAGATGCGGCATTCTTCCGCCGGGTACGGCTCTCCGTTGGGGCGCGTGTGGTGCACGAGCTCATGCATGTTGCGGCCCAGAAGCTCAGCGTCGCTATCGAAGCCGAGCAGCCTCAGGCACGCAGGGTTGGCGAAAGTGCAGTTGCCGTCGAGATCGATCCCGTAGATCCCTTCGCCTGTCGAGTCGAGCAGCAGCCGAACCAGCTCGTCGCTGCCGACGGTCTTTTCCGCTGCATTATTGCCCATCAGACCTGACCCTATCGCGCCTGAGGCATTGTCGGTTTCGATGACTAAGATCCCTTGATCGCGTCGATGATCTCATCCGTCGTCAGGACGGCGCTGGCGATCATCCGGAAATTGAGCAAAGCGGCCTGATAGAAATCGCCGCCGGGAAGCTGCGCGCCCGCGGTCGCGTCCTTTACCACGGACACCTCGAATCCCTGCTCTGTCAGCTCGCGCAGATGCGCCTCGACGCACAGGTTGGCGGACATGCCGGCGAGAATGACCTTGTCGATCCCTCTTTTGCGAAGCTGGAGGACCAGGTCGTTCGACTCGGGCCCGTACACCTTGTGCGGGCTCGCGACGATGACGTCATCGCGCTCGATGAGCGACTTGAGCGGCTCGTGCCAATCGGCTCCCGAGCCGCTGAAACCATTCGTGGTCAGCGCACCTTCGCGGTCGAACATCCCGACTGCGTGCATCATCTTCTCGAGCGCTCCGCCGAAATTCCACTTTTTGTCTTGTGGGTAGTAGTAGTGCGGAGAGATGAAGACGGGGATGCTGGCGTCATGCGCAGCTGACAGAAGCTGACTGAGGTTCTCGACCGTATTGTTGGCCTCGACACTCGCTCCCACCACACCCCATACGACGCCGTCCTCGGAGAGGAAATCTCTCTGCGGGTCGGTGATGACGACCGCGGTCTTCCCCTTCTCGACAGCGAACCCAGGGTTCGGCAGCATGTCGTTGTAAGTCTGTTCCGAACTCATTGTAATCCTCCTTGGTTGGGGCTAAAGCTCACCTTCACTATTCGTTTGTTTCGGGGCCGGCGGCCGGAGAACTCGGCCTCAGGACCTCATCGATCTCCTCGCACAGGGTGAGCGCGTTGAACGGCTTGAGCAGCAGACCATCCGCGCCCGCTGCGCGCGCCCGCCGCTCGGCCTCTTTGGGGTCGAACTGACCGGTGACAACGAGCACCCTGGTGCGGTGGTCGGCCAGCTCGCGGCGGATGGCGGTGCAGAGGGCAAAACCGTCGAGCTTGGGCATCGCACCGTCGGTGACCAGTAGGTCGATCCGCTGCCCGCGAGCGATCTCGAGCGCCTCCTGGCCATCGCGCGCCTCGAGGATCTCCTGGATCTCCAGGTCGTGCCTTTCGAGGCAGCGGCGAACATATCCGCGCATATCCCGATCGTTCTCAGCGATGAGCACCATGAGGCCCGTTCCCATCCGGTGAACTTAGCGGTCGGGCGGCGCGTTAGCTTGCAGGGAGGTTGCTCTTTGTGTCCTCCAGAGCCCGTGCTACGGGGAGGCCAGGATCTGCAACGGAGAAGACGTGCGAAAGCCAAACACGACCGATATATTCGGGGCCATGCCCCAACCTTCGGCCTTTCGGCCCGTTTTGCTCATCGCGGCCTTGGTCTGCGCCCCCGCTGTGGCCCGGCCACAGGCCCCCGACCCCTACGCCGCCCGCCTGGCGGAGGCGAGCGATCTCGTCCACGAGGTGTGGACGATCGAGAACGGGCTTCCCCTCAGCCACCTGAACGGAGCCATCCAGCCGCGGGACGGATACCTGTGGCTCGCCAGCTTCGACGGACTCATCCGCTTCGACGGCGCCCGTTTCACCGTCTTCAACACGTCTAGCCATCCCGAGCTTCCGACCAACCGCTTCACCTCGATCATCGAGGGGCCGGCCGGCGGCGTCTGGGCCGCCGCCGAATTCGATCATGTCGTGAGGTGGACCGACGGGGAGTTCGCCGTCTACGGACTCGGCGACGAGCGGCGCGGCACGGCTATCAGCGCTCTCCAGTTCGACTCTGCGGGAACGCTCTGGGTGAGGACCAACCGGGGCGTCTTCGTGATGCGAGACGACCGCCTGGAGCGTCTGGGAGATGAATCGCTGCGGCGTCCGGTCGCGGAGCTGTTCCTGGAGAGCAGCGGTGCGGTATGGATCGGCACGGACGGTTCGGGCGCGCTGCGCTGGCAGGAGGGCGACGTTCGCCAGGTGATGGCGCAGGGGCCTGGCCCACTCAGCTCGCTGGCCTCCTCGTTCGCCGAGGCGGCGGATGGCACGGTCTACATAGGCACGGGCGTGTCCGTTCTCGCCTACAGAGACGGATCCGTGACGAGCCTGGTCCCCCCTGGAATCGACCGGTTCTTTGTGCGCTCACTGTTGCCTCTAAGCGCCGATTCGATGCTTGTGGTCAGTGACAAGGGCACCTTCATGCTTCGCGACGGCGAGCTCCGGGTCCATCGACCGGATATCACCGGGGCGAATTCCGGACCCATCTCGCTCCTCATCGATGAGCAGGGCGATCGTTGGCTCGCGATCCACGAGCGGCTCTACCGTAATGAGGAATTGGTATTCGAGGGCAGCTTCCGGATCGCGTCTATCACCTTCGATCACGAGGGCAGTCTGTGGATCGCCGCCGACGGACTGCACAGGCTCAAACCGGCGCTGTTTCGAGTCTACGGGGCCCGGGAGGGCGCCGCTCCCAATGTCTATCCGATCATCGAGGACTCGCAGGGCCGTATCTGGCTAGGCTCGCTGGTTGGCGGACTCGCGCTTTACGAGGAGAACCGTTTCCACCGACTGGAGGAAGACTGGATCGGCCTGCCCCAGACGATCTTCGAAGATCGGGACGGACAAATCTGGGCCGGGAGGCTCAGCTACGGGGCCTGCATCGTCGAGGCGCTTCGCTGCGCGCGACACATCCCGTTTCTCAGCGGTCACACCGTAAAGGCGATCTACCAGGATCCATCGGCGGCGATGTGGTTCGGGACCGACCGCGGGCTGTACCGCGACTCGGCCGGCGTCGTCCAGCACTTCACATCGGAGAATGGGCTCCCGCACGACTTCGTCCGCGTGATCCATGAAGCGCAGGACGGGTCGTTATGGTTCGGTACGAACGGAGGCGGCGTGGCACGCTATCACGGCGGGCGCTTCGAGAGCCTCAACGCAGCGGACGGGCTGTCCAGCGACCTCGTGCGGTCGATCCACGAGGACGAGGCCGGCGTTCTGTGGATCGGGACCGAGGACCGCGGACTCAACCGCGTAGAGCTGCCTCGACGCGGTGAGGCGACCGCGTCCGATGCGGCGATCATAGTGATCCGGCGTCGCGACGGGCTCTATGCCGACGGCGTGCACGCGATCCTCGACGACGGTGCGGGCCGCTACTGGATGAGCAGCAACCGGGGGATATTCTGGGTGCTTCGTTCGGACCTCGAGGATTTCGCGGCGGGTCGGGCGAGCCGCATCCACTCGATCTCTTACACCGAGCGGCACGGTCTGCGGAACCGGGAGGCAAACGGCGGGGTGCAGTCCCCCGCCATCGTCGCAAGCGACGGTCGGCTCTGGTTCGCGATGCAGGCCGGTGCGGCGGTCGTCGATCCGGCCACGACCCAGCGGTCCGACGTCTCGATCCCTGTGCGGATCGAGGATGTGAGGTCCGAGGAAACGACCCTGACGCCCGTCGCTGGGGCCAGCTCGGAGCAACTGAAGCTGGAGGCCCGACAGCGGGACTTCGAGATCGAGTACACCGCGCTCAGCTTTCTGGCTCCGGACAACTTGCGCTTCCAGTACCGCCTCGATGGTTTCCAGCGCGATTGGGTCGAAGCCGGCAACCGGCGCACCGCCTTCTTCACCAACGTGCCCCCAGGATCCTACACCTTCAGGGTCCGGGCCACGCGAGGTGACGGTGTCTGGTACGATGTGGACTCGGCGTTGGCGTTGAAGGTGGCGCCGTATTTCTACGAGACCATGGGATTCCGGGCCGCCGCCCTGATCGGACTTCTCCTGGTTGCACTGATCGTCATCAGGGCGCGGGAGCTTGGCCATCAGAAGCGTGCCCGCCGGCTGGAGCAGCGTGTCGCCGAGCGTACGGCAACGATCGAGGCGCAGACGAAGCAATTGCAGGAGCTTGATGAAGCCAAGTCGCGATTCTTCGCCAATGTTTCCCACGAGTTCCGTACACCCCTCACCCTGATAATCGGGCCTCTGGACGACCTGCGGGCCGGATTGCACGGCGCCGTCACTCCCGCGGTCGACCGCGAGATCTCGCTGGCACTTAGAAACGCTCGGCGCCTGCTCAATTTGGTCAATCAGCTGCTCGACGTGGCGCGGCTCGAGGCGAACCGCGTCCAGCTCCAGGCGCAGCGTGGCGACATCGTCGCGTTCCTCAAGGGATCGCTGCTCGCCTTCTCGGCCATGGCCGAGCGCAAGCGAATCGCGGTCCGTCTCGACGAGCCGCGGGGACCGTGCGAGGCCTATTTCGACTCGGACTTGCTGGAAAAGGTGTTCACGAATCTCGTCGGGAACGCGCTCAAGTACACGCCCGAGGGCGGCGCGATTCGGGTCTCGATCCGCGCGACCGTACCGGTGCCCGGCCATCCTGACTTCGCGGACATGCCCGAGGGTTACGTGACAGTGCAGGTGAAGGACAGCGGCCCCGGCATCTCGGCCGAAGAACTGCCTCATGTTTTCGAACGCTTCCATCGAGCGGCTGGCG
>JBDHJU010000091.1:0-18074 GCA_039586755.1 Gemmatimonadota bacterium | reverse complement strand
GGCGCAGCGCCGGCAACCGGTACACTCGTAGAAGATTATCTGCCAGTCCTCTAGATCCGCCGGGTCGAAATCCTCGGCCCCGGCGAACTTACCGAACAGCCTCCCGCCCAGCGTATTGTACTTGCGGTAGATTCGGCGAATCAGGTCCGTCCGTTCGGCCGGGTTGTAGCGCTTCTCGCTCTTACCGTAGTAGACCGGGCAGACCGATGCGCACGTCCCGCACTTAACGCACATCTCCATGTACATCCGCATCGCGCGGGGACCGTCCTTCATCGCCTTGATAGACTCGACGACCTGCTCCTTCGTATTGTTCTCGGACATGCCAGTCTCTCTCCCCGCCTCAGTGCTTCCGAACAAGCTCGTGTGTGAAGAAGATCCCGCCGAAATGGAGGATTTTGCTGAACGGAATGATCACGATAAGTAGAAACGCCAGCACCATGTGAACCATGAACAACTCGTTCTGCAGAGCCGCCAGCCCCGTCACACCGCCGAACGTCGCCAGGCTGCCGAAGTACTCGCGCGTCAGAGCCAGGTCGAAGTGCTGGGACCCGAAGCGCATCATGTTGCCGGTGATGATGATCGCCCCGATCAACAGCAAGGCGAATATGTCGGCGGCCCCGGTAATCTCACGGACGCGCGGCAGCGCCAGCCTCCGGGCCAGCAAAAGCACCGTCGCAACCAGAACCAAGACACCGGCCGCCCCACCTACGCCACCGGACATAGCCTGAATCGCCTCGGCGCTCATCCCCGCCGTCATCAGCATGCTGTCTACATTCGTGAAGACGCGTAGATGTCCGACGAAGATCAGCAACAGCACAGCATGGAATATCCAGGCGAAGGCCCACAGTACCCGGTCGCCCCCAAACAGGCTCCGGAACAGCAGGGCCTCTTTGAGCACGTTTCGCTTGTTCGCCCTGTCGTCGGCCGGCGCTGGGAACAGCGTCATCGAGGGCGCCGCGTGTAGATGCGATGAGCCATGGCCACGATGAACACAGCGACCGCTACGTAGGGCAAAACACCGCCCAAAATGAACCTCACAAGATCCATTGAGCCTTTCCTTTCTACGAACTCTTGTCTTTCTCGAAGGCGCAAACTGCTAGTACTGTCAGTACTACTCTACGCTCATGCGCAACCCGGCGGCCGCGGTAGTCCGGCCAACCGATAGGCCCCTTTAACCATGCCGCAAGGGAACAGGCGGCAGATGTCCTCCGACGTCAGCCCCGTCTCCTTGTGCACCTTCACCACCGGTGGTCCCGTGCCGTAGGTCGCGTAGTACTCCTGCACGAGCTCGATCACCATCCAGTGCTCATCTGTCAGCTCACCGATGCCGTGCTCTTCGGCGAGGGTCTCGGCCATCGCTCGATCCCAGTTCGCCATGGTCTTCAGGAACCCATCGTCATCGCTGGCAGCATCCAGGTATTCCCGCTCTATCTCTCTCACTGTTACCTCCGATGCTCAGGCGTTCTCCATTGTCTCCATTTCCACCGACCCCACCGGAAAACCGTCGATCAAAGCCGCGATCTCATCCGGACCGAACGGCTTTTCAATCACTCGTGATACGACGTGCTGATCTTGGCCCTCGCCGAGTTGTTGATCCTCACCGCGCCGAACCGCCACGATGATCTTCAAGCCCGGAAGTCGAGGATCGTTCGCCAGACCTTCCAGCAAGCCATCGTCGCCGCGCGGAAACGCGTCCTGGTCGACCACAGCGAAGGCCGGCAGGAAGCTATGAACTGCCGCAGAGGCCTCGTAGGCACTGCGGGCGAAGCGCAACGCTATTCCATCGTGATCACGTTCCTGAAGCCGCTGCACGAGAAGCCGGTCCGACGTCACGACGAGGACGTTGGTCGGCAAACCGCTCAGGCGCTTGAAGTACACGCAATCCTCGCACGACGTCTGGCAGAATTGACGAGCGTGGCCGATCTCGGCTCCCATCATCGCGAGCCTAAAGCACCGCGCCGCCCGGGCGCGGTAGACCGCACAGGCTTCGCACTCTTCTCGGATGGCGCCCGCGCGGCTGTAGTACTCCCAGCAGCGTAACTGCTGCGCCTCGCCGTTCGTCATGTCCGGAATACGTCGCGAGATCCGACCTACGGTGAGCAGGGGCTCGAGGTCCCGGCGCCTGATGCGATAGTGGCCGCCCGCCGTGCGAACGGCATCGAGCGACCCCTTTTTGATCCACTTGAGGACGGTATCGGAGGTCACCGAGCAAAGCCTGGCGGCTTGCCCTGTGGTGAGCCAGTTACCGTCCTTCCTCTTCTTCATTGCCAGGTATGGCTTTTATGGGGTACTGCGATTCCCGACCATCCTGATTCCATAAAATACGATCGCATCTCCCCGGAGTCAATGAGCAAAAAACCGAAAAAGTCCATCTGAGTTCCTGCTCGGATAGCGACCCGGTCGAGAACGAGTTTAGTTACTAGAATCAACCAGAATCGGCGTCTTTGGATCCCTTCCGGAACGCGAACTGTTCTTGACAGAATCAACATTTTTTCGTACAATTCCACCGAATGTCGATTTATGCGAAGATATACAGAAAATCCAGATAACGTGAATCAGCTTATGGGTTCTCTGCTCAGAACGGGTGAAGTGGCCAAGCTCTGCGGTGTCACACCGGACGCCGTCCTGAAGTGGATCAAGAAGGGCAAGCTGCCGGCGACCCGCACCGCTGGAGGACACTACCGCGTCTCGCGAGAGGACTGCGTCGCCCTGGGCCTTTGCGACTCCAACGGCGACGATCCTGCCGCCGCCAGCGCCGAGCGAGCCGAGGGTGGGGTGCAGCGCTGTTGGGAATACTTCGGAGGACCTGGGGCTCCCCCACAAAGCTGCCTGAATTGCCTGGTCTACCAGGCCCGAGCCCAGTACTGCTACAGGCTGGCCGAGCTGGTTAAGAGGGCCGGGCATGGGCATGACTTCTGCAAGACCGATTGTAAGGACTGTCCTTTTTATCGGGCCTGTCACGGCATGGCGACGACGGTTTTGGTGATAACGCGGGACGAGGCGCTGACCCGCAGGCTCGAGAAGCAAGTGGACACCGACAAAGTCTCGTTGCGTTTCGCCCGTTCTGGGTACGAGAGCTCAACGCTGATCGGGACATTCCGTCCCGCGGTGGTAGTGATGGATGGCGAGCTGCCCGAGGTGAGTGAGGGGAGCCTGCTGGAGTCCATCCTAGGAGACGACCGGATTCCCGGTGTGAGAGTCTTCGTAGCACGTCGAGATGAAGATGAGGACGCGGTGGGGGGTCGCGCCGTGCTCACTCTTGCTGCTCCAATCACACCCGAGCGGATCGAGCAGCTAGCGGCGAGCGTCGCCGGCAGGGGTAGCAGGGCGTCAGGCGACGCGGCATAGAGCCGCATGCCACCGTTTGAGGTGGCCTTCTAGAGCGACAGATGAGTACTGTAGCGTTCAAGGGTAAGACCTACCAGCTGGATGCTTACGGGTTCCTGGACCCGCCGGAACAGTGGGACGAGGACTTCGCTGAGGGTATGGCGAAGTTGGTGGGGGTAACGACAGGGCTCACGGACCGGCACTGGCAACTCATCAATTACCTGAGGCACAAGTTCCTAGAAGAAAGCACGGTACCGGTGCTCGTCATGGCGTGCGCCGACAACCGCATGCGGCTCTCAGAGCTGCGCTCGCTATTCCCCACCGGCTACCACCGAGGCGTCTGCAAGGTCGCTGGCATCAACTACCAGTTCATGTGGGAGACGAACTACTGGATTACTTACGAGACCGCGCCTCCCGCAAAGCCCCGCTACAGACTTGACGCATTAGGATTCCTCGAGGATTTCGAGGAATGGGACGAAGACTTCGTCGAGCTGGCCATGTCGCAGAGAGAGCCACCGATCGCGCCGACGGAGCGACACCTGCAGATCGTCCGCTACCTGCGCGATTACTACGCCGCCCATCGTGCCCTCCCGACAGTCTACGAGACTTGCTCGGCCAACGACCTGAGTCTCGAAGAGCTGCGAGAGCTGTTCCCGGCCGGATATCGGCGGGGAGCGTGCCGCATGGCCGGTTTGCCGTTCTATGGCTGATCGTGAACGAGGGGAGGTCGCAGTGACCAACGAACTCGCAGAAGGATTGCAGATCAGACAGAGCGTCGTTCGCCTGACCAGGTCCGATATCACCGATCTCGACATCGACGCCTTCGTGTTCTACGCCCAGCCCGATCTCGCCCTCGGCTCGGGCTTCGGCGGCGCGATCGCCGTGCGTGGCGGACCCTCGGTACAGAAGGAACTGGAGGAGCTGGGCCCCGTCGCAAACGGCGAGGCCGTAATCTCGGGTGCCGGGAAACTCAAGGCTGACTTCATCATCCATGCTGTCGGCCCCCGGTTTCAGGAAGAGGATACGGAAGCCAAGCTGCGGACGACCATGATCAACTCCCTGAAACGCGCGGAAGAGGCCCGCGTAGAGCGGATCGCCTTCCCCGCGATGGGCGCGGGCTACTACGGCATCGCACCGGATCTTTGTGCCCGGGTGATGCTCGAAGTGATCAAGAGCCATCTAGAGGGTGAGACCGGCATCAAGGAAGTGGTCATCTGCGTATTGGACACGCCCCAATACGACGCCTTCAAGACCGAACTAGAGAAGATCCAATGAGCGAGCTGCTACACTTCTCCGAGCATACGCTGCAAGAGGTCGCCCTGGGGTTCATGGCCCTGGTCTACGCGATCCGCATCATCTGGTTTCTCGGGTTCAAGGCCGGTGGCGACCGGCAGGCTCCGACCGGGCCACCCAGCACGACCCCAGCCAAGGGGGTCCTGTATTCCTGGGCCAACATCGCGATGCCCTGGGCGATGGAGAGCACGCGACGGCATTACCTCCTCTACGCGCAGTTCGTGGTGTTTCACCTCGGCGTGACCGCCGCTATCGGTCTGTCGTTCATCATCCCCTACGGGCCCGGTCTACTCGATAATCAGGCCCTAGTGGTCTCCCTGCAGATAATCATCGGCGGCGCGTTCCTGGTCGGCGTCGTGAGATTCATCCGGCGCGTCGGCAACCCCTACATGCGGGCCATCAGCTCGCCGGACGACTACTTCTCGCTGGTGCTGCTGACCGTTTGGTTCTTCTTCGCGTTCCTCGCGGTACCGAACCAGACCGGCGGCGGTGAATGGCACTTGCTCGGCTTTTTCATCATGACGGCATTCTTCTTGGTCTATGTGCCCTTCAGCAAGATCTCCCACTACCTCTACTACCCCTTCACGCGCTACTACCTCGGCAAAACCATGGGGCACCGGGGAGTGTACCCGGTACAGCGTGCATAAGGTGGCGGGCATACGCGCGACGGAAAGGGAAGACCCGATGAGCGAACAGGCGACACGATCTCATAAAGCTGAAAAGGTACTGGAGCGCATGAGCCAGAAGCTGAACCGGCAGATGGCGGGTTCGCTACTGGCCTGTGTGCACTGCGGCTTGTGCACCGAGTCCTGCCACTACGTGCTGGCAAATCCAGGCGATCCGACCTACGCGCCCGCCTACAAGGGCGACCTGATCCGCAAGCTGTTCAAGCGTCATTTCGACTGGACGGGCCGGGTGGCCCCCTGGTGGGTCAAGGCCGGCAGCGTTTGGACCGACGAAGAGTTGGAGGAACTGAAGGACACAGTGTTCGGCAAGTGCACCAATTGCCGGCGCTGCTCGCTCAACTGCCCGATGGGCGTCGACCTGGCCACGTTCAACCGGATGGCCCGGGGTCTGCTGGTCTCGGTCGGGATCATGCCGGAAGGCGTGGCGGTCGTCAGCAAGGACCAGTGGGAGATCGGCAACCAGATGGGCGTTCTAAAAGAAGATTATCTCGAGACGCTCGAGTGGATGGCGGAGGAACTGCAAGACGAACTGGACGACCCGGATGTCGACATCCCCATCGACCAGCCAGATTGCGAGGTGGTCTACTCGATTAACCCGCGCGAGGTGAAATACGACCCGCGCTCCATTGCAGATGCGGCCAAGATCTTCCACGTGGCCGGAGAGAGCTGGACCATGCCCAGCGAAGGCTGGGACATGACCAACTTCGGGCTCTTCTCCGGCGACGATGCCCTGGGCGGCTCCGTGGCCCAGCGGCTCTACGAGCGGGTGGTCGAGCTCCGCGGTAAACAGCTGGTCATCTCCGAGTGCGGCCACGGGTTCCGCTCCACGCGCTGCGAGGGCCCCAACTGGGCTAAGTACGACGTGCCTTTCGTGATGGAGAGCTCGATCTTCACCATGCTGCGTTATATCAAGGAAGGCCGGATAAAGGTCGACAGGTCTCGCAATTCCCGGCCGGTCACCTACCACGACTCGTGCAACATGGGGCGAAGCTGCGGCATGTTCGAGGAGCCACGCGAGCTGCTCCAGTTGGTCTGCAGCGATTTCCGCGAGATGCATCCGAACCGCGCCGAAAACTACTGCTGCACCGGCGGCGGTGGTGCAATGTCAATGTCCGAGTACACGCCCCGACGGCTCAAGTCGGGTATCATCAAGGCGAACCAGCTCAAGGAGACCGGTGCAGAGATCGTCGTCACCTCGTGCCATAACTGCGTCGACGGCCTCACCGACGTCATCCGCCACTATGAGCTGGGCATAGAAGTCACGCAGTTGGTCAACCTGGTGGCGAACG
Source organism: Gemmatimonadota bacterium (assembly GCA_039586755.1). Taxonomy (GTDB): domain Bacteria; phylum Gemmatimonadota; class Gemmatimonadetes; order Palauibacterales; family KS3-K002. The sequence continues at coordinate 11,479 of JBDHJU010000091.1, read as the reverse complement.
CCCTGGTGATCGAGCCGAAGGTGGCCATTCCAGTCGAGGAGGTGGTCGAAGAGATGGTTACCGAGGCGCAGCCGCTGGCCGGCCGCACCATTCTCGTGGCTGACGACGAGCCCGATCAGCTCGAGTACCTGGCCACGGTCTTCGAGGACAACGGTGCCAGGGTGCTGCGGGCCACTAACGGCGACGAGGCGCTCGCCTTGGCCCTCAGCGAGAGGCCCGACCTGTTGACCCTCGACCTCGAGATGCCGGGCAGGAACGTCGGCGAGGTGTTCGAGATCTTGCGCAGGGATTCCGAGGCCGCGAGCTTGAGGGTTTGCGTGATCACCGGTAGACCCGAGCTTCGCAATCTGATCTACGACCGCTCCGTCAGGCGACCGGAGGGCTACCTCGACAAGCCGGTCACCGAGGAGGCCCTCGTAAGCACGGTTCGCAGGATCCTGGAGCTGGCCCACGACGACGCAGCATCCGGAGTTGACAGCACGCCTTGAGGTTGTTGGAGGGTGTGCGGAACGGGTAGAGCGAGGGGAAACATCTGCTCGGGAATCGTGATGAATACCGACTACCAGGTCTATTTCGACGCGCTGCCGTGTTACCTGACGGTGCAGGATCGCGATTTCCGAATCATCGACGCAAACCAGAGATTCCGCACGGACTTCGGCGATATCGACGGCCGCTTCTGCTATCAGGTATACAAGCAGCGTGCCGAGCGCTGTGAGACCTGCCCGGTTGCCGAAGCGTTCCACGACGGCGAGAGCCACCGCAGTAAAGAGCGCGTCACGAGCCAGGATGGCAGGGAAATCTCGGTGCTGGTCGATGCCACGCCGATCCGCGACGGGAACGGCGAGATCGTAGCCGTCATGGAGATGTCAACCGACATCACTGCAATGAGGGACCTCGAGCGTCAGCTTCGCCGCAGCCAACGTCGCTACCACCTGCTCTTCGATGAGGTACCCTGCTACATAACGATTCAGGACCTCGACCTGAACATCATCGAGGCCAACCGCGCCTTCCAGGAGGACTTCGGCAACTGTCTGGGCCGCAAATGCTTCGAGGCCTACAAGCATCGCTCAGAGCAGTGCGTACCCTGCCCCGTGCACGAGGCGTTCGAGGACGGCGAGCCGCACACGCGGGAAGAGGTAGTGATGCCAATCCACGGCACGCGCCAAAACGTGCTCGTGACTGCAGCTCCCATCCGCGATCGACAGGGTCGAATCACCGGCGTGATGGAGATGAGCGCCAACATCACCCAGGTCCGGGAACTCGAGAGTAGGCTCACATCACTCGGCCTGTTGGTCGGTTCGGTATCGCACGGCCTCAAGGGGCTGCTCAACGGCCTCGCCGGAGGCATGTATCTGGTCGATTCCGGATTCGCAAAGGATGATCGGGAACGGGTCGCCAAGGGCTGGGCGACGGTCCAGCGGAACGTCGCCCGCATCAAGAGCATGGTCTCGGACATTCTCTACTATGCGAAGGATCGTGTACCGGCCTGGGAGCCCCTGACTGCTCTGGATGTCATCAAGGATGTCTGCAGTCTTATGCAATCGCGGGCTAAGGATCTAGGCGTCCAGTTGCGCTGCGAGTTCGACTCGAACGCCGGCGAGTTCGAGGCCGACCCGCAGGCGGTTCGCTCGCTCCTCGTGAACCTGATCGAGAACTCCCTAGACGCCTGCCGGCTGGACGAGAAGAAGCCCGAACACACCTTAACCATGCGACTCCACGGACTCCCCGACGTCGTTCAGTACGAGGTCGAGGACAACGGCATCGGGATGGACCGAGAAACCCGGGAGAGGGCTTTTACGAAGTTCTTCTCCTCCAAAGGTACGGAAGGCACCGGCTTAGGCCTCTTCATCGCCGATCGCATCGCCCGGGCTCACGGCGGCACCATCAACCTGGAGTCAGAACCCGGCGCCGGATCGAAGTTCACGGTCTCCTTGCCCCGCCAGCGGCCTACGACGCAGAGACCGGAGAAATCCCCCACGCTTGAAATGGATGCGGACCATGACTGATGACGCCAAGACCGTTCTGGTCGTGGATGACGATCCCGATGCTCGGGAGTATCTCTCCACCGTCTTGCAGGACAACGGTTTTATAGCCACGACCGCCAATGATGGCGTCGAGGCCATCGCGGCACTCGAGCAGCAGGTGCCCGATCTCGTCGCGCTCGACATCACTATGCCCGAGAAGTCCGGCGTCGCCGTCTATCGCAAGCTCAAAGAAGACGATCGACTCAAGGGTGTTCCCGTCATTATCGTCACCGGAATCTCCGACGAGTTCGAGCGCTTCATCTCCACGCGCCGCCAGGTCCCCCCGCCCGAGGGGTACATCAGCAAGCCGGTCGACGCCGAGGAGTTCGCGCGCATGGTCAAGGAGTTGACCGACTGAGCGGGTTCCGGGTTCGAGTCCAGACCTCCGCGTCCTTATCTCTATATTTTATAAGCTCCTGCGGTCTTGCGGCGCTCTTATCTTTACTTAGTACAGATTTGATCTCCGCAGCGCTACGTGTAGATTTTCTACACGTTTGAGTATAGATTAATGAAGCCCTGACCGGTCATCACGTGGCACCGGAAGGGTTTTTTGTTGTGCCCGACGCAGCAGCGAACCACGAGATCGAAGACCCCCTGATCTCCATCGGCGTCCTCGCCGAGCAGGTGGGGCTGTCGGTTTCCGCCGTGCGGAAATACGAGAACGAAGGCCTGCTGATAGCCCACCGCACCCCGTCGGGCCGCCGCCTGTTCTCGCAGGAGGACATCAGCCGCGTCCGCACCATCCAGCATCTCGTCCACGACCTGGGGCTCAACATTGAAGGGATTCACCGGCTACAGGCGCTCTTGCCGTGCTGGGAACTGCTTCCCTGCAGCGAGGCGACCCGAAAGACCTGTCCGGCCTACAAGGACAGCACCCGACCGTGCTGGATGATCAAAGGCCTCGATTGCGCCCCGCAGGGTAACGAATGCCGGGTTTGCGCGGTGTACCGATTCGGTTCCTTGTGCACCAAAGACATCAAACAGCTTTTGCATGACCAGAACGACATCCAGGATGCCGGCGCAGCCATCCAGGAGCTCATGCAACGCAAGAAATACTCGACGGAGAAAGAGGATTAAATGTCGGGATCCATACTGCTGGTGGTCTCGTGGCTGCTCTTGGCGATCTTCGTCGTGGCGTTCGTCCTCAGAACCTTGAGGATAGCGAGGCTGCCGGTGCATCTGCGCTGGGAGCTCGCTCCGGTGCCGCACGAGAAGGGCAAGAGCCATTACGGCGGCTCGTACCTCGAGGAGTTCGAGTGGTGGACGAAGCCGCGCGAGAAGGACCGGCTCAGCGAAGGGTCCTTCATGTTCCAAGAGATCGTGTTTTTGAAGGCCGTGTGGGAGCACAACCGCCGGCTCTGGTGGTTCTCCTTCCCTTTCCACATCGGCATGTACGTGTTGATCGCCGCAGCAGCCCTGTTGCTGCTTGGTGGCGCGCTGGAGCTGGCCGGCCTTGAGACCGCGAGCCTGGGTGACTGGCGCGGCGGAATAACCGTCATGGCCGGTGCCGGCTTCGCCCTCGGGGGCATCGGGGCTCTGGGCCTGCTGGTCAGTCGCTTCGCCGACAGACGGTTGAGGGAGTTCACGGCGCCGGCGGCTACCTTCAACCTCATGCTGCTTCTGGCGGTTTTCGCAACCGGCGCATACGCGCTGGCGGTCTCACAGGACTTCGCGGCACGCGTTTCGAGCTTCGCCGGAGCATTGCTGACCGCCGACACGTCCATCGAGCTTTCCGGAATTCTTACCGTGCATCTCCTTCTGGCCCTGGCCTTCCTCGCCTATCTGCCGTTCACCCGGATGATGCACTTCGTGGCAAAGTACTTCACGTATCACGAGGTCCGCTGGGATGATGAGCCGCTGACGGCTGGCGGCCGGCTGGAGCAGGAGGCGGTTCGGCTGCTCGACCAGCCCGTGACATGGGCGGGGCCCCATGTGAAGGCGGACGGCAAGAAGAACTGGGTGGATGTAGCGACCGAGGAGTTTAAATCGTGAGCAAAAAGGTAAGCGTTACAGATATCAGCAAGCGGGGAGATGAAGTACTAAGTCCCGTGTCACCGGAAGACTTGGTGCCGCTTCCGCCTCCCTACGACAACCCGGCGGAAGAGCCGGCCTGGAAGGAACTCAATTCCGGGACCACCGAGCGACTGGTCTGCAACCTCGACGGCGTAGTGGCGCTGAGCCTTCCCAAGCCGGAAACCGAAGCCGAAGAACAGGAGTATGTCGAGAAGTTCCGTGTTGGGCTGAAGAAACTGCTGGAGAAGAACAACAACTGGACGTTCCTCCAACCGCTACTCCTCTCGCTGGACTATTGCGTCAACTGCCAGAGCTGCAACGAAGCCTGCCCGGTCTTTATGGCCAGCGGCCAAAACGACATCTATCGGCCGACCTTCAGGGCGGAAGTCCTGCGCCGCCTCGTCGCTAAGTACGCAAGGCCTGGCGGTAAGTTGTTCGCCAGATTCACCCACGGCGACATCGAGCTCAACTGGGCCACGATCACCCGTCTCTACGAGCTCTGCTATCGCTGCACGCTCTGCCGGCGCTGCGCCCAGGCCTGCCCCATCGGACTCGACAACGGCCTGGTAAGTCGCGAGCTACGCAAGCTGTTCAGCCAAGAGCTGGGCTGGGCGCCTAAAGAACTGCACGAGAAAGGCACCGTCCTTCAGCTCCAGGTGGGCTCCTCCACCGGGATGAACGAGGTAGTCGTAAAGGACAACATCGAGTTCATCGACGAGGACATGGCGGACGAGACGGGTATCGAGGTGACGACCCCTTGGGACAAGGAGGGCGCCGATGTGCTTTTGATCCACAACGCCGGCGAGATACTTTCCTGGCCCGAGAACCCGGGGGCGTTTGCGATCCTCCTCAACGCCGCAGGCATCGATTGGACTCTCTCGTCGGAAGAGGTGGGCTACGACGGCGTCAACTACGGCCTGTTTTACGACGACGTGCAGCTGGCACGGATAACGCTGAAACACGCCCAGGCCGCCAAGAAGCTCAAGGTAAACAAGATCGTCATGGGCGAGTGCGGGCATCAGCACAAGGCGATGATCACCATCTCGGACCGTGTTCTTACCGGTGACCTGGCGGTGGCCCGCGAGAGCTGCCTGCCGCTGCTGGAAGAGATCGTGTTCAGCGGCAAGATCGAATTCGACCCGTCCAAGAACGACTTCCCGGTGACTTTGCACGATCCGTGCAACATCGTCCGCAACCTGGGGATCGTCGAGCCGCAGCGGCGTATCCTGCGCCACCTCTGCCCGCAGTTCCGGGAGATGACGCCGCACGGGGTGGACAACTACTGCTGTGGCGGCGGCAGCGGGTTCGCGGTGATGTCCTCTAACAACTTCGCCGACTGGCGCATTAGCGTCAGCGGGCGAATGAAGGCGAAGCAGATCATCGACGCGTTCGCCGACCAGCCGAAACCGGAGGTCAAGAAGTACGTCTGCGCGCCGTGTTCTAACTGTAAGGGACAGCTCCGCGACCTGCTCCAGTACTACGACATGCTGGAGAAAAGCGGCATCACCTACGGCGGCCTGGTCGAGTTGATCGTCAACGCCATGGTGGATGTCAAGGAGCCGTTCATCAAGTGGGAGATGCACTAGGCTAGTGCCGCTGAAGAGCAGGCTCCGCGAACTGCTGTCAGAAGGAGACTTCGAAGGGATCGCCGAGATAGCAGGGGAGAAGCGGCGCGTTCTGGGACGCCTCGTTTCGCTCACCTATGACCCCGACCCCCAGATCGGCTGGCGTGCTGTCGAGGCGCTGGGAGTGGCTGCCCGGCGCGTCGCCCAAGACGACCCCGGCTACATCCGCGAACACCTGCGACGTCTCTACTGGCTGATCAGTGAGGAGTCCGGCGGTATCTGCTGGCACGCACCGGCAGCCATGGCGGAGATCGTTCGTAGCACACCCGACACCTTCGTCGATTACGTGCCCATCAGCGTCTTCCTCATCCTGACCATGGCCGACGAAGACCTGGAGCATTTCAGGGTCGATTGCCTGTGGGCCATCGGACGACTCGGCTCGCTCACCCGCAAATACATCGAGGAAGTCGAGGCCGCGGTGGTTTCGGCTCTCGATGATCCCCACCCGCAGGTTAGGGGAACCGCAGTCTGGTGTCTGGAGCAGGTCGGTCGAGCGAGGATCCTGGATGACCGCCCGGGTTTGCTCTCCGACCTGGGCGGCGTCGCACTCTACGAGGGTGGATCGCTCCAGCATACAAGCGTCAGCGCATTGGTCAGGCGCGCGCTGACGGCGGCCGACGTCAATCCCTCGTGAGGCCGCCGCGTACGATCGCGTCGATCAAGCCCGCCGTAGAGTACGGCGACGCTTCCGCCGCCGGCTCATAGCCCAGCTCGCGCAACGTCGCCGAGGTCAGCGGACCGATGCTCGCCAGGCGAGTCTTTCGCAGGCGGTCGCCGTAGCTTCGGACTATTGAACGCGCGATGGCCGAGCTCGTCACCGTTACCCAGCACCTGGCGACCCCGGTTCGTCCGGGCCAGCAGGAACCGGCAGCCGGCAGCCTCCGCCACCAGTGAGCGGGCCAGCGACTCGGCCACGAACTGCTCGGGCAGCAAGTCGGCTCGTAGGCTGTAGCGGGCCAACCGCTCCGCCGTCCCCGAGCCGATGGCCGCCAGCTTGACGCCACCCAGACGCCGCACGTCGCCCCCACGCGCATCGAGACGCCGCAACAGGTAGTCCACGCCGTTGGCGCTGGAGAAAACCAGCCAATCGTATTCCTCCAGCCGCTCCAGCGCTGCGTCCACCGGCCCCCAGTCGGGCGGATCGGTGACGCGGATCGTCGGCCGCGTGAGCACATCCGCACCCAGCGCGTTCAGCCCATCGCGCAGTGGCTCGGCCGTACCGGGCGATCCGGTTACCAGGACCCGCGCGCTGATCAACGGGCGGGCGGCAAACCAGGAAAGCTCTGGCGCACGGTCGACCACTGAGCCCACCACGATCACGGCCGGTGGCGCGATACTTCGCTCTTCGATGACTTCCGCGACCGTGCCCAACGTACAACACACCATCTGCTGTTGCGCTCGCGAGCACCAGCGGACGATCGCCACGGGGGTATCGGGCGGCTTACCCTGCTCGATCAGAGCACCACTCCATTCTGCTGCGCGCCGCACACCCATGTAGTAGATGAGCGTGCCGGGAAAATCGGCCAGGCCACAGCTGAGATGGGACTCGCCTTTCTCGTCGCGTTCCCGGCCGGTGATGATCGCCACAGCCGACGCCTCTTCATGGTGCGTTATGGGGATTTCACAGTAGGCGGCGACGGCAAGGCCGGCCGTGATTCCAGGAACGATCTCATAAGGGATGCCTGCCGCGCGCAGCGCTTCTTCCTCATCGGCGCCGCGGCCGAACACCGACGGATCCCCGCCTTTCAGTCGCACGACCGTTCGACCCTTACGGGCCTCGTCGAGCATCCGTGCCGTGATCTCCTTCGGCGAGAGGGCGCGCCCGAGCTTGTGATGCCCCAGCCCGACCAATTCCGCCGATAGCGGGGCGTGCTCGACGATGACCGGATTGACGAGGTAGTCGTACAACACAACGTCGGCCTCTCTCAAGCACTCAACGCCGCGTAAGGTGATCAATCCGGGATGGCCTGGGCCGGCGCCCACCAGATAGACTTTACCCAGAGGGGTGCGAGGTGCCGTCGTCATGCGTTCGACCCCGGATCCTCCAAGGCGAGCTTGGCCAGAAATTCTCGGAACGCCCCGTGATGAGCGAGCGCCGGCAAGAACTCGATTTCCACCGACCGATAGGTTGCTCGGAGCCGTTCCACTGCCGGCCGAATATCTCGATCCACATGCCCCTCATTGGCCAGGAACAACGGCAGCACTCGCACCCGCGCCACTCCCCTGCCCACCGCCTCGGACACCGCGTCTTCCAGGCTGGGCGGCGTATGGTCCATAAAGGCGAGCCGCACCCTGTTTGGGCCGACATCGGCCTCTAGCGAATTCGCCAGACCTTCTACCGAAGCCCGCCAACTCGGATCGGGGCTTCCATGAGCTACTAGGATTAGCATGGCACCTCGGTTCTGACCGGCTGCACCCTAATCCAGCCAACCGGTGCCGTCAAGCTACTGTCGTTGAAGACTGCTGGGTTTCGGGAGGCTCAGCAAGTTGCTTCAGATGGTAGGCGATCTCGGATAACCCCAGAGAGATGTGCTCGTTGCGTACCAGGACCTCCGACGGGACCGTGATCTGTGTCGGCGAGAAGTTCCAGATCGCTTTGATCCCAACCGCAACCAAGCGATCCACCACGTTCTGTGAGACCTCAGCTGGGGTAGTCAGGATGGCGAGCTGAATCTCGTGCTTGCGGATGAATGGCTTCATCGCCCTCATCGACTGCACCGTACACCCCGCGACCTTGCTGCCTATCTTCCGTTTGTCGTTGTCGAACACCGCTACGATCTCGAGGCCATATCTGGCGAAGTTCTTGTAGGCCGCCAGCGCGCTGCCCAGATGGCCGGCGCCGATCAACACCGCCTCGTACGCCTGGTCGAACCCCAATACGTGGCGTATGCCACGGCAAACCTCGCACACGTCGAAACCGACCCGCCCCATCCCCAAGAGCCCAATCCCACCGAAGTCCTTCCGCACCTGCGTGGCGTCGACATCCAGGGCTTCCGCGATCTGGGAGCTCGTCACGGTCTTCAGCGGCTTCTTGAACGATGATTCGGTCAGCCAGCGGTAGTACCGCATCAACCGCTCGAGTACGACCCTCCGAAGTCGCGCCAATTCCCCTCCTAGGGTCCGAAATAGTTCCCCCTAGGGCCTTGTGAGATTTTTTTCACGTTTAGCCCACCTCCCCATTTTAGCGCCGATTTCTGACCAGTCAACCCCTAATGAGATTTTTTTCACGATTAGCGGCCGGGGCCCCGGGAGGCCCCGAACCACCCGCCAGACCTACCAAATCCCGGCGTATGCCACTATGTTACGCCTCGCCAAGACGACAGAGAGATCCGGGCTGCCAGAGCGGCTCAGCGAGACCGCCGACGGGCGGGCCGGGTGGGCCCGGTTCCGGAACCTGTTGCCTGGCAAGGGATTCCGAGTTACGCTCGGATGGCGGAATTGGTAGACGCGCAGGATTCAGGATCCTGTGGGAGCAATCCCGTGGGGGTTCGAATCCCCCTCCGAGCATCCGTAGTAGCGCCCACGTGCTGGAATTGGTAGACAGGCCAGCTTGAGGGGCTGGTGCCTTTCGGGGCGTACAGGTTCGAGTCCTGTCGTGGGCATTCTGGGCCGAGCGGCCGCAGACACGGGTGGGCGTAGTGGAGAGCCCGGGTCGCGGCCGTGTCCGTCCAAGGACCAGCATCAGAGGGAGGGCGATGGCGACGCGCTATCACGTGCGCGTGGCGCTCATAGCGGCGCTCGTTGCGGCATGCTCGACGGGCCCCGGTCCCGTGCCGGTGGTCGCCGACCAGGCCGAGCTTTTCCAGCTAGCCGGCGAATGGCACGGCACCTACGACAGCCCGGTGGTCGATCGGCACGGCACCATCGAGTTCAAGCTGGAGGCCGGCAGGGACACGGCCCAGGGCGACGTGACGATGATCCCGCGGGGCTGGACCCGGCCGCTGGGCCCGGCCGAACACCCGGCGGCGGCCGTCCGCGACGCCGGGGCCCCGGAGGTGTTGCAGATTCTCTTCGTGCGCCTCGAGTACGGGGTGGTGAGCGGCACGCTAGAACCCTACAAGGACCCCGATTGCGGCTGCGCCGTCTATACGACGTTCACCGGCCGGCTAATGGGGAACGTGATCGAGGGCACGTTCACCTCGCGCCCCGGCCATGGCCCGGCCTACGAGGGTTCCTGGCGGGTGCAGCGCAAGCGGGAGGCCGGCTAGAGATCAAAAGCAGTTCCCATTCCGGGTGGGTTTCGTTAGTATCCCGGATACGCGCCCGTAGCTCAATTGGATAGAGCGTCCGCGCCTTCTATTTCATTGCCCTTCCTAGCGTTTCGCTCATCACCCAGACAGTGGCCAGCTACCTGTGGGGTAGCTTTTGGGGTAAAACCGACTACCCCTTGACCCCATTCTCCCGCAGTTTCGGCGCTTCCAGGACAACGTGGGCTATCGTCGCCTCATCCGCCTGTTGGTAGCACGTTAGCAGCGTCTGCGAGTCTCTCCACCCGCCAGCAGCCTGGACATCCTTTAGCGGCATGCTCTTTCGTTCCGTTGCTTTTTCGCATCAATCGACGGCAATGGCCGCGTCCGCGGACAAGGTCAAATGAACTGGAGGCGCAGCTCTCCCAGTATCATTTTCCACATGAACATCAGCTGCCTGTCGGTAGACGGCAGCGACGCATGGTTGGGGGGCACAGTTACGCAATCGCACGATGAGTCGGTACTTCCAGTGGGGACGCACTGGTTCTTTCGGGTCCAGGACAATGGTCAGGGTGAGGCTGCACCGCCGGACCGTATCAGCTACTTCTATTACGCGAAAGACCCGGGTATCTGCACAGCGAATTACCTCGTCGCGCTCTATGACTGGCAGAATGGGAACATCGTGATAGAGTAGCCGGCTTTCCCGAGCGTCGGCTCTTTCACCTCTGCGGGTTAAGACGAGACATGGGGCGGTTCCCCCGGGGGCCGCCCTAACACATCCCTCCCAGCAGGCCGACACCAGCAGCTCCCGCCCGTTCTCTAGCCGGAGAACCACGACTCCACGCTCGGGGTTGTAACTCAGGTCCCGGATAACGGCACCGTGCAGTCGGCGGTTGAGGGTAGGAAGGCGCACCGAAAGCAGGCCGAGTCAGCCGGCCACGTACAGCGCTAGCCCCCAGAACCAGGCATGGGGCCTTTGACGCTTGATGCAACCGCAGCGGCTATCAAGACGACGAAGACTGCCGCGACGATGCCCGCGCCAACTGGTTCCGAACGCTTTAGCCGCAGTTGTTGCACCTCATCCAGCGCAATTGCACACGGACTCTGGCCGACGGTGGCGTAGATCGTGTCGTTGCGGATATCGTTCGACGGCTCGTCGAAATCCACACGCTCGCCTGTCACGGTGACCACACCGTAAATGCCTTCAGAGCCCAGACGCTCCACGTCCGTGAGGTTGACGGATTTCATAGACGTACAGCCGGTGAACTGCGGAAGTAGCACCAGGATCAGAACGATTGATATGGCTCGCCTCGACATCTGTATAACCCTGCTAGTCGAAAAACCGATTACGCATTACTGACACTGGAACGTCCATCGGGCAGGTCAAGCAGCAGTCAAGCAGGAGGCAGGGAACAGAGAACGACTATCGCTACCTAGACACGCAGACTAGGACTTGTGAACACTGCAATTTGCCGTATCTGACTGACCCTGCACTCCGACTACGGATCAGAAGGTTGGGAGTTCGAGTCTTCCCGGGCGCGTTACTCTTTGGGACGTTCGCGGTCACCTTTGATGGCGATTTTGATGGCGGTTTCGTTTCCGCCGAAACCGCCACCTCTCGTTATTGTAA
>JBDHJU010000090.1:0-29856 GCA_039586755.1 Gemmatimonadota bacterium | reverse complement strand
TGCTCACATTCCTCGGAGCCTGGATGTGCAGTGTTGGCGGCGGTGGAAGAGGGCAGACTCGATCCGGATCGGTTGGCTAGCTACCGGAAGCTTGAGGCTGAAGCTGCCTACGAGAGGCGGAGGGTCGATCCTCAAGCTCGGGCGGAGTATGTCGCCGAGTGGAAAACCGCAATGCGGACCCTCAAGTTCCATCCCAAATACAAGCGACGCGAGTAACCTAGCCTCCGAGCAGTTCCCGCGCCTCATCTTCGGCAAGCCCAGCCTCGCCCACGTCCGCGCTGGCGTCGAGCAATTCCCGGTCCTCCGCCATCCTGGCTAGGGCCAGCGAACCAGCAGCGGAGCCCGCACCCGCCAGTGCGAAAACAGGTCCCAACACCAGAAGGGCCTCCCCAAGGCCCTGCCCTCCAGGGGCCGCCGCCAAGACAAAGATCCCGGACAGCAGAAGATCCCCAATGCCTCCCCACGCCGCAAAGCGCGGAAGCGACATCTGATCAAACCTGCGCCGGCCCTCAACAACCCCGAGGACCACAGAGAACATGACGCCGGCAAGAAAGCCGAGCAGACCAAATAAGAGGGGAAAGGGGATGTCGGCGGCGCCAAAACCGACTACGAGCAGAAGGATAAGGCCCGCGCCGAACCATGCTATTGCCCAGGTCAGACCCATGCCGATTGCGCCGCGGATGCGTCGCAGCAGCACGTAAGCGACCGGTCAAGAGGGCGGACCGACCAGGTCCGACGATGCCCTAGGTGCCAGCCCGAGAGTGTGTCACTCTCGCGTCGCGGCGGCGATGCCCAAGCAGCCTTTGCACCTGGCGCGGGCGCAGTACGGGGCCGAAGACTTAGATTGTCTCCAGTCGTGTTCAGTGGCCCGGCCGCTCCCGTGATGCGGCGTGGTCGTAGCCGCGCAGCTGGAACGCTAGTCCGTTAGGCGGATGTGTCGTGAGTAGCCAGGTCGCTGTGTTGCGGACATCTATCATCCTCGTCGGGTTGTTCATCGCCTGCGGGCCAGGTGCGAGACAGATGGATAGCCAAGTAGTCTTCCGAGACTCAGCCGGTCGGGAACTCACACTCGGCGACCTTGGAACGGCTACGGGCGTTGTCAGATGGGAGATACCGGGCCGTCGCAATGTGTCAGAAGAGGCCCAGAGACTGCACCAATTGGGCCGCGAGGCTGGTGCTACCGGCGACTTCGAGAACGCGTTAGCTCTCTTCTCGCGGGCCGCTGCGCTCGCACCCGAGTGGCCGTATCCGATTTATGACGCCGCTTACACCCATCTTCTGATGAGGGACTTCGCCGCGGCGCTTCAAGAGTACCGTCGCACTATCGCGCTTGCTCCTCGGGGCTTCTTCACGGCACTAACGGCCGTTGACGTCCTTGCGCGTGAAGAGGCAGGCGAGCTGCCGCGCGGTATTTACTACACGTATACTCAAATTGAGTGGATTCAAGACCCAACCGCGAAAGAAGCTCGCGTGAGAGAGCTGCTGGCAGCCGCCCCGGCATTCGCTCCCGGCTGGAAAGATCTCGCCACACTGTTGGAGGACGATGCGGCGAGGCTCGACGCCATCACGCGTGGACTTGCCGCGCGTCCGGACCCGGAGACTCGCGGCGTGCTTTTGATCAACCGTGCAATAGCGCTATTCAATCAAGGCAGCCGCGACGATGCCATTGCGATTCTCGGCTCGCTGGCGCTCGATCCGGCGTCTTCCCTGGGCTCGGCCGAACAAGCGAAGGCCGTGCTGGCGATGTTACTACAGCAGGATTCTGGTCAGTGATGCAGGCCATCCGCCTAACAAGCGTTTGAGTCTGACGCTGCGCCCTGATGGGCAACGGCCTTTGTCCCGTGCTGAACTTAGTTCGCGTGGCTGTGGTGGCCATTAGCTCAACTCCTTTGTGCAGCTGCGTCGCTCGTTCCTCACGGCGCGGCTGAAACGCTGATCCGGTAGGGCGCTTTATCAAGGAGTAGGAAGTGAATCTTAGAGAGCTTGTCGGGCGCGATCCACCGGAGCCGTGGTCCCACGGCGGGAAGATCCCGTGGCACGAGCCGGGTTTCAGCTATCGCATGCTCCAGGAACATCTGAGCCAGGACCATGACCTTGCGAGCCGGCGCGCGGCCAAGATCAACGCCCAAGTGGAATGGCTGAATCAGGAGATTCTGCCAGATCGCGCGTCCGTACTCGATCTCGGTTGCGGGCCAGGGCTCTACACGTCGCGCCTTGCCGGTCTGGGACACACCTGTGTGGGCATTGACTTCTCGCCGTCTTCGATCGAGTACGCACGGTCCGAGGCGACCAACGCGTCTCTGGACTGCACGTACGTGCTCGAGGACCTCTTGAAGGCCGACTTCGGTTCGGGATTCGACGCGGTACTCTTCCTGTATGCGGAGTTCAACACGTTCCGATGCCGTGAGGCTGAACAGCTGCTTGTCCGGGCCCGGCGGTCACTGAAGCCCGGTGGACATCTGGTGCTAGAGGTCAACACGGAGGAGCAGGTTCGCCAGCTGGGGACCGCAGCACCATCGTGGTACGTGTCCGAGCATGGTCTCTTCGCAGCTGAGCCGCACCTCTGTCTCATCGACTGCGCATGGGATGACGAGGCTCGGGTATCTGCGGAGAGGTTCACTGTGTTCTGCAGCGGCTCCGACCGCCCCGACACGTACGTGTGCACGACTCAGGCATACGCTGATTCGGAGTACAAGGAGTTGCTGGAGTCGGCCGGATTCACTGCGGTCCAGCGAGGGGTCTCTCCGGCCGATGCGGGGCCAGACGACGGTGCCGGCTTGGTGATGATCACTGCTGTGGCTTCAGCGCCCTAACTGGCGCATGCAGCCGACATCCGCCGCCGTCACTCGTGCTACACTCGGCCTGACAGCCGGCAGCGCTCGCGCCATCGCCGGCTGCGGCCGATGCGCGGTTCGTTAGATGGCACGGCAGAAGAGATCGGAGCGAAAGAGATGAATGAGCAACCGCGTGTAAGAGACGATGCGCGAAATCGCTTGGACCGGGGCAGCCTCTTCATAGCCATCGCCATCCCGCTACTGTCCGCGTACGCTCCATCCACATCTGTCGACGTCCAGGGACTGGCGGATGTCGTCGGCAGCTGGAAAGGAGGCGAGGTCCTGGAGTTCGTGCGACCCGACTCCCAGATCGTGTTCTTCTCGGTGCGACCGGACAGTTCGCTCAGCCTTTCCATGATCTACGAAGTGGGACCCCGGGCCAGAGCCTGGACGTACGACATCGACGTCCACTACACGGATGGACAGATCTCGTGGGCCTATCATACCGGGCACCTCAATGCCACCCGGGACACCATGTGGGTCTCGAAGGACTACGGGGGTGATCGGTCAGAGTGGATGTGGGTGCGCGACAAAAGTGCCGATCCACTGATGGATCGACTTCGCACACTCGAGGAGGCCCCCTACGAGTACAGCGTTCCTGAGAGCCTGGCCGATGGTTGGGGATGTGACAATCCTGAGAGTGTAGGGATCGACAGAACCGGGATCGCCCGATTCCTGGGGGAGGTATCGCAAGGTACGTTCGGCGACTTACACAGCCTCCTCCTCGTCAGGCATAACACTCTCGTCGTCGAGGACTACTTCGCCAAGCAGGGGGAGTGGCACGGAGAGCTCATCGACTCAGTGTTCCGGGATCGCAGCCATCACCTTGCCTCGGTCACCAAGAGCATCACTTCCGCGCTGGTGGGCATCGCAATCAATCGCGGCTCGATCCAGAGCGTGCAGGATCCGATCATCAGGTACCTGCCGGCCCATGCTGCGCTGCTCAGCGATGAGAAAGAAGCCCTCACCATCGAGCACCTGCTCACCATGTCTTCGGGGCTGCGGAGACCGCGCGATGACGGTCAGTTGGTGTGGCAGGGTGGGGATGTGGTGGGGTATGTGCTCGACCAGCCCCTGGTGAGTGAACCGGGCCAGCGGTTCGTCTACTCCAACGGTTCTGCGGCAGTGGTCGGAGCTGTTCTTGAGAATGCCACCGGCAGAACTGTCGAGTCCTTCGCTGAAGAGTTCCTCTTTCGCCCCCTCGGCATCACGGACCACCTGTGGACATCATATCCGGACGGAACGGTAGAAACGGATGGGGGGCTTGCGCTACGGCCCCGCGATCTGGCCAAGATCGGCCAGGCCTTCTTGCAACAGGGTCGATGGCGTGACTCTCAGGTCATACCGGCAGACTGGGTGGCGGAGTCCACAAAGCAGCGACAGACTTACAGATCCGCCGGGGTAGGACAGATGGGATACGGCTATTTCTGGATGCAGATGCGATTGCCCTACAACGACACCACCATCACTTCCTTCTGCCATTTCGGGGATGGGGGGCAACTGCTGATGGTCATTCCTGAGTTGGACATGGTCGTCGTACTCAGCGGAGGCGCATACGGCGCCACCAACAACAGATACTATTACCGTGTTGTCAGTGAATACGTACTTCCTGCGGTGGATCCTGGTTTCTGATTTCGTTGCCGTTCAGCAGCAGTAAGACAGATGCTGAGGAGACACGCAGAGTCACATCTCGCCATCCTGCACGCGCTGTTTTAGTTATTGAGAGCGAAGAGGAAGAAGATGCCAATCCATTTCAGTGAACTCGAGCTCGTCTCTGAAATCGAGGGAGTGAGCTCGGCGCTGCCCGTTCCGTGCATCATGTGCCCGGTCATGGCCTGAAGGGAATGAAGTGAGGCCGGGGGACAGAAACCTGGCGGAGCGGGGGGAAGATCACTGGGTGATTGTGGACGCGAAATCAACCGATGAGATACCCATCCGGACACAGGTGAAAGAGTGCTGACAAAGCGTTAGGCTGTAGCAGCGGCCATGGTGTGAGAGGCGGCCAGTCCACATATCTCTTCTGGAGGCGATCATGCGATCGATCACAGTCGTTCTCTTAGGCCTTTTTGCTTTTGCGGCGGTGGGATGTGCGCCTTCACCGACTGCTGAGCTCGAGGCCAACAAGGACCTGGTGCGGAGATTCACGGAAGCTCTCAATGCGGCTGATTGGGACGCGCTGGACGAGCTCGTGACCGAAGACTTTACTCGCCATAGTGAGGCGACTGCCGGACCGCAGGCGAACTCTCGAGAGGAGTTTATCCAGCTTCAAGAGTCTTTCTTGGTCATCTTCCCCGACCAGCGAGTCACGTTTCGGAAGCTCATAGCTGAGGGTGATGAAGTGGCGGTGTTGGCCACATACTCCGGCACGCAGACTGGTCCGATGGGTGACTACCCGGCTACCGGCAGGTCGGTAGAAAGCACGTTTCTTGCCTTCTTCCGCATCGAGGCCGGCCGTATCGCCGAGCTCTGGGTGGAGTGGGACAACGTGTCGATGCTTACCCAGTTGGGTTTGTTTCCGCCGCCGCCAGCGCCCGGAACCTGAACCAACGAGCATCGACCTGTGCAATGCCGTAGATTCCGATCGCTTTGACGACTCGCGGTTGGCAACAGGCAAGGCTTACAGTCCAGGGAACAAGTCATGCAGGTCTACCAGACGAGCCGTACTTGGAACGGGGAGCGGCCTAGGACGCTTGTGATCGCGTGTTCGGATGGGCGATTTCAGGAGGAAGTCGACGAGTTCCTCCAGTACCATTTGGCCATCGACCACTACGATCGGCTCTACGTGCCCGGTGGTGCGGGGGCCCTCGCCGCGAGCGGGATCGAGAGCGCGCGCGGGGAGCGGAACCTCGGCGAGTGTCGGTTCTTGATTTCGGCACACGGAATCGAGCGAATCATCCTGCTGTTCCACGCGCCGGCCGTAGATGGCCCGGCCGAGGCGACGTGCGGTGATTACAGGCGGAAGCTGCCAACGTCGTCCCCGGCAGCCATCCGTCGGCAGCAGGAACAGGATGCGGAACAGATCTGGCGCGATGGGCTGGGCGATGGAATTCGCCTGGAAATCTATAGGTGCGAGGTGACGCGGGACGGGTTCGTGGGATTCGTTCGGCTGTATGACTAAGGCGTACGTCAAGAGGCAATAGAGTGAGAGCGTGGAGTTGAGATGCTTCCCCTGGAGCTGCGTGGGCTTGTTCGGCATATGGAGTGGGCGGACGCGCTAATCTGGGAATCGGTGCTGGCGCTACCGCAAGCGCATTCTGATACCCGGATGCGCGAGTGTCTCCACCACCTGCACCTGGTGCAGTGGGCGTACCTTCAAATCTGGCGCGAAGAGCCGACGGATCTTCCGGAGGTGTCGACCTTTCAAGATCTACCCGCCATCCACGCATGGGTTCGCGAGTATTACAGCCAGGCGCCTGTGTATCTCGACAGTCTCGGGGCGGAGACACTCGAGCGGCAGGTTACTTTTCCTTGGGCTGATCAACTGGTGGAGCGCTTCGGCAGCGCTAAGTCGGCGACGCTCGCGGAAACGATCCTTCAGATCACGTCCCACACAGCGTATCACCGCGGCCAGGTCAACACGCGACTTCGTGAGCTCGGGGGTGATCCTCCCCTGGTCGACTTCATCGCCTGGATCTGGATGGGAAAACCTGGTGCTGAGTGGGGAGACCCTCCTGCTACCTGACGAGCGTTTGCAGCTAGGCCGCAGAGCGAGCGAAGCCGAGCAGGGAGGGAATTGAATTGATAGGCAGACTCTACCCATTTCGCTTGGAACGCGAATGCGCCGACTGGAATTGATGAATCGAACCCTTCTGGTCGGCGTTCTCGTCGTCCTGCTCGCGGGAATCGCTGCGCTTGGCGCGTGCACATCGGCCGGTGGGTCGTCCACCTCCGTCGAGGTGTGGGACAGCGCCGGAGTAACGATCGTCCTCAGCCATGAGCCCAAGTGGAGGGAGGGCGAGACTTGGTCCGTGCCCGCCGAGCCCCGGGTCACAATCGGCCTGTTGGATGGACCCAGAGAATACGAGTTCTTCGATATCTCGGCTGCTGGCCGTCAATCCGACGGTGACTTTGTGGTCGTCGACGGCGGGGCGCGCGAGGTCCGGCTCTATGACCGTGACGGCACGTTCGTAAGGACACTCGGCGGCGCCGGGTCGGGGCCCGGCGAGTTCGAGAATCCTACTGGAGTCTTGGTCACGGCCACCGATTCCGTGATCGTGTGGGATGACGCCCTCTATCGTATCACTCGCTTCGACTCCGCCGGCGAGTTCTCAGTTATCCAGTCGGTCGACCGCGGCACGGTGGCCAAGGCAATCGATCCGCCTCTCTACCCAGGGGAGGCAGAACTATTGCAGGACGATCAAGTCCTGGTTCGCCTGGTTGAAAAGAGCCAACCCAGGACATTCCCGCCTGGAGTGTTCCGCCCCCGCAGCGGGGCGTTGAGAGTGTCGGCGGACCTCTCACGTATAGATACGTTGATGTTCTTCGGGGGCATCGAGCAGGTATACGTAGATTCACCGTGGGGCGGCCAGAAGGCTGGCGCGCTGACTGTCGTGCCGCCGCTGGCAAGGAGAACCTTGACCGCCGTGGCTGCAGCGCTGTCCAGGGTCTGCATCGGCGATCAGGAGGGACCGCAGGCAATCTGTTTCGGCCCCGCTGCGTCACGCACCGTGATTCGATGGCCCGCGGGGGCCGAACCGGTAACGGAGGAGGAGGTCGCCGCATGGCGCGACACGGCCATCGCCCTGTACACGCAGAAGATGAGTGAGGATGTAGCGCTCCAGCTGTTGGATCAGGTCACCGTGCCGACGTTACGTCCACCTTACTCTTGGATCGCGCTTGATCGTAGCGGCAATCTCTGGGTAAAGCAGGGCCCGGCGAGTGTGGGCCCACCGGAATCGGTCGACCATCTCGTGTTCGACCCGACCGGTGTGTTGCTCGGGGTTGTGGCTCTTCCCCCTATAGAAGTCCTCGAGATCGGCTATGACTACATCGTGGGTGTCTATCGCGATGAGTTGGAGGTCGAGTATCTGCATGTGCACGAGATCGTGAAATGAGGCCTACGCCATTTTCCACTGCCGGTGTTCAGCTGACGCAGCTTTTCGTGGTTAGCGACCTCGAACGGTCGAAACGTTTCTACCGGGACGTCCTCGGTGCTTCTCTGTATCGGGAGTACGGTGACACGTCGCGTGTCTTGGATTTGCGAGGTCCGGTGAGGTCGCCACCTACCGATGGACTGGGAGGCTCAAAGGGAGGATGGAACAGTGAGCGATCCCCGACTCCGTGAGATTCTCAATCTCCTCGATCCGGCCGCCGGCAAGCGTCTGTGGTACGGTGGGGCCACGGTCGCCGGAACCCTTCGCGGTGTCACGCCCGAGCAAGCTGCGTGGAAGCCAGCTCGCGAGCGGCACTCCATCTGGGAACTGACGCTACACCTGGCGTATTGGAAGTATGCGGTGCGCCGGAACCTCGAGGCCTTGCCCCAAGGAACGTTTCCGCGATCACCTTCCAATTGGCCGGCGGTGCCAAAGCCCGCGAACGCGCCTCACTGGAAGGCGGATCGAGTGCTACTTCGGTCGGAGCACGCGCAGCTGGTGGATGCTGTGCGGGCCTTTGATCCCCGGAGATTAAACGCGGCGGCACCGGGCAGTGGGAATTATCGATTCGCGGACCTCCTGTTCGGCATTGCGAGCCATGATCTCTACCACGTCGGCCAGATACAGCTCTTGAAGCGCTTGTACCAGGGTCGGCGCAAAGGGTCGCGCTAGGATCGGGTCGCGGCCTGCTGGCCGTTAGACTTCTCGGCTCGGCTCGCCGCGATCGGTATGACCTGCAGCTAGCTGGCTACTTCGACTTGCGGCGCGCGAATTTGAGGCCCGACCAGGTCGCGTCCATCGCACAGATCTTGTAGTCGACCAGGCCGTTGCCCAGACCGATCCGGCGCACGTCGTTCTGGGTGAGGTCGGTGACGACGCCCGACGCCTGTTTAGGCCAAGCGATCCACATCCCGCCATCGCCGACCTTCGTCGCCAGCGCCCCGATCCGACGCTCCAGCTCGCCCCGCGACCTGGTGAACCAGATTATCAGGTCGGCCGCGCCGGGCCGGCCTCGAAGCGTGACGCCATCCGGCAACGCGCCGAGCGTCTTCTCGAAATCCGCCGGCGAACCGACTAACGAGACCCTGTAACCCGCCTTGATCCCCAGCTTCTTGACCAGCGGCGTTCCGGAGTAGCCGGCTAGGTTGGAGGGCGGCACAGAAGGAACCGCCGGAGGGTTGGCGATGGCCCGCTTGAGCGAGCTACGTATTCGTCGCCACGGGGTGTACTCCGCATCCGGCAGTAGTTTCTTAATTCTCGCCACCTTCTTCGCATCGCCTTCCACGAACACAATCGGTATCTGACGTGTCGTCTTCGAACCGCGGATCCCCAGTGCCACGTCACGGCCATGCGACGGGATCCGCGTCAAGTCGATGACCACGGCGTCTGGAGGGTTCCGCCTCAGCTCCCTGAGCGTCTCCGGTGTGACCTGTGCGTGGTTCACGATGTAGCCGGCGGCTCGCAGCGTCGCCGCCCGCTTATGCGCCTCTCCGGCGTTCCAGTGAACCAGTCGTAGCCTTCGTTTCCTCATTTTTGTAGCCCTCGGCGATCATTCTGTAGTGCGCCGACGGCCTGTGCAAGATCGATCCTTCGGGGCCACGGCGTCGAGCCTTTCTCGCGCGCTCCGGTGCCCTAGATTGTCATCACTCCGAGATCCGCGGTCGAGCAGCTCCCATAGCCAAGGCAACCGTGCCGCTATGAAGATCAAGCTGAGCAGTGTCATGGTCGACGATCAGGACAAGGCCCTGAAGTTCTACACCGAGGTTCTGGGATTCGTTAAGAAGGACGACTAACAGCGACCCCGCCGCCGAGACGTACCAGCGAGCGCTCTTCGAGCAAGGGATTCCACTGACGGCGTTTTGCGTCGAGGACATCCAGAATGGATACGAGAAGCTGACTAGAATAATAGGTGTCGTGTTTGTCTCGGAACCTATGGATATGGGGGCGGCAACCGTCGCTGGGTTCGATGACACGTGCGGCAACCTCATGCAGCTTTATCGGGTGTAGTCACAGCGGCCGGGGGCAGGCAACCACTTGGAAGATCGGCTTGTGCGTCTCGTGCTTGAGACTTCTTGGATGGTCGACGTCCTGAAAGCTGTCCGGCAGTTGGCGTTGCCCGACTGGTACGTTGGCGGCGGAGTAATACGCAACCTTGTTTGGGACCATCTCCATGGGTACGCCGAGCCGTCTTGGCTTGCGGATGTGGACGTGGCGTATTTCGACGCCACAAAAGCCGACTGTGAGTGTGACAGGCGTGAAGAGGAAAAGCTCGAGCGCCTTTTGCCTGGAGTACGATGGGATGTGAAGAACCAGGCGTACGTTCATGAGTGGTTCGAGGAGCGTTTTGGCTACGTGGTCGCACCACTGTCTTCGACGCGCGAGGCGGTAGCGACCTGGCCCGAAACTGCGACGGCCGTCGCGATCAGACTAACGCGCCTGGGCGAGATCGAGGTGTTTGCCCCTCTGGGCCTGGAGGATCTGTTTGGGTTGGTTGTGAGGCGCAATCCGGCGCGGGTGACACCGGAGCATTACCTGAGACGAGTTGCCGAAAAGAAGTACGCGGAGAGGTGGCCGAAAGTGCGGATAATGCCCCCGGGGACATCCGTCCCCTAACGAGCGAGGCGTGGTGATCTCACACCTGGCGAAACCGAAGAGGATTGCCACCATCGGCGGGATTCTCCTGTCGATTAGTGGTGTCGTCGATGCCGGGCTCGGTGCACGAATAAGAGAACTGTTTTACGACGCTTGTTCGGGTGGAAAGATGGGCCACGTGGGGGTCATCGCCGGCCTGGTTGCAATCGTTATCGGGCTCATCATCGTATATGTGGTTGTCCCACTGTACGTTATTGCCGTGACGGTTTTAGCGGTCTTCCCGCTCGGGGCCCTGGTGGGTTTGAGCTACATCTCCTAGACGTATTGTGACTTCGAGGCCATTTATGGCCTATGAAGTCGGTGGGCGCCGGCGAGCGGCGATCGGAGGTGTGAGGAATGGCACTGAGCGCATTCGACGATAAGTCGAAGACGCCGCGTGCTGCGGAGCTGAAGAAAGTGCTCGGCCGGACGAGCGGTCTGTGGGTTAAGCTGAAGGACCACCTCGAGTCCGAATATCAGCCGCTTTCCGAAAAGTGGACCTTCGCCGGCCAGAAGTGGGGATGGTCGTTGCAGCTGAAGCAGAAGAAGCGGACCATCTTATATATGACCCCACGCGAAAAGCACTTTTCGGCGGGTTTCGCTCTGGGAGAGAGAGCCGTGAAGGCCGCGCACGAGAGCGATCTGCCGGACTCGGTGCTGGCCATAATCGACAGCGCCAGGAAGTACGCCGAGGGCAGAGGGGTCCGTATCGAGGTTAGGACCAGGAAGGACCTTGATAACACGAAGAAGCTCGCGGCCATCAAGATGGCGAACTAGGACCTTCCAGGAGAGTGACACTCATGAGCCAAGCGGAACAGGACCGTCGTGTCGACTACATCGAGTTTGGGGCCACGGACATCAACGAGGCCAAGAGATTCTACTCGGAGATCTTCGGCTGGGAGTTCACCGATTACGGTCCGGAGTACACGAGCTTCAACGATGGCAGGCTTGCCGGCGGTTTCCGTGCCGCACCGGAAGTAACTCCAGGCGGCCCATTGGTCGTACTCTACGCCACGAACCTGGAGGACGTCGAAGCGAGAATCAAAGAGTCCGGAGGCCGGATCGTTCAGGAAACGTTCGAGTTTCCGGGTGGACGGCGCTTCCACTTCACAGATCCGAGCGGAAATGAACTGGCGGTTTGGTCGGATAGATGAGTCAGAAGAATTGAGCAGCTGCGGGTTGCTATGAGCTGGAAGCGAGCGTTACCGGGTCTCGCCGCGCTGGCGGTTGGCTTCTCACCGCAGGCGCGTGCTCAGGACAGTACATCTGTCGTCGGCCCGGTCGAGCATATCTATGCGTCGCCCGGGGGCCTGGACCTGAAGGCCTACGTCTTTGCGCCTGCGGAAGCCGCGATGGCGCCGCGGTCCGCCATCGTGGTCTTTCACGGCGGTGGTTGGCACATCGGGTCCGCGGAGTGGGCCTTCGGGAGGGCGACGCACTTTGCCGCACTTGGCATGGTCGCCATCGCTACTCAGTACCGTCTGTCGGACCAAGAAACGATCACGCCGCTGGAGGCGATGGCCGATGCGAGGACGGTGATTCGCTGGGTCCGCGCAACGCGCCCGACGCGCTAGTCTTCGTCTCGCCGGCCGTGTCGCTCGAGGGCGACAGCTGGCCCCAGCGACTGTTGGGCGAGCGGGCGAGCGCCGATGAGATCTCGCCGGACATGCACGTTCGCGCGGGGTTGCCCCCAACGATCATTCTCCAAGGGCGCACGGACACCGTGACACCGCTAGCGGGTGTACAGCGCTTCTGCGACCGGATGCGTGAGGCCGGCAATCGTTGTGATCTCCACGTCTATGAAGGGGTCGGCCATCTCTTTACGCCTTCGAGCGAGCCGGACGACGGAATGCCAAACCCGGATCCCGAGGTGCAGGCAGCTGCGTATCGCGAAGCGGACGACTTCTTGCGGTCGATCGGGTTTCTGTGAGCGGTATGCCCCATGTCGTTCCAAGAGAGTTGCTGGGGGTGAGCCGTGCACAAGTCAACATGCAGAATAGTGACTCTGCTAGCTCTCGTGATGCTCGCCTTGTCATGCGGCGACCCGAGTGAGCGGCCGCGGTCCGATATCACTTACCTGAGCTCACCGGAAATGGAAGCGCTGGAGCTACCGTTCTCGGAGGCGGTTCGCGTAGGGGACATGCTATATATGTCCGGTCAGATAGGGAACGTTCCCGGCACGACAGAGCTGGTGCCCGGCGGTATCGCGGAGGAGACGAGACAGACCCTCGAGAACGTACGCGCGGTACTCGAGCGCCACGGCTCGAGCCTGGATCGGATAGTAAAATGCACGATCTTCCTGGCCGACATCGACGAGTGGCCGAGAATGAACGAGGTGTACGTGACGTTCTTCGGTGAGAAGAAGCCGGCGCGTAGCGCGATGGCCGGCAGCGGGCTCGCCCTCGGCGCTCGAGTGGAGATCGATTGCATCGCCGTGATAGGGGAAGGTGAAGGGTGACCCGGCAGCCAGTCCTTTGAACGTAGGGGTTCCACCATGATAACGAAATTGGATCGCCCCTCGGCTCCGCCGACCAAGGGTATTCGGATTCGCTGGCCGCGTTGGTATGACGCTGTGAACCGGATCCACTTTCTCGGCCGGGAGGAGCGGTTCAGGGAATGGACCGTTGATCTAGCCGAGATCGAGCCCGGTCAGACGGTACTCGATGTTGGCTGCGGGACGGGCAACCTCACGATGGCCGCAAAGGTGCGTGTCGGTGCGGACGGCGAAGTCCACGGGATCGACGCCGCCCCGGAAATGATACAGGAGGCAGAGCGGAAGGCGGCCGATAAAGACCTGGACATCCACTACCAGGTTGGATTGATCGAGGATATTCCGCTTCCGGATGGCAGGTTCGACGTCGTGCTCAGCAGCCTCATGCTCCATCACCTTCCAAAGGATCTCAAACGACGAGGGATAGCCGAGATCGCGCGGGTCTTGAAGCCCGGTGGGCGATTCGTGGCGGTGGACATCGACCCTGCTCTGATGGGCAACCTGCGGACCGTAACCGAGGCCATGGAGGCGAATGGATTCGTGGAGATGAGACGAGGGAGGACGGGATTTAGGACGCTGTTCATCCCCATGCATTACCTGAGTGGGACGGCTGGCTAGGCATGACCAGACATCGTCTGGTGCCAGCTCTGGCTCTCATCGCTGCGTGTGTTTCCGATGAGCGGGGCCCGTCCGATCGAGCACAGATGATTCTCCAGGATTCTCTGTATGCTTGGAAGAGCATCGAGACTGCGAGCGCGCGAGTTCACTACGCGCCAGGCAGTTTTGCCGAGAGCGAGCGGGGCACTTTAGCTAATCGCGTGGAGAGCGCTATAGAGTCGATCCAAGAGAGACTGAGCGTACCGTACTATCCGGAGACCCTTGACGTGTTCTACGTCGATGCCCGAGAGGACATGCAAAGACTCACGGGTGGTCCGGTGACAGGCTTCGCGTTTACGGAAAGTCAAACTGTCGTCCTGGTCTATAACGAGGAATGGCGAGCTTTCGAGCGCCATGAGTTTACGCATGTGATCTCTCTGAATGTTTGGGGAGAACCCGGCGAGCCGACCGCCGCGACGCTGGAGGGTTTTGCGACTTTTGTGGATGGGGACTGTGGCGGGTACGAGATCGGCCGGGTTGTAAGCACCTTAGTCATGAGCGACTTGCTGCTCGATTGGGAGCCGTTGTTGGGAGCATTCAGGACCCAAGATGATCTTATTGCCTACCTACAGGCGGCTAGTTTCGTGGAGTTTGTACACAACCAGGGGATTGAAGAGGGTCTGCCAAGGCTCTGGAGTGGTGGGCTGGGAGCGGCGCCGGAACTACTGGGAGTCTCGTGGAGTGAGTTCGAGGGCCGGTGGTTGGAATGGTTGAGAGCGAGCTATGAACCGATTCCGGACGGAGCGTGGCAACGAATCCGTTCGGATGGTTGCGGGATCGAGGCACGTCCCGCCGCCCAAGGCGGCAGGTAGCTGAGAAGAGGCCACAAATGGTGGAGGAGGGGTGCCAAATGAAGAAGCCGTTACAACCGGGAGAGCTGCAGGAGATTCCGGGTGTGGGGCCGAGTATCGGTCGCGACCTGCGCGAACTGGGTGTTCGACGAGTCGCCGACCTGCGGGGGGCAGACCCGGAGCAACTGTATGATCAACTGTGCGCGATCCGCGGCGCGCCCGTCGATCGGTGCGTTCTCTACGTGTTTCGATGCGCCGTGTACTATGCCGGTCATCGAGAGCACGATGCCGAGCTCCTCAAGTGGTGGAACTGGAAGGGCAGTCGCAATGAATAGGCATGCTTGCACTCTGTTCCTGGCGTTTGTGATCGTGGCCGCGAACGATGCGAGCGCTCAATCGGTGCGGGCCCGGGATCTGGGGATCCCGTTCGACGGAGAGCCGGGCCCCCTGAACGCGATCACCGACGTGGCGGGCGTGGAAGTAGGACATGTGACGCTGATTGAAGGGGAGGGCGCGTTGCAGGTGGGGCGAGGACCGATTCGAACCGGGGTCACCGCGATCCTGCCGCGCGGGAGTGATGTGATACCGGTCTTCGCGGGCTGGTACTCGCTGAACGGCAACGGAGAGATGACAGGCACGACTTGGGTCGAGGAGTCGGGGTATCTGGAGGGTCCGGTCATGATCACCAACACGCACAGCGTGGGAGTAGTGCACGACGCGGTGATCGAGTGGATGCGAGATCGCCGGTCCTATGAGCGGCTCGGCCGCCGGGTGTGGTGGTCGCTGCCGGTCGTCGCCGAGACCTGGGACGGCACGCTGAACGACATCAACGGGTTCCACGTTAAGAAAGAGCATGCCTTTCAGGCGCTGGAGAGGGCCACGGCGGGTCCGGTGCCGGAAGGAAACGTGGGTGGTGGAACCGGGATGATCTGCCATCGGTTCAAGGGAGGAATCGGGACGTCCTCGCGACGCGTCGGCTCCCACACGGTCGGCGTGCTGGTCCAGTGCAACTACGGAGGGCGGCGCGGGCTGAGGATCGCCGGCGTTCCGGTAGGAACGGAGATCACGGACCTGATGCCGGAGTACGGTGGATCGGGCGACGCTAATGATGCCGGTTCAATCATCGTCGTCGTGGCAACGGATGCCCCGTTGCTGCCGCATCAGCTGAAGAGGCTGGCGCGCCGTGTGCCCATGGGTATCGGACGGGTCGGCGGAGTCGCCAGCAACGGGTCGGGCGACATCTTCATCGCGTTTTCGGCGGCCAACGAGGAGGGGTGGCACGACAGCGAGGTGACCACGGTCGAGATGTACCCGAACTCGAGGATGACGCCGTTCTTCGAGGCGACTGTCGCAGCGGTGGAGGAGGCGATCGTCAACGCCATGGTTGCCGCGCGAACGATGGAGGGGATAAACGGGAACCGCGTCCACGCGATCCCCCACGAGCGACTGCAGACGGCACTCGAGCGCTACGGCCGGCTGGAGAGATAGCAGCTGGCAGACTGATCTGCGACAGGAGGCGCGAGCTTTGATGACGATTATGACGATTGACGACCTTCGTAGGACGTCGGACAACAGCTTGGCTGGCATCGTTCGATTGTTTCTTGCTGCTCTCTTCTTGATGACCGGTGTCATGAAGCTCGCGGTACCGATGTTGGCCGACGCCTTCTCCGGACAGCTACTGGCGGCAGGGCTCCCGTTCTACGCGCTCGGTCGCTGGACCGTGCCAATCGTCGAGATTCTCCTCGGGTTCGTTCTCGCCGTCGGTCTACTCGTGCGGCCGGCGGCCGTGGTTGTCGTGGGGCTTATGTGTGTCGCGACGTACGTTCACTTGGTCGTTGACGATCCATCGCTGTTCCCACTGCAACCCGGCGAGCCGGTCATACCACTCGTCGTGATCGTGATGAGTGGCTACCTGCTGTTGCGCGGGGCCGGGGCCTGGAGCCTCGATCTGAGAGCTACGGATTCTTCTTACTAACTGAGTTTTGCGGCTATGGCGTGCCTGTAACGGACTGCGCATCTTAGCCGGGTCCTCTACCAGCGAAGCCCCTCCACCCGGGCGCGTGCCGCGTCCGGGAGCTCACGACCTTGGAGGGAGCCAGAAATGCACGAGAAGAGCATCGGTCTATTGAACCGGGTGGTCGCCGATGAACTGTCGGCCGTTCACCAGTATATGTACTTCCACTTTCATTGCGACGATCAGGGGTATGATCTCTTGGCCGGCCTGTTCAAGCGGACGGCGATAGAGGAGATGATCCACATCGAGCGGGCCGCAGAGAGAATCCTCTTCCTCAAAGGAGAGGTAAAGATGGAGGCGTCGGAGGCGGTTCAGGAGATTCAGGATGTCCGTGAGATGTTGGAGCGCGCCGCTGCGATGGAGGCGCAGAGCGCGAAGGAATACAACGAGTGGGCTAACGAGAGCGGCGCAAACGCCGACTCGGCGACCAAGCGCCTATTCGAAGATCTCGTCGCCGATGAGGAGAGGCATAACGATCAGTACACAACCGAGATGGAGAACATAGAAAGGTTCGGCGAGGGGTATCTCGCCCTGCAGTCCATCGAGCGCAGCAAGGGCTTGTCGGCGGGAACGGGAGCGGAGTAGTGCTCAGCCAACGCTGAACGACGCACTATGC
The DNA here is from genome assembly GCA_039586755.1 of Gemmatimonadota bacterium. Taxonomy (GTDB): domain Bacteria; phylum Gemmatimonadota; class Gemmatimonadetes; order Palauibacterales; family KS3-K002. Next base: position 12,729 of record JBDHJU010000090.1, on the reverse strand, counting down.
TAGTAGAGCGGAAATGAGCCGATACCGACTTTATCAGGTCGACTCATTCACGACGGAGAGATTCCAGGGTAATCCTGCGGGAGTTGTCCCGAACGCCGATGGGCTCACCGGGCCGCAAATGCAGGCCATCGCCCGAGAGCTCAACAACTCGGAAACGGCATTCATCCACCCACCTGACGCGCCCGATCATGATGTAGCAGTACGATTCTTCACGCCCACCACCGAAGTGCCTTCCTGCGGGCACGCGACGATCGCCGCCCATTACGTACGGGCGGTGGAGAACAGCCTGCCCTCGTGTACTGTAGTCCAGAAAATCGGAGCGGGCATCCTGCCGGTAGACGTTGTTCGTGATGACTCGGATTACCGGATCGTGATGACCCAGGGGGCAATCGAGTTCGGCGAGCCGTTCGACTCCGCGCAGGTGGATGAGATCGCCCAGGCGCTGGGCTTCGCTGCCGGCTCGCTGGACGAGCGATGTCCGGTCCAGATCGTCTCGACCGGCCATTCCAAGGTCCTGGTGGGGATCGACTCGCGGGATACTCTCAACTCGCTCACACCCGATCTGGAGCGGCTATCGGAGCTCAGCGGCCGCATCGGATGTAACGGTTACTTCGTGTTCGCGCTGACCGGCGATGCGTCCGACATCCTGGCGCACGGGCGCATGTTCGCACCGGCGATAGGAATCCCCGAGGATCCAGTTACCGGGAACGCCAATGGTCCGCTGGGCGCGTATCTCGTAATGCACAGCCTGGCGACCGCCGAGGGCGGAACGTTGACGTTTCGTGCTCGGCAGGGCGAAGCGCTCGGCCGTCCGGGGGTCGTGGAGGTCATAGTGGAAGCTGAGGGGACGGCTCCCAAGCTGGTCCGTGTGGCGGGCCGTGCGGTGATCGTGTTTCAGTCGGAACTGGAACTGTAGTGCCCAAGGGCTGCTGCGGAGATGATGATGTCATGGGAAGGCTAGAGGAAATATCTCGGAGACGTAAAGCGGCGCACAAGAAGTTTCTCGACCTCGATTCGAAGGTCTATCGCGCCTTTCTCGACATGGAGCGGGCGGCTTTTGCGGATGGTGCCCTGCCGAAGAAGACGAAGGAGCTGATCGCCGTCGGAATTTCGGTGGTAATCGACTGCGAGTCGTGCATACAGTGGCACATCGAGCAGGCACGTGACGCAGGCGCTGACCAACGCGAGGTGTTCGAGGCGGTTGAGGTCGGCATGGAGATGGGCGGTGGCCCAGCGACGGTCTCGGCCCGTTTCGCCCTCGAAGTGATCGAGGCGGCCTATAGCTGAGTAGAGAGACTGACGTTGAAAAGCGGTCGGTTAGAGGTTTTGACGACACCCGGCGTTGCGTGGGTCGCCCTCGCCATCGCCCTGGCGCTGCACGTGCTTGACGAGGCGCTGCACGGGTTCCTGTCCTACTGGAATCCGGCCGCCCTGGAGATGCGTGAGCGGCTATCGTCGTTCTTCCCTCCGACCTTCTCCTTTGAGGCCTGGCTGACCGGTCTGATAGTCGGCGTGATCATACTTCTGGCGCTGTCTCCCTTCGCGTTTCGGCGGGCGCGGTGGCTGAGGCCTGTGGCGCTCGCTCTATCGGTCATCATGATCCTAAACGCCGGCAGCCACTTCAGCTGGTCGGTCGTTCGTGGCGAAGTGGTGCCCGGGACATATTCTTCACCGGTTTTGCTGGTTGCCGCGCTCTTCCTTCTGGTAGCCGCGGTTCGAAATTGGAAACCGTCGAGTTCGCGCCATTCGCCGGATTCAGGCCTGGTCTGATCTACGGCCTGCTGAAAGAGAGTTACGCTCCGCTGCTGGGGACCCTTCCTGACGCCAAGGTAGCGGAACTGCTCCAGGACTGGCGGGAGTACGACGCGGCCGTTTTCGGCGAGCCGGACACGGTGGGTTCGAGCGGTTTCCTAACGTGCCGGGGAAGGGATATTATCGGTTTTGCGTCCTGGGATCCGAGGAACTGGCCGGCTGTCGGAATCATCGGCCACAACTGCATAACCCCGGCACACGCTTCCAAGGGCTACGGCCGGAGGCAGATCATGGAGGTCCTGCGTCGCTTCATCGAGGCGGGCTTCCAAACGGCGAGGGTTCGGACGGACGAGCACCCCTTTTTCGCAGCGGCCCGCCGAATGTACTCGAGCTGTGGCTTCGAGGAAGTAGCCCGCTACCCCGGCGTACTGCTCGACGAGTGCGCCATGATCGAGTACGAGCGCCGGTTGGATGGACCTTTAGAGGAGGAAGCAGGCCATGCTTGACGTCCAGGAACGTGATGAGGTTCAACCCCTCTGTCCTCATTGTGCGCGAGCGTTGAGAACCGTCTGGTACCGCAAGCTCAAGGGAGTTTTTGGGAAGCGTTACATCTACTTCTGTTCGGACTGTCACAAAGTGCTGGGCATCTCTCATCGCAAGGGATTCTGGATGGGGTAGGCCATGCGTGTGAGCGAGTGCATCGGTTGCAAGGAGTTTCCGTGTGCTGACGTGAAGCACGAGTGCTATGTCGTACCCGGCATCCTGATCGAGCCGGAAAAGATAAGGATCGCGATAGTTTCGGAGGCCACTCCTTCCGACACGGGCGACCATTACTACGCCGGTGGCAAGCCACTGTTCGAGGAGACCACGGTTCAGGCATTCCGCGATGCCGGTGCCGATGTCTCCTCGGTCGAGGACATTCTAGAGCTGGGCGTCTATCTGACGACGGCGGTGAAGTGCGGCAAAGCGGGGCGTGGGATCAGGGCGGGGACTATCAAGGAGTGTTCTCTGATTCTGGAGCAGGAGCTCGCACTTTTCCCGAATCTGCAAGCGGTCATGCCGATGGGCGATGTCGCCATCAAGGCGATCAACCATATCTCCACGCGGGCGGGAATGGGCAAGGTTGTCCCGGCGGGCTCCAGCGAAGAGGTCCGCGGCAGGTGTTACTGCCTCCGGGGAACACAGGTATTTCCTTCGCTTCTTCACACCCGCGGGGATTTCTTCGTCGACAAGCGCAAGCGCGAAATTATCGCAGAGGACATCGAGGAAACCCTGAAGTTGTTTGGGCGGTCGAAGCCGAGGGCCAAGACACCACGAAAGCGCAGCACGGGAGGGTCATGACATAAGTGCTGGCTTTTGCGTAACTCCAGCGACTAAGTTGGACTGGGTAGAAATCGGTTGACCCCCGCAGCTGCCGTAAAGGGCATTGAGCCAGGAGATCAGTGCAGGTCGAGCGGATGCCGGCCGTGCGCCGGAACTGACCGGCGAGGAGAAGCAGACCTTGCTTCGCCTCGCACGGCAGGCTCTCGACGAATACCTGGGCTCGGGTAAGCTTCCCGAAATCAACACCGATTCGCCCGCGTTGCTCGAGCGGCGCGCGGCTTTCGTGACGCTCTGGAGCCGAGGGTCCAACGAGCTGCGTGGCTGCCGCGGCGAAGCGTACCCGCGCGTATCGTTGATCGATTCGGTGGTGCAGATGGCGATCGCAGCAGCGACGGACGACCCTCGTTTCCCAGCAGTGACGGCCGAAGAGGTGCCGGACCTGCGCATCGAGATCAACGCGCTCACACCGATGGAGCCGATCCACCCGGACGACGTCGTGGTAGGCCGCCACGGTCTGAGGATCGTAAGCGGTGGCGCCACCGGGCTGCTGCTTCCGGAAGTGCCGGTAAAGTACAGCTGGGACCGCGAGGAATACCTGCGCTGGGTGTGCAAGAAAGCGGGACTGGAACCCGACAAATGGCAGGATGAGGATGTCCGGCTGTATTGCTTCGAGAGCGAGGCGTGGGGGGAGGAGGAGTAGCGGGACCCGGTGTCGCAGGTCCGGAGAACACCAGAATGCATTACAGAATCGACTTCGAGTCCGCCGCGTGGGACAGTCTTATGCCGGGGGTCCGCCACAAGGTGGTCGAGCACGGTGGAAGGCGGTTGCGCCTGGTCGAGTACACTGAGGAGATGGAGCCGCACTGGTGCGAGAAAGGACACGTCGGTTTCATTCTGCAGGGGCAGTTCGAGATAGGCTTCGGTGAAGGGACTTCCGTGTTTGGGCCCGGCGACGGGGTTTTCATTCCGTCGGGCAAAGAGCACAGGCATATGGCGCGTGTATTGTCGGGTCCGGTGCGCGCGCTTTTTGTAGAGGACGCAGACGAGTGATGGGGCCGAGGTTCGAGCTCGATCACGTTTTCGTCGCCACCGCGCCGGGCGGCTCGGAGATCGCTGCTCTCGTATCGAGAGGTTTTGCCGAAGGCCGTACGAATACACACCCCGGCCAGGGTACGGCTAGCCGGGGGGTCTTCTTCGAGAACGCCTACCTCGAGTTCATCTGGCTCGTTGACCCGGCGGAGGCGGCTTCGGAGGCCATCCGGCGCACGGGTCTGCGAGAGCGAACCGATCCGGGGCACCCGGCTAGTCCGTTCGGCGTCGGGATACGGTCGCCGGTCGCCGATGCGGACCGTGCGCCGGGGGCGGACCGGGCGCCGGGGGCGGACCTTCCGCCGGGGGCGGACCTTCCGCCGGGGGCGGACCTTCCGTTCGAGACATGGGATTACGCTCCGCCGTACCTGCCGAGTGGCGTCGTCATACCGGTGGGCCTGAACTCCGAGCATCTCGAAGAGCCCTTCCTGTTCTTCCTTCCCTGGAGTCGCGGGCCGGCGTGGGACGTCCGTGAGCATCCCAACGGCACGCGGGCGATAACGGGAATCTCGCTCGTGGTTCCTGAAGGCGAGGGATCATCATCGCCGGAGCTCGACGCATTTTCGGGCCTCGGGGTGGTGGCGGTCGAGCGAGGGTCCGAGCCGCTGATGGACATCGAGTTGGACGGAGGTGCACGAGGCGATTGCGTCGATCTCCGTCCTGCGGTGCCCCTACTCGTCCGTTGGTAGGTTCGGCGGTAAGGCTTGCTGGCCCGAGGCGCAGGTCTCATCTATAGAGTATAGGAAAACGCCTGCTTCGCCGAGCCCGTGCTTCAGCAGTGGTACGGTCGTTAGGCATCGAAGTATCGAGCACGGGCGCCGCCATGAGGAGGACCGATGGCCAGCAACGTTAGCCGAGTCAGCTACTTCCACACCGCGGTCCAGGACCGACCCGGTGAAGCATACAGACTACTGTCCCAGCTGGCGGAGTTCGGCATCAACCTGCATGCCATGACCGCCATACCGATGGGTCCTCTGCGGACGCAGCTGACGCTGTTCCCGGCAGACGCATCTAAGATGGAGAGTGAAGGGAAGAAAGCGGGACTCAGCCTCGATGGGCCATACCCTGCTTTGCTCATCCAAGGTGACGACGAACCGGGTGCGCTGGTGAGCGTACACGAGAGACTCTACCAGGCCAACGTCAACGTGGCCGCCGCTACGGGTGTGGCGGATGGCAGGGGATACTACGGCTACGTCTTGTATTTCAGGCCCGAGGACTTCGACAGAGCCGCTGCGGCCTTAGAAGTGTGAGTGGGCAGGTGACAGCCTCGATGTCGAATTAGGTCATCGGCCGGTCTCCGCAGCAGCAGCCAGGTAACCCGAGCAGCGAGAGAGGAACGCATGAGCGAGAGTCCCAACCCGAAGACATGCCTCGCCTGCAAGAGGGGGACCGACGTTACACCGCTGATCCCTTTGGAGTATCGCGATTCCACGATCTGGATCTGCCCGCAGCACCTGCCCGTGCTGATCCACGATCCGGCACAGTTGATCGGTATACTACCCGGCGCTGAGGGCCTGAGTCCGGCGGACCATAAGGACTGAGGCGAATCGGTGGCATCGGCTGGTCGCGCCCGCGGCGACGCCGTATGTTGAAGCGACCCCGGCCTGGCAAAGAATGTCATAGGAGGTTGGCTGTGAGAGCGAACGCTCCCCTCAGGGTCGCCCCGGCCTTAGCGTTACTGGCCTTCCTGTTCACTCCGCCGGCGCTGTTCGCCCAGAGCGCGCGGTTCGAGCAGTTCACCGAGACAAAGCCGATGGCCGGCGAGGTCGCACCCGACTTCACTTTGGAGACTTTGGACGGCGAGCGTTTCAGTCTCAGCGAGGTCTACGCCGAACAGCCGGTGGTTATCGAGTTCGGCTCGTATACTTGACCCCCGTTTCGTCGGCGGTCCGCCGACGTCGAGAAGATTCGTGAAGAGTTCGAGAGCCAGGTCACGTTCATCATCCTCTATCAGCGAGAAGCACACGCCGGGCAGATGATGTTCAGCGAGATCGAGCAGCCAGAGACTTTCGACCAACGCAAGGAACTGGCCGAAAAGACGTGCGATGAGCTTCATATCTCGACGACCGTGGTGATCGACGATACGGATAACGCGGTCCGCGAGGCCTACGGTGGATTGCCGAACAGCGCGTACATCATCGACAGGGGAGGGGTGATCGTCCATAAGGAGGCCTGGGCGCGACCGAGCGAGTGGCCGGACGTGCTTCGCGGTCTGGTGGAGGACGAGAGCTAGGCGGCGAGTTCGGTACGAGAGTTGGCCCAGCGGGAAAATCATCTTCCGCTGGGCCGTTGCTCGTCGGGCGTACCTATCATAGGAGGTCAAGTTGTGTCTAAGACCCTGAAGGCAACCCTGCTGGCGATCCTAGCCGGATGGGGAGGGGCATGGGCCCAGACCCCGGGCGCCTATCTCGGCGAGCTCCGCTGGCCGGAGGCGGAGGCGCGACTGCGGGAGGCGCCGCTGGTCATCCTGCCGTTCGGTGCAGGGGCCAAAGAGCACGGCCCGCACCTGCCGATGAACGCGGATCAGAAGGTCATGGAGTACCTGTGCCAGCAAGCGGTTGATTCGTTGCCGGTGCTGGTGGCGCCGCCCATCCTGCATGGCTGGTTCCCGGCTTTCCGCGACTATCCCGGCACCGAGGTGAGCGATTCAGATATCTTCACGGGCTATGTGTTGGAGGTGGCCCGCTCGCTGGTCGAGCATGGCGCCCAACGGATCGTCTTCCTCAATACGGGCATCAGAAACGCCACGGGCCTGCCGATCGCTGTCGCGGCGCGGGAGATTCGCGTTACTACCGGCACGCCGGCGCTCGTGGTCTCGTGGGACGATCTCGAAACACCCGAGATAGACGCGTTGCAGGAGCAGATAGTAGGTGGCCACGCGGACGAGATAGAGACATCGATCAACCTGTTCCTGCAGCCCGAGCTGGTGAGCGACGAGCTGCCGCCGGCCGATTACGGTGAGGGTCGAGCGAAAGACTATCCCGGCTACCAGCCCGGCCTCTTCTCCCGCGACCGGGGCGATCCGGCGTATTCGGAGACGGGCTACTTAGGCGATCCAAGCCTGGCGAGCGTCGAGAAAGGCGAGGCGGCGCTGGCGATCCTGACGCGCCAGTGGCTGGCGGCGCTGAGAGGATTCTCAACAGCGCCGCGTCGCGTCGAGCCATAATCTAAACTGGAGGCGATCCAATGATCTGGAAAGCACTGCAAAAATACCACTGCGCCTCGGCTTCGGCCTCGGCTTCATCTACTTCCACGGGTGGGGGAAGCTGACGGGCGGCCCGGAGCTGTGGGCAGGGGTCGGCGGCGCGATGAGCAACTTCGGGATCGGGTTCGGTCACGCGTTCTTCGGGTTCCTCGCCACGCTGGCCGAGACGCTGGGGGCGCTCTTGTTCGCCGCGGGCCTCTTCTTCCGCCCAGCCTGCGCAGCGCTCTCGTTCACGATGTTCGTCGCCACAGTGAACCACATCGCGAGCGGTGTAGGAACTCCGTCCCACGCCTTCAAGAACATGTGGGTGTTCCTGGGGCTCATGATGGTCGGCCCAGGCAAGTACAGTCTGGACGCTCTGCTGAGTCAAAAGTTTGGAGGAGGTGCGGGCGGTGAATAAGGTGCGCAGACTCTCGCATGCCGCCTGCGCGCTGGCGATCGGTGCGGGCTTGGCGGTTGTGCCGGGCCGTGCACTCGGCCAGGCGTCGTATGAACCGACCCCGGAGAACCTCGCGGCCCGCACCTGGTTTCAGGACGCCAAGTTCGGGCTGTTCGTGCACTGGGGCATCTACAGCGTGCTGGGCTCGGCCGAGTGGGTGATGGAGGTACGGCGAATACCGGTCTCGGACTACGAGAAGCTGCCCGATCAGTTCAACCCGATCCGCTTCGATGCCGCCGAGTGGGTGTCCTTGGTGAAAGCGGCGGGCATGAAGTACATCACTATCACCGCGAAGCACCACGATGGTTTCGCGATGTACGACTCGCGGATCTCGGACTGGGACATCGTCGATCGCACGCCGTACGGTGAGGACGTTCTCGCGCAACTGGCCGAAGAGTGCCGGCGCCAGGGCATCAAGCTCTTCTTCTATTACTCACAGCTCGACTGGCATCACCCGGACTACTATCCGCGCGGGCGCACGGGTAATAGCGCCGAGCGGCCGGATGAGGGCGACTGGTATCGCTACCTCGACTACATGGACGAACAGCTGAGTGAGCTGCTCACCGGTTACGGTGAGATCGGAGGCATCTGGTTCGATGGGATGTGGGACCGGCCCGAGGCGGACTGGCGGCTCGAACGGACTTACTCGTTGATCCACGAGCTCCAACCGCAGGCGCTCGTCGGCTCGAACCACCACGAGACACCCTACCCGGGCGAAGACTTCCAGATGTTCGAGAAAGATCTGCCGGGACGGAACACCGCCGGGTTCAACACCGCGGAGGTGAGCCGGTTGCCTCTGGAGACGGCCGAGACGATGAACCGGTCGTGGGGGTTCAACATCACTGACCGGAGCTACAAGAGCACTCGCGAGCTGGTGCGGTATCTGGTCCGAGCTGCTGGCAGCGACGCCAACTTCCTGCTCAACGTGGGGCCGATGCCGAACGGCCGGATCCAGCCCGAGTTCGTCACGCGACTGAAAGAGATGGGCGCTTGGCTGGAGCATTACGGCGAATCGATCTACGGGACGCGCGGTGGCCCGCTGGCGCCGGACCTCTGGGGCGTGACGACCCGACGCGAGGGTAAGGTCTACGTGCACGTGCTCGACTGGAACGGACCGATCCTGGCGCTGCCGTCGCTGCCGTGGCGCGTCCGCTCGGCCCGACTGCTGCGCGACGGCAGCGATGTGACTTTCGAAGACAGAGAAGACGGACTGTTGTTGAGTCTACCGCCGCGCCGCGTAGAGGTGATCGACGAGGTAGTGGTGCTCGAGGTCGGGGAGTGAATCGAGCGAGGTGAACAAGTGGGGTGAACGGATGAGAGCGCTTGTGATCGTGATCTTGGGGTTGGCTGTCGCGCCGGCGATCTCTTCGGCGCAAAGCTACGTCTCAGCGGAGGGCAAGTTGAAGGTCGCACTGGTTAAGATGCCGTACTCCGGCTCGCGCAACGTCGCCGAGCTGTCGGACGTGCCCGACTACCTGGCAAAAGGCGGTATCGAGGCGCGCCTTGCTGGGCTAAACGTCGAGCTCAAGCCGATCGGCACGGTCGAGCTGACGCCTGAAGAGCGGCGCGAGTACGGCGAGTGGCACCGGCTGGGTTTGGCCAACGGACACCTGGCCGAAACCGTCGCTGCCGACAGACGCGACGGCTACCTGCCGGTGGGTCTCTTGGCCAACTGCAGCTCGCTGATGGGGATGCTTGGCGGCCTGCAGCACTCCGGCCCGTCGAGCCGGCCACTCAAAGTTGGGCTGGTCTGGGTCGACGCGCACGGCGACTTCAACACGCCGGAGACGACTCTGAGCGGGATGCTCGGTGGCATGCCCGTGGCGGTTTCGGCGGGGATGGCGCTCACCAACCTGCGCTTGAAGTCGGGCCTCGATCCCGCGTTGCCGACCCGCTACATGGTCATGGCCGCGGTGCGGGACACCGACCCGCTGGAACAGGAGCTGATCGACCGCTCCGACATCGAGCACATTACGGTCGAGGATATCCGGACGTTGTCGGAGAACATCCATCATCAGATGGAGCGGTTATCGCAGCTGACCGACGTCATCTACGTGCACATCGACATGGACGTGCTGGATCCGCGTGAAGTCCAAGGGCATTCGCTCAACGTGCCCGATGGACCGACGAGTGTCGAGCTTTCCGCCGCGCTTACAGAGATGTTCCGTTACGAGAAGGTTGCGGCCCTGGGGATCGCGTCGACGCCGTCGGGTGAACGTGACCCGGATGGCCTGTCGCGGGAGGCAGCGTACCGGCTGATCGAGGGTGCGCTGGAAGGGGTCAAGCGCCGCTGACGCCGTTCGACTGGAGAGGACCAAAGATGAGACTTTACATCCTTCTGACTCTGCTGTTCGCCTGGCCCGGGCTGCTCCGCGCCCAGGAGCGCGCCACCGCTGAGCGTGACGCGGAAGAGGTAAAGGCCACGCTGGTCGCGATGTGGGCGGCCATCGAGGAGGGCGACGTCGAGCGCTACGCGACCTACATACACCCCGACATCACGGTGTTCGGCGAGAACGATGTGTACCTGGCCGAGGGCAAGGAGCTGGAGGTGCGCGGCGTCGCGGACTGGGTGAAGCGTGCGCCGGGTGTCCACACGGAGATGCACCAGCCCCAGATGACGGTCCGCGGTGACGTAGCGTGGATCGTCTACTACTGGACCGACTCGGGAGTCCAGGACGGCGAGCCGTTCAGCACGCGCGGTAAGTCGACGCGCATATTCGTCAGGGAAGACGGCCGTTGGCTGTGCATCCACGCACACTTCACCGCCGTTCCCTGACACCGCGCGTCGAAGAGGAGATATGAGTATGGCTTGGAAAACGGTCGACAAGTACAGGCTGGGCTACAACGTGCAGAAGCGGGCGTTCTACTTCTACTATCGGCTCGAGGGTGACAATACCGTCTATCAGCTTTATCCATCGCCGGCGGAGTTCATGGCGCTGGCCGACATGTTCAGGAACGAGGGGCCGATTCACTTCAACACCGATGGGAAGTACTTTGTGACGGAGGCCGAAGAGGTGGGTGAGGAGGAGAGCGCCCCCTAGTCTCTAGCTTGGTGTCTCTGCCATGACGGAGCACGGAGAGTCGAGCCTCGACCAGAATATTGATGCAGTGAGAGAGAACCAGACGATAGAGCGTCGAGGCGAGCAGGCGCTGCTCGTGGCGGTGGAAGGCCAGGAGGGGACGGCGCGGTTCGTCGGAAACTGCCGTATCGGTCGCGCGCCGGACAACGACCTGGTCGTCGAGTCGCGCTCGGTGAGCCTCTACCACGCCGAGGCGGTACTGGAAGGCGGGAGCTGGCGGCTGCGCGACCTGGGGAGCACGAACGGTACTATCGTCGGCGGCCGACGGATCGAAAGCATTACGCTGGGTGGGCCGACGCGCGTGCACCTCGGTGTTCAGGGCCCGACGCTGACGTTGACGCCCGAGGGCCTGGAGAAGACGGCGGAAGCCGAGCCCACACTCGTGCCGTCGGAAAGCGCCATCGTGAGGCGCTACTTCGCGCCGCGTGCGCCCAAGAACATCGGGACTCACACGGCGGCGCTGCGCCGGGCATTCGCCAATCTGCAGCGACGACGAACCCGGAAATACGCTGCAGTGCTCTTGGCCGTCGCGACGTTCGGCCTGGCCGCCAGCAGCTACGCGTATCTGCTGCACAAACGGATGCAGAGGCAGCGCTCCGCGGCGGAAGAGTTGTTCTATGCCTCGAAGGATATCGAGTTGGCGTTGGCGAAGCTCGCGGGCAGCGTGGGCGAGCGGCAGGTTCAGCAGGCTCGCCACGCGGAGTTCGACAAGCAGTATCAGGACTTTCTGAAGGAACTCGGCATCTACAGTGACGCGACACCGGAAGAGGTGCAGTTAGTCTACCGCGTGGCGCACCGGTTCGGCGAATCGGAGGTCAACGTTCCGCAGGATTTCGTGGACGCGGTTCTCACCTACGTCAGACTCTGGAAGACATCGCCGCGGCTCAAGGATGCGATGGAGCGGGCGCAGCGTAACGGTTACGGGCGGCGGATCGCCAAGACGATGTTGGAGCACGGCCTGCCACCCGAGTTCTTCTACCTCGCGCTGCAGGAGAGCGACCTGAGAGTGGAGGCGACGGGCCCTGAGACCCGGTACGGGATCGCCAAGGGGATGTGGCAGTTCGTGCCGGGTACCGCGCGCGACTACGGTCTCAAGACGGGTCCGCTGGTGGGAGTCAGACGACCCGATTCTCTGGACGAGCGCCACGATTTCGAGAAGTCGACGCGGGCTGCGGCTCGCTACTTACGGCGGATATACACGACCGACGCGCAGGCGTCGGGACTTCTGGTGATCGCGTCGTACAACTGGGGCGAATCGAACATCCTGCGGCTGGTCCGTTCGCTGCCCGAGAACCCGCGCGAGCGTAACTTCTGGCAGCTGCTCGACAAGTACCGCGAACAGATTCCGCAGGAGACCTACGACTACGTCTTCAGCATAGTCTCGGCCGCGGTCATCGGCGAGGACCCCGAGCTCTTCGGGTTCGATTTCGACCCGCCCTACGACCGGCCTGAGATACTAGCGGCCAGCGGAGAGTAGGCCGCGTCACGCTGACCTCGGTCTATAGCGACTCGAAGCGTCCCTGGAAGAAGCGCAGCTTCGCGGGTTCGTAGACGAACTTGAGCCCCTTGATCTCCTCTCTGCGGTCGTAGACTTGCCGGATCCCTTCTGCCACCGCCTTCATGTGATCCTTGGTGTAGACGCGGCGCGGGATGGTGAGCCGCACTAGCTCGAGCGCCGGCCGGTAGTTGGCGCCGCTCTCGGGGTTGCGGCCCTTCGACACGTTGCCGCGCTCCATCGCGCGCACACCGGTCTCGACGTATATCTCCGCCGCCAGTCGCTGGGCGGGGAACTCGTCCTGGTCGATGTGGGGCAGGAAGCGCTTGGCGTCGAGGAAGATGGC
>JBDHJU010000089.1:0-12256 GCA_039586755.1 Gemmatimonadota bacterium | reverse complement strand
AGGAAGAGCAGCACCATCCCGGCGATCGTCGCGGCCCGAGTCAACGCACCAAGCATCAGGCCCAGACCGATGGCTACGAGCCCCCAGCTGTTCAGAAAGTCGATTACGCCCAGCGTGCCGGGACTGGCCGCAAGCGAGATGAATAGGTCGGAGAACCACCACTTCGATTCCGACAGATAGCCGGCCGACGTCCAGTACGGGTTGAGCAACTTGGCGAGACCTTCATAGAAGAAGTGCCAGCCGATGAGCATCCTGAGGGCTACCAGGGAACTCAATTGAACGTTGCTGTAAGCCGGTGATCCGCTTTGCGTCATGACCATACCTCGTCTCCGTTGAGATGACGAGCGCTCTTCCAGCCGCTGGATCGGCGCTGGCATCCGTCCTTGTCGATGATCAAGCACTCGCAGCGCGGCAGAGATTCCACGAACCTTACCGCCTCGTGCGGATCCATGACGAAGACACTGGTCGCCAGCGCGTCCGCCGCCATGGTTGACGGCGCGATGATCGACACGCTCGTGTTCAGGTCGGGCGACCGCCCCGTTCTCGAACTGACCAGGTGGTGGAAGAGTCGTTCACGATCGAAGTAGATCTCGTAGCTACCCGAGGTCGCCACGCACGCATCGCGCAGGTGGACGACGTCAGGGAAGTCCCCCCTCTTCGCCGGATCCTGGACCGCCACCGTCCACGGCTGCCTCTTCTCTTTCGTGCCGGCAGCCCGAATATCGCCGCCCGCATTGATCAGATAATCCGATACGCGATGCTTCGAGAGGACTGCGGCCATCCGATCGACGATGTAGCCCTTAGCGATCCCGTCCAGCGTGATGCCCATCCCCGCCTTCTTGAAACCGATCGTCCCGCCCGTCATCTCGATATCCCGCGACCCGACCAGCTCCAACGCTTCCGCCAGCTCACGCCGGCCCGGCTCGCCGGGCGTCGCCTGGCCCTGGTCAGCTTGGAAGAGGTCGAGCAACGGCTTGACGGAGATGTCGAAGGCGCCGGCGCAGATCTCATGGTAGTGCAGCGAGCGCTCGATCACCGTCGAGACCTCGGGCGGCGCGCCGTGCAGGCTTCCTTGCTGGTTGAGGCAGGTAACGGCGGAGGCTCCGTCGAAGCGGTTGAGGAGCTTGACCAATCGGTCCATCTCCTGGAAAGCGCGGCCGATGGCTTCCTCGGCCCGCTCGCGGGAGCGAGCCAGTGCGGAGATGGAAACATATGTACCCATCGCCGGCCGGCTCCCCGTCACCTTGTGGGTCCGGCGGTCGACACGAACCGCGTCGCTGGCTACGGCGTAGTTCTCGACGCGCTCCAGGCCCAATTCGGCAAGGGCAGACAGCTTCCGGGCGATTCGGGCTGCTTCTTCCATGGAGCTTGGATATTGGGCTTTTGCGAGGACGAAGGGAGAATATAGGGCGGGTTCCTACGGGTTGGCCAGCGGCCCGGTAGCCGGTGGCCGGTGTGCCGGTTGCCTGATCCCACAATACCGGTTACTGGCTACCGGTTACTGGCTACTGGCTAGAGTTCTCCTCTGCAATCAAGTCTCGGACCTTCTCGAGCAGTGCCTTTGTCGCGCGCACCCCTTCCGGCTCACTCACCGAGCTGCCCTCGTACTCGATACCTACGTAGCCCCTGTACCCGGAGTCGAGCACGATGTGCATCATCCGCAGGAAATCGGTATGAATCTCGTTTCCCTGGTCATCGAAGTCGTGGGACTTGGCGCTCACGGCCTTGGCGAACGGCATCAGCTCGGCAACGCCCTGGTAGCGATCGTACCACACGCCCTCCTCGATACGGAAGTTGCCGAAGTCGGGCAACGTGCCACAGCGGGGATGATCGATCGCTCTCATGACACTCGATAGCCAGGCGCCGTCCGACGAGATGCCGCCGTGGTTTTCGACGATCACGTTTATCTCGCGCTGGGCCGCGAACTCGGTCAGGCGCCGCAGGCCGTCCACGGCCAACTCGCGCTGAACGTCGGGAGTGCCCTCCGACCGCGCGTTAACGCGAATCGAGTGACAACCGAGGTACTTCGCCGCCTCGACCCACTTGTAGTGATTCTCGACCGCAGTCGTTCGCGCCGCGTCATCCGGGTCACCCAAGGCACCTTCGCCGTCGCACATGATGAGCAGGCTCTTGACCCCTTGATCGTCGGCCCGGGTCTTCAGTTCGCTCAGGTAGGCCGAATCCTCCGCCTTGTCCTTGAAGAACGAGTTGACGTACTCGACGGCGTCGAGCCCGTAGTCCACCCGAGTCACCATCGGGAAGTCGAGGTTATCGAGCTCGCCGCCGTATAGGGCGCGATTCAGCGACCATTCCGCCAGCGAGATCTTGAAGAGCGGGTCCTTTGCCCGCGTATTCGAAGAGCAGCCGAGCAGCGACATCGGGCTCGTGAGCAGAACAGCGGGCACAGATATCCCGACGCCGGCGAGAAACCTGCGACGGTCCATTATCTCGGCGCCCGGTAGTACGGGTCCCTTCCCATGGTATGATCGGTAACGTCGATCACCTCGGCTACCTCGGGGATCAACTCCTTTATCAAGCGCTCGATACCCTGCTTCAGCGTGACCGTTGCCATACCGCAGCCCTGGCAGCCGCCAGCGAGCTGTACGAAAACCACGTTGTCGCGAACATCGATCAGGGTAACGCGGCCACCGTGGGATGCTACCGCCGGGTTGATCTGTGCGTCTATCACCTGTGCGACCCGCTGGGCCAGCTCGCCCGTCGGCTCCTCGGACCCGATCGGCTTGACGTTGGGGTTCACGACGTTGAAGCCGCCACCGTGCATGCCTTCCACCCAATCCACCGTCGTGCCCTCGATGCTGTCGGCACTCCCCTCGTCGATGAAAACCTTGAAGCCGCCGGCGTCGACGACCGTGTCGCCGGGCTGCTCGTCCCACTCGTCGACCAGTGCGAGCTCGTACTTCGGCGCCAGCGGGCTGTCCGCGTGCACCGTGACCCGCAGGGCGACCGGGTTCTCCTCTTGCTCGATGAAGGCGAGTATTCGCTCGCGTGCTTTATCCGTGAAGGTGATCATGAGTGCTCCTCGGGTTTCCTCCCGGGGCCCTTCCCCGTAGGGCCTGGCCTTATCCTCGGGACGATTCGTAATATCAACCCTAATATAGCAGGCTCCTCGGACGGCGCAGCCGGCCGGGGCAACAGGGATGGTACCCCAGCGGAAGGGTCCCAGGATGGCCTCTCAGACGAAGATCCGGGTAGAAAAGGGAGACATCACCGAGTTCCCAGGTGACGCCATAGTCAACGCGGCGAACAACCACCTGATTCTCGGCACCGGCGTCGCGGGCGCCATCGCCCGCAAGGGCGGCCCCAGCATCCAACAGGAATGCGACGAGCACGGCCCTATCCGCGTCGGCGAGGCGGCGATCACCGGGGCCGGTGACCTGGCGGCCCGCTATGTGATCCACGCGGCGGCGATGGGCGAGGAGCCCGCCAGCCGAGCATCGATCGAGGGTTCCACCCGCCACTCCCTGCAGCTGGCGGACCAGACAGGTATCAAGTCCATCGCCTTTCCGATCCTCGCCTCCGGGGTCGCCGGGTTTCCCCTGGACGAAGCCGCCAAGATCATGATCGCCGCCATCCGGGGCTATCTGGCCGAGGTTGAAACCGAGATCGACGAAGTGGTCCTGTACGGCTACTCGGAGGCGGATGCCGGCACTGTGCGCTGGGCGCTCGAGCAGGAGTAGGGCTCCCTTGCCAGCACCGCACTCCAGGCGCTATCCGTAGTATCCCGCCCTACTCGAGGGAGGACGCAATGCCGCCCACTGACTGGACTCCGGAGCGCTTCGAGCAGGTCGCCGACTACTGGGCCGACCGGTTGGTCCTGGAATCGGCAGCGCTCGACATCTACGGTCAGCTGGCCGACGGGCCGCTCGGCGCCCTCGAGGTAGCCGACCGGCTGCGCCTGGAACCCGGAGCCACGCAGCTCTTCCTCGACGCACTCGTCGCCCTCGAGCTCCTGACCAAAGACGGCCGCAAGTACTCAAACAGCGAGGCGGCGGACCGCTACCTCGTTCGCGGCTCGCCCGATTATATCGGCCACCGTCTGGTCGCCGCCCAGTTCAACTGGGAGCTCTGGGGTCGGTTGCCCACGGCGTTGCGAACGGGAAAGCGCCAGCGTGATAAGCTCATCCTCCTCGAAGAGCCCGAGGCGGCGCGCCATCTGCTGATGGCTCTACACGGGAGCGCCCGGTCACGGGCGACCGATGTGCTGCAGAGCGGCTCCATTGACCTGAAGGACCACCGGCTGATGCTCGACCTGGGAGGCGGCGCTGCCACGTACTCCGTCGCCTTCTGCCGAGCCTACAAGGATCTGCGCGTCACCCTGGTCGACACACCTATCGCCGCAGCGATCGCCCGAGACGTCGTCGCCTCGGCCGGAATGGAAGACCGAATCACCGTCCTCGAATACGACGTCGACGAACGCGAACTGCCCAGCGATTACGACTTCATCTGGATGTCCGACGTCATACACCGCCGCAGCTACAACGCGAACCGGGCGCTCTTCGAAAGGCTGTTCAATAGGCTGAAGCCGGGCGGTGAGATAGCGATCCAGGATATGATCATGGACGAGACGCGCACCCTGCCGGTTCGCGGCGCAGTCCACTCGCTGCACATGCTGTTGAGCAGCGGTGTAGGTCGCTGCTATACCTTCCAGGAGATCCACACCTGGCTGGCCGGCGCCGGCTTCGGTGACGTACAGTGGATTCGCAAAGGCGAAGACGAAGACCTGACCATTGTTACGGCGACGAAATGAGCAAAGAAAGCACGGAAAGTGACCGACTGCTCGAGCTCCACCGGGCGCACGTCACGGCATGGAACGAGTTCGACCTCGGAAGCCTGGGCAAGATATACGATCCCGACTGCTACATCTTCGATACGATCCCGCCGCCTGTCTTCAAGAACCTTGGGGAATTCCTGGAGCACGTGACCCCAGCGCTCCAGGCGTTCAACGCCTTCAAGCTGAGCACGTTCGATCAGGTCGTGCGCGTCGACGAGCGGCGCGACGACCGCATCGGCTGGATAGCCTCGCGCTACGAGATGGAAGCCAGACGTGGCGAAGGCGTGAATCGTCGCACCGGACGCTGGACGGAGATCTACGAGAAACGGGACGGCGAGTGGAGGCTCATCCACCTCCACTCGTCAGACGACCCCGAGGAACGCTAGAGGTCAGAAGAGCGACAGCTGCGGGTTCAGCTCGTCGGGATCGATTACCGGCTGATCCAATCGCCGAAGCAGGCTCCGGGCGCTGGCCGGCGAATGGCCTTCATAGTGGTTGTTGAAGAATCCGTAGATCTCCCGCACCTGCCCGGAAAGCTCCCTCAGGACCTTCGACCAGCTGAGGATCTCCGCCGACCGATCGAACCTTGCGTGCGAGTAGTCGGAGAGCTGTGGCCGATCGCCCAACCAGCGGAAGTAGGCGAGGTCCGCTGTCGGGCTGAGCGCCGCCTCCATCGTCCGCTCTCGCTCGATCCACGGGCCGTCAGACAGCGCATGCGCCACCCCCGCCGAGTGCAGCGACGCGTAGGTTCGCTCACCCAACCACCCGCGATGCCGGAACTCGACGGCGAACTTGATCCCCGCCGGCAACCGCTCGAGGAACGAGTCCAACGCCTGCCGGTCTGCCGGCGTGAAGTCGGGCGGCAGCTGCACGAGGATGACACCCAGCTTCTCCTCCAATAGCTCGGCACGCTTGCAGAAGGTCTTCAAGACTTCTTCGCCACCGCGCAGCCGCAATTCGTGCGTCAGCTCGCCTGGCAGCTTCAAGGCGAAACGGAACGACTCCGGCGTACGATCGTGCCAGCCGAGGAAGTGCGAAGCCGGCGGCACGGCGTAGAACGAACTGTCGATCTCCACCGCCGTAAAGGCCTTGGCGTAGACCGACAGGTACTGCGAACTCGCCGTGCCTTCAGGATAGAAGGGGCCCGTCCAGTCGGGGTAGGACCAGCCCTGGGTTCCGATGTGGAATGCCGCGCTCACGGACCCCCGGCGAAGGTTGTGGCCGGCAGCAGCGCCGGCAGGATCCACAACTGGGGCAGCTGCATGATCCGGTCCGTTTGCTCGCCCAGCCCTTCGGTGTTGCTATAGTCGGCGGCCGTGACGATCACCGTGTCGAGCTCCGGAATGATGAATATGTGCTGTCCCCCGTAGCCAGAGGTATAAGGCACGTCATAACCGCTCATCTCCTGGAACCACCACTGATATCCGTACCGCACATTCCCCCAGACTGTCAAACGAGGCATTGTCGATTCCGCCACCCACTCCGCCGAGATGACCCGTTCGCCGTCCCAAACCCCATCCTGAAGAAAGAGCTGACCGAACTTCGCCATGTCACGCCCACGCACGTACAGCGAGCCGTGCGTGCCCACATGTTTACCATCGTTTATGCTCGGCCACACGGTCGGCGCGATACCGAGCGGGCCGAACAGGTGCTGCTCGGCGTAGTCGTCTGCCGTCATGCCCGTGGCGTTCCTCAATATCGCTCCCATCGTCAGCGGGCAGCCGCTGTTGTAGTACCAAACGGTGCCGGGCTCGTCCACCAGCGGCTTGCCGAGAACAAAGGCCACGTAGTCGGGGACCATGTGGCCCATGATGTTGTCGTTGCTCGAATCGAGCGTCGGCGTCGAGATCTCGTTCCACTCCAGCCCTGCCGCCATCATCAGGCAGTGCTGGATGGTGATACCTTCCTTGCCGCCATCGAACAGATGTGCGTACTCCGGCAGGTAGTCGATCATCGGGTCTGCCACGCCGCCGATTTCACCGCGATCGATGGCTATCCCAACCAGCGCCGAGGTGAAGCTCTTCGTCGTCGACTGCACGTGTTGCAACGCATATTTATCGAAGTCACCGAAGTACTCCTCGAACACGAGCTTCCCGTTCCGAGCTATCAGAAGCGCGTGCATGAACTCGTAGCCGCCGCCGTAGATCTCGTCCATCATCCAGGTGAGGCGGTCGGCGTCGATCCCCTGCGCGGCCGCCGTCGAGGTCTCCCACCCGTCGTCCAGACCCTCGGGAGCGAAGTCACTCCAGCGCACCGACAGGGCAATCTCATCTACCGCCACCTGACCGCCATCATCGAGTGCCGTCGCTCTCAGCAGACGTCGTCCGATGTCTTCACCACGCGTATCCCACTGGAAGAGGTACGGGCTCGTCGAGTCCACTCCCACATGTCGGCCGTCGGCGTAGAGCCAGACCGCGACAACGATTCCGTCGGGATCCGACGCGCTCACCTCGAAATCGACCATCTCCCCGCGCGATACCGTCGCCCCCGCTGCCGGCGTCGTGATGGAGATGTCCGGCGGATGGTTGTCCGGACCCGACGACGACGTGCAGCCCCAAGCGACCAGCAGGACGACCGGCAGCAGCCCCGGCCAGGCTTGGTATTTCATCTCGAAGACCTCGCGGAGGGGTAACGTCCACTCTTTCGAATATACGTCGTTTGCACGCTCGTGGTGTCGGTCGGTTCCCGCTCGATCGATTTGGCTGGGCCTCAGTCTTGTATCCGAGCTACCGGGATTCGACAACACCCACTATATTAGCGTGTCTGACAGCGCGAGATTCGCCGGTCCAACGACTCGGCGCCAGCGCTCCCGGCAGCACCGGCCGGGAGTTCTTCTTTTTGGGGTCGCGGCGCGGAGCGGGCCGGCCGGCGGAACTCGCCATGCGTGCCGTCAGACGCTGAGGCACGCACGCGATTAGCCCCATTTGGCCGGTCCGAACCGGCCGGAGGTTTCGTTGATGAAGGGAATCAGACGGAAGTCCATCGTGCTTCTCTCATCCGGCGCGCTGCTGGTCAGCAGCGCCTGCCGGCCGGAGGGAGCCCGGGAGCAGGAGATGTCGATGGCCGCGGTGGCGCCCAACGTGGTGACCATCGTAGCCAACGACTTCGCCTACCAGGTACCGGCCGAGATCCCCGCCGGGCTCACCACCCTCGCCATGGTCAACCAGGGCAGCGAGCCGCATCACGCGCAGCTTATCAAGCTGGGCGCGGGGAAAGCGCTCGCCGACTTTCTGGCCCTCGGGCACGGCGAGCCGCAACCAAGCTGGGTCTCGTTCGTCGGCGGCCCTAACGCCGCCGACCCCGGCACCACGACCTCGGCCACCTCGATCCTCGAGCCGGGGCACTACGCCATCGTCTGCTGGATCCCCAGCCCGGACGGCGTGGAGCACATCGCCAAGGGGATGGCCGCCGAGTTCGACGTCGTCGGGAGGCTGGACGCTCAGCCGGTCGAGCCCACCGCCGACATCGTCATGACCCTCGCCGACTACGGCTTCCAGCTATCCGAGCCGCTCACCGCTGGGCGCCACACGATCCGCGTCGAGAACGAAGGCAGACAGGGCCACGAAGTCGTGGTCGTCAAGCTGATGGCGGGCAAGACGCCCGAGGACTTCGTCGGGTGGGTCGAGAATATGGAGGGCCCACCGCCCGGCAACTTGCTGGGTGGCGTAGTCGATCTCGATCCCGGCGCCCACGCCTTCTTCGACCTCGATGTCGAGCCGGGCAACTACGCCCTGATCTGCTTCCTCCCTGACACGAAGGACGGCAAGCCGCACTTCGCCCACGGGATGATGAAGCTGGTACGTGTCACCTGATTCCGAAGCAGACCGGCACCGCTTACGCCGGTCTCAGCAACTCCGCTGCAGGGGGAGGTAGGGCCCCAGCCTCCCCCACCGCGGGCCCCTTCCAGGCCCTTCGATCCCCCAATGTATTGTCGCGCCAGCATCTACAGTGGCTCGGCCGTCCCGCTTGATCGCGCCGCGTGCCCGGTCCTAGATTGCCCTCGGGACTGGGGCGCCCTGCCCCGGCGCCACTCGCCTCATCCCACCACAGGGAGGCTCGTCCAGTGCCGACCGAAGGGGAAGGCTTCGATCGCCTGCTTCGCTGGTTCCGCCAGCGCAGGCTGCTCCAGGTGTTGGCGATCTACCTCGGCGCTTCCTGGCTGATTCTCGAGATCACCGACGTCTTCATCGACAAGCTAGCGCTGCCGGCCTGGTTCTTCCCAGCCGCCATCGTCCTGCTGCTCATCGGGTTCACGGTTGTGGTCGCCACGGCGATCATCGAGGGCGCTACTTTCGTCGCTCCAAAAGCCGAAGCGCGCGCCCCGGAGTTAGCGACCGCGCGACCCCCGCTTTCGATGTGGTCGCGTTCACTGGTCGGCGCCACAGCCGTGGCCGCGGTTCTGGTCGTCGCTGGACTGGTCCTCACGTTGCTCGATCGGGACGACGCGCCGCCGGTGGTCGATCCATCGCTTAAGTCGCTGGCCATCCTTCCGTTCCGTACCAGCGGACCGGAGTTGGAGCTGTGGCGCGAAGGGCTGATGGATGTGCTCAGCAAGGACCTCGACGACGTCGCCGACCTCCATACGATAGACACGCGCACGGTCCTCAGTCGCTGGCGCAGCCGCATCGGTGACAGAGAAGCGACGGACGCGGAGGCGCTTGCCGTCGCCAACAGGCTCGGCGCCCGATGGGCGATCCGAGGCCAGGTCGTCCAGTTGGGCAGCCAGGTCCGCATCGACGCCTCGCTCCACTCGGCGACGAGCGGCGAAACGCTGGGCTCTGCCAGTCTTGCCGCTTCGCCCGACAGCATCCTAGCCCTGGTGGACCAGCTCAGCGTCGAGCTTCTGCGCGAGCTCGGCGAGGAGGAGGGACTCCGCGCCTCGACCCGTGCGCTGTCTGCTCACCCGCTCGAGGCGGTAAGGGCATATCTCGAGGGCGAGCAGGCCCTACGCCGTGTGCACACAGACCGGGCGATCGAAGCATTTCAACGTGCCCTAGACGCCGATTCGACCTTCGCACTCGCCGCACACGGTCTCTCACACGCCTACGGCTGGCTACACCATATCGGGCACCCGACGTCGGTGGCCGCGCAGGCCCGCGCCGTCCGTATGGCCCACGGCCTGCCGCCGCGTGAACGTGCCCTGGTAGAGGTGAGCTACCTGCTGGACCGGCAGCTGACGGAGGCGATCGAACGCGCGCAGGAGCTGACCGAAAGTTATCCCGACGATCCGGAGGCCTGGTATCTTCTGGGCGACGCCTACTACCACATCGGATACCGTGTCGGCATCTCGAGGCGGGACGGGTTGGAACCGTTCGATCGTGCGATCGCCCTCGACTCGTCGTACCTGCCGGCGGTCTTGCACCCGCTGGAGTACTCCCTCGAGCTGAATGAGCTGGAGCGCTTCGACCGCTACGCGCGCCTCTACCTCTCCCGGGACTCAACGAGCGATTGGGGGCTAGCGGTAAAGATCGGTCGGGACCTCGTGCGCGGCTCGGTTGAGGATTCCCTGGCCGCCATGGTTCTTCTGGCCGACCAGGAATGGGACGTGCTGCAGAACGCCTTGATTATGCTGTGGGGCGGGCCGCGGCTTGCCCCGCTGGCCGCGCTGCTGGCAACAGAGCTAGCAGCCCCACGCTATTCGGTCGCCGATCGTTTCCGCGCCCTCGACTCCTACGTCGCTACCATCGAGACGTGGCGTGGGCGGCTGGCCGCGGCGAAGCAGGCCTACGAAGATGCCGAGCAACTGATGCCGGGATCTGCCGACGTGGAAACAAGCTGGCTGCTGTGGTACGTAGCCGGTTTCGGAGATGAGGAACGGGCGACGCAGTCGTTCGAGCGACTGGTTAGCCAGGATGCCCCGGCACTCCAGTTTCCGCCCTTCCGTACCGCCATCGGGTGGTACCACATGCTGAGCGGCGATCCCGACGGTCTCACGGCCCAGCTGGACACTAGCGACTTCCTGGCCGAAAGGCTCCGGGCAGCAGGTAACTCGTTGATGGCCAACCTGGCCGAAAGCACGAGCCACGCGCTGCAGGGTATACTGGCCTCCCAGCGCGGCGACCACGTCGAGGCAGCAGAAGCCCTCCGACAGGCAGAGGACTTGCTCGACGGCCCCCGCGTCACGACGGCACATGCGTTCTACCGGTTCGCACGCGCCACGAGCCTGCTCGAGGCAGGCGAAGAAACCGAAGCGCTTGGCTTACTCGAGACTCTCGAGGGCTTCGGCCTGGCCGACGGGCGCGCCGCCTTCGCCCGCGCCCAGCTGTACGAGCAGCGCGGCGAGCGCCAGCAGGCGATAAGAGCCTACGCCCGGGTGGTGGAGTTGTGGAAGGACTGCGACCCCGAACTGCGGCCGACCTGGGAGGCGGCGCAGCGGGCGCTCGAGCGCCTCACGGCAGAGACCTGACTCGACGGCTGGCAGGTCGCTGAAACGACGGGACTCTGCCGGGGAGGCGCCGGGGTTCCCCGGAGCGCAACTCGAGAGCGGGCAGCCGAGGTGCCACGGCCTCCTTGGGTGCACGCGAACGGTGGAGCGAGGTCCAAGGTGGACCCCCGCGGGACCCCGCGCCGACCCTAATCCACAGACCTTCTCAGCGAGCTAGCTCGTGTAGCACGGGCCCCAGCACCGACCAGACGTTCTCCGCCACGATCGCCTGTCCCTCCGACGTCGGATGGTTGCCGTCCGGCTGGTTGAGCTCCGGGATCCCGGCCACTCCCTCCAGCAGAAACGGGATCAGCGCGGCCCCGTTCGCCTCTGCAAGCTCTAGGAACACCGCCTCGAACTCGCCGACGTACGCCTCGCCGAGGTTGGGCGCCGCCTTCATCCCGGCGATGACGATCCGCGCCTCCGGGTGCGCCGCCTGCGAGCGGTCGATGATCTCCTGCAGGTTGGCCCGCATGGCCGGGATGTCCTGACCGCGCAGCATGTCGTTGGCGCCCAGCTCAAGCACCAGGGCCGCCACGGGCTGGCGCAGCAGCCAATCGATCCGCCTTAAGCCCCCGGCCGACGTCTCGCCGCTCACCCCGGCGTTCACGACCCGGAAGCCCAACCCGGCCGAGTCGATCTTCTGCTGGATGAGGGCCGGATAGGCCTCATCCGCCGAAAGCCCCATCCCGGCCGTCAGGCTGGTACCCAGAAACAGCACGGCCGGCGCCGACGTATCTGTAGCTGGAGCCTCGGCGGAGGGCGCGCGCGTTTCAGGCCCCCGCTCCTCACGACCACAGGCCAAGGCCAGTGCGGCAAGAACGCAGACGAGTATCTTTCGTCCCATGATGATCATCGCTAAAGGACTCGAGCAGACCTATATGAGCGGCGGTCGGCCGCTCACGGTCCTCAAAGACATCGATCTTGAGATCGAGGCCGCCGGCGCCGTCGCCGTCGTCGGGCCCTCGGGCTCCGGGAAGACGACGCTGCTCGGCCTGCTCGCCGGGCTCGACCTGCCGTCGGCCGGCCACGTCGAGCTG